>CAVWCO010000022.1:0-294611 GCA_963753495.1 uncultured Bacteroidales bacterium
CATCGTGAAAATTCATTCACAATTTAAAATTCAAGAAATGAAAAAAGTATTATTAGTAATGGTTTTCGTTATGGGAGTTCTGGTTGTCAATGCGCAGGCAGGCCTGACTGATTTTGCCGGCACATGGACTTTAAATACCGAAAAAAGCACTCAGCCAAAAGACGGCATGAGAATGGGTGGCGGCAATTTCATTGCTGTACAGGATTCTAATCTCCTGACTGTTGAAAGAACAATGGCAGCTCAGGATGTTAACTCCACAAAAACGATTCTGAAATATACTCTGGACGGAAAAGAGAGTATAAACACATCAACAAGAGGCGACAGCAAATCAGTTGCAAACTGGTCTTCTGACGGAAAGTCTCTTACTATTGAAACCTCAAGAACCATGGACGTGAATGGTGAGCCCACTACAATGAAATCAACAGAAGTGTGGGCACTTACTGACGTAAAAACACTTACAGTATCATCAACAAGACAGGGTCCAAATGGTGAAGAAATCACAAAGATGATTTATGATAAGGTATAATTTGTGAATTAAAGAAAAAGTTCAAAGAGGCTCCGTAAGGGGTCTTTTTTTTTAGAAAAAGCTTTGGCTTGCAATGCCTGTCAATAAACTCAGCTCCGGTGCAGTAAACTATAATGGCAATGCAATCTGTAAATTATGTAACTTTTTTCAAAAGTTATGTAATACTTATCATTTGGAGTGGTATCGACCTTTATGGTGTGAAAATCCATTCAAACTTATGAAGAAGGTTATTTGTGCTTTTCATTTCATTACTAAGCGCTTTGCAGATAAATGCACAGATGGTGATTACGCGGGAAAGTGACGGATGACCTGAGACACTCCTCTGCCAGGGGTTTCAGTACAGGTATATAAACACCCTCCGTGGAACTTTTTCCGGTGTTGATGGCAGTTACAGCATATTGCGGCACAGCCTGCCGATACGCTGGTTTTCAGAATGATGGGAATGACTACTCTTAAAGAGTTCGTCGGTAACAGAACTCTTATAAATGTCACTATGAATGTTGATACCAAGCTTAATGGATGAGGTTGTTGTGATCGGTTATGGTAAGGTAAAGAAAAGTGACCTTACCGGCTCTGTAAGTTCTGTAAAAACTGAGGACCTGTTAAAAATAACTTCACTGAACCCTGCGCAAAGTCTCCAGGGTAAGGCGACAGGGGTGCAGGTCAGCAGCACCTCGGGGGCACCCGGAGCAGGAGCTACAATAAGGGTACGTGGAGTAGGCACTTTTAACAACTCTTCTCCCATCTTTGTCGTCGACGGAGTTATCCTGGACGATATCTCCTTCCTCAACACTTCTGATATAGCTTCCATGGAAGTTCTGAAGGATGCTTCTGCTACAGCTATTTACGGATCAAGGGGAGCAAACGGTGTAATTATCATCACAACAAAAACAGGAACAATAGGCCAGGAAAAGGCCAGTTTTAATTTCAGCTCGGAGTTTGGAATCCAAAGCCTGGCAAAAAAGATTGACCTGCTAAACGGAAGAGAGTTTGCTGTTATATCCAATGAAATCATTCCCGGATCGTATAATAATGTGGATCTTGTTCCCAACACCGACTGGCAGGACCTGATATTCAATACCGCACCTGTTCAGAATCACCAGTTTTCAATTACCGGCGCAACCAAACTCACCCAGTATTATGTAGGTATTGGCATGTTCATCCAGGATGGGATCATTGATAAATCGAGTTACAATCGTTTCACGCTTAAGCTGAACAATACATATAATTTAACTCCCCACTTCAGGCTTGGTAATAATCTGACTATTGCGCCTTTCAGGCAGGAAAATGCACCAAACGTCACCTATTCTGTTTACCGTGCACAACCTTTACTGGAACCTTATTATGAGGATGGTTCCTATGCTGTAGTGTATAATGTTGGAAATCCTCTGGCCGATCTTTCTTATTCGAACAACTTTGGGAAGGGAATTCGTGGTGTTGGGAATATTTTTGCAGAAGCAACCTTTTTGAAATCATTCACCTTTAAGTCAAGCCTTGGGATTGATGCTTCCTACAATAAATACAACAGCTTCACTCCGGCTTATACCGTATATAATCCCGACGGAACCGCTTCCCAGCAGCAGAATGTTCTCAGCGATATCTATAAAGGAAATTCTGAAAACCTTAACTGGCTCTGGGAAAACACACTCAATTTCAATAAAATCTTCCACGATATCCATGCCCTTGATATTGTTGCGGGTTATACAATGCAGGAGACATCCTCTGAGTCAATGAGTATTATCCGGAGAGAACGTAATACGTGACGGGAAAGATTTCTGGTACATCAATCCCTCGTACATTTACGACCCTGCCAATAATGTCAATAAGATCCAATCCATATATAACGGGGTCGATCCTGGCCAGTACTATTCAATGATCTCCTACCTATTCAGGGCCAATTATACCCTGAGCAACAAATACATTCTAACCTTTACATTCAGGCGGGACGGTTCATCAAAATTTGAAAAAGAAAACAGGTTTTCCAATTTCCCTTCATTTGCTGTCGGATGGAATGTAGGGAGAGAAGCGTTTATGAAGTCGATTCCATTTCATTTCGAGCCTGAAAGTCAGGGGCAGCTGGGGCATTATTGGCAATGAGAAGATCAGCTATTATGACCGTTATTCGAGAGTTCAGTCAGACCTGCTTGCAGTGCTGGGTAATCCGGATGCTCCCCTGCCTGCGGCTTCCTACGGTAAGAACGGTAATCCTGACCTGAAGTGGGAGAGCACCACCCAGACAGACCTGGGAGCAGAGATTGGATTTTTCAATAACAGACTGACGAGTGAATTTGACTATTATCACCGTAAGACAGATGATATTCTTGTGGAACTCTCCACTCCGGGTCATCTTGGAAACGGACAGGGACAAAAAGTACGGTATAATGCTGCTTCGGTACTGAACAGCGGATTCGAATTTAACCTGAGCTGGAAAGAAAGCAGCGGCGATTTCAATTACAAGATAGGAATTCTCGGATCTACCATTCATAATGAAGTATTGAGCATCGGTGGTAGTAACAGCGGAGTAGATTCTGTTCTGATCGGAGGCTACCTGGGTGATGGCAGACCTGTTACACTTAGCCGTGAGGGATTACCTATCGGGGCTTTCTACGGATATAAGACCGATGGCATCTTCCAAACCAATGAAGAACTTGATGATTATCCTCACTCTTCACAGGCAGAAGCAGGGGACCTCCGGTTTGTCGATGTTAACAACGACGGGATATTGGACGGGCTTGACAGAACTTACATTGGATCGCCTATACCGAAGTTTATTTTTGGATTCAATGCTGAGGCTGAATACAAGGGAATTGACTTTTCATTTAGATTTTCAGGGGCAGACAGGTAATAAGATTTTCAATGGGAAGGAAGTTGTCAGGCCTGATCCATATAACTTCGAGAAACATGTCTTCGACCGGTGGACCGGTCCTGGAACCAGCGATACGGAACCAAAACCGTCGTTTGGAGGATATAATTACACCCCTTCCGACCGGTTCATTCAGGATGGTTCATTCGTCAGACTAAGGAGCGTGACTTTGGGTTATACCATGCCTTCTTCACTCATTAAGAAAGAGTTAATACAACAATTAAGGGTTTATATCAAAGGATCAAACCTCTTTACCCTGAGCAAATTCACAGGGTACTCACCGGAAATTGGAAGCTACGATGTGTTATCCAACGGGATTGATTTTGGTATTTACCCCATTACATCAACATATTCAATTGGCGTCAATCTGACTTTCTGAACAAGATGAAAACCACGATAAAAATATCAATTCTTCTTATTGCCCTTCCTGTTTTTCACATCCGGATGCGAAGATTTTCTCCAGAAGGATCCACAGGGAGAGCTGACACAGGAAGAATTTCCTGTCAGTCAATCAGATGCTTTACTGGCTACAAATGCCGTTTATTCGACCATTCGCGAATGGGGTTATCATTCAGGGGGTTATCCTGTTCTGGACATCATGTCGGACGATTCGCATAAGGGAAGCAATCCAAATGATCAGCGTCCCACAGTGGGTCCGTATGATAATTTTACCCATTTATCCACCCAGGATGGTCTCGACCGATGGTGGAGCACATTGTACCAGGGAATAAAACGGGCAAATGTTGTTATTACAAAAGTACCACTGATCGTGATGGATACTGTGTTGCGTAATCGTTATGTGGCAGAAGCAGAATTTTTTCGGGGACTATTTTACTTTGACCTGGTGAGAGCCTGGGGCGGGGTTCCAATGATCACTATCCCTCAATCCACCTCTGAAAGTTGCAGGTCGACAAAAGAGGAGATATATGATCTCATTATTAGTGACCTGTTATACGCTGTGAAAAATCTGGCTGAAAAGAGTGCCCTGGAAACAGGGGACATCGGACGGGTAACAAGAGGTGCTGCCAGATCGCTTCTGGCAAAGGTATATTTATTCCAGGGCGATTTTGTCAATGCAGAAAAATATGCTCTTGAGGTGATCAATTCAGATGAATACGAACTTGAGGCTCTGTTTGCCGATGCCAACAGCAAGCCTGGTGAACATGGAAGTGAGTCGGTCCTTGAGGTGGGTGCCCTGGAGGTTGAAGGGTCGGGTGGTAACCAGTATGCAAACACTCAGGGAGTAAGGGGTTCACCTAACAGGGGGTGGGGTTTTAACAGGCCTTCGCTCGATTTACGCAATTCATTCGAACCCGGTGATCCCCGTCTCGATGCAACGATAATCGATCTTGGAGAAACATTGGATGGTGTCCTGATCCTTGGTGATGGGACAACACCCGATGAAACATTGGATGAATTAAATAATGTGATTGAAGTCGAATGCTACAACCAAAAGGTATGGTACCCCGGAACAAATACGATCACCCAGTGGGGACATAACAGAAGGTTGATCCGTTATGCCGACGTTCTGCTTATTGCTGCTGAGGCATTAAACGAGAATGACAAACCTGGTGAAGCGCTTGTTTACCTGAACCAGGTAAGGGAAAGGGCCAGGGAAGGCAACAGTATCATCCTTCCCGCCATTACAGAAACAAACAAGGATCTCCTGCGGGATATTATCCTGAATGAACGGAGACATGAGCTCGCTCTTGGAAGGACACAGGTTCTGGGACCTGATAAGGACAGGGAAAGCAGCAGCTGTACTTGGTCCGCTCGGATTTGTCACCGGAAAACACGAATTATTACCGATCCCTCAGAATGAAATAGATATTTCACAGGGTACTTTAATACAGAATCCAAACTGGTAAATTTTTTTGTTTAACTATAATACACATTTAATTATGAAAAGAAAACATGTTATTTTAAGTCTTATTCTTGCCACTTTGTTGATCTCAGTGGTGGTTCACAGCTGCAAAGAAGATGATCCTCTGCCCCTGGCTTTAGAGTCACTGGTTGCAGGAACCATCGACCTGAACGGGGCGACCTCACCGGCAAATGTGCCGGTAATGCCCACGATTACGGCAACCTTCAATGTATCAGTTGATCCGGCTACTGCAACTGCGGCTAATATTACAATGGTTCAGGATTATGATGATGCAGCTATTACACTCGACATTGTAGCGGATGATAAAGTCATTACAATTACTCCAACCGCTGATCTGGGACCTGGAACTCTTTACCAGCTCACTTCGGTGCAGGATTGATGTCAACAGACGGGCTGCCTCTTACAGCAGTGCAAAGGACTTTTACAACAGAAGGTACTTTTGCGCCTGCCGGAGCTATCGCTTATTTTACTTTTGAAGATAATGCCAATGATCAGATTGGTGCATTCGATCCTCTTCCGGCAGACATCATTGGGATAACCTATACTGCTTCCAGAAATGCGGCTGCAGGAAAGGCAGCGACTTTCAACGGAACAACCAGTATTATTGAAGTCCCTAATGGAGATGATCTGATAACCACAAATAATTTTTCGATTTCTTTCTGGGTAAAAACCAATTCAACAGCTAAGACAAGTGGCAATTTTGTTATGGGCCTTGCAGGTTCGAATGGTTTCCAGTATGAAATATTCCCAGGATTTGAAGGAGCAAAATTCGCTTTCCAGTACAAGTTTGCTGATAATACATCCGGTTCAGAAGATATGTGGTTTCCAGCTCTTGCAGATCTTGGCTGGCAGGGTTGGACCTTTGCAAAAAGTCTGACAATTGCCCAGATGACCGCTCTTCTGAAAGATTCATGGCTCAATGTTGCCTTCACCTACAATGCAGCAACCAAAGTCGGCACCTTGTACTATAACGGAGAGAAAATGAAGAGCTTCGATTTCAACCTGTGGCCTGCCACAGATCTTAAAAAGGGTGTAACCGGACTGAAGTATGCCGGGAATGCATTGGGTAATAATCTTGCTTTTGGTTTTATCCAGGGCAGGAATAACAGGACCATTCTGGATAACTGGGCTGATTATGCTCATGCTGATGCAACTAACCATTTTAAAGGACAGCTCGATGATGTCAGGATCTGGCAAAAAGTCGTTTCGGCTGACGAAATCCTCTTGATGTACAACTCAGAGAAACCTTAATTCGTATATTTGATAAGTTTAGGGAGAGTACAGCAGGTTCCCTGTCCTCTCCCTTTTTCATTTCTCTTAAACAATGAAAACTATTTTCAGGGCGGTATGGTTGGTTGTCTTCACTTTCACCCTTTTTTCCTGCGAGAATAAGGATAAAAATGATGGCATTCCGCCTGGTAATGTTCAGCTTATACGGTCCAGAGTCGGAACCGTTTATCTTGATCTCATGAAAACTGTCTCTGAAATACCTGTGGATAAGAACATTGTGATAGAATTCAGTAATGTATTGGATACCTCGACCGTTAGGAAGAGCATACTGCTTAAAAAAGAAGGTACCGCACAAGTGGACGTCAGTGTTTCTTACATGGATGATAACAGGACGGTAGTTCTTATCCCCTTTCAAGGACCTTGATCACTATATTGATTATACCCTCGAAATAACATCTTCCCTGAAGGGGATTAACAGGGAGACCTTCCCGGGAGTGACCTATAGCTTTACTACCATTAACGGTACAATGGTAATCACCAATATTACCCTGAACGATCAATCGTTTAATCCACCTGCGCTGCCAAAGGATGTAAGCCGAACCTCGAATACAATCGTGATTGATTTCTCTGAAGCCCTTGATCCGGCCACTTATCAGTCGTCCATCGTTTTTTCAGGTCCCTACTGTCCCTTCGATGGCTCTCTCGGATGGAAATAAGAAGGTGACACTTACAAATTTTGGTACACTGGACTATTATAAAAGATTTTATTTGACTATTTCAGGTAACCTTACTGCACAGAATGGATTCAACTTCGATGGTTTCACAAATTCTTTCTATACCGCCCTTGATTCAACTTATAAATTTCCTCAGCTGACGGATGAAGAGCTGCTTGAACTTGTACAGCACCAAACCTTCAGGTATTTCTACGACTTTGCTCATCCCAACAGCGGATTGGCACGTGAACGTAACACATCAGGTGATGTAGTTACCACAGGTGGCACCGGGTTTGGGGTAATGGCTTTGATAGTGGGAATGGAAAGAGGATTTATTACCAGGGCACAGGGACTTACCCACATGGATAAAATGCTCGGTTTCCTTGAAACCTGCGATCGCTATCACGGTGTATGGCCTCACTGGCTCAACGGAGCAACAGGGAAAACGGTACCATTCAGCTCAAAAGATGATGGAGGCGACCTGGTGGAGACCTCATTCCTGATCCAGGGACTTCTTATGTTTCAGGCAATACCTCGATTCAGCCATCCCCGGAGGAACAGACCATGATCAACCGGATTAATAGTCTTTGGCAGGCAGTGGAGTATGACTTCTTCACCCAGGGACTGAATGCCCTCTACTGGCACTGGTCGCCCAACTATGGTTTCCAGATGAACATGATGCTCAGGGGATACAATGAGACTTTGATCTGTTATGTACTTGGTGCCGGATCTCCCACACATACAATCAGCAGGGATACTTATAAATATGGATACATGAATAACGGATCCATTCTTAACGGAAATACTTATTATGGAATTACTCTGCCAATGGGAGGGCCGTATGGCGGACCACTCTTTTTTACTCATTATTCCTTTCTTGGACTTGATCCGGGTAGCCTTGAAGATATTTATGTGAATTACTGGGATCAGAATGTAGCCCATGCTCTGATCAACTGGAAGTATTGTGAAGCAGAATCCCATGCAATTACGTGGGTTATAGTGCTGATTGCTGGGGGCTTACTGCCAGCGATAATCAATCGGGGTACAGTGCCCATTCCCCCACAAACGACCTTGGAGTGATAAGCCCTACCGCTGCTGTCTCATCACTTCCCTATACTCCTGAACAATCCATGAATGCTATCAGGCACTTTTACTATATGCTTGGTGACAGGCTCTGGGGTCCATACGGATTCTATGATGCTTTTAATATCACTGCAGGCTGGTGGGGCACCTCCTATCTCTCAATTGATCAGGGGCCTATGGTGATCATGATCGAAAATTACCGCACAGGACTGATCTGGGATCTGTTCATGAGCTGCCCGGAAGTGCAGAACGGATTGAGGAAACTCGAGTTTCAAAGCCCCTGGCTGACAAAATGAGGTCAGGCTGACCGGCCATTGAATCTGTAAATTATGTAACTTTTTTTCCAATTATGTAACTCTTCTGTTCCTGCCTGCCCATAAATTTGTATACTGCTATTCATTTAGAAAATAAATGAATGATTTGTTAATTATTTCGATTGATTGTCAACTCAATCTAAAAAACTATAGTATGGTAACACACAGCCTACAGGAATCCCAATATGCCAGAAGCCTGATAGAAGCAAGTCTTGATCCATTGTTTACAATTAGTCCTGAAGGAAAAATACTGATATAAACAATGCTTCAATAAACATAACAGAAGTAACCCGTGAGAATTTGATCGGCACAGATTTTTTTGAATATTTTACAGAACCTGAAAAAGCACGTGAAATTTATAAACAAGTGTTTGCAGAAGGTTTTGTGGCAGATTTCCCTTTAACAATCCGCGACGGCAAACTTACTGAAGTATTGTTTAATGGTTCGGTGTATAAAGATGAGCATGGAAAAGTGATTGGTGTAGTTGTGGTGGCAAGGGATATTACTGATCATAAAAGAATTGAAAAAGAATTGAAAGAGGCTAAAGTATTTGCTGAGTCTGGCAACAAAAATTGCCGAAGAAGCAAAAAGTAAAGCTGAAAGTGCCACAAAAATAGCTGAAGATGCAGTGAAATCAAAGCAACAGTTTTTGTCAAACATGAGCCATGAGATCCGCACACCAATGAATGCAATTATAGGATTTACAAAAGTGTTGTTGAAAACAGAACTTGACACAAAACAAAAAGAATATTTAAAAGCCATAAAAATGAGTGGCGATGCATTGATAGTATTGATAAACGACATACTCGACCTGGCAAAAGTGGATGCAGGGAAAATGATATTTGAACAAACACCTTTCAAAATGGCTGCATCAATATCAGCCATGATTCATTTGTTTGAAACAAAAATTCAGGAAAAAAATCTGAAATTGATAAAAAAATATGACAATAAAATTCCTAAAGTATTGGTTGGTGATCCTGTTCGTCTGCATCAGATTATTTTAAACCTTGTCAGCAATGCAGTAAAGTTTACAACAAAAGGGGAAATTACAGTAAGTGTCAGATTACTGAATGAAGATGAAGAGAAAGTAACTATTGAATTTTCAGTTACGGATACCGGAATTGGAATTCCGGAAGACAAAATAGAACATATTTTTGAGAACTTTCAGCAGGCATCCAGCGAAACTGCAAGGTTGTATGGAGGAACAGGCCTGGGACTTGCCATTGCTAAACAATTGGTAGAATCGCAGGGTGGGAGCATAACTGTAAAAAGTAAACTGGAAGAAGGCTCTACTTTTAGTTTTATTTTACCTTTTCAGAAAACAAATGCTGAAGTCGAATTAGAGACAGTGATGAATGGAATTGAATACTAGAAATTAAAAACATAAAAGTACTGGTTGTTGAAGATATAGCGCTCAATCAATTACTGATGAAAACACTGTTGGACGATTTTGGATTTGAACATGATATTGCCGCCAATGGAAAAATAGCCATTGAAAAACTGCAGAATAAATCGTATGATATTATTTTAATGGACCTGCAAATGCCTGAAATGAATGGATTTGAAGCTACCGAATACATTCGCAACAAAATGAATTCTCAAATTCCCATAATTGCTTTAACTGCTGATGTAACCACAGCTGATTTAAAAAAATGCAAAGCTGTAGGAATGAATGATTACATCTCAAAACCTGTTGACGAAAGACTATTGTATAATAAAATAATTGAATTGTTAAAGAAGCCTAATCTGATCAAAAGATAGCCACCTGACTCCGGAGACAGTCAAAATGTATTGATTTAACTTATTTAAACAAACGTACAAAAGCCAATCCGGAATTGATGATGGAAATGATTGAACTTTATTTGAAACAAACTCCGCCTTTGATTAGCAAAATGAAACAAAGTTTGAATGATAAAGATTGGGATTCATTGTATACAGCTGTTCATAAAATGATTCCTTCATTTTCAATAATGGGAATAAATAAGGATTTTGAAGATATGGCAAAAAAAATTCAGGAATATTCAAGTACACAAAAAGCATCTTGATGAAGTACAGGAAATGGTTCTACAACTTGAAACACGTTTGTTCCAAAGCCTGTGAAGAATTGGAAGAAGAGTTAAATATGATTAAAAAATCCAAAGTGATGATGAACGAAAAAAAATATTGCTTTTTCTTGTTGATGATGATGCTTTGTTTTTAAAATCATTAGAAATTGAATTTGCAGAAAATACTGAATCTGATATACAAACATTCGCAACAGGAGAACTATGTCTTGAAAATATATCACAAAATCCGGATGTTATAATTTTAGATTACCATCTCAATGGTGTTGATAAAAATGCAATCAATGGACTGGAAACACTCGACAGAATAAAAACAGTCAATCACGCAGATACCTGTTATTATGCTTTCCTCCCAGGATAAAATTGAAGTGGCAGTAAATTGTATGAAACACCAGGCTTTTGATTATATTGTTAAAAGTGAAACTGCTTTTATCCGGTTGCAGAAAACCATTACCACCATTTTTCATTATCAGAAAATAGAAAAGGCATTGAGCTGGTATATGGAGAAGATGTAACAACAACAGGTACAAATGTTGTTAAGGAAATTTTTCATACTTTTTCTTGTTACAATTTCAATAAGTGATTTTGCCAATGCACAGCAGGACAGTGTCAAAAAAGATTCAACTCAGCTGTACAAGAATATAGAATCCTATTCGAAGCGAAGTAAGTTTAACGGATTTATTTACCGGTTGATTTTTAAACCGGCTGCGACCGACTCAACAATTAAAGCAGCTAAAAGGAAAGCTTATAAAAAACTGCTGCAAAATCAATACAGCACCTTTGAAGGAAAAATCATCCGGAATATCGATATAGAAACCCTGGATCCTTTTGGATACTCAGCATCTGATACCACTGTCAGAAGACAGAATATTTTATCCAAAGCAGGGAACTGGATGCATATTAAATCACATGGTATTACGATCAGAAATCTCTTGCTTATCCATAAGAATCAATCTTTCAATTCATTACTTGTGAAAGAATCGGAGCGTTTGATCCGCAGCCAGAAATATGTGCATGATGTTTCTTTTACTGTTATAGCGGCCGGGGCAGGATCCGATTCAGTAGATATACTTATTCGTGAACTGGATAACTGGAGCATCATTCCGGAAGGATTTCTTATGACTTCAAAAATCAATGCCGGTTTGACTGATAAGAATTTTTTGGGGACCGGTCATGAATTTCGAAATGTATTTTCAAGAAATTTTACAGGGGAAATAAATTCTTTTAATACATACTATTCTGTTCCAAACTTTCGTAACTCCTACATCAGCGCTAAGTTGCATTTTGGATTTGACGGCTATGGAAATTACAGCAAGGAGTGTTATCATTGACCGTCCTTTTTTTTCCCCGTTAGCAAAATGGGCAGCCGGTGTAACTTTTGCTTCTCAAACCAGAAAAGATTCCCTGCAGGATATAAATTCGGTTTATGTTCCTGTAAGTTTGAAATTCAGGACACAGGATTACTGGGCAGGTAAAGCATTGCATCTTTTTAAAGGCAGCTCAGAAGAGGCCCTTGTAACCAATTTAATTTTGGCAGCCCGATATCTGCATATACGATATACTGAAGAACCACCCGAGCTTTTGGATCCATTTCATAATTATTCCAGCGAAGACTTTTATTCTGGCTGAAGTCGGAATTTCCACAAGGAAATATGTACAGGATAAATATATCTTCAGATTTGGTATTACAGAAGATGTACCAATCGGAAGCGTATATTCCTTAACAGGAGGTTACCAGATTAAGAATAATACAGGCCGGTTGTATTTCGGTTTGCGGGTATATTTTGGCAACTATTATGAATGGGGATTCCTGAGTTCCAATTTCGAATACGGAACATTCTTTAATGCATCACATACTGAACAGGGTGTTCTGACAGCAGGCGTAAATTATTTTACCGGGTTATTTGAAATCGGAAAATGGAAATTCAGGCAGTTTGTAAAGCCACAGATGACGATTGGCATAAACAGGTTTTCAAGCGATAGCCTGACTCTTAATGACAAATATGGCCTGGATGGATTTAACAGTCGTGTATTGTCGGGAACTAACCGCATTCTCTTCACATTACAGACCAATCATACGCCCCGTGGAATTTAATCGGATTCCGTTTTGGGCCTTTTCTTTCCTATTCGCTCGGCATGCTTAGCGATGCAGAAACAGGATTTAAAAACAGCAGAGTATATTCACAGATCAGTTTGGGTGTCCTGATTAAAAATGAGAACCTGATCTTTAATCCTTTTCAGATATCCATCTCTTTTTATCCATTAATTCCGGGAACCGGACAGAATGTTTTTAGAATGAACTCATTTAAAACAACTGATTTTGGTTTCAGGGATTTTGAAATTGGGAAACCCGGACAGATGATGTATCAATGAAATAAAATATGAGATGCTGGGAGTCCTGCGAAAAAGGCTTGGAAAATCAAAAGAAGAATTTAACAGGATTCTGGAGTTTTACAAACACCTCCTTGAAAACAGGAACCCGTAATAACAGCTTGTAATCGTTTAATATTCAATGCCTTTAATTAAAGATGTGAATTATGTAACTTATTACCAAAATTGTGTAACACTCGCTGGGCAGGAGAGAGATACCTTTACAAGTAGTGACTTAATTAAAGATAAAACTGGTACCAATGAACATTATCTCCTTTAAAAAACCAAAATCCAATCGGGTTGCAATTTTGGTGGATCTATTAATAATTAAAATCAAATAAGATGAAAAAGATTGTTCTTTGTTTTATGGTGACATTTATGTCCCTGGCATTTGTCCCGCTTCAATTAAAAGCTGTGACACCTGAGGAACCTTCCTCCATACCTGCTCCAAAGCCTGTCGATTCAGCAGAAGTTAAAATCATGTTGCTAAGGTTAGATGAAATAAAGGCAACGGATATGTCAAAACTGAAATCAGAGGAAAAGAAAGAGTTACGAAAAGAAGTAAAGTCAATCAAACATAATCTGAGAGAAGTAGGCGGCGGTGTATATCTTTCAGTTGCTGCGATTGTTCTTATTATAGTTCTGTTGGTTGTTTTACTGTAAATAATAAAAAATTAAAATCATGGGAAATTTACTTTATGTTGTAGCAGTTGTCCTTCTTATAGCATGGGCAATCGGATTTGTCGGCTTTCATGCCGGAGGCATCATCCACGTTCTCCTTGTTATTGCAATTATTGCAGTAATACTCAGGGTTATTCAGGGGAAAAAAGTCATTTAAACTGATTAATTCAGATATTAATCAGATTAAAATTAACGCTTTAATAACAAACATTAAGTCCACTTTGAATAGTCACTGTGAAGCAAAGAAACAAATAAACCGATGACTATATGGAGTGGACTTATCATTTAAAAACAAAATTATGAGCTCAGGAAAAGTATTATTAGGCTTACTGGCCGGTGTTGCTGCCGGCGCATTATTGGGGATATTATTTGCCCCGGAAAAAGGTTCAGTTACCCGCAAAAAAATGTCTAAAAAGGCAGAAAAATATGGGGATGATTTAAAAGAAAAATTCAATGAATTTGTTGACGATATCTCCGAAAAATTTGAAGAGGTCAAGGAAGATATTTCTGACTTTGAAGAACCGAAAAAGTCCAAAACAGAAACTACTAAAAAAGACGTAATAAACTGCCACAGGCTGAAGCCATGGAAGACAATACAAAGCTTATTGAATCACTGCTTGAAAGAACTGCTGAATATGGCAAAGCGAGCTTTGAATTAGTAAAACTTAAAGCTCTTGATAAAACATCAGATGTAGTTTCCTCATTAATACCGCATGCTGTTGTATTTGGTATTAGCTGCTGTATTCATGCTTTTCCTCAATTTGGGATTGGCTTTCTGGCTTGGAGAAATTTTGGGAAGGACCTTTTACGGATTCTTTGTAGTTGCTGCTTTTTATGGAATAGCAGGGATTGTGTTACATTTTTTTATGCATGAATGGCTTAAAAAGCTGATCGGAAATTATTTCATTAAACATGTGCTAAAATAAAATCCATGCAAAAAATAACATCCGTTGCCGAGCTTAAAAATGCAATTCAATTATTGGAAGTTGAACAATCTGATAAAGGGACAGCTTCTGAAAGAACAATTCTTCATTACTTACGAAAGTTTAAGGCCTGGCAATCTTCTCAGGAGCACGTTGAAAGATATTGCTTCGTCGCCATATCTGATCGATAACATTTTAGGCGCTGCCATGGGTTTGGTTTCCGGATTTATATCAAGAAAAATTATTTATAGGTGCATCAGGCAATAAATTAAAAAAGCTTATCGGTCATGTTTTGCAGTTTGGTGTTACTAAACTTTGTTGCCATGCATCCCGGAGCCATTAAAACAATCGGCTGGTCTATAATTCAACATTTTACCCGCAAAAAAAGAATGAATTCAATAAAGCCGTGACAGATGAGAAATTGAAATTGCCACTTTTCACAAAAGCATCTATTTTTATCATTGGCTTAGTTGCCTTGTTTGCTATCTTATACATCGCGAAGGGCATTATTTTACCGGTCGTTTTCGCCGTCATTATTGCTATTGTACTCCATCCGGTTGTAAATTTTTTCGTTCGGAAAAAAATAAACAGGGTATTAGCTATTGTAATCACTCTGTTCCTTACCTTTTTAGTCATTGCTTCTTTCGGCATTCTCTTCTTTT
This sequence comes from uncultured Bacteroidales bacterium, assembly GCA_963753495.1. Taxonomy (GTDB): domain Bacteria; phylum Bacteroidota; class Bacteroidia; order Bacteroidales; family VadinHA17; genus LD21. The sequence continues at coordinate 15,314 of CAVWCO010000022.1, forward strand.
CGCAGGCAAGCCGGTTTAGTGAATCATGGCCGGTACTGGTCGATAAATTTACCGGAATGTTCAACGAGGCTATCACCTGGGCTTCCGGTTATTTCGATATAAAGCCCAAAAAATCCATGAATGGATTGCAAATACCAAAAGTGAACTCATCAATTCCAGCACCGCTGCAATAGGGAAAACACTTGCTTCTGTCGGCAGCCTTTTAGTGGTTTTGTTTTTAATTCCTGTTTACGTCTTTATGATATTATTTTACCACCCTATCTTAATTGAGTTTATTCACAGGCTCTTTGGCACAAGCAACCAGATTCAGGTGAGCCAAATTGTAACTAAGACCAAAAATGTTATTCAACGTTATCTTATAGGACTGGTTATCGAAGCTGCAATAGTAGCAACACTGAATATAGTCTGCTCTTTTATCCTTGGAATTGAATACGCCTGTCCTGCTTGGTATTATTGGTGCATTGGTCAACGTCATTCCATATATCGGAGGAATTGTCGGAGTTGCATTATTTATGATGGTTGCATTAATCACCAAATCTCCCTGTTTATGTTATTTATGTTATTGTCGATTTATTAGTCATCCAGTTCATAGACAATAACTACATCGTTCCCAAAATAGTTGCCTCAAAAGTAAAAATCAATGCCCTTTTCGCCATAATAGCCGTAATTGCAGGGAATGCTTTATGGGGAATACCCGGTATGTTCCTTTCCATTCCGCTCCTTGCCATTGTAAAACTCATTTGCGACAATATCGAACCATTGAAGCCCTGGGGATTTTTATTGGGCGACACTATGCCCCCACTGATAAAAATAAAACCACTTTTTAAGAAGACAAATATTAAATCTACATGATAGAGGTTAAAAGAGAAGGAATTATACTAAATAAAACCCAGTTGGAATTTGAAAACGAAGGAGTCCTGAATCCCGCAGTAATACGTGAAGGAGACAGCGTTCATCTTTTTTATCGTGCTGTGCAAAAAGGAAATCATTCCAGCATTGGTTATTGCAGGCTGGATGGTCCGCTGACAGTTGCTGAACGATGGGATAAACCGTTCATTCTTCCTGAATTCGAATATGAATCACAGGGTGTTGAAGATGCCCGTATTGTTAAAATTGATGACACTTATTATTTAACATATACAGGATACGATGGGACAAATGCCCGCGGGGCCTTAGCTACTTCAAAAGATTTAAGGCATTTTAAAAAAAAGGGGATCATTGTCCCTCCCATCACATATGCAGAGTTTGTATTCCTTGCTGAATCTGCCGATAAAGTGAATGAGAATTATTACCGTAATCATAAGTTTTATTACCAGGAAGCCGATCCTGAAAAAAAAATGATGCTGTGGGATAAAAATGTAGTTTTCTTTCCAAGGAGAATAAATGGGCAACTTGTGTTTCTTCACCGGATAAGACCAGGTATTCAGATTACTTTCGTAAAAAGCTTAAAGGAACTGACCAAAGAATTTTGGAAGAATTACTTTCATGGACCTCCAGGAGCATATTGTGCTTGACCCCATTTATGGACATGAATCAAGTTACATAGGCAGCGGCTGCCCTCCAATTGAAACAGAACACGGATGGCTGCTGATTTACCATGGAGTGGAGGAAACTGACAAAGGGCTTGTATATTCTGCCTGTGCAGCTCTGCTGGATCTGAATGATCCTTCCAGAGAGCTTGCACGGCTTCCTTATGCATTGTTTTCACCGGAACTATGAATGGGAGCTGCATGGCGAAGTAAATAATGTAGTTTTCCCAACCGGTACGTCATTGTTTGGGAATACTTTATTTATTTATTATGGAGCTGCAGATACACATGATTGCCTGCGCTTCGGTGAATTTAACGGAACTGGTGGCTGAATTATTAACTTTTACCAGAAAAGATGAAAAAGAAACACATTGAACTGTCTGAAATACTGTTTATTACTTCCTATCCACCGAGGGTATGCGGCATAGCAACCTATTCCCAGGATCTGATAAAGGCGCTTAATAATAAATTCAGCAATTCATTATCCATAAAAGTTTGTGCATTGGAATCAGGTGATGCAGGATTACCCTATGGCAGTGAAGTAAAATATATCCTTAAGACATCAATAGCTGATGAATATGAAAAACTGGCATTAAAAATCAATAGTGACAATTGCATTAAAATAGTCCTGATCCAGCATGAGTTTGGCTTTTTTAAAGTCCAGGAACAATCATTTCAGCAATTCTTATATAAACTTTCAAAGCCTGTTGTCATTGTTTTTCATACAGTATTGCCCAATCCAGATGAGCATTTAAGGATAAAAGTCAGAATATTGCTGATGCCTGCGATTCTGTCGTGGTAATGACAAATAATTCCATGCAGATTGTTAACAGATAGATTATGGAGTCGGGAAGGAAAAAATATCTGTCATTGCCCATGGAACCCATCTGGTTCCACATTTAAGAAAGAATTTCTGAAAAAAAAATATGGATTAACGGACCGTAAAGTTCTTACAACATTCGGACTGCTGAGTTCCGGAAAGAGTATTGAAACCACACTTAGAGCATTGCCGGCTATTATAAAAACCAATCCCGATGTTGTATTTCTTATTATTGGCAAAACCCATCCTGAAGTTGTGAAAACTGAAGGAGAAAAATACCGGGAAAACCTTGAGGCCATAGTAAAGGCAAAAAAGCTGACCGGACATGTAAAATTCATTAACAGATATTTGCCCTTGCCTGATCTGCTCGAATATTTGCAGCTTACCGATATTTACCTGTTTACCACCAACGATCCTAACCAGGCTGTAAGCGGACATTTGTCTATGCAATGAGTTGCGGCTGTCCAATCATTTCCACACCAATCCCTCATGCAAAGGAAGTATTGACTAAAGATACCGGAATTATTTTTGATTTTCGCAATTCGCAGCAATTGGCAGATGGCGTTATACGGTTACTTAATGATGAACCATTGCGAAGGAATATCAGTTCAAATACCTTCAGAAAATAGTCTCCACAGCCTGGGAAAATTCTGCTGTTGCTCATGCTATGCTATTTGAAAAAATATCAGGTGGCACAATTTCAATACAATATAACCTCCCGGCCATCAACCTGAATCACCTGAAACAGATGACAACCAATACAGGGATCATTCAGTTTTCAAAGATCAATCAACCTGATATAAGTTCTGGTTATACTCTTGATGATAATGCAAGGGCACTGATTGCCATGTGCATGCATTTCAAACTGACAGGCGATGACAAAAGTCTACGTTATATTAAACTATATCTCAGTTTTATAAGTCATTGTCTGCAGCCGCCGGCGACTTTCTAAATTATGTGGATAAAGATAACAACTTTACCGGTCAGAACCAGGCAACCAATCTGGATGATTCCAATGGTAGGGCTATCTGGGCACTTGGATATCTGATCTCTGCAAAAGATATTCTCCCGGAAGAAATTATAACAGAAGCAGCTTCAATTATTCAAAAAACACTGCAACATGTAGAAACGATACATTCCACACGGGCTATGGCATTTGCCATAAAAGGTCTGTATTATTACCATAATGCAATTAAGTCAACTGAGACATTTAACCTGATTCAAACACTCTCAAAAAGGCTGGTTCAGATGTACAGGCATGAATCGGTTGAAAAATGGGAATGGTTTGAAGGTTATCTTACTTATGCCAATAGCATTTTACCTGAGGCTATGCTATATGCCTGGTTGTTAACCGGAGAAACATTTATAAAGATATTGCCATATCGTCGTTTAATTTTCTTCTATCCCAAACCTTTAATGAAAACGGAATAGAAGTAATTTCAAACAAAAACTGGCTTCAAAAGGGACATGTTGCAGGTAATTTTGGCGAACAACCAATAGATGTTGCCTATACAATTATGACCTTGAGTAAGTTTTACGATGTATTTAAGGACGAGGATTACCGGCTGAAAATGGAAACTGCATTCAATTGGTTTTTAGGGAACAACCGGCTGCACCAGATTATTTACAATCCATGTACCGGCGGTTGTTACGACGGGCTCGAAGAAACTCATGTGAACCTCAATCAGGGTGCAGAATCAACAATAAGCTACCTGATGGCACGGTTGACTATTGAAAAGTACAAGATTCCGGAAAGGAAACCCTGCAGCCAGCCGTTGGCCCGAAAAGCCGTGAATGATGCAAATTATATCAATAAATATGTAATCCGTTTAGCCTGGGCCTTTCCTTAACTTTCCTTCAATATAATTAATTAAAAATAAAATGAAAAAAGCTGGTATTGCCATTATGATTATTGGTTTATTGCTAACCATTTTTACAGCTTTCAATTATTTTACCAGAGAAAAAGTAGTTGACCTGGGAAAAGTTGAAATCACTGCGAACAAACGGCACCATGTTACATGGTCGCCACTGATTGGCCTTGCTGTAATGGGGGTTGGCGGTGTTGTTTTACTGGTGTCATCAAAAAAATAGTGAAATTTTCAAAAAAGCCTATTCTATCAGCAAAAACAGCCGCCATTATAGTTGCACATCCCGATGATGAAACATTATGGGCGGGCGGGACAATACTGAGCCATCCCTCATGGAAGTGGTTTATTGTCTGCCTTTGCCGTGGAAACGATAAAGAACGCGCCTCCAGGTTTTACAGCGCTTTAAAAACCCTTAAATCGGAAGGGATCATGGGCTGCCTGGATGATGGGCCTGAACAGAAGCCATTGGATGAAGAAGAGGTTGAGCGAGTTATACTGGACTTATTACCTCCTCATCATTTCGACCTGATAATTTCCCACAATCCTGCCGGAGAATATACGAGACACCTCAGACATGAGGAAACGGGCAAAGCAGTTATCAGACTCTGGCATAAAGGGAAAATATCTGCCAATGAACTTTGGATTTTTGCTTACAATGACAGTAACAAGCTGAATTATCCCATGGCTATCGAAACTGCAAATATTTATCGAAAGCTTACGAAAAACATCTGGTTAAGAAAATACAACATAATTACTGAAACGTACGGATTTGAAAAAAACAGTTTTGAAGCGGAAACAACACCCAGGGCAGAGTCTTTCTGGCAATTTACAGATCATTATGATGCTCAAAATTGGCTTAAACAAATTGAAAATCTGGAAATGAGATAATTTGAAAATCAGAAGTTTTGATTTTACTTGATCAATAATTTTCAAATTTTCAAATAAATACATTTTCAAATAATTTATTTATGAAAGTACTGGTGTTATACGATTATCCTCCTTCACCGGGAGGGCTTGCAACTCAGGGAGATCTGCTTTACAGGGGTCTTCTTGAAATGGGAGTTGATGCAAATGCTGTTCATTTCGAATCGGCTCAGGAGAAGGAATGGTACTATCGCTGGTTTGAACCCAATGTTGTTGTTGGCGTGGGTTACTGGGGGCATACACCCCAATTGGTCCTTCACCCGCAGCGATATGGTGTACAGCCGGTACCATGGTTAGTGGCCGATGGGTATATTGCAAATTATCAGGAGGTGCTGAATGCACTTCCGCTTATACTGGTAACATCGAACTGGGTAAAGGAGATGTACATCCGTGACGGTATAAATGGCGATAAGATTGAAGTGTTACCTGTTGGATGTGATACGGATGCTTTTGTCCCTCACAGTAAGGATGATCCAAAAATACTTGCCGTCCGCGAAGCATTGGGTATTTCATCCGATCAGATAATGATCCTTACAATTGGTGGTGACGCCACTTCAAAAGGCGCACAGGAAGTGATGCAGGCCCTTGCAATTATTGATACTAAAGCCCCCGATTGGAAATATGTTTGCAAAGTATGGCCTCAGCCACGAACAAGTAAACAAAACATAGCTGATCTGGAAATGGCAGAAAACCTTGGCATTGAAAAAAATGTCACTTATGCAACCAATACAATTTCACGCAATTTTATGCCTTACCTTATCGGAGCATGCGATATATACACAGCCCCATCGAGGCTCGAGGGATTTGGAATGACACAGGTGGAAGCAGGAGCTTGCGGAAAACCTGTTTTGGGCATTAAAGCTATGGGCATGCTTGATACAATTATAGATGGCGAAACAGGATTCCTGGCAAATATTGCCAGGAAAATTATTGTGGACCAGATAATGGTTGGTGAAGAATCGGGCTTTGAAGATAAACACAGAGTGGTATTTAAAGAACCACGGACAGTCGATTATCGTGCAAATGTTCATGATATTGCAAAGTATCTGATGATTCTGATGACTGATGCAGAACTGCGTGAAAAAATGGGTAAAGCAGCCAGAGAGCGTGTTGTGGAATACTTTGATTACCGGATTGTGGCAAAACGTTTTGTTGAGATAATAAGCGATAAGCTGGGGATAAAATAATTCTTTTCTTCAATTTTCAAATCTTTAAATTCTTACATTTTCAAATTAAACCCATGCTGACAACAAACCGGCAAGAGATAGAAGATGCAAAAAAGGCTGCCATTGAAGTGCTTCTTCATAATATACGCGGACCATATCATGGACTTCCACGAACAGCCGGCTGGGGATATCCGGAGCCATATACAAGGGATCTGATGTTTTCTATTCTTGGAATAGCAGTCTCCGGGAACCTGAAACTTACAGAGAGCATCAGGAGAGTGCTGGAAACACTTGCAAAAAATCAGACAAACAATGGTCATATTACTTCCTTGGTGCATGATAAGGAGAATCGCGGATCAAGTGATACTACTCCTTTGTTTTTGCTGGGTATTGGAATTTTCAGAAAAATAACCGGGGAACATGATTTTCTTAAGGATGCTGTCAGTAAAGCTCTGACATGGATGGAGTATCAAAGCCCTTCAGACAGATACCTGGTTGCCCAGCAACCAACAAGTGACTGGCGTGACGAACAATGGGTAACCGGATATGGTCTGTTTGTTAATACCTTGTTATACAGCTACCTCAGGATACTGGATCAGAATAATAGAGCAGATATGGTGCTCCGCGAAATGAAACTGTTTACTATTACCAGTGGTACGATCTCTCATCATGTCCGGGAGGGTTTTGTAATTAAAAATAAGCCTTACTACGCCTTCTGGTCATATAAAATCTATAGCAGCACACGTTTCGACCTGCTCGGTAACAGTCTTGCCATTCTCTCAGGAATCGCATCACCTTCGAGGGCCGGGAAAATAATCTCCTGGATCGAAAAGGAGTGTGCTGAAATGAGAAAAAAAGGTGAATTGGCAGTTGATCTGCCACCTAATTTCTTCCCCTTTATTAAACCTGAAGATGCTGACTGGCATTTACGGTATTCAGTATATAATATGCCGGGAGAATACCATAATGGAGGTATATGGCCATTTATCTGCGGACTTTATATAGCCGCATTGGTTGCAGTTAAAAGACAGAAGCTTGCAGAAGAAAAGCTAATGACGCTCACCCGGTTTATAAAAACTTCAAGGAGAAGTAATATTGTCTTTGGATTTAACGAATGGCTAAAAGCTCAGGACGGTAAACCCATGGGGCAGGACTGGCAATCATGGAGTGCTGCTCTTTACCTCTATGCTGTAAAATGTGTTGAAGGAAAAAGAACACCATTTTTTGATGAGATACGCAATTATCCAGTTGATAAAAGCCTTTAACAGAATTACAAAACATGTGAATCATATAAATCTGCCGGTGGATTGTGTAACAGTACTGCAGCAATAACAGCCTACCTTTACTTTAGAATTTTTTAATTATTTGAAATCATGACAAGAAGAGAAACAAGAATACTTTATATTATAGTTGCGATTGCAGTTATAGTAATTGCTTTTCTGCTATTAGGGGGTACGTCCCTGGGAAAAGGAATGGGTCATGGTAGCGGCTCTATAGGAATGAACAATTTGCAATGGGGACAAATTCTGATCAGTCTGGGCCTGGGATTCCTTCTGGGCTGGCTCGCCTCCAGGAGGAAATGGTGATCACCTTAAAGAACTAATGTGAAAAATAAAATTCATTTAAAAGGATTCCTGTGACTGAAAAGTATTCTTATTGTCTTAATTTCCTTGCTGGCTCTTCAGGCATATGCCCCTGATTTGAAAGTTTTCTATATCCCCTTCTCCCAACCTGTAAATGCTTACGACAGACTGGTTAATGCAGTGGTCAGTGTTGAAAGTGCGGGAGATCCGCTTGCCTATAATCAGCTTGAAGAGGCAGTTGGAGCTTTTCAGATCAGACCGATCAGACTTCTTGATTATTATCAGAGAACCGGTATTAATTATAAAATTGAAGAATGCTACAATTTTGAAATTTCAAAAGAAATATTCCTCTATTATGCAAGGCAAACAGGTTATCCGGATTATGAGACAATTGCCAGGAATTGGAACGGCTCAGGGAAGTCCACCCTTGATTATTGGGAAAAAATCAAATTAAATCTGTAATCAATAGTTTCTTTTCTTATGGCCTTTTGTCAGACTTGAAGAAATACCCGACAGAACGGAATGGAAGAGATAATGAAAAATATATTTTTCCGGGTCTCTTTCATAATCTATAATTCCTACTCTTACACTTTCGCCTTCAACAGGATTTGAATTAAATATTCTTCTGTTGGCAATAAATGATATAAGTCTTTCTCTGAAGGCTGTTGTATCATCGGTCCGTTTATTCTTAACTGTTATATCCAGTCTGTGATAAAGCATGATCAGTTCACCATTGGATTTAGTTTTATTTGCGGTATAGCTGAAATTCATTGCATCTATTGTACCGGATGTGGCATAAATAAAAGCATTTTTCTCAAGTATTGGATTTAACTCCTTTGCTTCCAGGTCTGAAAGAGTTCCATTCAGTGAATATGTGTTATGACTGTCATATAATCTTCCTTTTAAGAAAATAGTCATCTTACCTTTTCCCATTAACAGGGCATTTGCCTTTAATTCCAGAAAAGCACTTTCTGTTTTGTAAATGGTGTCATTTGTTATTTTAAAAATTCTGGCATTTATTTCATTGAAACTGATACTACCCGGTTCGTTAGCGTCAGTGCCATGCACTGTAAAAGTTATGTTCCCGTTTAAAAGACCGATAGAATCGATCCGTAAAGTGCCGGGCAAACCGTAAAGCATATCCTGGAGCATAGGCTTTTTCAAATGATTGATTTCTTTTCGCCTATCCCGAAAAATCATCATATCCATTTTCCCGATTTCAATATAAGGGCTTATCAGACTCAATGGTTTTTCATACCCATCGAGATAAAAATCGTTAACATAAATACTTGTAAAAATTGCTTCGATACGGTTCGTTTGAAATTTATAACGCGATGTGAAATCATAATCTGTGTAAGTGGGTTGAACATACAGGCTGTCTATTGCCAGTGAGTTTGAAGTTGCAGAATAGTTGATCCCTCTGACAATATAAGAATACATGTTTCCTGCCGAAACCGAAACAAGTTCTTTGGCTTTTAAATCAAACAGGTTTATGGTTCCAGGTACTAATGTATCCTGTTTTTCAACTAAAAAATCGTACACTTTTAAAACCCCGTCTTTCAGGGAATAAGACTGTGCAGTTGAATCGTTTTTCATTTCCAGATTTACTTTATCAAAAAGTATTCTGCCTATGCCGATCTTAAGAGGTGAAACTATTGGTGGCATTGTTTTCCCTGAAAATGGAATTTTTCCGTTAATATTACTATTTGAAATGGTTACTGCTCTGATATGAATATCATGCCTGAAAATGGCTTTGGCAAGGTTGATGCCTTTAAACTTGATGGACTCTATTTCCGCATTCAGATTATGATCACCTTTATCCGCCTGCTTTGAGTTTATTGTAATACCTCTCAGTTCCAGCCCTGACTTAATTATTAAAATACTAATCTTATTGATTTTAACAATATAATTTCTATTCTCTTCATTCAATTCTGAATCTATTTTTTTCTCAATCCAGGGCTCAAAAAAAATTGCCGTTAAAAATTTTAACAGAAGTACAAGAGTAATTATCCCTACCAGTATTTTCAAAAATATTATCTTATTCATAATATGTCAATCGATTGAAAAAAAGAATGTTGAAAAGATACAACAACTTGTTTCAGTAATCCTTACACAATTCCTGCTATGTGTTACATCATTCACGCCTCAGCTCATTGCAGCCATATTTACAAATGGGCTTTAATCATTTTACCTGACCATGTTTTAAGTTTATTTGCTTTAAGAGATGCCTCGATAGAAAACACCTTAATAAATTGTGTGAATCATGTAACTTTTTTCAGGAGTTATGTAACACTTTCGGGTATTACTCTGATTAACTTTGAGATACACAAATAAACCAATATTATGCCAATACTGACTATTTTAATTGTATTAATTGTCGCAGGTGTCATTCTGTACATTGTCAACAATTACATCCCTATGGATGGGAAAATTAAAAATATCCTGAATATTGTGGTTGTTCTTGTAGTTATAGGCTGGCTTCTAAAGGTATTTGGGGTTTTTACCTATCTGAAGGATATTAATATTTAAACCATGAATAATCTTTTCAGAGGCCTGATATCAGGATTCGGAGCATGGAAATTAGGTGGCGGCTGTTTCGGAACTATAGTGGTCTTTTTAGTTATCTGGTTTTTACTTGGTAAATGCAGCTGACAAGCGATTTAATTATCAACAATCCATTTTAAAATTTAACAACTCTATAAAGTGAAAAAACCAATTATTATCCTGGCTATTGTAACTCTTATGGCAGGCGTAATCTTAACCGGATACATGTCATCGGCTCAAAAGCATAAAGCTGCCCGGGCCAGTGTGCTTTATACCAACCAGGATTCCAATGGCGACCTGAAGGATCCAAAAGCAGCAGGACAGGAGTCTGTAAATGCCAGAGAGTGGATAACATTCAAAAGTGAGTCTGAACTGAAAATTGCAGACAATGAAATCCGGGTGAATGAATTAAAAGTAAAAATCAATAATAATAAAGAATTGTTTGATGCATCTTACAGGAAAAAGGTTGCCTATCTGGAACATCAGATCAAGTACATGAAGGCAAGGCTGGAAAATTACGGGAAAAGCCCGGGCAATTGGGAATCATTTAAGTATGGGTTTGATAATGAAATGGATGCTATCGAAAATGATTTGAAGAAGTTAACTGTTGATAACAAAAATTAAGAATATCAATTATGACAATTCAATTTAACACTGACAGTAAGGTGACGTTAAGCGAAGAACACAGAGCCCCATTAATCAGCTTAATATCAGAAGAATTAATAAGGTTTAGTAATCAGATAACACGTGTTGAAGTTCATCTTTCAGATGAGAACGGCGATAAGGAGGAATTAAACGATAAGCGATGTATGATTGAAGCCCGCCTTGCAGGAATGAAGCCAATTGCTGTTACAAACCACGCAAATACCCATGAACAGGCAGTAGAAGGAGCAGTTGAAAAGTTAAAGACTTCTCTTAATACAATAGTTGGACGTATGAGGAATTATTAGCATTATTGAAGAATTACCAAAAATAATATGGATGAAAAACATTAAACAGCTGGGTATATGGATGGACCATTCAAATGCTTATATGATGGAACTGACAAACGACACAATTGTGGCAAAAAACATTGTATCAGAATTAGCTGACCCTGAGGCTGAATTCAATTTTTATAAGGGTGAAAAACTTATTCATAAAAAGGAGCAAAACCTGCAATTAAGGTATTACAAAAAACTGGGTGAAACTATTAAAAAATATCAGGAGGTAGTTCTGTTCGGCCCAACAGATGCCAAAAACGAATTATTAAACCTGTTAAAAAATGACCATCTTTTTGAGAATATAAAAATTGAGGTAATGAATTCCGATAAAATGACGGATAGCCAAATGCAAACTTTTGTCCGGGAATATTTTAAATAGTTGATGTCCCGTTAATATAGAGTCGCATTAGCCTGAATTTATGTGAATTATATAACTCAAATAAGTAATTGTGTAACATTTGAGCAGACAAACACCATATCTTTGTCAGAGTTAGTCAATAATCACCCAATTGTGGCAGAAATGCTTTAATTCTCCGGGTGATTTAATACTGCAAAATATGGAAAATACTTTAGTGTTGGGAAAAAGCGGGATTTTGACCGGCTTTGTCGAGTCAAAGTTCAGAGAAAAAGTACTTGAACCTGAAATATTCAGGATTAACCCTGTATTAGAAAATATTCGCGCTGAGGCAGGTGCTGACTTCATTCAGTATTTACACTTCCTACAACTTACGAAAGAGCCAGATTTAATGGCTCTTTCCGCCACACACCATTATTTCTACGATTCCAATGATCTGAAAAGTATTAAAACACTTATAAACCTGAAAAAGCTGAATAATGTTAAACATCTTGAAAGTTTCTTAAGCATTGTTACCCGCATCCTGCCACAGAAAGCCAATTTTATTGGCTACTTCAAAAATGATACCGGAAACAGATCTGTTTTTTCATTTTACCAGACAACAAGATTTTTAGACGGCCTGGTCAATTACTTTGATTCCAGAACTGACAGAAGTTTAACAAAAGAGAGTTTATCAGGAATCCTGGAAGTTCACAAACTAAAGATCACTGACATAACTGATATAAACGGCATGACATATTTCTGTTCCCGGAATAACAGATAATCAATTTCTCTTCAGGATTAATATATCCGTTCCCGGAGGACCCCTCTAAGTCCCCCTGTCCAAGATCTGTCGGCCTCATCCCGGCCATTACTTCAGGCTGGCTCTTTCGCTAAAATAGCCCACGGGGCTATTTCTTAACGCTCAACCCGCTTTCTCCCAGGAGACTACCCTTAATATACATCGTCCTTGCTGCCTAACCAGGTTATTGGAAGGGGTAATCCCTCCTTTCTAAACCTTTCCAATATCTGACCTTCCTGGTGGCAGTTTAGTTCGGATCCAAAGCCCTGCAAGGGGCTTTACAGAACAGTCATGAATATGACTGAATATGAATAACCTCCGGTGCAACCGGAGGTAGAGGTCACCATCCTGACCCCCAAGCCCTGAAAGGGCTTAATATAATCAAGATTAAGATTGATGAAAGTTATTCCCTCAGAAAGCATATTCAGCTCCTTCAGAGCTGATAAGTGGTGGAGGATGCGGACCTCCGGTTTCACCGGAGGTTATTCATATCGCACCACTTTCAGCGGTGCCTTTGTTAAATCCTTTCAGGATTTATTATCATTTTACCTGTCCCCGAATCATTAATTGTAATGGGGATTTATTAAAACCCTTAGAACAACCATTAATGAAATACTTATTGTAATACAATAAGTAATACATTTAACACAATAATTATTTTCCCTATAACAGTATGTAACTTGCTTATAATAAACGCATAATACTTAAAATGAAAGATGTGTATAAAGGGTAGCCAAGAGAGAAGACCGAGTCCCGCCCCTCGGGACGAGCTCACGAAGGTAATCCCATCCAATAACCTGATAATGTAACAAAAAAGACCGGTTCTGTATGTTACAGCCGGTCTTTTTGCAGGTTAAAAGTTGTTGTTAAAACCTGTATCCTATTGAAAGACCGAAGCCCGTGTTTTTTATTGATGATTTATCACTGGAGATTCGTTTATCCTCCGGATTAATTTTTAACATCCCGAGTTGAGTATCCAGCTGGACAAATATCCCGCCTTCCAATTCGTATCCTGCAAAGATGTTGGCTCCTGCATCAAATGCCTTATAATAAAGTACCCCATCAGGGTCTGTAGCCTCGATAGTACTTTGAAATTTCATATCTACGTCATTATTACCCAAAGTACCCTTTCCACCAATGGCATAAGCAACATACGGTCCGGCACCCAGCAGAAGATGTCCTTTCCCCAGCAAGGGTTTATAAACAACGTTCAGGGGCAATTCAATGTAAGAAATTTTATGTTTATCAGCCGGTGAGCCGGCAAAGTTCTTTGCTCCTTTTCCTGCAAACAGTAATCCGGGCTGAAAAAAGAACTCCGGAGCAATGGGTATCTGAACATTGACTCCGGCGTGAAAGGCTGTTAACAAACCATTTTCAAGTTTATCCCCATCGACATCTTTCCCGTTCAGATTCTGGAAATTTACGCCACCAAGAACTGCAAAGGATATCTTTCCATTATCAGCATTCTGAGCAATTGCAAAAGCAGTTGAGAGCACAATAGCTAAACAAATGGAAATAAGTATTTTTTTCATAATAATATTGTTTTTTAATTAATACAATTTATTTAGAAGCTTCTTTTTCAGCTTCGGCAATCATTTTTTCATTTGCAGTTATCAGAAACTCAACCCTTCGGTTCTGAGTCCGGCCTGCATCTGTATCATTTTCGTATTTTGGAGCAGTTTCGCCAAATCCTTTAATCGTCAGGCGGTTGGCGGTTATACTTTTACCGGCCAGATAACCTGAAACTGCATTGGCTCTTCTTTCAGATAATGACTGGTTATATGATTTACTCCCTTTACTGTCGGTATGTCCCTGCACTTCAATATTCGTATCAGGATATTTGTTCAGAACTGTAACCAGTTTATCAAGGTTAGTTTTGGCGTCCCCGGTCAGGTTTGATTGGTCAAATCCAAACAGAACATTACTGTTGAATTCCACAACGATTCCTTCACCTACCCGTTCAACCTTTGCGTCAGGAACGGTCTTTTCTATTTCCTCTGCCTGTTTATCCATCTGGTTGCCAATTACTGCACCTGCGGCACCTCCGACGGCAGCTCCGATAATTGCACCCAGAGCAGTATTTCCTGAGGCCCTACCGATCACAGCCCCCATTGCACCACCTGCTGCTGTCCCGACAACAGCTCCCTTCTGTGTTTTGTTCCATGAAGCGCAACCTGACAAAATCAAAATTGAACTTATGATCATGATTAAACTCATTTTCATTTTTTTCATAATAAAAGTATTTAGTTGTATAAAGATTACCAGAGCTGGTTGTTGTTAATTAATATGTTCCGCAAAGTAGGGCCATCCAAACTGATAAGTGTTACACAACTTCAGATAAGAGTTATATCATTCACATGTTTTAACTGAAAGCGTGGAATATCAAATAAATTACTGTTTGATTCAATTCCTATCTAATGATGACTGATCAGCCCGGTAGCAGAAAGATCATTAATTATAGCCGTCTTATGATTGAAAATGTGTGAATTATGTAAGTTTTTAAAAAGAATTTGTAACACCCTGTTAAAGTAAAACAGGTTAATTTGCATTAAGCAAATTGGCCTGATCCTCGCAGAAAGGCTGAATTTATACCTTTACAATATTAACATGAACTTCCTGGATTATTACAAGATATTAGGGCTAGATAAAACTGCAACACCAAAGGACATAAAAAGTGCCTACCGGAAATTAGCCAGAAAGTATCACCCCGATTTAAATCCGAATGATAAGGATGCGAAAAGGAATTTTCAGCAGATCAATGAGGCGAATGAAGTATTGAGTGATCCCGAAAAACGTAAAAAATACGACCAGTATGGGAATGACTGGAAACATGCTGAAGAATTTGAAAAAGCAAAACAGTATCAGCAACAATCATCAGATTATCAGCGACCGGGTTATTCCGGGACACAGGCTGAAGGGGATTTTTCCGAATTCTTTGAATCTATGTTTGGCGGATCAGCCGGAAGCAGCGGGAACAGACAGGTGAAATACAGGGGAGATGACTTCAATGCAGAATTACATCTTGACCTCCTGGATGCATATAAAACCCATAGGCAGACATTAACGGTAAACAGAAAAAACATAAGGATAACTATCCCTGCAGGAATTGAAAACGGGCAAACAATTAAAATTCCGGGACATGGAGGGCATGGTGTAAATGGGGGACCGAATGGTGATTTATATATTACATTTTCGGTCGCTAATCACCCTGATATTAAACGGTTAGGAAATGATCTATATACAAAAGCCGATTTAGATTTATATAAAGCTGTGTTGGGAGGTGAAATCACAATAGATACATTAAAAGGAAAAGTAAAACTGAAAGTAAAGCCGGAAACCCAAAACGGAAGCAGGATAAAACTTAAGGGTATGGGATTCCCTGTTTATAAAAATGAAGGACATTTGGAGATTTATACGTAACATATACAATTAAAATTCCAACAGATTTAACGGAAAAGCAAAAGGAATTATTTAAAGAATTGTCAGAATCGGAATTTTAATAAATGAGAACTATGCAGACAGAATATTTAATAGCAGTAGATGAATTCTGTGCCAACAACAACATTGAAATATCATTTATCAGTTCATTGGAGCAAAACGGATTGATAGAAGTTATAACCATTCAGGAAACCGGATTTATTGGTGCAGGGCAGCTTCAGCAATTAGAGAAGTTCATTCGTCTTTACTACGAGTTGGACATTAATCTCGAAGGTATTGAGACAATAACTCATTTACTGCGTCGAATTGACCTGATGCAGGATGAAATAATACTGCTTAAAAACAAGCTCAGGCTTTATGAAACGGAATTGTAATTAAGAACAAGTATCTGATTAGTATATCAATAGCAAGTAACAAAAAGGATGAAAAAAGCATTGTTCCTATCGGGTATTATTATCCTGTTGTTTTCATGCATTAATAGCAAAAAGCTAATGAACAATAATGATATCAGCAGGATTTATTTTGGAAAGAGAGGTGGATTTACAAATATCCCTGATGAGTATGTTTTGTTTGAAAAGGGCCAGCTTTATAAAATAAGAAACGACACTCTGCTTAGGATTCATAGAATAAGCAGGACTCAATTGGAAACAATCGATAGTTTATTAATTGTCACTGATTTTAAGGAGCTCAGCATAAACGAATATGGCAATATTACCTATTTTATTAAGGTAGTAAGAACCGATTATGAAAAAGAAGCAAACTGGTCAGATATTTCGAAGGTTGATAGCCTGAAAAAATTGTACAATACTTTGCTGACAACGATAATAAAATAAAATATGAAAAGAATTTTGTTTTTCATTTTTTTGGTTGTCCCCTGGTTATTTATTAGCGGACAGCATAATAATTTTAAAACAAAGCTAAAAAATCCTCCCGGTACAAATGCCCCGGGTTTTAGTTTTAAAAAGATCCATTCGATCAATGGATCTGAAACTACTTTGACTAATAAGTTCAATATTTCTCAAGCCATGCCATTACAGCGATTTAACATCGATGAGAAATATTTAAGTAAAGTAATCCGCAAAAATGGAGTTCCGATCTATATTGAAAAAAAGACAAATTCCAGAAAATCTGCAGGAAATATGACTTTCGAACAGAGGTTTTATTCGTTTCTTGAGGAAACCAAAGAGATTTCCGGAAACACCGACTCCGGAGAATTATTTAAAATTACTGATATCCGGACAGATAATCTTGGCATAACCCAAATACGAGCCATACAACGCTACAAAGGAATAGACATTTATGGTTCAGAATCAACATTACATATTGATGCAGGGAAGGAAAGGTTCACAGGATACTTTTGTTCCATAAGTAAGAATACTAAGACCATCCCGGTAATTAGTCTCACTGATGCCGTTCGGAAAACAGAAGAGGATATTAAACAAATTACCCTTTTCAAAGAACTTACTTCTAAGCAAAAAGAGATCCTGGATTATGATTCACCTCCATGTTCTCTGATGTTCTATGATACTGGTAATCATGAATATGCTCTTACATGGGTAATTACTTTACGACCTAATTTTATTGAGGAATGGAAGTACTTTATTAATGCTATGACCGGGGAAATAATTCATAAATTCAACAATACTTTTTCTGATGGCCCGGCAATAGCAACAGGATACGATCTGAACAATGTTCTCAGAACTATTGATACCTATCTTGAAAACGGATCCTATTATTTATTAAACAGCTCTGAAGCAATGTATAATGCATCCACCGAAGAAGGGATAATCCTCACCCTTGATGCCAATAACACCTCAACCTCAAATCTGGATTTTCTTTATGTAACATCTTTAAATAACACATGGAATCAGAAGGCTGCAATTTCAGCACATTACAACGCTACAAGAACCTATGAGTATTTTAAGAACACCTTTGGCCGGAATTCAATCAATGGACAGGGAGGTAACATTTTATCATTTGTTAATGTGGCAGAAGAGGATGGCAGTTCAATGGAAAATGCTTTCTGGAATGGGAAAGCGGTCTTCTACGGTAATGGAGGCAATTATTTTAAACCGTTAGCCGGTGCATTGGATGTTGCAGCACATGAACTTGGTCATGGGGTTGTAACCAATACGGCTAATCTTGAATACTATGGACAATCAGGTGCTATCAATGAGACCTATGCTGATATTTTTGGCTCGATGGTTGATCGTGATGACTGGTTAATCGGAGAAGATATAACAAAAACCACATTCTCGCCATCGGGTGCGCTAAGAAATATGGCTGATCCTCATAATATGGGTAATTCCTCCAACACTTACTGGCAGCCGAAACATCTGTCAGAAATGTACCTTGGCAGCGGCGATAACGAGGGTGTTCATATTAACAGTGGGATTGGGAATTATGTTTATTATCTGTATGCTTCTGCCATTACAAAGGATAAAGCAGAAAAAGTGTTTTACCGGGCACTAAGTAATTATCTGACAACGATTTCCCAGTTTATCGATTTCAGAATTGCTGTCATTCAATCGGCCATTGATCTTTACGGACCAGATTCTCAGGAATCGGTTAAAGCTGCAGAAGCATTCGACGCAGCAGGGATTTCCGAGGAAGAGCATGTTGATAAGACTCAGGATTATAACGTGAATCCAGGCCAGGAACACCTCCTTAGTTATGATACTGATAATGCAGATCCTGTAACCTTATATCTTTCTTCTGCGACAGGAACCGATTTCAATTCCTTGTCCACAACGGTCATGAAGGGAAAAGTAAGTGTCACTGATGACGGAAATACAGCAGTATTTGTTTCATTCGATAACAAGATCAGATATATCAGTCTCGATCCCTTAAAACCTGAAACAATTTTGTCAGATGAAGCTATTTGGGATAATGTAGCTATATCCAAAGATGGTAACCGGTTAGCCGCAGTCTCAACTGAGGCGGACGCCTCTATTTACATATATGATTTTATATCAAAAAAATGGACAAAGTTTGAATTATACAATCCTACAACAAGCCAGTTTAATACAGATGCAGGTGGTGTTTTGTACGCCGATGCAATTGAGTTTGACATTACAGGAGAATACCTGATTTACGATGCCTGTAATGTGCTGAGTTCAACCTCCTCAGAAGATATCCTGTATTGGGATATAGGCTTCATAAACGTTTGGAATAACCTTTCGAATAGTTTTGGAGATGGCACAGTTTCGAAGTTGTATGGTTCTCTACCCGAAAATGTAAGTATAGGGAATCCGGTGTTTTCAAGAAATTCTCCCTCTGTTATTGCTTTTGATTATCTTGAGAGTTTTAAAGGGGAGTTTGGAATATTTGGTGCCGACCTGATAACCGGAGAAGTTGATCTGATTACTGCCAATACAACTTTGGGTTTTCCCTCCTTTTCAAAGAATGATGATAAAATTGCATTTTCTGCGCTGACAACACAAAATGTTGATGTTGTGGCGACTATCAATCTGGCCCAAAATAAAATATCGGGTAGTGGAAGTGCTGCTTCACTGATAAATTATGCTAAATGGCCAGTCTATTTTGCTACCGGTGAACGCACCCTGGGTCTGGCCCCGATTTCAGATTTTACGGCTGATATTAAAACAGGGGAATCACCCCTTCAGGTGAAATATATGGATCTGTCACTTAATGGACCTGCTTCATGGCAATGGACATTTCAGGGAGGGACTCCTTCATCATCAACACTGCGGAACCCGGTTATAAGTTATAATACATCCGGTACATACATGGTAGTTTTAACTACGCAAAACAGCTTTGGGAACAATACAATTACAAAGGAAAACTACATAGTGGTTACAAATCCGACCGGTATTAATGATACTGAAAATAATCAGGTTAAATTCTATCCTAATCCTGTAAGCAACTTAATAAATATTATTTATGATAGGGACTTTACCGTAAAGCTGCTCGATCTTAATGGCATAGTACTTATAATCAGTAATAACAATAAATTTCTTGATCTGTCAGATATAAAATCAGGATTATATATCCTTGAAATAAAAACTGAAGCTGGTTTTTCCAGGCAAAAGTTAATAAAAAGGTAAATTCTCTGATTTAGCTCTGATGTGTAAATTATATAACTCTTTCAATGAATTATGTAACGCTTCAGGCAATTTAAAGACTAACCTTTGCATTGTAAAACCATTTCACAATTAAATAATTGAAAAAATGAACTCAACGGAAGCTAAAAGGAACCTGGAATGAAAGGAAAGGTAAACTCAAACAGAAATTTGCAATCTTAACTGACAACGATCTTATGTATGACGAAGGCAGGAAAGAGGAGATGTTTGGAAAACTCCAGATTATTCTTGGCAAATCAAAAGAAGAATTGCAAAAGATATTTTCATCACTTTAATCATTTTTTAAAAATATAAAAGGTATGAAAACAACAAAATTGAATACCCTGACAAAAACATTTTTAACAGGTATTCTGGCAACAGCAATGCTATTTGTATTTAGTTCGTGTGCAAAAAAAATAACGTTTTTGACATCCTCAGTTGTTCCTGCAGCAGAAGGCCAGATAACAGTAAAAAATGACAAAAACAATAATTACAATATACAAATGGAAATAACAAATCTGGCGGATATCGAAAGGTTACAGCCAGCAAAAAAAAGCTATGTGGTCTGGATGGAAACAGTGGACAATCTTCCGAAAAATATAGGGCGGATAAGTAGCTCAAATAAACTAAAAGTCGATTTTAATACAGTATCCACCATGAGGCCAACTAAAATATTTATTACAGCCGAAGAAGACGAAACTTCTCAATACCCTGGTTCAATGGTTGTTTTAACAACCGATAGATTCTAAGATTAATAATATGGAAATGAATAATTAAAGTTATGAAAAAGATCCTTATTTCTATTGATTATCGCTGCACTTGTAACAGGATGTATATTAAATAAGGTAACAGGCCGTAAACAACTGAGTTTAGTAAACGATTCAGAATTAAAGTTAATGGCCGTAAGCCAATACAATACATTCTTAAAAGAGAATAAAGTTTTAAACTCCGGCACCAGCAGAGATGCAGCAACCGTTGATCGTGTAGGTGCGCGAATTGCAAATGCTATTACCAGGTATTATGACAGTGAGGAAAAGAAATCGGTTCTGGAAGGATATGCATGGGAATTTAACACGATTGATGACAAAAAGGTTGTAAATGCCTGGTGTATGCCTGGTGGAAAGGTGGTTGTTTACAACGGATTATTGCCCATAACACAAAACGAAACAGCCCTGGCAATTGTAATAGGACATGAGATTGCTCATTCCGTTGCCAAACATGGCAACGAAAGAATGAGCCAGGCAATGGTCCAGCAACTGGGAGGTATGGCGTTACAGGTTGCTTTAGCCCAGAAGCCTCAGGAGACACAGGATTTGTTCATGATGTCGTATGGCATCGGAAGTGAGGTGGGAGCTATGTTACCCTGGTCGCGGCAACAGGAAACAGAAGCTGATCAATACGGTCTGATTTTTACAGCAATGGCTGGTTATGACCCGCGGGAAGCAATTCCTTTCTGGGAAAGAATGGCAGCTGCAGGCGGAGATAGTCCGCCGGAATTCCTGAGCACACACCCTTCAGATGCAACAAGATTAAGAAAACTGAAACAATTTATGCCGGAAGCCCTTAAATACTATACTGCCACTCAATAAATACCGGTCTCCTGTCTCTCCGGACAGATATTGTGGCATGAAGTATATAAAAACAACTGCCTGATAGTGTTGAGTCTGAAAATTTATTATTTATTTTGTATTTATTATTTGTTATATGTAATTGTATATGACTTTATTCCGTAATATACAGATTACAGAAATGCATTTTTAATATTTGCGAGTGAAAACCAGGAATAGTAAACCAAAGGCCATCAACTAAAGAAGAAACTGCTGTTACAGATACCAATAAGTTCCCGATAGTCGGAATTGGAGCATCGGCAGGCGGACTTGAAGCGCTGGAGCAATTTATAAGTAATGTGCCTGAAAACAGCGGTATGGCTTATGTCGTAATCCAGCATCTCGATCCAACGCATAAGGGCATGTTGCCTGAGCTGCTTCAGCGAATTACCCGGATGCAGGTTTTACAGGTGAAAGACCGCATGACAGTAAAACCAGATTGTGTTTATGTAATTCCTCCCAACAAGAGCATGTCAATATTAAAGGGAGTTCTTCACCTTTTTGAGCCTATGGAATCAAGGGGATTGCGTCTTCCGGTTGATTTTTTCTTCCGCTCGCTTGCTGACGACAGAAATGAACAAAGTATCGGTGTTATTCTTTCAGGGATGGGCTCCGACGGAAGTATAGGGCTCCGGGCAATAAAAGGGAAAAACGGGATAGTGATGGTCCAGGAACCTGCTACAGCCAAATACGACAGCATGCCCCGTAATGCAATCGATTCAGTTCTTGCCGATATTATAGCTCCGGCCAACCTGTTACCTGCAAAATTGATTCAATTTTTCAAGCATATCCCGATTGTCAGGTCAGGTTTGGATGCAGAGATCAAAGACCAGAGCTCTCTCGAAAAAATTATAATTCTGCTTCGGACCCATACCGGCAATGACTTTTCTTTATATAAAAAAAATACCGTTTATCGCCGCATAGAAAGACGTATGAGTGTCCACAAAATTGATCATATATCTTCCTATGTTCACTTTTTGCAGGAAAATCCAAAGGAAGCCAATATTCTATTCAAAGAACTGATGATTGGTGTAACTAATTTTTTTCGTGATCCCTGAGTATGGGAAAAGCTGAAAACTGAAGTTATTCCGGATTATATCAGCAAACTGGCTGAAGGTTCAGTATTGAGGGCATGGGTCCCGGGATGTTCAACAGGAGAAGAGGCATATTCACTGGCTATTGTATTCAAAGAAGCAATTGAAAAATTCAATCAGCCAGGAAGGTTTTCATTACAGGTATTTGCAACCGATCTTGATAATGACGCTATTGGAATAGCCCGAAAAGGTATATTCCCGTCAAATATTGCTGCCGATGTTTCGCCAGACCGCCTGAACCGTTTTTTTTCAGCAACTGATGACGGCTATCGTGTCAATACTGAAATCAGGGAAATGATCGTGTTTGCACACCACAACATTATAATGCATCCGCCTTTTACCAAGACTCGATATCCTCTCATGCCGCAATTTGCTTATTTATATGGATCCTGTCCTGCAAAAAAAATTGCTTGGCATGTTTTACTATAGCATAAATCCTGAGGGAATTATGCTTCTGGGTAGTTCTGAAACTCTTGGAACACAAAGCCATCTTTTCACACCTGTGGATTCAAAACTGAAAATTTTCAAACGTTCCCTGACTAACCTGGTACCGGAATTATACGACTTCCCATCATCTTTTTCGAGGACCAAACCGGTTAATATTGAAAACCCGCATACCGGCAAAATCAGTTTTTAATATTCAAACACTTGCCGACCAGCTGCTTTTAAAGCATTTTTCACCTGCAGGTGTTCTGGTGAACGAAAATGGCGACATTATTTACATAAGCGGACGTACCGGGAAATATCTTGAACCAGCTGTTGGTAAAGCAAACCTGAATATATTCGCGATGTTACGTGAAGGTTTGCGGGAAGAATTTCCCGTAGCTTTCCGGAAGGCAATAATGAAAAAGGAAGCTGTGGTTTTACATGATATCAAAGTGGGAACAAACGGTGATACTCATAACATAAATGTAAACATTCAATGGATTGATAAGCCTGAGGCATTATTTGGAACGGTGATGATAATTTTTACTGATGTTCCGGAAATTGAACACTTCAAATCACAGGTCAGAAAAGGGAAGAAGACATTAACCAGTATCAGGCAGTCAGAGCTGGAGAAAGAGCTTCAGCATACCCGTGAAGAGATGCAGAGCACTCTCGAAGAAATGCAGACTTCGCAGGAAGAACTGAAATCTTCAAATGAGGAACTTCAATCGACCAATGAAGAACTGCAGTCTACAAATGAAGAGCTTACAACTTCAAAAGAAGAAATGCAAAGTCTGAATGAAGAACTTCAAACGGTGAACGCTGAACTGCAGTCGAAAGTCGATGAATTTTCACGGGTGAACAATGATATGAAAAACCTGCTCAACAGCACCGACATCGCTACACTGTTTCTTGACAAGGAATTGAATATCCGTCGCTTTACCAATCAGGCAACCAAAATTTTCAAACTTATAAAAAGCGACATCGGGCGACCATTTACCGACCAGGTTTCCGACCTTATATACCCTGAATTGGCTTCTGATGCCCTCGAAGTATTAAGGACACTCGTATTCATACAAAAACAAATACCAACAAGAGACGGGCGATGGTTTTTCATTCGAATAATGCCCTACCGTACCCTGGACGACAGAATAGAGGGTCTGGTAATAACATTTATAAACATCTCCGATCTTAAACAGACAGAAGTAAAATTACACGAAACAGAGCAGATAAATCGTTTGCTTCTGAATTCATCTCCAAATGTAATAATTGCATTATCAGCTGACCTGAAAATACTGGAGTTCAATCCTGAAGCTGAAAAATTTTTCGGAAAAAAGCGTGAGGATGCATTGAACCGGAATTACATTCAGATGTTTGTTCCTGAACCTGTCCGAAAAAAGACAGAAAAAGATCTGGATAAACTGCTGACCAGATGCGCCGGGTGGCAAATTAAAAATGCAGGTAATAGCAGCCGGTGATAATATACCTGAAGTTGAATGGTCAGCAAGTATATCTGCAAAACAATCTTAATATGTCAGCCGGAATAATTTTAACATTAAAAAAATAATAATACCATGATTAACGAAGAAAAGGATCTTACCGATCCCCGGAATTTGCGACTGAAAGCTGAAGAGAAACTGAAAGAGAAGAAAAAAACAACCAGGCCGGTTATTGAAGCTGATGTTAAAAAACTACTGCATGAATTGCAGGTGCACCAGATAGAACTGGAAATGCAGAATGAAGAGCTGCGCGAGGCAAACGAAACGGCCGAAACTGCTCTTAAAAAATACACAATGCTGTACGATTTTGCCCCGCTTGGATATTTTACACTTGAAAAAGACGGCAGTATAAGCGAGCTTAACTTCACAGGCGCGGAGATGCTTGGGGATAAGCGCTTTAGCCTGATAAACAGCAACTTTAAGTTATTTATCGCTGAAAGCTCACAATCGGTATTTAACAGGTTTTTCAAAAAGGTTTTTACAAGTAAGATCAAAGAATCATGCGAAGTGGCGCTTGGCTATGACGGAAAGCCTTTGTGCTCTGTTTATATGGAAGGTGTTGTTATCGGCGATGACCCTAAATGTCTTTTATCGGTGGTTAATATTTCTGCTTTCAAAAAATAACCAGTACTTCAGATATTTTACCTGACATATTTATTCGTCTTCAGAATTCTGATCACTAAAAGGAGCGACGCTTTTTTGAATCTGTAAATCATGTAACTTTTTACATGAATTTTGTAACTACCTGCTCCACTCCCATTTTTTAACTTTACTACTGAGATGCTATAATTTATAAATCAGATAAATTAATTGAAATCATCTGAATTTATAATTTGAACTGGCTCATCCAAAAAGTAAAAGAAGATGATTAACAGAAGAATTGTTCAGACGGCACTGAAACGTACATGGGGGTTGAATAAGAATCCGGGACTGATCCCCGTTAATCCTGCAGTCAATAAGAGCAGCCTGATCTCGCAGTTAATATATGACATTTTTGGGGGTGAAATTCTTAAGACCCATAAAAAGAGAAGCTGGCATTTTTATAACCGGATCAATGGCGAGCGCATCGATTTCAGTACTTCTGAAAAGAGAAGATTATCTTATGGGAATCACTTTGAAGACATTCCTGCAACTATTGACGAGATTAATAATTATTTTGAACAGGAGCAATATTCACCATTCTATATGAGGTTCGTAAGGGAATTCGAAGAGACACTGGGTCTGGAGAATTTCAAACCTCTTGCATCATGAAGGGTTACTGACTATATATTCAATCAGATTTTAGGTTTTTTCGAGGTTAGGGTTAGTAGTAGGTTTAATTAGGAGGAGAAGTCTTTCCAATTCTACGGAAAGACTTTTTCTTTGTCAGGTGCGCAGGCTGTGGTCAAAAAATTATTCCGATACTGCAACAACCTGTCATCAATATCAGGATATTTGCATACTTGAAATAGATCTTAATTATAATGCCGGAAGAAGAGAAGAAAAAAGCCGGTAGCGGATTTAAGGAGCTGCTGAAATTATACCGGTTTCTGAAGCCATATCGCTGGATATTTGCTCTGGGTATGTTTTTCCTTCTGATATCGAGCGGAGCAAGCCTTTTGTTTCCAAAATACCTTGGGAACATGGTTGATATTGCCAACAAGGAGAAGGAGCTCAGTGAGATTAGCCGTACAGGAGTGATTTTGCTTGTCATAGTGGTTGTACAGGCCATTTTTTCGTATTTCCGTACAAGGATCTTTGTAACCGTAACCGAGAAAACACTTGCTTCCATCAGGCAGCATCTGTACAATCACCTGATTAAGCTCCCGATGTCATTTTTTTCTGAAAGAAGGGTCGGTGAGCTTAACAGCCGGATTTCTGCAGATATAGCAATCCTGCAGCACTCATTAACTGAAACCCTCGCAGATCTTCTATCTCAGATTCTTGTAATTACGGGAGCAATAACGCTTATGATGATAAGCTCATTCAAACTAACCTTGTTCATGCTTGCCGTTGTACCGCCAATGGCGCTTTTGGCATTTTTTACAGGCAGGGCGGTGCGCAAGTATTCCAGAAAAGTACAGTCGTACGTTGCCGAATCAAATACGATTGTGGAAGAGACACTTCAGGGTATCCAGAATGTGAAAGCCTTTACCAATGAATTATTTGAAATAAACAGGTACCGTGAAAAAACCGATGAAGTTGCAAGAGCCGGTATTAAAGGAGGGAAATACCAGGCAGCACTCTCCTTCATCGTCCTTGGTTTCTTCATTGCGATGGGGCTTGTTATCTGGCGTGGTGCAATACTAATTGCAAAAGGACAGATGGAGGCCGGACAACTATTTTCATTTGTAATTTATTCGGGCTTCATTGCAGGTAATATAGCTGGAATGGCAAGTGTTTACACCCGTTTGCAGAGGACAATCGGAGCCGCTGAGAAACTTCTTTTGCTCCTTGATGAAACGGCAGAAACCGTTGATGTGTTTTATGTACCGGATCCGGCCAATACTCTGAATGGGCAAATTACATTTGATGGTGTGGAATTCAGATATCCTTCAAGGGATATGGTAACAGTATTGAAACATGTCAGTTTCGGCATTGAGCCGGGCCAGCAGGTTGCCCTTGTAGGTCCGAGCGGTGCTGGTAAATCGACTCTTGTATCACTGTTATTGAAATTCTATGAACCGACAAATGGAATGATCCTTTTCGACAACCGCGACAGCAGGAATTTTCCGATTACATCCCTTCGGGCGCAGATGGCAATTGTAATGCAGGATGTATTTCTGTTTGGAGGCTCGATAAGGGAAAATATTGCATACGGGAGACCTGAAGCCAGTGAAAAGGAAATTATCGATGCTGCAATTCAGGCAAATGCCTGGGATTTTATACAATCATTCCCCGACAAGCTTGATACTATTGTCGGAGAGAGGGGTATCCAGCTTTCAGGAGGGCAACGCCAGCGTATTGCAATAGCTCGTGCCGTCCTTAAAAATCCTAAGATCCTGATTCTTGATGAAGCAACCTCATCGCTCGATTCGGAATCAGAAAGGCTTGTTCAGGAAGCGCTTGAAAAGCTCATGAAGGGACGTACATCAGTAGTAATTGCTCACCGGCTGGCGACCGTGCGAAATGCAGATAAAATAATTGTCCTTGAGGAAGGAATAATTGTCGAACAGGGTACACATACCGAGTTACTTGCCAATAAAAATGGCCTTTACAAGGCTCTGACGGAACTTCAGTTTGCGAAATAAAACCGGTATGCGGTATGAGGTATGCGGTTTGCGGAAGAATAGATATAAAAGGTATTCCCCATACTCCGCAACTCCATACCACAAACCATTTGTAATTAATTCATATCTTTATTGTAATTTTAAATTAATTACTAGTAACTAAAATATCCAATACAATGTCACTTACCGAGAAAATTGCCAGCGACCTCATTAATGCAATGAAGGCCAGGGATAATGTATCCCTTGAGGCAATAAGGGCCGCAAAAACTGCTTTTATCCTTGCCCGCTCTGAAAAAGGACAGGACAGTGTTCTGAGCCCTGAAGACGAATTGAAAATCATTCAGAAACTGGTAAAACAGAGAAGGGAATCCGCTGCAATATACAAGGAGCAAAACAGACCAGATCTTGTACGAAAAGGAAGTTGCTGAAGCCGTGGTCCTTGAAAGATACCTGCCCGTAAAAATGAATGATGAGGAGCTTTTAAATATCGTTAAAACGATAATTGACAGGGTTGGGGCAAAATCACCCGGCGATTTTGGCAAGGTTATGGGTATTGCAATGAAAGAACTTGCCGGGAAAGCCGACGGGAAAGAGATCTCAGCGAAAGTGAAGCAGCTGCTAGGCTAGATTGTGTTAAACTAAATCCTGACTGAAAATGAAATCAAATTTAATTAAGAAGCTTGTGGGCGGATTGAGTCTCACAACAGCAGCATTTATTTTTCAGGCATGTTATGGCCCGCCACAGGATTTTGGAGACGATATTTTTATTGAAGGGCTGGTGAAATCCAAAAAAACCGGTCAACCAATAAAAGGAATAAAAGTATCTGTTAAAGACAATCCGCAATATCAATTCACAAGTGAAGACGGGAGCTTTTCATTTTATACCGGATTTGCAGAAAACTGCACTATCAGGTTCCAGGATACAGATGCAGGCCAGAATGGTGCTTTTAGTGATAAAGATACCACTCTGACAAATCTTACCAGCCAGATATATCTCAATATTTTACTGGCTGAGAAATAGATGTATCAGATACTGAGAAAACAAATCTTTCACAGGTTCAGAGCGACCGAAACCAGGCATCACTTGTTGAGCTATTTGTTTTGGGAATGCACAACACGATGCAATCTTAACTGTCTTCATTGTGGTAGTGACTGCTCAAATGATGGTTCCATTCAGGATATGCCTCTGAAAGATTTTTTATCAGCGCTTGACACAATCGACAAAAGATCAGATAATTTAATAGTTGCATTAACAGGCGGGGAACCGCTTTTGCGGAAGGATATTGAATTATGCGGTATGGAGATAAGGAAACGGGGAATGCGATGGGGTATGGTAACAAACGGATATCTATACGATAAGGAAAGACATATTTCATTATTAAATGCAGGATTAGGAGCTTTAACAATAAGTCTTGATGGATTGGAAGATACTCATAACTGGCTGCGAAGCACAAAGAATAGCTTTTCAAAAACTGACAGAGCTATCAGTCTGGCAGCCAGTTCATCCAGGCTGAATTTTGATGTGGTGACATGTGTAAACAAAAGGAACATCCATGAGTTACCGGCTATTTATGACTACCTTACCGGCAAAGGGATTAAAGCATGGCGGTTGTTTACTGTAGCTCCTATCGGGAGGGCTGTAAATACTCCGGACCTTTTTTTGACAGACCCACAGTTTAAGGAAATGCTGGACTTTATATGTCTTAAGAGGAAGGTGAAATCACTTGATGTAAAATTCAGCTGTGAAGGATATGTCGGCAGGTATGAGTTAAAAGTCAGAGACAGTTACTTTTTTTGCAGGGCAGGTATTAATATTGGTTCCATACTTTCCGATGGCTCAATATCAGCCTGTCCGAATATTGACCGGTCGTTTTCGCAGGGGAATATCTACAGCGATAACTTTTATGAAATCTGGCAGACCGGATTCCAGCCTTTCAGAGACAGAAGCTGGACCAGAACAGGGCAATGTCAGGAATGCACAGATTATCCGGAATGTCAGGGCAATGGATTGCATAACTGGCAGGAGCAAGGAAAATTCCTGCTGGTTTGCCATAATGAAAAAATTCAAAAAGCTTTGAAATGACTCTATCCTCTGGAAACAGGAAAGGGAAAATCATATCGATACCATCCAGATGTCAATTATAATAAGTATTAGAACAATACATTTATTTTCTTATATTTAAGATCCCAAATCATTACTAAATGAAATTTCAATCCTCAACCAGAAACTGGATTACAATTATTGGTTCATTGATTGCATCAATAAATCTGCTGCTGATTATCGTGTTATTTGTGATTTCAACCATTTTCAACAAAAACGAAACAAATCTTGGATTATTCATTTACGTTATTTTGCCTGGTTTTTTATTACTCGGTCTGATAATGATCCCATTAGGGATAGTTATTTCAAGAAAAAAAAGAATCGCTGCAGGCCAGGATGAAATAAAAAAGTTACCGACGGTTGATCTGAATAATCCAAAGCACAGAAAGGCATTTATCATATTCACCATTGCAACAGTAATAATCCTTTTCCTTTCCACTTATGGGAGTTTCGAGGCATTTCATCTTACCGAATCGGTGGAATTCTGCGGGACCCTGTGTCATAAAGTTATGGAACCGGAATATACGGCTTACCAGAACTCAAGTCATGCAAATGTTGGATGCGTTGAATGTCATGTCGGGGCCGGAGCATCGTGGTATGTCAAATCAAAGCTCTCCGGATTACACCAGGTTTATGCAGTGGCTACAAAAACTTATCCTTCGCCTATTGAAACACCACTCCATGATTTACGTCCGGCAAGAGAAACATGCGAAAGATGCCACTGGCCTCAGAAATTTTACACAAATAACCTTCATGCAAATAAGTATTATCCTTGCCGATTCCTTAAACTCCGAGTGGAACATTACCCTGCAGATGAAAATCGGCCCCGAATACAGCGATCTTGGTTTTAAGGAGGGAATACACTGGCATATTAACCCGAACATCAATATTGAATATATATCTGAAAATGACAAACGTGAGCTGATTACCTATGTGAAGTACACCAATAAAGCAACAGGAGAAGTTACAATTTACAGGAATCCCGATGTTGAAATATCTGACAGTACGATAGCTGTATCCTCTGCAAGGACAATGGATTGTATCGATTGTCATAACAGGCCTTCTCATAAATACAGCTCTCCACCGGTTTATTTTGATAAAGCAATGCTTACAAACGAGATTTCGAAGGATATTCCCTTTGTAAAAAGAACTGCGATGGAAATTCTCAGAAATAATTTCACTGATAAGGATACGGCATTGATGCAGATAAGAGATGGAATCATCAATTATTATAAGTCAGATTTCGGCGATTATTTCGAGAAGAACTCCTCCAAAATTGATTCGACTGTCGCTGCCTTGCAGAAAGCTTACAGCCAGAATACTTTTCCAGGGATGAAAGTTACCTATGATGTTTACCCCGATCATATCGGACATCTTGAAGTGGAGGGATGCTTCAGGTGCCATAATGATGCATTTGAAGCGGAAAACGGAAGAAAAATAACAAGGGACTGCAATCTTTGTCACACAATACTTGGCCAGGGCAAAAAAGGTATGATGCAGTTCACCAATATTAAAGAGACTCTGGAGTTTATTCACCCCATTGATATAGGAACTGCCTGGAAAGAAGCTAATTGCTCAGAATGTCACAGATATTTGTATTAGGAAAGCAATAAACCTGCCGGTAAGCAATAGTGATTTAATTTTGTTTCCTGGCTGGTTTTTTGAAAAGTACAATGGAAAAATGTTTTCTCTTTCTGACATAATAAAATTCTAAAAAAATCAACTTAAGTTAAACAAAATAAATTCTTTGTTGTTATCTCCAAAGATATGAACGTATTATTGGAACAAAATCCAAAGAATTCTAAATGTGATATTTATAATATATTTGGTGTCAGATCGAAAAATTTATTTTCTTGTAGGTTATTTCCGGGATATTTTTGCATAGAATTTATTCAGTTAACAGATCCTCTTAATCCCTTGTTGAAAATGAAACACGATGTTATAATTATCGGAGGTGGAGTAAGCGGTACAGCATTGTTGTACACTTTGAGCAAATACACGAATCTGAAAAACATCGGATTAATTGAGAAGTATTCTGATTACGGACTGGTTAATTCATCTCCCAGGATGAATAGCCAGACTCTGCATTTCGGTGATATTGAAACTAATTACACTATTGAAAAAGCAAAAAAGGTAAAACGGTACGCGGATATGGTAAAGAATTACCTTGAACATGAAAAGGACGTCAATGGTGATGAAGGACTCTTTTTAAAAGTGCCGAAGATGGTTCTTGCAGTAGGTAAAGACCAGGTAAAAACATTACGCGATAGATACCCCTCTTTCGGTCAGTTGTTTCCCAGGCTGAAAATGATTGGAAGGGAAGAGATTGGCAAAATTGAACCAAGAATTTTGGAGGGACGTGATCCCGGGCAGGAACTGCTTGCACTTGTAACAGAAGATGGTTATACGGTTGATTTCAGAAAGTTAAGCCATTCTTTTGTAAAAAATGCAAAAATACTTAATCCCGGATTATCGGTTTACCTTTCAACAAAGGTTGAAAAAATAACCCGTGCGGGTAATAATTTCGTAATTAAAACTGATAATGGTGACCATGAAGCGGAAGCTGTTATTGTAACAGCCGGGAGCCATAGCCTGAAATTTGCCAAATCGCTTGGGTATGGGAAAAGCTATTCCATTCTTTCAATGGCAGGTAGTTTCTATACCGGACCAAAAGTACTGAACGGCAAGGTTTATACCATGCAGATACCCAAGCTTCCTTTTGCTGCAGTGCATGGCGATCCTGAAGTAAATAATGAATTTATTACAAGATTCGGACCAACAGCAAAACCCATTTTTTTTCTCGAAAGATACAACTATTCAACATTCTGGGAATACTGGAAAACTTTCGGTTTTGGTATTAGGCCTATACTGAGCATACTCAAAATTTCATCAGACAGAGTAATCTTTAATTACCTTCTCAAAAATGTTGTTTATGACTTCCCCTGGATAGGGAAAAGGGCATTCCTGAAAGAGATAAAAAAGATTGTTCCGAAAATAAAACTTGAGGAAATAAAATTCGCTAAAAGAGTCGGAGGAACAAGACCCCAGATTATTAATAACGAAACAAAAAAACTTGAACTCGGAGAGGCGAAGATAGTTGGTGAAAAAATAATATTCAACATTACACCATCGCCCGGAGCATCAACATGCCTTGGAAATGCCTTTGAAGACACCGTCAAAGTGATGGAATTTCTTTCAAACAGGTTTTCTTTCGACACGATCGGGTATGAAAGGGACCTTGTTGAACCAGACCTTGTTCCCGCAGAAAATAACTTACGAAATCCCTTAATCGATTTTCAACATTAAATTATAAAACATATGGAAATGAATAAATTGATCTCAGGGTTAGAGCCAATGGTTAGAAAATCATTCCAGTTCGACGATGGATTATTTGAAAAACATGACGTGAAGCGCGGTCTCCGTAATTCCGATGGATCAGGTGTTCTTGTCGGATTGACAAATGTAGGAGAAGTAGTCGGCTATAAAAAGGAGGGCGATAAAGTTATTGCCGTTCCCGGCAGACTATTGTACAGAGGAATTGATATTGAAGACATTGTTGCCGGATTTCAGAAAGAGAACAGACATGGTTTTGATGAAACTGTTTATCTTTTATTAACCGGTCGTCTTCCGACCAGGGAGGAATTAAAAAATTTCTCTGAGCATCTTGCATCCCTGCGCCCTCTGCCAGACGATTTTACAAAAGACATGATACTGTCAATGAAAGGGAAGGATGTACTGAATATTCTTGCAAGATCTGTGCTTGGATTATATACTCTTGATGACAAACCGGATAGTATTGCACTCGATAACATGATAAAACAGTCGATGAATATTATTGCAAAATTTCCGACCATTGTTGCATATTCATATCAGGCACTGAGACACATGTACAAAGGGAAGACACTTTCAATCCGCCACCCTCAACCGAAATGAGTACAGCGGAGAATTTCCTTTATCTGATTAAAGGAGTTTGCAAAGGCTATTCAAAGCTTGAGGCAGATCTTCTTGACCTGCTGCTGGTTCTGCATGCTGAACACGGAGGTGGTAATAATTCCACTTTTACAATGAGAGTTACCAGCTCTTCCGAAACCGATATTTATTCTGCAGTAACTTCAGCAATAGGATCATTAAAAGGACCTCTGCATGGCGGAGCAAATGTCAGAGTACTGGAAATGATGGAAAATATGAAAATACATGTAAAGCACTGGAAGGATGAAGAGGAAGTGGAGGCACATCTGCTAAAGATCCTGAATAAAAAGGCAAATGACTTTTCAGGAAAGATTTATGGGATAGGTCATGCTGTATATACAATCTCTGATCCAAGAGCCGCAATATTAAAAGCAAAAGCAAGGGAACTGGCAATAGAAAAAGGACGTCTTGAAGAATTTGAACTCTATGACCTCGTTGAAAGACTCACCCCTGAAGTTTTCAGGGTGTTTAAAGGAGAAAAATCAACAAAAGTAGTTTGTATCAACGTTGATTTCTATTCAGGTTTTGTATATTCAATGCTTGATATTTCAAAGGAATTGTACACACCTCTTTTTGCTATCGGAAGAGTATCCGGATGGTGCACTCACCGCATCGAGGAACTTACATTTTCGGCAAAAAGGATAATTCGTCCCGCATTTAAGAATGTTTTTGGAAAACATGAATATATCCCTTTGTCAGAACGTCATGAATAGAACTAATTACTTAAAATAATAAGCTATGTCTGAACTGGTCCATAAATGTATCGATAACGGATTTAATCAGCTGTTGGAGGGAAATCTGAAAGAAGCTGCTGAATGCTTTGAAATTAGTCACACAGAGCATCCTGATAATCTTCATATTATGCTTGAGCTTGGCAATATTTATTATATGATGGGTGAGCTCTCAAAATCAATAAGTTACTTTGAGAAAGCGCTGGAACTTAAGCCCGACAGTCCTTATATTCTCTATAGATTAGGAGTTGCAATATACAGATCCACAAATTTTTCTGATGGCTGTAAAGGTATTTAACAGGATAGTTGAATCAGGCAAATACCTTCCGATGACATATCTCTGGCTGGGTTTATGTTATTACCATCTTGGGAAGGAGGATCTGAGCATTGCTTCTTACAGGAAACTCATTGAATATTGCCCCGAGACCCTGATGGCAAATTATTACATGGGGATTGCCCTTAAATCTTCAGGTAAATATGATGAAGCCATAATTTATTTTGAGAAGCTTCTGAATAAAACAGACCAGCATGTTTCGGCTCAGTACCATCTTGGCAGAACTTACATGAAAAACTACAACTATGATAAGGCCAAGTATTATTTCAAAAAAGTACTGGGACTTGATCCTGAGAACAAAAATGCGGCGGACATGCTCGAATTTATGTCGGAGGATTGAAAGAAGTCACCAAATCCTGCCGGTTTATTTATTATCACATTTTATCTTTACTGGTATCCAAAGGTTTCAGGTTTTCAACAACAAAAAGATCATCGGCTGAGTCCCTGGTCAAACTTTATTTCCGATAAAAGTGTCCTGGTGCTATGATTCTTTTCCAGGTCCGTCATCAGAACTTCTGAGGCATTCCAGTACTTTCCGATCTTCTCATACTTATAGGCAGCCTCCTTGAACTTTTTACCCTTCAGATTATAATATTCCATGGTTATTGGATATCCATAAAGTCTTGCTGATTCTTACAATGATCTTCGAGTAGTATGATTTTGTCGATTTTGGCAAAAGGCTTAAAACATATACATCGCCATCTGATTCAAGTAATTCAGGGGTATATCTGGTGGCATACGGAGTCATCGACATATCCTCAAGTGAGAAATCAGTTCCTGTAAACGACTGATCCTTTGACATCATTGATATTTTTTTAGGCTTCTCAAATGCCGGCATATAGACCCACATCACGTCATCTGACAGCGAAAGCGTCGCCATCCCAGCCTGAGATTCAGGTTTTGTGTAACGGTACAGTTTTTTATCAGTTCCTTTTTGCATTATCGATAGCTTCGCGGATCTTCTCTTTCCCATTCTTATCTTTCAGGATCACTGTAACCTTACCCTGTTTATCTTTTGGAGAAAACATGATATTATCCATTTTCTCAAGGATTGCGGCGGCATCCTGTGATGATGCATAGTTGGGACCTGCAAAGACATAATTATAAAGAGAAAGCCTGTATTTTTAAGAGTTTTCATCAGATGTTTTTTACGCTGATTTTAAAGTAGCCTTTAATTAATATCCTAAGTTATTAATAAAACCATTAAAGCGGTTGTTTTGTTAAGTCTGATCACCATTTTTTAATATTCCGGGGATTGTTTTCTGACCTCTGTGTGCAATATGAGTATTACTGGCAGTAAGGTCAGAGCGCTCAGACCCGATCCGACCATGCTCAGGAATATCAGCAATCCGAAATACTGAAGAGGAACCATTTCAGAGAAGAGCAGGACAAGAAATCCCGCAGAAACTGAGGTTACATTAATTATGATTGCCTTTCCGCTGATCCCTATGGTCTCTTCAAGTGCACCTGCGATTGTCGCCCCGGCTTTAAGAGAGCTGTTAAAATGTGTTATTACATGTACCGAATAATCAATACCTATCCCCATTGCTATGCTGGCAACAAGCACCGTAGCTATGTTGAGCGGGTACACCGGTATAACCCATAAGCCCAAAAAGAATTATGATTGTTGAAATTATGGGGATTGCTGCATAAATTCCTGATGAAAATGACCGAAGGATCGCGCTTATAATAATAATTACCACTATGATGGCTATCAGCAGGCTCGCCAGCTGGCTTTTAATAAGGCTGCGATCCATCGTAAGTTCGATAAATGGCATTCCTGTAATCTCTATTGTACATTCATCTGTAGAATTATCCTCTATAAAACTACTCATGTAGCTTTTAAACTCTTTCCTTTCATTATTCTCTGAAGACAAAAATTTGGAGATAATAATAGCTTCATCAAGGTTCTCCGAAACTAATTTTTGCATGTTTTCATTTCCATCGAGCAGAAACCATAATTGTTCAATTTTTTCTTTTTCATCAGGAATTTCCCTTCCTTCGCCAAATGCACCATTTAAATCAACAATAAGGTCAGCTACCGATTGTGTGCCTGTAACTTCAGGGTGTTGTTTCATATATTCCCCGGTTCTGATCATTGTATTCAGAAATTCAGGGCTTTGCACATCTCCCTTAAAAAGAACAAAAACAGGCCTTGTTCCGCCAAATTTTTCTGTCATTATATCTTCAGCAACCCTCGTCGGATTATCTTTTCTGAAGTAGTTTCTTACATCAACATTCCTTTGAATCAGGAAAATGCCACCTATATTAACAAGTCGTTATCAGAATCCATAATGCCAGGACCACCTTCGGATGTTTAAACAACAGATTCTGTAAAGGGGTCTGGAAATAAACAGAAAAAAAAGTCTTGCCTGTTTCAATTTCCCTGGAAGTTTTTTCCCTGTTTTTCCATGAGAAGGCTGAGATCAGAGCCGGAACAAAGAACAGCGACAGAATCAGGGCAATAAATGTCCCGATTGCAGTATAAAGTCCGAAATCCCTTATCATGGTAAGGTAGGAACCGAAAATGAAGGAGAAAAATCCTGTTATAGTGGTCAGTGCTGCCAGGATAACCGGAATAAAAACATATGTGAGAGCCAGTTAATGATCGCCTGGTTAAGGTCCTCCTTCACCTGGTCAATCCTGTTCAGAACATGTATCGCATAGGCGGTACCGACAGCCAGTAATACTATTGGTATATTGTTCGTAACCATGCTCATCTCCGATCCGGCCAGTGCCATAATGCCAATGACCCATATAATTGAAATTGTTGCAGTGAGCAGTGGTACGACCACTCCCCTCACAGACCGGAATCCGAGATAAAGGACAAGTGTTATAAGCAGGAATGCAACCGGCAGCAGCTTAATCAGATCGGACGATATCAGATGGGAGATCGATGTGATCATCATTGGCGATCCGGCATAATATACCTTTTCAGGCAAATGCAGAGCTTCGGTTTTTTCCTTAACCGTTTTGGCCAGGGAGTGTATATCAGCATCATCATATAGAGAGAAGATTATTATTGCTGTGGTGCCGTCGTCTGATACAATAGTACCTTTATACCTCCCGTCGGACAATACTTTTTCTTTCAGCAGACTAAGTTCGTCGGGTGAATCAGGCATATCATTTTCATCTATCAGCGGACCAACCTCCATCCCGCTTTCACTTTCCTGGATATCCATCATGTTGGTGAGGCTCGTAACCATTGACACACCTATCGATATCCTTAATAGTGTCTGTTACCTGTTTAATATGCTCAATGGTTTCGGGGGTGAATACATCTCCCGATTCAAGAATGATCATTCCTGTCTTGTTTCCTCCGAATTGGGCTCCGATCTTTTTCAGGAGAACAGCATCAGGATCATTATCAGGAAGTGAACTCTAATACATCAGAATTAATTTTGATCCGGGGAATCTGAAGTGCCAGAAAAACAGTGATTCCTGCAACCAGAAGTATAATCCACCATCTGATCTTCAAAACATATTCAAACATTTTCTCCATCCACTACCTTTTTTGACAAATTTAAAACGGCCCGAAAATACTATTTTTTGATTTACTATCAAAAAGAGGCTGATCAAGAGGGTTATTTTGGATACTTTTCCCTTTGTTTAACCTTGTGCTGGACTTCGTGATCCCTGAACTCTTTTTGCACCTCAATTATACCAGGTTTTCGGGAAAGGTCTGCCGGATATTCAGTCCATAAAAATCGATGCAATTGATGCCAAGTATTTTCTGTTGTATATCAGCTGACATTTCTGAAATATAACCCTCAACTATGCCCATAACATATTCATACCCCCCTGCCAGACGGCATACAGGCCAATCACTTCCGGTCATCAGCCGGTCAGCTGCCGAAAGCTTCGAAAACAATATTAAGATAAGGGTTTAAATCATCAGCTTTCGGGTTTTTCCAGTCTGATTCTGTAACCATGCCCGATAGCTTGCACCATACATTTTCATGCTTTGCGAGGCGGAAGATATCTTCTTTCCATGGGCTGATAATATGATCTTTTATCAGGGGTTTGGAAATATGGTCAAGAACAAATTTCTGTTCCGGAAACATTGAGACAACGATCTGCGCTGCAGGCAGGTGCTTTGGGAAAAGGAGCAGGTCGTAAGTCAGATTGTATTCCTTTAAAAGGCTGATGCCTTTCAGGAAATCATCACGCAGCATAAAATTATCCTCAGGTTCATCATGAACCACATGGCGCACCCCAACAAGCTTTTTTGACTTGCAGAATTCATCGAGCTGCCTTTTCAGGTTACTTTCCGAGCACAGATCAACCCATCCTACAACTCCCTTTATGAAATCAAACTGACCGGCAAGCTGAAGCAGCCATCTGGTTTCCTCAACGCTCTGTCGTGCCTGAACGGCCACAGTTCCTGAAAAACGGGCATTTACCAGCTCTGGCTTTAGGTCTCCGGGAAGGTAATCACGCTTCAACACCTTCATACTTTCATCTATCCAGCCATATTCAGTGCTGTTATATATCCAGAAATGCTGATGGGCATCTATCTTCATTCCCCAAACTTTAACAGGATCTTCAGATGCTTCTGAGGCTCTTCTTCGAGCATCTCAAATGCCTTCTGCGTCTGCGAAGGATGGAGGATATCGGTGACTATCGCATCAGGTTTCAGGGTTCCCATGTTCATGTTTTCGATCGTTTCTGCGAACTCACCATGCGAAACGCG
This sequence comes from uncultured Bacteroidales bacterium, assembly GCA_963753495.1. Classification (GTDB taxonomy): domain Bacteria; phylum Bacteroidota; class Bacteroidia; order Bacteroidales; family VadinHA17; genus LD21. Next base: position 55,047 of record CAVWCO010000022.1, read on the forward strand.
TGATGTCATGATAATGCCTTCTTTCCATATCAGCTCCTTCATCACAATGGGAGATGGTTCTGACGAAAGGCCAAGGACGCATATAATGCCGGCTCCCCGGATAGACTGGATACATCCCCTGACAGGATTAACTACTCCCGCAATATCTTTTGCATGTCCGACGGCCTCGAACGCTATATCCACACCTTCTCCTCCGGTAAGCTCCTTTATCTTTTCAACAGCATTTATTTTGGCTGCATTGACAATATGAATATCGCTGTATGCATTTTTCGCGATGGCAAGCCGTTCATCGAGTATATCGACCATAATGACAGTGTTCTGAGTTTTAGTCCTGACTGCCTGTAAAATGCTCTGGCCAACCTTACCTGCGCCCCAGATCACAATCTTGTCGCCCGCACACACTTTAGCCCTGTTACAGGCATGAAATCCGATAGAGAGCACTTCTACAAGAGCTGCATGCTTATCGGAGATCTTATCAGTCACCCTGTAAAGCATCGATTCCGGCACTTTCATAAATTCACTGAAACCACCGTCGAGGTCGATGCCAACAAGTTTCAATGCTGAACATGCCGGATAATGATGCCTTTTGCATGCCGGACAATGTCCGCACCATATTATTGGGTCGACTGCAACCCTGTCGCCCGGTTTAAAGTTTTTAACATCAGGACCCGTTTCGACAATAACACCTGCAAACTCATGTCCCTGGATCAGCGGCAAGACGGTACGGGGATGAAATTCTCCAAGGAAAACGTGCTGATCGCTTCCGCAAATGCAGGCATAACCGACTTTTACGAGGACTTCGTTACCTGATATCTCAGGTATATCAACAGATTTCCATTCAACTTTTTTGTATTCGGTAAGTACCGCAGCGTTCATTTTCTTCATAGCGTATAATATATTTTCAGAGTGCAATGTTAATCAAAGATGAGGATAATTATTATCTATCAGGCCTTTCTTAACCATCTCCTTCCAAAAGCCATCAGGGATCTTGCAATCAACCGATTCCACATTTTTTTTCACCCTTTCAGGGTTGGAGGTATTGAGAGAGACGCTTATTACTCCCGGCGGAGTCAGTGCAAACTGTACACATGCATTTGCCGGATCGATATCATGTTTCTTACAAATCGCAAAGAAATCTTCCCTCCATTTGAATTTTGACCTGTTTTCGGAAGAATCAGGTTTTATATGGACATAGTCAAAGAAATCACCGCCGGTCAGAAATCCTGCATGAAAGAGAGCCGAGTTTATAATGCCCACTCCTTTTGCATGCAGCTGCCCCATAAATTCAAGCAGGTCGTTCGGATGCCTGTAAATGGTCATGCTGTTGGCAAACATTGCCCAGTCAAGATCAACTTCCTGTGCAATGAGCCGGATGGTCTTCCAGTTTTTGGCGCCGACACCTATAGCTTTTACCTTTCCCTGCGATCTTAGTTCCGAAAGGGCTTTATAAGCCTCAACAATATTGTTGAAAAGTCTCCTGAATTGTGCATCATCATGAGCAGTACTCAGATATTCATCCGGATCGTGTATTGATACCAGCATGGGCTTGAAGCTGCCTCCAAGAAGTTCATTTCCCTGTTCCCAGCATTCGATTATTCCCTCATAGCTTATGTTCTGTCGTGCATCATTTTTAATATTTATCCACACTCCTTTTTCAAAAGTTGGTTCAGGAGTTCTTAACGGGGTGCGGAGCCATCCGAGCTTGTTGCTGATAACAATATCCTCCGGTGAAATATTGAGTTTCTGCAAAATTTCGCCAATTTTTTCGAGTGCCAGTCCGGCGCCATATTTTCCCGCCGAATCGAATACCACGGGTTTAGGTACATTCAGAAGGCATTCTTTTATTATTGAGGTTTTTGTTCCATCGCTCAGGGCAGAATATAAATTTCCCAGAGCACTTGTACCAAATATTACTGTGGGTATGCTTACGCCGGTTGAACCGATAGGTCTGTGTTCCATATTCCTGACTTTTCTGGTTTTGAAATAAAGCTATAAAATATAAAGATAAGAATGGACATGTTGTGATTACCTATCCGGAATTATAAAAATATTTGATATGTGCATTTCATTCCCGGGAGTCTTCTCCAAAACCACGAAAAGGTATTTCATCGTCGGGATTTTTGTCGAATGGGCCAATAACAGGAGGATTAAAAAGTTCCCTCCGGTCAATTATTTGGTTTACTTAATGCATGGACAATAAAAGTCATTTTCCGGAAGTTTAATTAATATAAAAGGAATTCGTGGAGATAAATAAGATACCAATTGCAACTTTCAGGTTGATCTGTTCAGGAGTAGTGTTGTTCCTGGCAATGATCCTGTTCCGGTGTGAAGGAGAACGTTCTGGTCCGACTGCGGAATATATAAATCATCTCGCAGATCCGCTGAGCGGACCACCCGCAGGAAATCCGGATGGCAATTCACCTGTTCCTGTTGAAGCCGGACCCATAGATGTTTCTGATCCGGATTGCATCGTTGGCAACGGAACCCCAAAGAGTTGTACAGCGGAGGCTTTCAGGAAGGCGGTGGCACATGGCGGGAAAATAGTTTTTAACTGTGGCCCAGAACCTGTTACAATTACTCTCGACAAGCCTGCAAAAGTCTATAATGACTCTCTTCCGGATATAGTTATTGACGGTAATGGATTAGTAACGCTCAGCGGAGGGGGTAAATCGCGGATCCTGTATATGAATACCTGCGACAAAAATCAGCATTGGACAACTTCCCATTGTCAGGATCAGGATCATCCCAGGCTGACTGTGCAAAATATCACCTTTGCAGACGGGAATTCAAGATCTGAAAACGAGTATGACGGAGGAGGAGCTATATGGGTAAGAGGAGGACGATTCAAAGCTGTTAACTGCCGGTTCTTCAATAATACATGCGACAGCCTGGGCCCTGATGTCGGTGGGGCGGCTATCCGTGTCTTCAGTCAGTATAATAATTTACCTGTATATATTGTGAACTGCACCTTTGGCGGTGCACCCGGGTATGGGAATTTCGGAGCAAACGGAGGTGGAATAAGCAGTATCGGAGTATCGTGGACTATAATTAACAGTTTGTTTTCTTATAACCGTGCTATTGGTAATGGTGGTAATCCTTCCCAGTCAGGCACACCCGGAGGAGGCAGCGGGGGTGCAATCTACAATGATGGTAACACAATGACACTGACTATTCTTGGGACACTCATCGAAAAAAACAGGGTAAATGCGTACGGATCGGCACTCTTTTTTGTCACTAATGACCATACCGGGGAAATTCGTATCGATAACTCCGTCTTCCGCAATAATGAAGGAGGTTCGTGGTACCCCGTCTATCCCGGGATCTCAATGCACAGCGATACCAAATGTATGGTGACTAATTCAACTATTGAATAAAAGGGCGGATCCCGATCCCTATACCAAGAATCTACAACACCTGTTCGGATGTAATTTTAGATTTTCTGAGAAACATAAGATGGTTAATGACAAACCTTATGTCGCTCCATGACACCTTTTCCCCAAGAGTAGCTTTTACAGGTCCCATTTTAAGATCATCGGTTCCTTCAAAATGGTTAGATATAAGGTCTGCTATTTCCTGCGATACTAATTTGTTGATTGGAATTTCACCGGTACCTACATAATATGCCAGATGACCTTCGATAGTAGTTATGCTAAGCGTTCTCTCCCGTGCGATTTGCGGAACTGACTTACCTTCCTTAAAAAGATCGTAACTTATTTTCTTTGTTTCTTCTTTAATCTTTTTTGGAATCTTTTTCTCAGAAGGACTCTCTCCGGGTGGTTCAATTTTTTCTTTTCTGCAATATGAAATAATAATATCTAAAAGCTCTTCACCGAATTTTTCTGATTTCTTCTTTCCCATGCCCTTTACCAATTTAAGACCAGGCATAGACTGAGGTAAAAGATTGGTCAATGCAACCATTGTTTTCTGGGGCAGTATCATGTAATGCGGAAGCTCCATTTCCCCGGCTTTAATATTCCGCCATTCTTTAAGCTGGCGAAACAAAGCAGGATGTTGAATAATTCCGGAAGTATCATCCACTGACTTTGCTGAACGAGATTTGACTGCAGGAATATCAATAGCCGATTTGGCTTTGGCATCGAGATATTTGCTTATCGTAAAACCAGATTTGACAGCATTAAGGCAGGCTAACTTTGTGATACCCTCCTTTCTTACGCGCTCCAGGGCCTCAGAAATTGATTTACGGACTGTTTTATTATCTGTTTCAACTGAAAAACCATCCAGAATTTCTTTAAGGGCGGCTTCAAGTTTAGCTGAAAAAAATCCGGCTGCTTTTTTTACCCGTTCCTGCAGAAAAATATTTGATTCAGCATCACCAGCCCTGTTTAAAAGTCCATTCAATTGAGGACGAAATTTTTCGGATACTTCAAAAAGGTCTGCCTGTATGCAGGTTAAAGCATTTTCGATCATTTCCTGAGGATTTCCCAAAATGCTGTCATGGTGCTCATTAACAACCTTAAGACAATAATTGAGGTTATGTGTGAGGGGAATAAAATCGAAAAGTTCTGTCAGCAACATCTGCTGGTAAGCTTTTTTCGACTCTGCAAGTTGTGTGTGGTCGGGTTGATTTTGTTCGGTTTTATTAATAAAGTCAGAAATAGCGGGATCATCGATTATGCTTCGCTTAATGATCCGGCTGCTTAGTACCAGTCCGTCCAGGGTTCGGCATCGGCTGAGAGCCACATACACCTGTCCATGGGAAAAAGCAGCACATGCATCAATAACAGCTCTGTCAAAAGTAAGTCCCTGACTTTTATGAATTGTTATTGCCCAGGCTAACCTGAGAGGATATTGTGTAAATGTTCCGATAACTGTCTCCTGAATCTCTTTGGTATCTTCATCCAGATTATATTTCATGTTTTGCCATTCCGCCAATTCAACCCTGATGGGGAAATCGTCGTCGGGACACTTAACTACAATGATGATCCTCCTCAAAAGATTACCACTTTCCCTATTTTCCCGTTAAAGAAAAGCTTGTCGCGCGATAAATCATTCTTTACAAACATTACCTGGGCACCTTTCTTCAGAATCAGCTCATTGGCAGCAGGGTAGGAAAACTCAGGAAATTCATCCTTAATAGTGGCAACAAAGGAATGAGTGTTTCCGGGAAGTTTCTCAAGCTTTGAATCATTAATTGTCTGGGCCTGATAATTGTGAGTAGTAAGAGTAATATATCCGCCTTCGGAATCAGGATCAAAATCAGGAATATATCTTTTGTTAAGTTCGCTCAGAACATCTGAATCCACATGATTGTCACGGATTTTATTAAGCAGGTCAATAAAAATCTGATCATTTTGCCTGTAAATATGTTTCAACTCAATAGTTACGTAATCGGTGCTGCTGAGGGCCCTGCTTCCGAAGAAAAAAGGTGAATCATAATATTTCCTGATTATTTCCTTGTCTTCGTCTTTGACAACCGGAGCAAGCTGTTGAAGATCGCCAATCATCAGCAATTGGACCCCGCCAAACGGAAGGTGACGGTTTTTGTATCTCCTCAATGCAGAATCAATGGCGTCAAGAGTATCTGCCCTTACCATACTTATTTCATCAATAACAAGCAGGTCAAGGCTTCTGATTATATTGATCTTTTCACGACTCATTTTATAACCTGGCGGTTCTTTTTGTTCAGCATGATTATCAGGATTATTTTCTGATAGGTAAAACGATGGAATATATGGGTGAAAAGGCAATTGAAAAAATGAATGTATTGTAACACCTCCGGCATTTATTGCAGCCACTCCTGTCGGAGCTACAACAATCATTCGCTTTGGGGATGATTTTTTCAGGTCGCGCAGGAACGTAGTTTTACCTGTACCGGCTTTCCCTGTAAGAAAGATGTTGCGATTTGTGTATTTAACAAAATCAAAAGCTAGCTGCAGATCCTGATTAGTGACAGTTTCCATATTGATATCTGCAATATTAATAATTATTCCTCCGGATCCTGTTCAAAACTACGAAATGGAATATCACCATCCGTGATTTCCGGTTCAGAAGTTTTAAAGGACGTTTAAATTAAACACAGCGAGAGTTTCAATCCAAATTTACAAAAAATTAATGGAAAAGCCAAGAGCTGTTTTATTTATTTATAGATCATGAGATTAACACCGACTTTAAGTGGTCAATCTATACCGGCTGGTAGTGGTAAGGGTCACTGGCTTTTGCAACGAGCAAAATCCAATTCGTCTCTCAGGAATTATATATCTTGTTGACTCGCTCTTTTATAAGGTCTTGAAATGGACTTTTCATGTCATCCGGCAGAAAACTTATATTAATAAATTCATGCCATTGCTCTTCTGCATTCTTAAATTTATCGAACATGTTTTCAATTGCCTTGGCATCAATATCAAATCTATTTATAGCTTCAAGAAAGTCTTTTTTCCTGATTTTTTTCTTTTTACCATTTAATGTCAGAGCCAATTCTTCTTCATCTCCTTCTACTACAAGACCGGATGCAACCATATCATAAGCCGGACTTAACACATACCCCAGTTCCGGATTGTCATATAGAGAGAAATTCTTTAAATGCATGTCTGCATTTCCCGTAAGGAACGAGAACAGAACCTGTTCAAAGAAATTAATAATATCTAATCCCGGGTTTGTTGAGTATTTGAGATGGCTTTCCCTATTTGTTCATGTGATCCATTATATTTTTGTTCAGTTAACCTTTCTGTCAGCTGACACATATCTTCCATATGAATCTTGGTCTCATTTATTCTGTCAATCCGTCTGGTTATATATGAAAGTTTCCCGGAACTCAATCTGATCAGAGAATGTGGTACAACATCTATTCCTGAAATTTCAGCAAGATGCATAGTAAGATCTTCAAGTTCAGGAAGGAATTTGTATTGTTTTGTTGGTGGTTTTAAAATGTATCCACCCCAGAGTCCAACTATTGTAAACCGTTGAGGTTCGTCTTTTTTTACCAATTTCTCAAGATGCAATGATAATTTTGGTTGTACACCTGTTACAGTAGTTTGAGATTTAATTACCTTTTCAGCAAGCTGTAACATTTGATCTTCTGAATAGGGCAATTCAGGGATTGGGTGTCCCAAATATTTTTCTGGAGCAGCACTATGAAATTCCGATTTCTCTTCTCCCAGAGGTTCATAACAATATAAACATCTTCTCATAGCTGAAATTATGAGTTATCTTCTTCAATACTCACTGCACCAATACAATCCTTGCAACATGCAAGCAACAAACCCATCCGGTCACGGGCATTCAATTTCCAGTTCTTTTCAGCAATTTCCAATAACCATCCTTCAGGAATCAGGCCATCAAAAAAAGGGAATATTGTTTTACTAACATATGGTTTATCCTGTAAGGGGAAGAGTGAGGCTGACTGGTTTAACCACTGATCCGTTCAAGTAATTAACATCATATTTAAATGAATAACCATCTTCTGTTTCAGTTAAAAAACCGGCTAGTTCATTGTGCATATAGACTTTTGCTTTTCTCATTCATTTAATAAGTTTTTCACGGTTTATTGGTTGTGGTCCAAGTTCCTGCCCGAACAGTTTTAATACCTGGTTTACTTTATCCATTCTAAGTGTTGTTTTTCCTTGTTCAAGATCACGGATAAACCGCAGTCCAACACCAGCTTTCCCGGCCAATTGCTGTTGAGTCAGATTTAATTTCTTTCTTTTATTTTTGAGAAAGTCGGACAATGTCATTGGCATTCTGTTCCATCGTATTATACCTTTTCGGGTATAAAGATAATATTAATTAATATATTTATACCTTTTCGGGTATAGAAATCAAAAAACTAAATACATATATACCCGTTCGGGTATATTACTTATAAATGAGCACCTTATTATACCCGCTTATGTCAATTTGATTTTTGAAATGAAACACTATTCCGGCATAAAAAATGGACATGTTTCAACAACATGTCCAGAAATTTTAAAATATTGGACATCCTTGATTGGCAGCTTTTCATTCTTCAGGATCTTCCTCAAAGCGATGAAACGGGATGTCATCGTCGGGATCTTTGTCGAAGGGACCTACACCCGGAGGATTAAATAGTCCCCAGCGGTCAATTATATAATCCCACTTATCAAATCCTGCTACCCAGTCTATGAACAGGAGCCGGTATTCTTCGATAAGGTCTCTGACAATCTGATAATACTCAACATATTCGAAACCAAACATATCAAGTGAATGTTGCTGGACCATCAAATCGCGTGCTGCTTTACGAATTATAGCAGCGTTTTCCATTTTGAGGTCATACAATCCTGCTGCCTCAGCGCCGGCCACTTTTACAGTAAGTTGGGCTGCATCACTTAACATGCAGGATTTGATCTCATTAAGATATTCGTCGTTTTCAGGGATAAGATCGGTTATTTTAATTACCATATCAAATATCTCTTTCCCTTTCCGGTAAATAGGAAGACTTTCCGGTTTCACGATATCATCCTCTTCATCCCAATTCATTTTCTGAAAATAAATTTGACAAATTCAAAGGTAATTTAAGAAAATGAGAGGATAAATGGTTTTAAAAGAATTTAATCTGTAATTGGGCTAATAATAACAGCAGCAGTTCTATCCAAATACCTGTGCCATAAGTTCTTGCTCTGATTTAGGAAGTTGGACCTTATTGGCAACACTCCGTAAGTTTATTACAGATTTTTTACTTTCCCCAATTACCTTCAATGCATTCACTTTAGTTAATCGAAAATAGTCGGCAACTTCCAAATTGAGATCTAAATCCAGAGAGTTATCCCCAAGGGAGATATTGAGTGATAACCCGGTCCCAAAAAACAATATCTGTAAATGAATATTGTTACAGCATTATGATTACCGAATGTTGTCGTTAAAACGGCTTTTAAAGTCAGAGGGCACAGCGAAGAAATACAAAGATTTATGAAAGAAGAAAAAGAATAATTCCCACATTTGGGTTTTAATCGAAACCCGATAACAATGCAAAGTGCAGAAAGTCTAAAAAGGAGAATAGAAATGGAAGAAAGAAATGATTTGAGAAGTGAATCTCCTTACGGATCCACAACAATTAAAGTAGCGGACGATTCAAATTCAAGTGAGATCCTTGTCTTTACTTCCCTGTGTAATGTCTATAAAGTTCAGAAAAAGGAACTTATAGACAAGTTTCAGGCATTGCAGAAAATTGATCTTGAACCCGGGGAAAAACCGATCTATCTGACTGGAGAAAAGAGATATAAAGGCTTTCTGATTGTGGCATTTGAAAATGGCAAAATCGGAAAAATTTCTATGGAAAGTTTTCAAACCGAGTACGCAAGGAAAAAGCTCAGGAATGCTTTCAACAGCGAATCGCGTTTGATCTTTATTGAACTTATTGAACATGATATTGATCTGGTTACCATGAGTAGCATTAAAAAAGTTGTTTTGTTCAACACCTCTCAGATCAATGCGGTGGAAAGCAGGTTAACAAAAGGGGTTCAGGTTATGAAACCGAAGGATGGCAGTTTAATGATAAAAATTATTCGGCTTGAAAATACAAAACTAACTGATCCTGAGTATTACCGTAAGAGTGAATCTCTAAATGCAATCGGATTTTATCTGAAACCAGGTGATGAAATCTAATTCCTGGCACCCCACCTTAGGTATAGCATACCAAATAGCCTTTTCGAAGAATAGAATTTTGTACTGCATTTTGTACTACTAAATCAAATGATTCAGAAGTTTTCTCTACCGGAATTAGTTTACCTCTGATCTGGTAAGTTGTATAAGCTGGCGCAATTCGAAGACCCATGAAACACCGTGGTAAAATCTTCGAATAGGGTTTTGTCTTCCTGGAGGGTCTTTTATTTACTGATCATTAAACTTTACAGGATGAAATTATCAGTTATTTATCATAATCCTGGTAAATTCTTTATCTCCTTTATTTTAATCCTGATTATTGTTCAGGCAGGCTGCAAAAAGGAAGAAAATAACCGTTTCCCGCTGGCTGATCAATATGACATTGATGGCGAACAGCTTACACTGGCTTACGATGAGTTTAAAACAGTGGAGGGTGCCATCAGCCTTATTGTATGCCGCGAAGGGACAATCGTAGCTGAAGAATATACAGACTTTAACAGCTACGGTGCCGACAGTATTAAAAACATAATGTCGGTAACCAAGACCTTTACAGGCGTTCTTATCGGACTGGCCATTGATAATGGATATATCGAAAGTGTCAGCGACCCGATCAGCAAATATCTTTCTGGTATTGTTACTTTTCCTGACGAGATAAAAGCAGGCATTACTATTGATCAGCTTCTTAAAATGTCGTTCGGGCATTCATGGAACGGTACTTCAGCTTCCACCCTCTTCGAAGAGTGTTTCTTTGAATCCGAAGACAATCTGCAGTTTATAATTAACCTTCCTCTCGTTGCCACGCCTGGCACAGTCTTCAATTACAGCGACGGTGCCTCCCATTTGCTTTCGGCGATAATCACTGAAGCCACAGGTATGAGTACACTTGATTTTGCCGCAGAAAAACTCTTTAATCCGCTCGGGATAACAGAGTATGAATGGAGCACCGACGACAGAGGCTATCACCTGGGTGCAGCTTATCTGCGTATTAAACCGCGGGATATGGTCAGATTCGGGAATATGATCCTAAACAAGGGAAAATATGATGGAGTGCAAATCGTTCCGGAAAACTGGATCAACGAAATGACCTCGGCAAAGATTTCCACAAATAATGATATCCCCTACGGTTCGGAATACGGATACCAGATGTGGCTAGGAAATGCATCCGGCAGAAGTTATTCTATGGCAATGGGATGGGGAGGACAGTTTATAATTATAGTCCCTGATCTTCAGCTTGTTGTTACTGCCACCTGCTGGACAAGCGATTTAACTGACCAGCAGGCCGGAGAGCACTGGATGAGCATAATTCAGATAATTTTTGAGAAAATATTACCTTGTGTTAGTTAAATGAAACAGATCATTAAAAGACTTCTGGCTTTATTCTTCCTTCCGTTGTTCTGCTTCGTTGTTACAGGGCAGCAGAACATTACATCCGGGTTGAGTAACCCTTACCTTGGACAGAAACCTCCCGGCATGACTCCGGAACTAATTGATCCGGACATTATCGCCACAGGTTACTATGAACGCGACCTAACCATTTCTCCTGACGGGAAATATCTGTTCTTCTCAGCAAGGACAACAAGTGAAAGGATGAAGGAAACATCATTAAAAAATACTCTTGGGTCGATAAAGGAGTACCTTAACAATCCACAGAACGGTAATTATGACATATACTGGGTATCAACCGGAGTAATTGAAGCTTTACGTCCAAAATAATGATAATATCTGACACGAATCGCTGGCGTTTTGGTCTGTTTCATAATAAAAACATTTGAATATGGAAGCTAAAAGTGAAATGACAAGCCGGGAGAGATCGGCTCTCATCAGGAAAATGATAATCAGATTTTCATTTGTACCTCTTTTCATTGGCATATGTACGCTGCTTCCTGCCGGCACCTTTAAGTACTGGCAGGTGTATCTTTATTTTTCTGTCATTGTCATCCCAATGATTTTCGTGCTTTTCTACTTTCTTAAAAGAGATCCGAAATTCCTTGAGCGGCGAACAAAAGGAACTGAGAAAGTAAAAGAGCAAAAGCTTATCCAGCTTATCAACCTGCCGGTATTTATGGCAGCTTTTATTATTCCCGGGCTTGACAGGCGTTTCGGCTGGTCGGATGTACCCGTTGAGATTATCATAATTATAAACTTAGTAATTCTAGGAGGATATCTGATCATATTCAATGTCTTCAGGCAGAACAGCTACGCCTCACGAATAGTTGAGACCGATAAAGAACAGAAGGTTATCACAACCGGTTTATACAGTACTGTAAGACACCCAATGTACATCGGAGTGCTGATAATGTACATGCCGACTCCACTGGCGCTGGGCTCTTACTGGGGACTTATCCCAATGGCTCTGCTGCCTGTTGCACTTGCATTAAGGATCATAAATGAGGAGAAGGTCCTGAAGGAAAATCTGGAAGGGTATAAGGAGTATTGCCTCAAAACAAAGTACAGACTCATACCATATATCTGGTAATTGATGGTTTAAGGTTTGCTGGCGCGGATTTGCAATAAGTGCATTTTTGTAATGAAGCACAGATTACAAATCTGCGCTATCGTGAAGGTTTTACCGTTGTGCCGTGGAAGGGGTATCCATCTGAAGAACATCAAGCATAACTTTTGATTCAACCTCCATATCTTAGTCAATAAACCGTAGCAGCATATCTGCGAATCTGAACCCGTATTTTTCAGTTTAAACCGGCGTGAGGTGGTCAGGGTTATAGTTTTTGCAAGTTGATATGTTTGTAACTAATTGATGAATAATCTGTTAAAATTCGATAGAACAAAATATTTCAATAAGTTTGTTTTCAAGATTTTTCATGGATTCTTTCCTTTTATTGTTTGTTGTTAAACAAATTTGGGAAGAATCCTTGTTATATAACAAACTGTAATTCTAATAGTTATTAATATTACATCATTAAATTATTAATAACCAGTTATTTATACTATAAATTATTTTGAATTCACTTTATTTTTAATTTTGGACATAAAATGTTTTAAATGATAATCAATAAATTACTATCATTCGCTGGATTACTGATATTTTTAAATCCATCCTCAAGAGACAAAAAAACATTACCCGGAGAACTCAATCTTCAAGTTTTTCTTCAACATAGATTGAATAATAATTAACCATCTCCTATGAAAACGAAATTTATCTTATTCACTCTGGCATCTTTGCTGATTTCTTTTTTTTCCTGCAACAAAAAAGAAATCAAAAGTTTTGCTCCTGCCAGCCAAAAAACCGATGCACTTGCCGAATGGGAAAGCCTCCGGTTTGGCGCATTTGTTCATTTTAATGACAACTCATGTTTGGTAAGCGAATTTTCGAAAAATACCGACCCGGCAATCTTTAATCCCATCTATCTCGATTTCGATTCGATGATGGCAACTTTTCAGGAAGCTGGTGTAAAATATGCGGTGCTGACCACCCGCCACACTTCCGGATTTTGTTTGTGGGATAGTAAAGTAACACAGTTCGATGTAGCCGAAAGTCCGTTCAAAAAAGATGTGGTAAAATTATTCGTGGATGCCTGCTGCAAACATGATATCAAACCTTGTTTGTATTACTGTTTGTGGGGCAGCAAAGACTGGAATCCTGTTACCTGGAATCCGACGATTAAAGTTGAATTGGAAGCAACCACTCCGAAACAGGTTATTCTGTCGCAATTGGAAGAGTTATCCGAAAATTACGGAGACATTTATGCGTTTTGGCTCGACATGCAATGTTGGGCCGATACAACGCTTACACCACAGGAATCCTACGATTTGCTGAAAAGCAAGAACCCAAAAACTTTTGTACATTTTAATCAGCACGTTCAGGATGGATCAGAAATCAGGTATTTCCCAACCGATATTATGAACGGTGAAGAGCGGATTCCACCGGTTGCAGGCCACCACCCCAACCGGGAAATCGACGGCCAAAATTATTACCTGCCTTTTGAATACGAGATTACATCACAACGCTGCGATTCGCTCACGCTGGGAAATGGTTTAATGAAAGGTTCGGTCTGGTTTACTTTCCCGGTCAGTCGGTTTTATCCGGTTGATAGCCTTTATCATTACATCAAACAGAGTTTCGACCGCGGAGGAAGTAATATTCTGCTCTCTACAGCTCCTGATAAAACCGGAGCGTACCGCCAGTCCGACCGCGACAGCTTGATCAAACTAGGTGGGTTAATATGGAATAATAAATCAAAATAAATGAAAAGGTTCGCTCAAATTCTTATTCTTGTTTTGTTCACGATTTCATCAAAGGTTTCAATAGCGCAGAAAGAAACAATGATGTATGCAGATTCAATCCGAAGGGGTGTGCCTTATTCTAAAGATCCACATGTGATCCGGTTTGGCGGCTCGTATCTGATGTACAGCTCGCTTCCCGGAAAAACCGGCAGTAATGTCTGGGAAATTGGAATTGCAGAAAGCAATGATTTGATTCACTGGAGAAACTCAGGAATTATACAGGTTCAGGAGCCCTATGAAAAAAACGGCATCTGTGCACCTTGCGCTTTAGTCAAAGATGGGAAAGTTCATATTTTTTATCAGACCTACGGAAATGGGACGAAAGATGCCATCTGTCATGCGGTTTCTGATGATGGGATAACCAATTTCAGGCGTAATCCTACCAATCCCATTTTTAAACCAGATGGAAACTGGAATTGCGGCAGGGCAATTGACGCTGAGGTGATCCCATTTAAAGGCAAATACTATCTTTATTTTGCTACCCGTGATCCAAATTTTAAAATTCAGATACAGGGAGTTGCAACTGCTCCGACCAAAACTAATTTTAACCGCGACCAGTGGACACATATTTCAAAAGACGGCCCGATACTAAAACCTGAATTGCCATGGGAAGGTGAATGCATCGAGGCTGCTTCAGTAATTAAGCGGAATGGTAAATTGTACATGTTTTACGCAGGTGGTTACAATAATTGGCCGCAGCAGATCGGTATTGCCAAAAGTAAAGATGGCATTAGTTGGACACGGCTGTCGGATAAACCATTTCTGTCAAACGGGAACCCGGGTGAATGGAATTCGAGTGAATCAGGCCATCCTCATATTTTTGATGATGGGAAACGAACTTTTCTTTTCTTTCAGGGAAATGACGACAACGGGAAAACATGGTGGATTTCGAACACGGAGGTTTTCTGGCATAAAACAGGACCATACCTGAAATAATAAACCCATTAAAAATGAATTGATTAAGAATAGACAAAGGCTTCTCTTTTAGCGGCCTTGCCATTTAAACAGATACAATATATCATGATAAGATTACTATTATTTATTGCTATTTCCCTTGTATTTCAGCTGTACCTTTTTTCATTGTTGATGCCAACGGAAACTTCCAGTCTTGAATCGGTTCATATTTATCCAATCAATTAAACCACTTACTGACTCTAATAATTTTGAAACATGAGAATCCGTATTTCGATATTCATCCTACTTTTTTTAATCGTAATATTTTCAAATTATGCCTGTGTGCAACAGGAATCAAGAACTTCTGAAAATCTTGAAGAACGTTTTCTTAACCCTCCTGTTTCAGTCAAACCATATGTCTGGTGGCATTGGATGGGTTCCAACTTTTCAAAAGAAGGAATTACAAAAGATTTGGAAGCGATGAAAGCTGAAGGGATTGGCGGCGCAACCATTTTCAACCTGGCATCGGCAGTTCAGGAATCACATGCTCCAACGCTGAATAATCCATGGCCGGAACAAACTTATCGCAGTAAGGCTTATTGGGAAGCATTGCGTTTTGCAGCAGCCGAAGCCGATCGTTTGGGTCTTGAAATCGGTTTACACAACACCGTGGGCTATTCCACAACCGGCGGTCCATGGATTGATGAGGAACGCAGTATGCAGCGCCTTGTTTGGAGCGATACCATCGTTTCAGGAGGAGCAGAGCTTAACCTGAAGTTGAAAGCTCCGATCTTGATTGCCGACGAAGGATGGGGAAAAACCGGACGAAAAATATCGTTTTACAAAGACATCGTTGTGCTGGCAGTTCCCGCTGAAAAAAAAGAGATTGCCACGACTGAAGTGCTGAATCTGACCTCACAGTTTGATGCAGTAAAAGGCTTGAAATGGAACGCTCCATCGGGAAAATGGATCATTTACCGCATGGGGCATGCTTCCACCGGAAGGCCGCCGCATCCGGTGCCCGACGATGTTTTGGGAAAAGTTCTGGAAGGCGATAAAATGAGTGCCGAACAAAGTGCATTTCATTGGAAATCGGTTCTTGATCCTTTCAAAGAGCATTTGGGTGAATACATGGGCAAATCGTTTAAACACATGCTGATTGACAGTTACGAAGCCGGAAATCAGAACTGGACGCCGGAATTTCGCGAAGAATTTATCAAACGCAAAGGATACGATCCGATACCCTGGCTGGCAACGTTCAGCCAGACGGTTGGAACAGGCAAGGAAAGTAAAGACCGCAGAATCATCGGCAATGAAGATCAGACTGCCCGGTTTGATTGGGATTACCGGGATGTGATCGACCAGCTTTTTTACGAGAATGGCTGGAACATTGGGAAGAAAATGCTGAAAGATGCCAAACTCAATCTTCAGTTTGAGCCTTACGGCGGACCTTTTAACACGACGCAGGGGGTAGCTTTAGCCGACTTGCCCATGGCTGAATTCTGGACTGCCGGAATTGGAGGCATCAATGCAGCAGTTCCGGCATCAGCAAGGGCAGCCGGAAAGATAGTGGTTGGCGCAGAAGCGTTTACCGGACGTCCTGAAGTGAGTCAGTTTACCGAAGATCCTGCTTTTCTGAAAACTTCAGCCGATAAAGTTTTTGCGCAGGGAATCAACCGCATGATTTTGCATCACTGGGTTCATCAGCCGTTTGATGAACGCTACCAGCCGGGGATGGGAATGGGCTGGTGGGGCACCCATTTTGGGCGAAACCAGACCTGGTTCGAGCCCGGGAAAGCATTTCTTTACCTACCTCGCCCGCTGTCAGGCATTGCTGCAATATGGCGAACAACCGGCCGACTATTTATGTGTGGATAAATTGCAGGGTTTTTCCGATCTGATTTCTACCGCGGATTTTCTCAATCAAAATATATTGGTTGAAAACGGCAAACTGGTTTTATCTTCCGGAAGAGTATATCCGTTTATCGTTTTCAGCGACAGTTTGATGTTGCCCGAAACAGCACTGAAAATTAAAGAACTGGTTGCTGCCGGTGCTGCCATCGTTTCACCAAAACCTGTAAAATCGCCAAGCCTGAAAGATTATCCTGAATGTGATTCAGAACTAAAAAAGATTGCCGATGAAGTTTGGAACAGTAGTGTTCAAAACAGTTTTGGGAAGGGATTCATTTTTACGAAATTGGAAGATGCCATCAAAAAAGCAGGAATCGTACCCGATTTTATCGTTGAAAAAGCATCTTCACCTGACCATATAAAAATTGGCCATCGTACTTCTCCGGATGTTGAGATTTATTTTGTGGCCAACCTTGCTGAAACCCGTCAGAACATTTCCGTTTCATTCCTGATTTCAGGAAAACAACCCGAATTATGGCAGGCAGAAAATGGCAACATCACTGATGCCCCTGTTTGGGAAGAAAGAGACGGACGCACCAAATTGGAACTGAATTTAAAAGGTAACGCAGTCGGTTTTTGTGGTTTTCCGAAAACCGGCATCAAAAGCCGACCATCCCATCTCAGTTTTAGTTTCAGATTCAACTGCCAACTGGAACGTGCTGTCGGATAAAAATGGAAATGCTGTAATTGGCAGTCATCTGCCATTGGAGGCTAAAGTTTTTTATGCTTCAGGAAAAGAAAAAACCATTAACACAAATCCAAAACCTGCAACCGAAATTTCAGGAAACTGGAAAGTCTCATTTGTTCCGAAAACAGATAAATCTTTTGAACTGGATTTTCCTGGACTAATTGATTTCAGCATACACAGCAACACGGCAGTAAATTATTTTGCAGGAACTGCAACCTATCGCAAAACCATAAATATTGGGTCCGGCTTGTTGGAAAAGGGCCAAAAAATCATGCTCGATTTGGGCGAAATGAACGACATTGCTGAAGTAAAAGTCAATGGGAAAAACCTGGGAGTGCTTTGGTATCCGCCCTATTCGGTTGATGTTACGGATGCGCTGAAAACAGGTGAAAATGAACTTGAAATTGCAGTAACCAACAACTGGGCAAACCGCCTTATCGGAGATGAGCAGGAACCTGCCGATTTTGAATGGGGCAAAGACCGCGGCGAAAAAATGGGTCGCGCCATGCTGGCTTATCCCGAATGGTTTGTGAAGAATCAGCCCCGCCCATCGCAAGGCCGGAAGACTTTTTCAGTCTGGTATTATTACCGGAAAGACAGTCCGTTGAAACCGGCAGGATTAGTCGGGCCGGTGAGATTGGTAATAGAGTCGGAAGTCAAATTATAAATAACAGGAGTTATGAAGAAGCTTTTTCTGTTGATTTTATTAGTCGTTGGAAGCGTAACCTCTTTTGCACAGGACTCATTCAGTTCATACGAACAGGCAAAACATCACCCGCTAACATCCGATCGTCCTGCCCCTGATTTTTTTGAAGGTGCATTGCTGGGAAACGGCGGAATGGGAGTGGTGGTAACCACCCGCCCCGATGCGGTGGTTTTCTATTTCGGCCATAACAATGTGTGGGATATCCGGATTGCCGAAAATAACAAGGAAAAAATCGGAACATTTAAAGAGGTATTCAACCGGGTAAAAGCAATTCCTGATACCTTGAAGATGTTGACCGATGATCCGTGGTATCAGTGAATACAGCGAAATGGCTGCCGAAAATTACAGGAAACCTTATCCCCGTCCTTTCCCATGCGGTTCGGTACTGCTGGGTTTCGACCGCAGGAATGCAGAAATGATCGGACACCGGCTCGATATTTCCAATGGATTGTGCGAAGTTTATTTGCTTGACCAAAGCCGGAAGAAATTGACTTTGCAGATTTTCACCGACATGACCAGCGATCAGCTTTGGATGCGATTGGTCGATGAGAATGGCAATCCGTGCGAAAATATTTTTGACCGTGTCCGGGTGATGATTGATCCTTCAACTCCCAAAGAATTTCCAAAGACAAAAATGGAGGAAGATCTTGCAAAGGGACTCCTCTCCTTCCGCCAGATTTTGCCCTATTCCGAGCCTGAAAAATATGATACGACAAATGGACATCCGAAAGACAAAGCCTTCCGTCTGATAGCAGCCTTGAATTGTTCGCTTGAAAAACGATCACGAATTAACTGGGACGGTAACAGGCAAGAAATGGCGACATTGGAAGCAGGTATCAAAAAGGAAATTGGATTTGTTGGTTGCATTTCACTTCAGGAAGGATTAAGCACTGATGTTGCTCTTGAATTGCCTGAAACGGAAATGCCACAATCAAAATATTTTCAGGCATCCATTCAGAAAAGTGAGCAGATATGGAAGGAATACTGGAACAAATCGGGAGTAAAACTCGGCGATCAGTTTCTGGAACGAATGTGGTACCAGAATCTGTACTTCCTGAATTGTGCAACAAAAGAAGGGGCGACCACTCCGGGCTTATTTGCCAACTGGAGCTACAACAACATTGGCACTGCCTGGCATGGCGATTATCACATGAATTACAATACCCAGCAACCTTTCTGGGTAACATTTTCGAGCAATCATCTGGAGAAAAATCTGCCATATGTGAATCTTATTGAGTCATTAATGCCGGTCAGCAAACGCTGGGCAAAAGAATATTATGAATTACCGGGTGCCTATTTTCCACACAGTGCCTATCCGGTTGATATGACCATGAATCCTTATCCTGTTCCGACCTGGGGATGGGAGATTGCCGAAACTCCATGGGCAGTGCAGGGTTTATGGTGGCATTATCTCTATTCAGGAGATACGGAATTTCTGAAAACCAGGGCTTATGAACCTATGAAAGCTGCAGTTGAATTTCTGGTTGCCTATATGAAGCGTCCGGAAGCAAGCGGTCCGCAGTGGAACGATGACAAATTCCATATTTTCCCAACGGTGCCTCCTGAATTGTATGGACTCTGCGCCGGGATTCAAATACAATTACGATTGTAATGTTGACCTTTCACTCACCAAATTCATTTTTAAGGCCTTTCATCGAAGCTAGCCAAAGTATTGAAACTGGAAAAATCAGGAAAAAGTTATTGCTCGAGATGTAAAGATGATTTTGTCGCGCTTTCCTGAATATCCAACAGCCATTTCGAAAGAATATGGGAAGGTGCTGGTTTCGGTTCCGGAAGAGCACGACCAGGTGGTTTACAATGTTCCAAATGCACTGTTTACTGTGTTTCCCGGGAGAAGATCATGGTCTACATTCCGATCAGGAAACCATTGAAATTATTAAAAAATACTTTCTAAATCAGCAAAATGAAGGTGGCAACGATCTGGTATTTATCAATTTGCAGGCAGCCCGGATCGGGATGCTCGATCTGGAACGATTTAAACGACAGGTAAATTATTGCCTGCTGCCCAACGGAACTGCATCAGACCGGGTGATGCAGGTGCATGGCCGTTACAGCGACACTGACTCCTTATGGTTATATGGATAAAATGGGTATCTGGTTCGAAAACTTTGCCTTGCCGGTTGTGGTCAATGAATGTCTTATGCAAAGTTACAACGGCACCATCAGGCTGTTTCCAAACTGGCCCATGGATAAAGATGCTGAATTTCATAACCTGAGGGCTGCCGGGGCTTTTCTGGTAAGTGCCACGCTGAAAAATGGGAAAGTTTACGAGATAAAGGTTACCAGTGAGGTTGGGGGAGTGCTGAAGATGATTTTGCCCTGGAAATCCGGAGGAAAAGTTATCGCCGGCACGAATCAGAAAATACTTACCTCTGACATGGTGGAAATGCAAACTGCAAAAGGCGAAGTAATAATTTTTAACCAATAAATAAAAATGAAGAATATAAAACAATCGCTTATGTTGGTCCTGATTCTTATTTCAGGAATTACATTGAATTCGTTTTCTCAATCGACCGATTCAAAAAGCAAACTGATTGGAAATGAAAAGAAAATAGAAGAGTGGAAGGATGACCGTTTCGGGATGTTTATTCACTGGGGCCCTGTCTCCCTGAAAGGAACAGAAATAGGTTGGTCGCGAGGTCGGGAAATCCCGGTTGAAGAATACGACAACCTTTACAAACAGTTCGATGCGAAAAATTTTAATGCAGATGAGTGGGTGAGCGTTGCCAATGCTGCCGGCATGAAATACATCATTCTAACCACCAAACACCATGATGGGTTTTGTTTGTGGAATACGCGTCAGACCGACTTCAACATTATGAATACGCCGTTAAATCGCGATGTTGTTAAGGAACTGGCTGAGGCCTGCCGTAAAAAAGGTATGGCTTTTGGCACCTATTATTCAACCTGCGATTGGCATAACCCTGATTTTCCGCTCACCAGCCCGGGTGGCACTGTTGAGCGTGAGAAAAGTGATCTGGATGCTTACACCACCTATCTGAAAAAACAGGTGGCTGAACTTTTGCTGAATTACGGTCCTTTGTACGTGTTGTGGTTCGATGTTCCCCAGAAATTTGATACTGTTCGGGGACAAAGTGTAATTGATTTTGCTCATCAGATTCAGCCTGATATTATCATCAATAACCGGTCAGGGGCAAAGGGAGATTTTGATACACCGGAGCAGCGGGTTGGCGGGTTCCAGAATACCCGTCCGTGGGAAACCTGCATGACCATTGCCGACCAGTGGGCATGGAAACCCAACGACAAGGTGAAATCGTTGGAGCAGTGTTTGCAAACTTTGGTTCGTTCAGCCGGCGGCGATGGGAACTTGTTATTCAATGTGGGTCCAAAACCGGATGGTACGATTGAACCACTTCAGATTGAAAGGCTGAAAGAGATGGGGCAATGGCTTCAGAAATACGGGTATTCTATTTATGAAACCCGAGGCGGTCCGTTTAAACCTGCCGACTGGGGCGTGAGCACCCGGAAAGGAAATTTCATTTATCTGCATATCCTGAAATGGATTGGAACTAATCCCAAAATTACAATTCCCGATTTGGGGATGGAAATTAAAAATTGCCGCCTTGCCCATGGCGGAAAAGTTAAGCTGACCAGGCTGGATAAAGGTTACACCATCGAATTTTCAGGAGAGGAATTGCAGCCCGTAAATACCATTGTCGAACTTGAATTATCAGGAAATGTAATGCAATATTGATCCAATGGAAATAAGTTCAAATTCACTCTCTTACATGAAACCATTAACTGCTTCTTCGAATCCCAAAGGTCACTGGTCAAATCATCAATGGGTGGAATTAAATGCTGTTACCAATGGCGATTGGTCCGGGGCATTTTGGGAACCGGAAGAAAAAGATTTGAGTCCCTGGGTTGAAATTGATTTGGGCAAACCTGAAAAAATATCCAAAGCAATTCTTTATGAAAGGGGCCAGTCGGTTAAGGCATTTGAACTTCAGGTTCTGTCTGGAGACAAATGGAAAACCATTTACAAAGGAACAACCATTGGCAGTAAGGCAGAAATCAAACTTCCAAAGACGAACACACAAAAAGTCCGGCTCGTTTTAAAGGAATACACCCAAGTACCTGGCATTTATGAAATTGTATTGCTTTAATAAAATTTAACCTGATGACTATGAATGACTATTTAATGACTAAAATCCCATTCAAATGAAACGATTCGGACAAATTATCGGTGGAGCATTATGATTCCTATGCAACGACCTGTTGAAAATCGTGCAGAAGGAGAGTGGTGGGCCAATATGGAAGAGGTTTTTCATCTGGATTAAAAGAAATAAAATGAAGAGAAGTATCTTGTTCGTTTCTGTTATATTATCTATTTTTCTCACTTGTTGCAATGTGAAAAATAAGATACAGTTAAAAGACTGTTACAGTGGAATATATCCTACACTGGCATATTACAACAACGAGGGTGAATGCGGAACAGGGGCAGTTGTTCCCTGGGCAGACCGCCTTTGGGTAATTTCTTACGGACCTCATCTGCCATTTGGTTCATCAGACAAACTTTATGAAATAACACTCGATCTGCAAAAAAATGTTCGTCCTGAAAGTATTGGTGGTACTCCTGCAAACCGGATGATACACAGGGAAAGCAACCAGCTTTTTATTGGTCCTTACGCTATTGATACCAACAGGAGAGTACGTGTAATTCCATATACTCATATGCCCGGTCGCCACACAGGGAATGCCCGTCATCTGACAGATCCTGCAGGAAAAATCTACTACGGGACCATGGAGGCAGGATTTTACGAGGTTGATGTAAATACACTTACGACAAACCAGATTTATGAAGATGCCAATTTGAAACAGAAAAAGGGCGAATCGATTTCAACCAACAGAACTTATTCATTATTACCGGGTGCTCATGGTAAAGGGTTGTATTCCGGTCAGGGAGTTATGATCTTTTCCAATAACGGAGAATCCTCCCAGGATGCTTTAAAATATTTCGATATCCCTGCCGGAGTTTTAGCCGAATGGAATGGGAAAGAGTGGAATGTAGTTAGACGCAACCAGTTTGTTGAGGTGACTGGGCCCGGTGGGATATACGGTAATTCAAATCCTGAAACAGATCCGGTTTGGGTCAATGGCTGGGATCACAAATCTCTCATATTAGGTGTCAGGAATCCTGAAACAGGTTGGGATTTCTATCGGCTGCCAAAAGCCAGCCATAGCTACGATGGAGCCCATGGCTGGAACACTGAGTGGCCTAGAATCCGCAATATCGGTACTGCCGAAAAACCGGATTACCTGATGACAATGCATGGC
Organism: uncultured Bacteroidales bacterium; assembly: GCA_963753495.1. Lineage (GTDB taxonomy): Bacteria > Bacteroidota > Bacteroidia > Bacteroidales > VadinHA17 > LD21. The sequence continues at coordinate 78,383 of CAVWCO010000022.1, forward strand.
ATGTTCTGGAGGTTTCCCGAAACATTTACCGCATATAATTCCGCCGGTATTCGTCCACGTTCAGCCTATTTAAAAGTGATTGGTGACTTTACCCGCTGGAATAACCAACTTGTTTTTGGTTGTGACGATGCGGCAAAAAATGAGTTCCTCAACAAACGGCAAATAAAAGGTGGTATTGAAAGCCCAGGACAATCCAACTCGAATCTATGGTTCACATCTGTTGAGAAACCCGATCAATTAGGTCCGAATAATGCCGAAGGTGCTGTTTGGCTTTCCGAAGATATCAGGGAAGGAGAAGTCTCAGAACCATTCCTTTTTGCCGGATGGGACATTCGCAATGCATGGATCAGAAATGAAAAGGGGAAAGAGGTATTATTTACTTTTGAAGTGGATAAAAGAGGCGATGGTCGTTGGGAGACGCTGAAGACAGTTCCTGTTAAAGGAAATGAAGCTGCTAATGTGCCTTTTGAAACTGCCGAAACTGGCGAATGGATCAGGGTTAAATCTGACCAGACTACCAAAGCTACAGTACATTTCTCGTATTCTCAAAAAGATCAGCGATCAGGCTTGCCCGATACTATATTTGCCGGCTTATCACATGTTTCTGAAAACCAGACAAATGCCGGACTTCTTTGGGGTCTTGACAATAATCGTCGGGCATTAGGTGTTCTGGCTGGTATAGCTTCAGATACTGGTTTTTCTGAAAGCGGCTACTACGAACTTGATTCTCTGATGAACCTTTTGAAAAAAGAGGACACAGTAACAGCTTCCAGAATCCGCGATAAATGTGCTATTGCACAGAAGTTAGTTATCATTGATGATGCTTCAGTCTTATTTATTGATGACCGGGGCAGGCGATGGAGGCTGCCAAAAGGAGATCCGAAGTACAACGGCTTAACAAATAATTCCGTTTTACGTCTTTGTCGTGAAGTGGTTACGGAACGCGATTTGCTGAATTGTTCTGGCACATTCTACGAACTTCCGGCTGAAAATGCAGATGGCTTTGCGAAGATCAGGCCTATAGCTTCTCACAATTTTCGCATTTACGATTATGCTTCCTACCGTGGAATGCTAATAATTACCGGCATTACTAAAGAAGCCGCAAAGGGAAATCCGCATGTTGTAATTTCAAATGATGGAAAAGCAGCCGTCTGGGCGGGGGTTATAGACGATTTATGGAAAACGGGTAAACCAGTTGGTGAAGGTGGTCCATGGAAAAATTCAGCAGTGAAAGCAGAAGAACCATCTGATCCTTACCTTATCGGTTTCTACGATCAGCGCAGTTTATCCCTTTCGCATGATTCGAAAGAGCCAGTCATGTTTAACATAGAAGTGGACCCCATTGGAAATGGGCTATGGATGACATACCAGAAAATTACTGTGAAACCAGGAGAAATCTTTTCTGAAACTTTTCCCGATCAATTCCAATCCCGATGGATCAGGTTTTCAGCCAATATAGATTGTAAAGCAACGGCATGGTTAAAATATGAATAACATATTTATCATAACGACAAATGTTCATTGGTGGGAAAATCATGGTCTGATTAATTTATTTCTTCTATCTCCGATAATTTCCATGTCTTATCAAACCAAGGCTCTAACGGACCATAAAGACGGAATAATGTGTTCCATCCTTTGTTAGGTATTGTTTGTATCCAGTTGTTTTCCATGCCAGAAGGTGCTTTAGGACCAAAGTAAACATCAACTGAACCATCCTGATTTACAATTAAATTCTTATTTTGACTTGTAACCATTGGGAATTGCTGGTCGGTCTGAAGCATTGAACGTGTTTGGTTATCGTATAAAATAACTGACCAGAAATCTTTAACAGGAACGTTTGGTTGCACATGTAAGCGGTAATTTTTACCACCATCCAATGGATTGCCTTTTGAATCCACAATGCCTACGGCATACTGAGACCCTTGACCAACCATTTTCGCTTCCATAGCAGGGGTTACGCCTGTTGCATAGAAATAGAAAAATGCAGCAGCATCCAAATAACGTACACCTGATTGTGACTCGAATTTATAGCCACCTAACCATTGACGCCATGTACTGTTAGGATAATAAAATGCTTCTGGAATACGACTCTGATACGTTAATGTTCGAGCAGTGGCATCGCCAACAAAAGCTGCCTCTGTAAGTATCTTTTTCATTCGCTCGTCAGGTGCGAAAGGTTTTCCTTTTTCTATGCCTATGGAAGCATAAAAACCTAAAGTGACTGGGTCAAGCGATTCAACAGGTTCATTTTGAACAACTACATTCAGGTAATCCCAAAAGGTATAATCTGCTGGAGCAATGGTGCTGAAATCTTTCTCTGAAACATTCACAAAGGTGTTAGCTTTTGGATTTTTTAACTGCGATAAGGGATAAATTTTAGTAAGGTTTTTAAGATTCGTTATAGAAGGTGTTATATCTCCATTCACTGGGAAATTACGCCAAACAAGAATAGACTCATAGGTAGGTATTTTTACAACTATGTAACCATCAGGTATTTCTCCCTGATAGTTAGGTGGCAGAAGAAGGTACTTACCACCTTGCCCCTTGTCAGGACCAACGATGCCAATGTCCGTAACGTAACGAAACCAGAAATCGTCAATCATACCAAGAATCATAGGTGGAACTTCTGCTACCAGGGGACCTTCATGCAGGTTAATCCAAATCCAGGTATAAGCGGTGTTTGCATTGGCTGTCAAAAACAATGAACGTGAATCCATCATGGATTCAAATGTGGGAATTGTGAAGTTGGCTGGTCCAAGTTTCGTCAATCCTTCCCTTAGACCCATCATGTTGACTGCTGGAAGTGCCAGCAGGTAGGACTGTACAGCCCTCTGGAAATCAAGATTATCATAAAGTATGTCAACGGTTGCCTTATCGGGGAATCCATCACGGAAATTTAATGTTCCCAACCGGGAGTCTACTTTGTCGGGAATGGCAATTCCGTCAGGAAACGTTGTTGTCATTTTAAGTTTTACTGCTGGCGAAATTTGTTCTTTCTGTTCCTGCTGCTTACAGGAAATCAATAGTATCAATGTACAGAATAATATGACAGAAATTTGTTTGGATGTTTTTTTAAAGTTCATTGTCCTTGTTTTTAATAATTTAATTTGGCGACTCAAAGTTATAAATAATAAATAGTATCACTTTTGTTAACATTAAATTTTCAAAATAGGAAGTATTGCACTGCATTCAATGAAAGGTACATACTTTTGCACTTGCATCTGCATTTATAAATATAGCAAATAAATCCACCATAAATTCCACCACAAAGAAAAAGGCCGTTGTAATTTATTGATTTACAACGGTCTTACTGTTTTAAAAGTCGGGGGTGAGAAGATTGCGAATCACACTGTTGCGTGATTCGCGGACTTCCAGGGGGTGACTTAAAAGAAAAAACCTGTCATTCGCTGCACTAAGACCGGCAAAAGTATGAATGTGCGAGCGAGAGTGAGACTATTAGGAATCGAGCGACAAAGATCAACGTGAGTGATAACTCAAAGAATAATCCATTTTGCAATCTTATTCGCAGATATTTATACAACATAATCATCTGCCAGAGGTTATGTCGAATTTGACATGTCCGGTCTCCTGGTCCTGCCTCTCCGTTTATCAGGGATAATGGTCAAAGAGGATCAGGTATGGAAATTCCGGCAGCAGAAGTCTCAGTTTGATGTTGATTTTACTTTCAGCCTGATCGCAACATTAATAATTTCTGTATGGATCATCATCAGCATGATTACTCTTATTATCAAAACTGTAAAACACCTGAAAAAGACTTAGTCATCAGCAGATAAGAGGTTTTCCGGTAAACAGTCTTGCTACCCGGATAATGAATAAGGGCAGCCTGACAAACCGGTGTCCAGATAAAATAATCATCGTTGCATACGCCTGGAATAAGTCTGCTTTTCGACTTTTTTGTTACCTGTAAATTCATAGCAGTTAGTTGTAAATTTATAACATACTGATATTAATTAAATAGTTTAACTTCTCTCCATGAAAACTTGTATCAGGTTATTAGCACTTATACTGACATTGCCTGTCTTTTCACAAACCGACGGCGACAATATTGTCATTGGAAAATACCGGAATCTCCATTCTGCCATCACAAATGAAGGCCTGACAATGCTTGTGTGGCTTCCCGGCAATGAAAATGCAAAAAAAATGCTCGAGAACCTTAAATAAATATGCTATGAAAAAGCTACTGGTTAATCTTATATTTCTCCTTATATGGTCATCTGCATTTCCGCAGGGAAATGTCCCATCAGGCTGCTCAGTTATCACTATCTCAAAGGGTGAAAGTATATTCTTTGGCGGTAACGACGATTATAACAATCCCGACCAATATTACTGGGTTGAACCGGGAGATTCCTCCAGATACGGAGTGATCTGGATCGGAACGCCCGATAATCCTCAGCAGGGAGTTAACGAAAAAGGTCTGGCGTATGATGCAAACGGACTTCCAAGGTTTGAAGTGAATCCGCATACAGAAAGAATCCCTGTTAGAGGAGAATATTACCATAACTATTTAATGCAGATAATGCATGAGTGCTCAACTGTGACGGAAGTCATCGAATGGGCCAATAAGCATCAGCGGTTTCCGTATATGCACGATCAGATGCATTTTGCCGACAAAACCGGCGATGCAGTGATAATCAGCGCAGGGAAAGATGGTGAGATGGTCTTTACCAGGAAAACACCCGGTGACGGATTCCTGGTATCCACAAATTTTAATGTTGCTAATCCGGCAAATGCATCCACTTACCCCTGCTGGCGGTATGATAAAGCCAATGAGATGCTGGGTCAGATTATTAAAAGGGAAGGATCACTGAATTTCAATGATATTACAAATGTTATGGATGCCATTCATCAGGAAGGTGCAAGCTGGACAATTGAAACCCTGGTTGCTGATCTTGTCAATGGTGTTATCTACCTGTACTTTTTTTACCAGTATGATAATCCTGTAATTATAAATGTAAAAGACGAACTTGCAAATCCCCGGGAAGCCGGTCCTCTCAGCAGACTTTTCCCGGAAGATGTGCAATTGGAAGCTGCAAACCGCTACAGGCAGGTGACAAAGAGTATAAGAATAAATAATGTTCGTTGGCAGATCGTGGAGTGCCCTGATAATTTTCAGCATGATTTTACTGTTTATTATTCCTCCGCGCAATAAAGGACTGAGATTCTGGATACCTGCCGTCCTTGTACTTGGTCCGTTCGCTTTAGCTGCCAGAATAATAGCTCTTAATCCAGCGAAAACATCAATATGGCGGAAGGCTCTTATTGAGACTGGCGGGAACATGGTACCTGTTATTATTGTTTACCTTGTTGCATTAGTTATCATGATATTGAAGATGATATCAGGAGGCATGGGTCAGCAGCAGCAGGCTTTGCTTATACTCGCCTTTCCTTTATTGGCATCATGGATCATTTTTCAATCTCCTCTGCTGGCATTAACAGGAAAAAAGAACTTTTTCAAATTTCTGTTTCAGCGTCTTCCCCAGGTATTGGTTACCACATTTCTTGTATTGGGCGGGATTTTCCCTGTCTCCATGGTGCTTGTAAACAAAACAATCGCAATGTCACAGATAATACCTTTATCGCCCTGGATTGTATGACCTGGTGGGCAATAATAGTGCTGGGCAGCCTGATTGGTGGATTTTTATTTTCATCTACGAGAATTGGGCAGTAAAGAGAGGTTATCCAGGCATGGAATGTTTTTGCAGGAAATGAAGGTGAAGTGACCACTCCAGGATGGAGTAAAATATGGTGGTGGGTGATCATTAGCGTATTGATCATCTTTGCCGGTTTTATTGTTGGTGTAATGCTGCTGAAGGCAGTGGCAGGATAATATTTTTAACGGTCTTACCGAGCATCCGAAATGGTCTCCTGATGGTAAAAAGATCGCATTTACAAGGACGCAGGGAAGGAATTTTGATATCTGGATAATGGAATTCGATAATGAAAAGATCAAAAAGGAGTTACAAGCAATAAGGTAAAAATGAAGAGAATTGATATGAGTTAATACCGAACTTCTGGAAAGAGACAATATTTATTTCCTGAGATTGAAACAGTTATTGTTTTTACAGGAGGTAATTATTTCCCGAATGAAAAAATATCATGTTATGAAATTGTCGAAGAGTATATCATTCCGGCTTTACAGAAATAAAATGATAATTCAGGGATTGTTCCTGCTGCTGGTCGGTGTTTTCACCTCATGCCAAAAGCAGGAAAATAACCGTTTCCCGCTTGCTGAACAGTATAATATTGAAGGAGAACAGCTTACACTGGCTTTCGATGAGTTTAAAACAGTAGAAGGAGCGCTAAGTATGATAGTATGCCGTGATGGAACAATAGTGGCAGAGGAATATACAAATTATAAAACCTATGGCGCCGACAGCATAAAAAACATAATGTCGGTAACCAAAACCTTTACCGGTGTACTTGTCGGGCTGGCAATAGAAAAAGGATTCATTGAAAGTGTGAACGATCCGATAAGCAAATATCTTACGGGAATAGTAACCTTCCCCGATAATACAAAAGCGAATATCACAATCGACCAGCTTCTTAAAATGTCGTTCGGGCATTCATGGAACGGTACTTCCCCTTCAAGCTTATATAATACATGGGCAAGTACTCCTGATCACCTGCAATACATAATTGATCTTCCTCTTGTCTCCACACCGGGGACACTATTTAATTACAGCGACGGAGCTTCTCATTTACTTTCGGTAATAATTACAGAAGCGACAGGCATCAATACACTTGATTTTGCAAAAACGTATCTCTTTGATCCGATTGAGTATTACTAAACTCAAGTGGTCAAAAGATGATAAGGGTTATCCTAATGGCGCCGCAGGCTTACAGATCACTCCTGCCGATATGGTAAAATTCGGAAACCTTATCCTTAATAAAGGAAAATACAATGATCAGCAGGTAATCCCGGAATCATGGATCACCACGATGACTACCACTAAGATCTCAACAAATAATGATGTCCCTTATGGTCCTGAATACGGTTACCAGATCTGGCTCGGGACATGAATCGGGCCACAGGTACTATATGGCAATGGGATGGGGAGGACAATTTATAATTATAGTCCCTGATCAGCACCTTGTTATCACGGCCACCTGCTGGACAAGCGAATTAACCGAGCAGCAGGCCGGCGAACACTGGATGAGCATAAATCAGATAATTTTTGAGAAGATATTACCTTGCGTAAATTAAATGCAACAAATTGTGAAAAGACTAATTTCTTTATTTTTCCTGGCATTGTTAAGCTTTGCAATGGCAGGTCAGGAGGTTAAATCACAAAATCCGGATCTCCCTTACCTGGGTCAGAAACCTCCCGGCATGACACCGGAATTATTCGCTCCTGACATTATCGCTACAGGTTATTATGAACGCGATATAACCATTTCTGCCGACGGAACAGAGATATTTTACGGAATTCTTACGGGCCGGCATGTAACTATCTTATATACAAGGTTTGCAGGTGGCAAATGGACAGAGCCTGAAATTGCTCCGTTTGCCCGTAATAGCCAGTATTTCTTCCTGGAGCCATGCTTTTCCCCTGATGGAAAAACAGTTTATTTTCTCTCAACTAAGCCACCTGACGGGAAAGAACCACAACCGGGATGGGCGTACCAGAATATCTGGGCTTCCGATAAGAAGAGTGATGGAACATGGGGTGAAATATATAATCCCGATACTGCCTTTAACAGGCCTAACTCTCAGTTTTATCCGTCACTGACAAAAACAGGCACTCTTTATTTTACCAGAAGCGATGAGAAGACTGGAAAATCTGAGATACTCAGGGCCAGGAAAAACGGGAACAGGTTTGATACTCCTGAGCTGCTTCCTCCTGTTGTAAATGGCAATGGGAACATATACAATGCTTTTATTTCACCTGATGAGAGCTTCCTTATCGGATGCGTTGATAACAAGAATAATGAAATTAATCCGGGTTTTGCAAATTATTATATCTATTTCAGGGACAACAATGATAACTGGAGCGAAGGCATCTCTTTTGGTCCGGAAATAAACATGAAAGGCAGCAATGCTATCTCTGCTTCAGTTTCACCTGATGGGAAATATCTGTTCTTCTCAGCAAGGACAACAAGCGAAAAAATGAAGGAAATATCGTTAAAGCCTACCCTGAGTAATATTAAGGAATTTCTTAATAGCCCGCAGAATGGCAACTATGACATCTACTGGGTTTCAGCCGGTGTAATTGATGCTTTACATCAAAAAAAATGAAAACTACTTTGTACCTTTTGCTGATCATTTATGCGTCGACAATTATTTCTTGCACCAAATCCGATGATCCTTATGATTTTGTGTGGCCTGTTTCAACTCCGTCAGCTGAAGGATTAAATGAGCAAATGCTCGATTCTGCGTATTGGAAAGCTGACGAGCTGGGCTTTGTGGATGCCCTCCTGGTTATTAAAAACGGAAATCTAGTTGCAGAAGAATACTATAACGGATATAATGAGAATATGGCTCATCAGATCTATTCCGATACAAAGAGTTTCATGTCGGTGCTGATAGGAATTACCTTTGATAATGGCCTGATTAAGAACCTGGATAAGAAAATTATGGAATTTTTCCCGGAATATGCCTATCCCGGAATGGACAGCAGATTTTATGACATCACGATCAGGCACCTCCTTACAATGAGGATGGGTATTGACAATGAGGAAAAGAACCTCCTGACTGTCGTTAAGACAAATGACTGGATCAGGGAGACTTTTAAGCTTCCGTTACTCTTTGATCCCGGGCAAAAGTTTTCCTATAACTCACTTGAGACACATCTCCTTTCAGCAATTCTGACAAAGGTTACCGGGATGACCGCTCTTCAATATGCAGTTGAAAACCTTACAGGTCCGATGGGAATTGAAATTATCCAGTGGAATCATGATCCACTTGGAAATAATACAGGAGGATACGATATCTACATGAAACCACGCGATATGGCAGTTCTGGGTTATATGTATCTGAATGAAGGAAAGATCAACAATAATCAGATTGTTTCAAAAGAATGGGTTGATGCCTCGCTGACAAGGACATGGGTGAACAACGGAAAAGAATGGGGTCCTCTGACTGATTATAATTACGGTTATCTCTGGTGGCTGGGTAAAATAAACGGCTATAATTTGTTTATGGCTATGGGAATGGGTGGCCAGTTTATTATTAACTTCCCTGATCTTGATTTGACAGTGGTAACCACCACCAACAAAGATATCAGCTGGGACAATGACCAGGAGATACCCACACTGAAAATTATTTCAGACTATATACTTAAAGCACTTTGATATGTTTCAGAATAAAACCAGTTACAATGGAAACAAAAAGTGAAATGACAAACCAGGAGAGATCCGTTCTCATAAGAAAAATGATAATCAGATTTTCATTTGTTCCGTTGTTTATAGGTGTCTGTACCATACTACCTGCCGGGACTTTCAATTACTGGCAGGTATACCTATATTTTTCAGTAATTGTTATCCCGATGGTATTCGTACTTTTCTACTTTCTGAAAAGAGATCCAAAGTTCCTTGAACGTCGGGCAAAAGGAACCGAGAAAGTAAAAGAGCAAAAGCTGATCCAGCTTATTAACCTGCCTGTATTTATGGCAGCTTTTATTATTCCGGGACTCGACAGGCGTTTCGGCTGGTCTGATGTACCTGTAGAGATTATCATCATTACAAACATTGTAATTCTTGGAGGATATCTGATCATATTCAATGTCTTCAGACAGAACAGCTACGCCTCACGGATAGTCGAGACCTATAAGGAACAGAAGGTAATCATTACCGGGTTATACGGTGTTGTAAGACATCCAATGTACATTGGAGTGCTGATAATGTACATGCCGACTCCGCTGGCTCTGGGATCTTACTGGGGACTTATCCCAATGGCTCTGCTGCCTGTTGCACTTGTATTAAGGATCATAAATGAGGAGAAGGTCCTGAAGGAAAATCTGGAAGGGTATAAGGAGTATTGCCTCAAAACAAAGTACAGACTCATACCATATATCTGGTAATTAATTGGTTAAGGTTTAAGGTTTGCTGGCGCGGATTTGCCATACGTACCTTTTTGTAATGAAGCACTGATTACAAATTTGCGCTATCGTGAAGGTTTTACCGTTGTGCAGTTGAAGGGGTATCCATCTGAAGAACATCAAGCATAAATTTTGATTCAACCTCCATATCGTAGTCAGTAAACCGGAGCAGCAAATCGGCGAATCTGAACCCGTATTTTTCAGTTTAAACCGGCGTGAGTTGGTTAAATTGTCCGTTTTTTGCAAGTAAGTCTAAAGTTTCAAAGAATTATAAGAAATATTCTTTGCAGGAATATAACTTCAGGATATATATGAAATAAAAAAGAAAATTTGTACTACTTTTTGTACTACTAATGAAAATGGCCTCATAAATACTTGATTTACAAGGCCATTTGATTTACTTTGTCAGGATGAGAAGATAAATACAAGTTTTAATTATCTGGCTATCAATATATTATTAACGATTGCATTTTATTATTCCAAAACTCTGACTTCTATACTCTTATCTATTAGACTTATGAATCTATCCACATTGCTTCTCTCTTTTATTTCATAATGCATAGGGAAACAAATTTCAGGTTTAAGGTGATTCTATTACTCCGAATTCAATCAGAACATTCACAATATCAACAATTTCCGGGATATTGGCCTCATCTATTTCTGCATTTTTCATTATCTCGGATATACTTAATGGCTCTGCTGTCGGGAATGGCAGATGAAACAAGAATTTCCCCTGCGGCATAGAAAGATTGATTTTTCTTTCTGTCCTGTTACGGCCTTCGCCTGTCCATATGACAACATTACTTATATAGTCATTGCTTCTGGATGTCGTAAATCTTGCTCCGATATTTTTCTTTTCTCTGATTTTCAATTTCAGTCTGGTATCAGTCACAGGTTCATTCTGGGAAAATGGTTCCAGGTTTATTTCAATGGATAATTGTTTTACCTTCAATCTGTACCTGAAATATGGACGCTTCCCTTCATAAACTTCTTCTCTGTCAAGTATTCCCAGGCCATACAAATCCTCAAGAAAATCCTGTGTTGTTTTAATATGAATGTTCACACGCGATCCTGCTTCTGAAGCAGAAATGCTTTCATAGGTTGCCAGAAGCCTGAATAGATCTTCAGCATAATCTTTCGATAAACATGAGCCCAGTTTAGCTGCCTCTTTAAAATCCACGACAGTTCAGTTATTAATATGTTAAACCCAATCCAAGTTCATTTAACTTATATAAAATCCTTTCTGCTTCTCCTTTACGGTAAAAATTCATAAATTCAATGAATAATTTCCCAAGATTTTCACAGAGCTGATCGAAGGATAGTTCTTCCTTGTAACCAATGTAATCCTTTTTTGAAATATTCACAGTTACATTTCCAATGAAGTCAAAGGCAATCCAGCTCCTGTTCTGCTTGAACTTCTCAGGACTAAATATATAGCCAAATTCATCCTCCATTTTAACCGGAACAAATACGATCTGATTCACTTCGAAGTATGGCATCGCTACAAGGTTCTTCCTGAGGAACTCTGCAAAGCCTTTCAGTTCGGATCCGGAATATACAGTTTTACCGGCAGGATGAGGACGCTCAGTAAATCCGTCGGATTGAGTCTCAATCGACATAGATGCGAGCTCAAACACCTCCCTTCCCTTCCACTTTGCTCTCCTCGTGAATACAAGATAAAAGAGCCATATTGTTGATGCTATAAAAAGAAAAAACAGAAGTGCCAGTAATTCTGACTTAATACCGGGAATTAACGGATAGCTGAACCGGGTGGCGAGCCAGAGTCCAAAGAATAACTGCCAGACTGATGCTGCCAGATAACTTTGATTGCGAGTACGGATAAATATCCAGAGGGAGAAAGCAGCATACAGGATAAAGAAACCTGATACCGAATAAACACCCTCTCTCTGCCCGATAAAAATCCAGATAAGTGCACCAATAGAAATGCAGATTATTGCAGGTATAAAACCTGTAATTCTGAAATCGCGTTTTAATTTACGAGGATAATACATGGCATTGTCATTTGTTTTTCAATTCTCCAATCATTTTTTTCCCGTATTCATATTCCGGATTGAGCTTTACGGCTATTATAAAGTATTTAAGAGCCTTTTTATTCTCCTCTTTCAAAAGGTATGTTTCTGCAAGGCTGTCATTAACCTGGAATGACATGGGAAATTCTTTAACTGCTAACCGGAATATGGCAATTGCCTCATCAATTTTGCCTTGTGACCGGAACTTATGTCCCAACTGGTTCAATATTTCATCTGCGAAAAGATATTCTCCGGTATTGTTGTTTTTAATTTCTTCATATTTTTTGATTCCGGCTTCAATGCCTGCATCGTTTATAACCGGCTCAACAGCATTTGTTACCGGTTCACCCCTCTGGAATTCAATTTTAACTGTGAAGGTCAAATGGGTAATTTCATTTTCGCTGTTCGATATAAATCCGATCTCATAAGTACCGGTTTCATCAATCCATGCATCTCCTGTTTTCGAATAGCTTATTCTGTTTTTTGATTTTCCCAGCGGCTCCTGTGTATTCAAAGAACCTTCAGAAAACAGCACATCAAGAGATAGTTTTGCAGGTGCAAACTGATAATTGCCTGCAAATTTCCGGAATTTTTCAGGTATTTGGTTCAGTCCCGAATCGGGAACAGATATTTTCTTTAACCTGAAATACTGATGCATAATCATTTTTTCGGATTTGCCTTCTACAATTTTTCCCGGGGTTAAGCTTATTTCCCGTGTCATTTTCGGGAACCATCTGCCACTGTCATCTGGCGGATTCAAATCGAGGATTATCCTGCCCGGAATGTCGATGGCGAGACCCTCTTTTCCAGGGATTATCTTAAACATGCGGTATTGATCAACATTCATATAGCTGCCCAGAATAGGCCTGAATTCATCAGGGATATCTGAGTCACTATTCTTCGTTCCCGATCTGAAATCCAGGATCTCCACGGCAACGGGACGAAATGTCGCTTTTTCGCCAAGTCTTATATGCCCTGCATCAACAAAATCAGGCTCATTGATGGTTGCATCGACCGGAATCCATCCGGCATCGCCCATATAAACATCGGTCCAGGCATGCTGCCCGAATCCGCCTGAGTAATAGGAAGTATACATACAACCGACCGATAACCTGGCCGGAATGCCCACTGCCCTGCAGAATGCGGCCAGCAACCGGGAATGTCCCCCGCATTCAGCTTCCCTGGTTGTAAGAGTGTTTTTCGCTGAAATGCCACCTGGCAAAGCACCTGCAATATTTTCTGCCACCCATTTGCTCAGTCGTACTAGCTGCCTCCCATGAATCTTTTGAACCTGAAGTGATCCTGACAGCTTCTGAATTAATAGCAGGGTCATCTGATTCAATCATCAATTCAGACTCAAGATATTTCTTCAGTTCAGAAGATTTGCTGAAATCCGGAGGGAAAGGAGGGGCTTTTCTCCCCGAATACCTGGCAGGTTCAACCTCAAAAATCCCGTCAATTAAACTTCCTTTTACAGTGCCTTCAAATTTCTGTCCGGGGAAATTAAGGGATTGAGCTGTTAATTCTTCACCATATGAATTAATCTGAGCCTTCACCCTGAGCCATGAAAGGTTCATTATATCAGGGATTTTTCTGTCAGACTTTGCGAAAAGCTCATTATCTATATTTGCAAAGGTTATCCTGCTGGTAACGGATTTATCAGCAAAATAGATAGTTCTCCTGCCCGCCACAATGGCTTTGACGTTGTACCCATCTGCCTTATTGAGCCACAAGGTGGTTTTAATACCTGTTGTATAATCGGTCTCCTCAAGCACCAGGGTCTGAAAAGCAGAATCGCTCAACACGATATTCTCCTCTGACTTTCTTATGTATCCCTTTTCGGTGATTTCACCTTTGAACATATCAAACACTTTATACTTCTTTTCCGGAATATTTTTTTTAATAAAGTCATCATAAAGGTGTGGATACCATGTCTGTGAACCAAATATTACATCCCCGCCAACAGGGATAGCACTCGATACTCCTGAGGTAGGACTGCTGAAATAAGCAGTATCGGTTGTGATCCGTGTTACAGTCTTAACGACTGATTCTCCGTTTATTACGCTTGCCTCAATTTTTACGGCTCTCCGGGTAACCGGATCAGAAGCATACATTACCCTGAATCCGGCATCCACATCTGCTCCCAAGCAGACATTTTAAGAATAACATCTGAATACTCAAAGCGGACTTCTTTACCATCAAGAGTTCCATTGCAATAAGTTTCACAGAATATCCGCAAAGGACATCATTCATTTCAATCCCGAAATAACAGGTCTGTCCTCCTGTTTTACAGGGATTTTGTTCCTGAGCGTATGCAAATCCTGAAAGAAGGATTGTGCAGATGAGAGGAACGAGTTTGATTAAAATCTCTTTCTTTTTCATGGCTTTAAATATTATTTTGATGTTTAAAGTTGCAGGTTACATGTAACCGATTAATTAACAAGGAACCGGCAACTAGATTATTTCGCTGATTTCAATTCAATCATAATTCTTGATTCCAATCCTTTCTTATAATAATCAAGAAACCTTGTGAAGATACTCTGCCAGAGAGGCGCATAGCTGGTCGAAGCTCAGACGCTCGCGGTAATCCCTGTAATCCTCTATCTGATACTTTAACCGTCACAGTGCCGTCATACCCAATGATCACATGACTTACCTCCTTACCTTCATGTATAACAATCAGGCTTGTATTCATGGAGAATGAGAGACAGACGATAACTCTCATAATAGAACGGTCGCACTATATAGTTCCCGTGAAGGAACCTCACAAAACCAAGCAATTCATCCCTGCCACATTCTACTTTTCCTCCCGAATATGGCCGACCAGTATAACCATTATCAGTCCTGTAAATCCTCTCGGAAGCCAGCCGGAACAGCCGTCTCGAGTTAATCTCAAACCTTTCATGACTGTAAAAAGAGTTCCAGTTAATAAGAATAAACAGAATGATCAGGATAAAGCATATGAAATAGGTCAGTTTAAAGATTCCGGGTTCATCATAATTTGGAAAAATAAATGATGCCTGCGCTGTGGTTATACCCATAAGAAACCCAAGAACCGGGTAGATCCAGTTCCTGTATCGGAACCATTGTATAATACCCAGAACAATGAACATCAGTGCAACCAGTATAATTGTGATGTATGGTACTCCCCAGACATCATTTCCCGATTGCCTTAGCATATGCCGCAACTCGTATTCAAGGAATAAAAGTATATAGGATGAAAATATGCCAATTGGATATATCCATCCTATCGACATTCTGATTTTTGACTTGTAGCTCATGATTATCAATATATTATATACTTCATTATTTATTATACTTTACAAAGTTATAACTTTAATTAATACGAGTCAAGATTTTTTTCAATTATTTTTCAAAAAAATTGACTTTGCCTCTTCCATAACATAAATTTGAATAATAAATTCCTCTTCCATGAAACATTGTATTTTCTTTCTGCTTTCTCTTTTCATTTTAACAGGGTGCCAAAGGGATGGTAATATCCATGAACCTGGCGTTCTTATCCCCGACATAAGCGATCTCGTTATGGCAGAAGACCTGCAAAAGGTATTCTCTGAACGACGGAATGATCTCCTGGCAAAAATCGATAATGGCATTGCTGTTCTGAGATCCGATTATGGATATAACGGAGGACGTCATGAATACAGGGTTGCTGACAATTATTATTATCTCACTGGTTTTAATAATCCGGGTTCGGTACTTGTGCTTGGAAGAAGTGAATCATATCCCTATTCTCTTCTCCTTCAAAAAAGAACGATCAGGGAGGAGATCTATAATGGTGAAACACCGGAATTTGATTTTGTAATGAAGGCTTATAAGGCAGATACGGTATTGGCTTACGAAGAACTCGATAAGATTATTGAGGCAAAAATCAGATCAGACATCCCTGTATATATTGATTTTGAGGATTCAAATCTGAAAGACAAGATATTGAATATTATAAAGAAACTCAAAGCTCCTGAGACAATACTTATGGATATAGCGCCGGTAATTCATGAAATGAGAGTGCGTAAGGACAAAAATGAAATTTTAAGAATTCAGAAGGCGATTGATATCACCGGTGAAGCATTCTTAAATGCCTTTTACCAATGAACAAAGGGAGATTTATGATCTTGTCCTTAAAGCTCAGAAAGCAGCAATAGCTGCGATGATTCCCGGGGAATATCTGATTGAAGGTCAGAATAAATACAGGGAAACCGTCATCGGTGGATTAATTAAGCTGGGACTGATCACCGATTCCGGAAGCATCTGGCAAAAGAAATTCTACCTGATTCACGACATAAGTCATTACCTCGGGATGAACGTCCATGATGTGGGCGACTATGTAGTTCCGGGCTCAGTTCTCCGTCAGAGTATTGCAGTTGACACTATCTATGGAAGGTTACTGGAAAAAGGTATGATACTTACCGTGGAACCAGGACTTTATTTCAGAAGCAACGGACTGTCGCAGTTGTATGAAATGTATGGAAATGAAGCAACCAATGAAGAGATCCGGAATTTTATCAATACAGTATCTCCTGTTTATGAAAAATACAAAGATATTGGCATAAGGATCGAGGATGATGTGCTGATCACCGCCGATGGTGTTATAGTTTTATCGAAAGACATTCCAAAGGAAATTGACGAGATAGAAAGGATAATGAGCAGGAGAAGTAATTAGGTCAATCCTCAGATTATTGATACAAAAATAACCTCAGGTGGAAAGGCAGCTACCCGGGCCATCTTCTGACAGGTTGAATTGTATATTGTTTTACAATATTTTTTATATCCGTTACAATATTTATTTTACCTAAAACAATATGAGCATTCAACTATGTCCGATTAAAATAAAAAGAAGGGGTATTTCCCCTAAGGTTTCCCCCAGATGTTGTAATCTGGTTTTTGCGAAAACATACGACAACATGGGTAAAATTACAGAAATTAAATTTGTCGGACAGCCAATTTTCATACAGATAATAAATTTAGTTGATAAAGCTGGCATACAAGGACTGATCAACAAGCATCATAGATTACTATTACAAATCGTTCAAAACACGGACGCACCTTCTTACGATGCTGTTCGGGATATTAAGCCGGTGTGATTCCATGACCCAGATATTCGAAGGATTGCGGGCTTTGAGCGGTAAGCTTAATCCCCTGGGTTGGATCAGGCTCCGGAAAAAGCACGGCTTAAAGTTGGCAGTTAGCAAAAAACAGTTGGCAAGGAGATGATT
Organism: uncultured Bacteroidales bacterium; assembly: GCA_963753495.1. Taxonomy (GTDB): domain Bacteria; phylum Bacteroidota; class Bacteroidia; order Bacteroidales; family VadinHA17; genus LD21. Next base: position 95,702 of record CAVWCO010000022.1, read on the forward strand.
TGTTAAAAGTAAGATAACCTTGAACTCAATGTATTGATCTTGAAGAAACAAAAATTGCCAACTGTATATTGCCAGGTGCCCACTTTAGGATTACGACATGTTAGATTTAACTTAACACTAGTGTCATGTCAATTATGATATGACACAAGGTTCATGGAAAAATTGGATTATGTTTATGCTGGACGCAGTTGAAAATACGTCTGCCCTGACCAGCAATCTTATTAATGACATCATTCAACAGATGGATTCAACTTTGACTTATGGTAAATCAAAAATCAGATGGTATACAAAAGAGGTAAATGAGGCCATCTTCAGTCAACCATATATCAAGCCTAAAATAATTGGAAGTGTCTTTGGCAGATCATCCCGTACGACTCTTTCAAAACTATGGAAGAACTGGTTGCTGCAAAGATTTTAACTCCAAAAAAGGATGGATCTGAAGTATACTACCTGAATGATGACCTGATAAGAATCCTGGCAGGCTAAATAGGATTAGAAAGTCCCCACCGGATAATGTTACAGCGATCTGATAGCCGGATGTGGTCAATAAGTACGGCTTTAACAGACAGTGGCCATGGCGAAGAAATTCAAAGAAATATAAAGGAAGAAAAAGAATAATTCCCACATTTGGGTTTTAATCAAAACCTGATAACAATGCAAAGTGCAGAAAGTCTAAAAAGGAGAATAGAAATGGAAGAAAGAAATGATTTCAGAAGAGAATCTCCTTCCGAATCAACAACAATTAAAGTATCGGACGATTCAAATTCAAGTGAGATCCTTGTCTTCACATCCCTGTGTAATGTCTATAAAGTTCAGAAAAAGGAACTTATGGACAAGTTTCAGGCACTGCAGAAAATTGATCTTGAACCCGGAGAAAAACCAATCTATCTGACAGGTGAAAAGAGATATAAAGGTTTTCTGATTGTGGCATTTGAAAATGGCAAAATCGGGAAGATTTCTATGGACAGTTTTCAGACCGAGTACGCAAGGAAAAAACTCAAGAATGCTTTCAGTAACGAATCCCGTTTGATCTTTATTGAACTCATTGAACATGATATTGATCTGGTTACCCTGAGCAGCATTAAGAAGGTTGTTTTGTTCAACACCTCTCAGATCAATGCTGTGGGAAGCAGGTCAACAAAAGGTGTTCAGGTTATGAAACCGAAGGATGGCAGTTCAATGATAAAAGTTAAACGGCTGGAAAATACAAAACTAACTGATCCTGAATATTACCGTAAGAGTGAATCTCTTAATGCAATCGGATTTTATCTGAAACCTGGAGATGAAATCTAATTCCTGGCACACCACCTTAGGTTTAGCATACCAGATAGATTCTTCAATGAATAGAATTTTGTACTACTTTTTGTACTACTAATGAAAATGGCCTCGTAAATATCTGATTTACAAGGCCATTTGATTTACTCAGTCGGGGTGAGAAGACTCGAACTTCCGGCCCCTACGTCCCGAACGTAGTACGCTACCAACTGCGCCACACCCCGATAATAATTAATTGCTTCAACGGAGTCTACCACGCTTTGCGTGGCCACACCCCGATTTAACCTCCGAAGCCCGTGCGAAGGAGGTCATTGCCCACCATTGCCATGGCTAAACCCGAATAAATAAATTACCGGGGCAAAAGTAGTAATTTCTTTGAATTATTTTTCCTGATTCTTCCGAACAAGTTATTGTTATTTTCTCCATAAGCCCGGAAGGAACTTATAATACAACAGGTGGCGCCAAGTTATAAAATCGTGTGCCCCATTACTTCCTATGTAATATTCGTGATTGATACTACGCTTCACAAATTCATTATGCAATACTTCATGCCTTGCCCCGGACCTGGTTTCATTGGTACCGGCACCAACAAAAAGGTAATCAACCATTGAATTGAAATCAGGCCTGTCAACTGACGGGGTTTTATCTAACGACTCCGCTGAACTGAGAAGACCAAAAGAAGCGAACTTATCAAGATTGTTGAAACCTATTACCTGAGCATGTCTCCCTCCCATCGATAATCCGGCTATTGCCCTCCCATGACGGTCGGTACTGACACTATAGGTCTTTTCGACAAACGGAATGATCACACTTACCATCTCGTCATTGAATATTTTGAAAGTAAGCTCACTATGCTGCGGATCGCTCCGGTGAACAACCTGGTTATTCGGCATAACAATAACCATAGGTAATGCTTTGCCTTCGGCGATAAGATTATCCTCAATGAAGTTCACCCTTCCGAAAAGGCTCCATGTTGATGCAACCTCACCCGAACCGCCGAAAAGGTATAATACAGGATACGTGCGTTTAGTACTGTAATCAGGTGGGAGATACACATACATCTCACGCTCTCCCTTTGTAACATCGGAGTAGTAAATATGCCTGACAACTATCCCATGCGGGACATTTTTTGCATCATAGAATGCAGGGCCGTCGCCGTGCACAACAAGGATACTGAAGCCAGGCTGGCCGGCAAATCCGGTAAGTGTGTTCGACGGATCATCAACGCTCACACCGTCTATAATAAGCTTGTAGTAATAAATTTCCGGCTCAATGGGACCAACTTTAAGTGTCCAGATGCCATCGTCTCCTTTTGTGAATGGAACAGGTTTTGATGCCTTCAGTCCAAGCAGGACATTGCCCGAAAGTAGTACTTCATGGGCATCCGGTGCTTTTACCCTGAATATTACCATATGATCATCAGTTACTTCAGGTGAATTTACAGACGCCGAAAAAGGGATCAGATTTTGTGTGTTTTTTTGCGGCGCCCAATCGAGATTAACATGTGCCTGCTGGGCAGTTGTAAAAGCTCCCGCAGCCATAACAAAAAATGAGGTCAGCAGAATGTGATTTAACTTTTTCATTGATATTCTATTTGCTTTCTGATTTATCCATTACCTCATACCGTAAACTGCAAAACGTCTCACCTAAACAGCATCGGTGCAAACTCCGAGAGATAAATCCTCCAGTTGGCCCATGTATGCCCTCCTGTGCTTTCGCGATAGATATATTTTAAGACCTACTTTATCAAGAGTCTCCCGCAGGGTCACCACTCCCTTATAGACAAAATCATCTTTCCCGCAGGCGATCCAGTAAAGCTTATATCCGCTGTTTTTAAGAGCCTCAAGCTTTGTAATTCTCTCCTGTTCAAGCTTAGCAGCATCCTGATTCTGAGGTCCCATGTTCATGATCCCCATACTGTAAACTCCAATGTAACTGAACATCCCGGGATTGTTATTGGTTATTGTCTGGGTATGCATGCCGCCCATCGACAATCCGGCAATTGCCCTGTTATCTTTTCCTGAAGTTGTCCGGAAGTTTTTCTCAATAAATGGAACCACATCCTTTACAAGGTGTTCCTCAAATTTGCCTGCATAGCGCTGGTAAGCAGCCATCCCCTGTTCACCTGTTGAGGCAATCGGGGGAACCTCGTTCTGGGCGCCTGCCTGGTTGGCATTACCGTTGGTCATTACAACTATCATCGGTTTGGCTTTACCCTGGGCTATAAGGTTATCCATTATCTGTGCTGCTCTTCCCATGTTTGTCCAGGCATCCTCATCACCGCCGGCTCCGTGGAGAAGATAAAAAACAGGGTATTTCTGGGTACCTCCCTCATATCCTGCTGGCGTATAAACATACACCCTTCTCTGGAATCCAAGTACTTCTGACTTGTACCACACTTTCGTCACAGTACCGTGAGCTACATCATTCTTGTGAAAATAATGATCAGACTCAATCCCCGCGACAATGAAGTAACTCTGATAACGAGCCCCATCGCGCCGTACCTGGACATTATTGGGATCGATTGAGGTCACACCGTCAATTGAAAATGTATAACCGTAAAGCTCCGGTTTAAGCGGTCCGACAGTGAGGCTGAATAAACCGGTATCATTCCTTACCAGGTTTTCTGCTGCTCCTGGTCCGGCCTGCCATTCTCCGGATATAGTTATTTTCTGAGCATCCTTTGCATAAATTCTGAAAGTAACCTTATTGTCTGGAAGTATTTCCGGGGAAATGATCCTCCGAGGCGTCCTGAAAGCAGCAGGGGCGGCAGGAGCAGCTGCAGGCCTTGCCGGCTCCTGAGCCATGACGCTGACAGTCATTATCAGCAATACAAAATTTGTAACAATTGTTACAATTTTAAAAGTGTTGTTCTTTTTCATCATAATATAATTTTAATTTTAATGGAATGATTGAACCACACATGATTGTAAATTATATCTATTAGTGATTGATTCTATAGTCAATCATGCGGGTTTCATGTTTTAATTTGTTTATTTAAAATGTAAATAATTACAGGAAATTTATATCTGTTTCGTTTTCATTTTACCTTAAGATGTTCCTTTTTTCAGCATCTTCAATCTCGGACCTGGCATCCTCAGGAAGCAGGAACCCTTCATTTACAAGCTCTTCAGCTGCTCTTCTGACAGCCTCCACATATTTTTCATGTGAACCATACCGTTCCTCAAGCGAAAGCCTTGGATCCATAACTGCCTTTCTGTCTTTCTTTGTTTTTTTAAATGGTATGAACATTCCGTTCAGAGAAGAGAGGTCTCCCTTTCCGAAACCCTCTCTCCGCAAGGCCCATCCGGTAAAAGTTCCTACCGGAACCCTGATATTTATGCTCCGTATCCCGGCAATCTCATTGCCATCCTTATCGACCCCGGGAACCATGGTTTTATAGTTTTGTTCAGACTTAACTTCAGGAGGTTCCTTCTGAAGCACACCCGAAACATTTCTGAAATCATACTGGGGTCCGTAATCGAGAAGAGGCAGCTCATTAGCTTTTCCGTTATATGGAACGGCTGGAATATCTGGCCATCCGGTTCCTGGTTTGTCAGGTGAAACCAGGGTGCCTGCTGCGATGGTCGGATACTTGCTTTGCGGAGGATCTTTACCCTCAACAACCCACTTCTCCAGAGCAATTATCAGAGCCCGTAGATATGGAGTATATGAATTGTAATTCTGACTGAATCCGCTGATCTGATCTGCAATGATCCCTGGTGTATGCTGGGTTCCTGCAAATAGATATATTCTGACATTTTCAGGGATCATTAAATCTTTAGTGCCGTACGAATCTGTAGTAGTCAGCGAAGCGCGCAGCTGCCAGTATTCCGAGGAGCTCAGAGTCTGAATTATTTTAGGGCATGATCCGGTTTCAATGCATTTTTCCAGCATTCCCCCTGTTATGCCTGAAATGGGATCCGGTTCTTTCCCCCAGGAAAATGGAGGATCGTTGCCCGGGAACAGGTGGTCTTCGTGCTGCAGCCCTCCTCCGCCCGGACGTCCGAAGCGGATATTCAGTGAAATGCGCCTCGTCCCGATATGAGCGTTCACTCCCTCAAACACCTTTAATCCATTTTCATCCTGATTAAAGCCGAGAAATAAAAATGTTCGTGCAAAATTACTGCATTGTGAAACACCCTGCATAATGGCCGCCTTTAAAGGGTTTGAATCTGATTCGTTGGTCACTAATGGATTGGAGAAACCCGAATCATCTTTTAAGCTATATTTCAGGAAAGATGAAAAATCGCGGATGGCCGCAAATCCAAGGCCCAGTATAAGCGGGTTTTTTGCCGTGTAAATAAGCTCATAAATGTAATTCGGCTCAAAACCATCTTTCAATGATATTTTTGTTGGGGAGGGAATACCTGGGAACCTTGTTCGTGAGCAGTCAGAAAATGCCCATTCGCTGTTTGGAACAATGATCCGGGGATCTGATTCGAGGATCCTTTTTGTCAATGTACAATCCTTATTGTCAAGGGTGATGGTCTCATAGCTGTGATGTGTCTGTCCGGTGAAAAAGCCACTGCTGAGATTAAGAGTGTTTATAGCTAAAGAAACCTGGTATTCGGTTCGAAGGATGCCGGCAATTTCAGAACCATTGTCGTTTGCATATGGCACTCTCATTATCAGGCGGTTATTCCCCCTTAGAACATCCCCCTGCCAGGCGCACCAGAAATAAACATATCCTCTTCCAAGCAAAGCCGTATCGGCCGGAAATGCATCTCCCCGGTTTGGAAGGCTGAGGAAAAGCAAGCCATTGCTTTTTGCCATATCAGCAGGACGAAGTATTATGAAATCAGAGATGTATTCAACCATCCCCCTTTCGTTCACGGGCGCCAGACTTATATCCTGGATTATGCTGTTCAGAGGATTTCCCGGATCGACTTCGCCATATGCCTGCCCTGTCAGCTTTTCATATGGTCCGGCTGTTCCGAAAACCTTACCTTCCATATAAGGTTCGGTTTTTGTAACAATGACTCTGACTATTCTTGCCTGTGAAGTGTAACAAGTGAAGACCAGTATCAATAGAAATGCTATAAGCCGGAGATCGCCTGTAATTTTATTTTTCATTTAAAATGATAGAAAACTAATGTTATCATTTATGAGTTAATGTCGCTTAAATAGCTCAATCGATAATTTAGACCTAAAGTAGTGATTATTTTTCTAACTTTCCGCAATTCATTTTAATCAGGGAAACTTGTTATGTCATCTGAACGTATCATTTCAATTGACATCATGAGGGGACTTACCCTCCTTCTCATGCTGTTTGTCAATGATCTCAATATGGATGTGGCGCCGGCATGGCTCGGTCATATGAAAGCTGATTTTGACGGGATGGGACTGGCCGACTGGGTATTTCCCGGGTTCCTGTTTATCGTCGGGATGTCGATCCCTTTTTCATTTTCAAACAGATTTTCCAGAGGCGACCAAAATACTGATATTTCCCGCCATATATTTAAAAGAACAATAAGTCTTCTTATAATAGGGGTACTTATGCTGAATACGGGAAGGGTAAACCCTGAACTTACCGGAATTGGTAAAAACGTCTGGGCACTGCTGATGTACCTGGCTGTCTTTCTATTCTGGAATGATTATTCCAAAATGGAGGACAAGTTTTTTACCGTAACCGGACTCAAACTGGCAGCACTTGGTATTTTCATCCTCCTCGTTTTCAAATTCAAATCAGGTGAACCGGAAAACAGCGGTTCACTTGTAACGGGATGGTGGGGCATACTTGGACTTATTGGCTGGGGTTACCTGGTATCAGCCTTTACTTATGTACTTTGCCGTGATTCAATATCCAAAACTGCAGTCATTGCAGTGGTATTTCTTGGATTGAACATACTTTCCGGATTGAATCTGCTCAATCATCTTAATCCGGTCAAACCCCTTCTGGGAGTAATTATTGAGGGGAGTGTACCATTTATCGTTCTGGCAGGAATGACAGGGGGCCTGATCATTAAAAAATTCAAAAAAACTGAATACAAAGTCCTGATACTGATTTTTGCCGGGCTTGGGATTTTTTGTATTTTATCAGGTGCCTTTTTAAGAAACTGGTTCATAATTTCAAAGATTAAAGCCACACCCAGCTGGGGATTGATATGCAGCGGTATCAGCTATCTTATATTTATTCTCATCTACTGGATTGTTGATGTAAAAAATATAAGATCATGGGCCTCCTTCTTCAGACCTGCCGGCGAAAACTCGTTAACCACTTATCTTGCTCCCGATATTTTATACCATCTGATATGGATGACAGGCATACCCTTAATGTTCTATAAACAATCGACCGAGCCTCTGGTAGTGGTTGCCGGATCAGTTGTATGGGCCGTGCTGATGGTATGGCTTACAGCTCTTCTGAAGCGACTGGGGATAAGCTTAAAATTATAGAAAAATATTCAAATCAATTAACCACGGCGTTACACAGAGTTTCCCGGGGTTTCACGGAGTTTAAAACAGTGCAACTCTGTGTTGACTCCGTGCGACTCCGTGGTAAAATAAAAATTGGAATTAGCTGATAATTCTTCAACTACCTCCAGATTGAAGCAATTTCATATAATTCAGCCTTTTCCAGTGTTACAGCTCCTCCTTTTGAAAACAGTTTGAGCTTTGAAAAGCTGCCTGCCGGGAAAAAGATGCTTGTCATTACAACCCTTCCGTCATCTATAAAGAGTTCTGCAGATGAAGCATCAATAAACAGATGCATTTTTAGTTTTTCACCAACTTCATAGGGGGCTTCGGCAAATCCTGAAAATCTTTCTGAAAATGAGGAATTGCCTGATCTGCTCCTGTCAATGTAGACCTTCTTTCCAGGAAAAGAATAACCGGCAATAAATCTCTCTCCCTCATTATTTTCCAGGATTATTCCCAGAGAATCAGCTGTACTTCCCGCAAGATCAAATTCAATCATAACTTCGCTGCAGGCAAGCTTTACACTGTCCGTAGCAAGCTCCTGTTCACCTGAATTGTACTTTTTGCTGCCAATTACAGATTTTGAATTGTTCCTTAGGGTTTTAAGTTCCCTTACCGGTCTGGATATCAGGGTGTAATTTTCATCTTCGCGCAACAAAGATAATTCGCGCGGAATAGTCATGGCGCTGCGCCAGACTTCAGTAGGGACAACAGTTGCATAGTTCCAGTTGCTCATCCATCCTAAAAACAGCCTCCTGCCATCAGTTTCAGGGATTCCTGACCAGGTTACGCCTGCATAGTTGTCTGTTCCCCGGTCGAGCCATTTTTCTACTGAACCATCAGGAGTAAATGAATGTCCGTCAAAATTACCTGTAAAATACTGGGTTGCGGACCCTCCGTTAGGACCTCCCGGATTTATGCTGACAAGCATAACCCATTTCGTTGCCTCGCTTCCTTCCACATTAAGAGGGAACAGATCGGGACATTCCCATACTCCTCCATGTGCTCCGGATTTTTCTCCGAACTCACTTTCAAACGACCAGCTCTTAAGATCAGGGGAAGAATAGATGTGTACCCTGTCATGAACCGCAAGGATCATTATCCATTTCCCGGTTTCCTCATGCCTGAATACTTTCGGATCCCTGAAATCTCTTATGCCCGGATTGGGAAGAACGGGATTACCTGAAAATTTTGTCCAGGTTCTTCCTTTGTCTGTACTATAGGCAATCCCCTGACTTTGAAACAGATCACTTCCGGAGCTTTCAAGCTTCTGATCATGGTATGTAAAAACTGCAACAACCGCCGGATTTTCATCATCCCCAAAACCTGTTGTGTTGCCTGAATCCACAACAGCGCTTCCCGAAAAAATATATCCCAGGGAATCGGGATAAAGAGCAACGGGCAGATGAGTCCAGCGGACCATATCAGAGCTTACCGCATGGCCCCAGTGCATCGGACCCCAGACAGTACTGTCGGGATAATACTGATAAAAAAGATGATACTCATCTCTGAAAAATACCATTCCGTTGGGATCATTCATCCAGCTGGCTTCAGGTGAAAAGTGAAACTGCGGACGATACTTTTCGTTGTAATAACCTGTTCCGGTTTTCTCACTTACCGGCCTGGTACTTGTATTCGGACCACATGATGTAACCACCAATCCGCATAATACAAAAAGTACCTGAAAATAGTTTTTATTATTCATTCTTCATATGGTTTGTTTCTGTGTCAATCAGCACGATCTGAGAGGTACTTTTCACCTTCTTTCCACAGGCTGTCTCAAAAGTAGTATTTTTGATAATTATTGTTGTCCGGCTAAATTATAAAAAGAAGGAATACCATTAACAGGTCATCCCATTAAGCTGTTGAATTCCGGAATATCTGTCTCTAAATCCATATATTTGTGTACTATTCAGGTTAAATGCATCACAGATCACTTCATTTAATTAAGAATCATGGGTTTTTTTAAGAAAATAACTGATTTCGCCGGCAGCCCAAAATCGTCGGAACCGGAAAGCTTTATAAGATTATCATGGGACACATGGAGATATAATTTTGGAGACATCTTAAATCCTTTAATTGCAGGAGCATTCAGCTCAAAACCCATAAAGCGGATCTCCTCACGGCAATTTGGAAAGTATGAACACTATTTTGTTATTGGGTCAATCCTTCAAAGATGTACAGAAAAAACCATCGTCTGGGGAAGCGGATTTATTTCTGATGATGTCAGCTGCAGGGAGCCTCCAAAAAAGATTCATGCTGTAAGGGGCCCCCTGACAAGGGCAAGACTTCTGGCACAGGGAATTGAATGCCCTGAGGTTTATGGTGATCCTGCTTTGCTTTTGCCCGGCATTTACAGAACTGAAGTAACCGATAAAAAATTCAAGCTTGGAATAGTACCTCATTATAAGGATAAATCTTGCAACTGGCTGAAAAACAATCACCAATCTGAATTTAATATTATTGATGTTCAGAATAAGAATCCACTTAAGGTAGTTGATGAAATCAATTCATGTGAAAAAATAATCTCCAGTTCTTTGCATGGATTGATTGTTGCAGACGCATACGGAATACCTGCAATCTGGGTGAAATTCTCAGATAAAGTGCTGGGTGACGGTTTTAAATTCAAAGATTATTTCGCATCTGTTGGCAGAAATGATAAATCGCCTTTAGACATTAAAGAAACCACAACGACCGACACTATTCTGAATAGTTTTTACCATTACAGAATTGAATTTGATGCAGATAAACTAAGGAAGAATTGCCCATTTAGTTAGTATAAAAACAACCATCGGCTGATTATTGAAGCATGATCATTCATATTCATTTCCATCTGAGAGCAACAGGCGTTACAAGAAGCATTGAGAATATTTTCCCGGTACTGATCAGGTATTCTGAAGCTCTGGTTTTCGGATATGGTATTGATGCCCCTAAAATCAGTTTTGTTTCGTTACTCAGAGAGGTTTATTCCAATAATAAGACTACCATTCATACGCACAGGAATAACGAAATTATTTTTGCACTTATTCTCAGGTTGCTGAGGGGAAAATTCAACCTTGTATTTACCAGGCATGCTGAAAGCAAACCTTCGGGATTTACATGCTTTCTGATGAAAAAAGCAGATCATCTGGTGAGCCTGAGCTCCTCAATGGCAAAAAAACTGCCTTTTAAGAATACGATGATCAGGCATGGCGTTAATACTGAAATCTTTAAGATCCGGGATAAAATAAAGATCGATAATATCCCTCAGAAGAACCTTATTACCGCAATCGGACGATTGCGCCCTGCAAAAGGACAACTCGTTGTGCTTGAAGCATTGCTTTCGATTCTAAAAAATAATCCCAACTGGGGATTGATGCTGATTGGCAAAACCGATGACAAAGAATATGCAGACAAAATATCATCCCTTGCCCTGAAAAATGGTATTGCACGGCAGGTGCATTTAGTCCCTGAAACCAGCCAAATTGCTGATTATTATGGGGCTAGTACTATTGTCGTTATTGCATCAGTTTCGGAAGGTTTTTCTTTAGTCTGCCTCGAAGCCATGTCGTGCGGATTGACAACAATAGCAACTGAATCTGTTGGAATTCATTCCGAGGTTATTAAACATGGAGAAAACGGTTTCCTCTTCCCTGTAAACGACCATGAATCGCTGAGCCTCATTATCTCTGATATTATTTCGGGAAAGATTGTCCTTGATCCTGTAAAGATCAGGCAGACCATTCTGGAAAACTGGAGTGTGGAAAAAAATGTGAGGGAGTTATTGAAGCTGTATGATAATATACCTCATCCCCCCACCCCTTCTCCCAGGGAGAAGGGGAGCTTAATATTGGTAATTAAAACCTAAGGGGGCTGTTTAAAAATTGCTCAGTGGCCCTCTGTGAGACCTCTGTGATCCTCTGTGTAAGTTCTTAACTTATTGTTACACAGAGATCCACAGAGGAGGCTAAAGTAAAAGTTCAGGCTTTTTAGACAGCCACCTGGGGAGAGGTCAATAAGGATCAACATCTATCGCTATCTTAAGCCCTGATGCCCCTTTCTCCTTCTCAAGTCTTTCGATCGATTCCATGATATACTGTTTGGCAATGGCAACAGGCTTATCCTTTTCAAGCTTAATCAGTATGGTTTTAATATACCAGAGTTGTATTTGGGAAATAAGCGGGAATTCCGGTCCGAGAAGATTCCTGCCGAAGTGAGATTTTAAATCGCGGCCTAAAAAATCGGAAAAGCTGTTGAGAATGGATCTCTCCTTATGTCGGATGTTGATTTTTAACAGACGACAGAAAGGAGGATAATTGAAGGCTCTGCGTTCATCAAGCTGGATCCTGAACATGTTTTTGTAATCATGATTCAGGACAAGCCTGATTATCCTGTTATCAGGATCAGCAGTCTGAATTATCACTTTACCGACCTTCTCTCTTCGTCCTGCCCTTCCGCTAACCTGTTCCATCATATGGTAACTTCGCTCGTGAGCCCTGAAATCAGGAAAATTGAGAAGATTATCGGCATTCAAAATGCCCACAACTGTAAGATTTTCAATGTCCAGTCCTTTTGATATCATTTGAGTTCCGATAAGAATGTCGATTTGCCTCTCTTCAAGTGCCCTGATCATTCTCTCAAATGAGTTTTTCCCTTTTGTCGTATCCTGATCCATCCTGGCCACTCTGGCAGAGGGGAATACAATTTTAATTTCGTCCTCAATTTTTTCTGTTCCGAAGCCTCTTGTCTCCATTCCAGGTGAGTGGCAATTTCCGCATTGTGCAGGAATTCCGGTTGAATATCCGCAATAATGGCAAACCATCCTATTGATGCCCTTATGGTATGTAAGGCTTACGGCACACTGAATACATTTAGGTATCCAGCCGCATTCGGGACATTCGATATATGGAGAAAATCCGCGTCTGTTCTGAAAGAGTATTACCTGCTCATTCTTCCCCAGAGCTTCATCGATTGATTCGAGCAGCTGAGGTGTGAAATGAGAAACCATCAGTTTTTTCCTGTATGCTTCGCGGGAATTTGCAACAATTATCTCAGGTAATTTTATCTGACCATATCTTTCCTTCAGTTCAACCAAGCCATATTTCCCTGACAGTGCATTATTGTAACTCTCGATAGACGGCGAGGCAGAACCAAGAATTGTCTTTGCCTTATGTAAACCGGCGAGAATGACAGCGCAATCGCGGGCATGATACCTTGGAGCAGGGTCGTGTTGCTTATATGACCCATCCTGCTCTTCATCAACGACTACCAGTCCAAGATTTCTGAATGGCAGGAGCAGAGAGGACCTGACACCAACAATAAGCCCGTACTCTTTCCCTGATTCTTTTCCAGCCACCCGGTTCCATATCTCAACTTTCTCAGCATTGCTGAAGCGTGAATGGTAAATTCCTGTAATTGAGCTGAAATGCCTGTTCAGACGTTGAATTATCTGAGTTGTGAGGCCTATTTCAGGAAGTAGATAAAGTACCTGCCTCCCCTTCTTAAGCTGTTCCTCTATCAGGTGAATGTATATTTCTGTTTTACCGCTCGAAGTAACTCCATGTAATAAAGCAATTTCCTTATCCGTGAAAATTTCTGAAACAGCATCAAGAGCGGTATTCTGTGCATTGCTTAATTTCTTTAAAGGCTCAGCCGGCAGCTCAGCGTCTGACAATCTTCCTGTCTCAACGGTAATATATGATAAAATTTTCTTTCTGACCAGCCCATCAATAATTCCCTGTGATGAACCGCTTTCCTTTATCAGCACTGATTTCCTTAATGCCTTTGAATTCCTGCCATCTTCACATCCGCTAAAGCTAAGATAGGCAGCGAGAGCTTTATATTGTTTAGGGGCTTTTGCTAATTTATCAAGTATATTGTTTAATTCGGTTTCAGAGAATTCTGAAGCAAGTTTTACAAAAGTTTCCTCCCTTGGCTTATATTTTTCCATTACCGGCACTTCGGCAACTCCTTCGAGGCAGAGATCCGACGGCAGTGCAGCTTTCATGACCTCTCCTATGCTGCACATATAATATTCTGAAATCCAGAGCCAGAATTTCAGCTGAATTTCGTTTACCACAGGAAAAGGATCAAGAACACTTATTACTGGTCTGATATTGATTGAAGAGGGGGATTCATTATGGGTCCTGAATGCGATCCCGGAATAGAGCTTTTTTTTGCCAAACTGAACCAGCACTCTTGATCCGGGGAATACTTTATCGTTCATCTCCTCAGGAATTCCGTAAGTAAATGTCCCCTTTACTGCAAGAGGCAAAATAATATCAGCAAAATGATTATGCATCATCTGTACGTCTCTCTGCAAAATAGCAAACTAAACTGACTTTAAGAAACTCGACATTACCGTCAGAAGATGGTCTTTCCTGATCGGTTTGATAAGGCATGCGTCGCATCCGGCCTCCAGGATAATGTCTTTATCGTCTTCAAAAATAAAAGCTGTCTGGGCGATGATAGGAATGTCTTTACGGATCTTTCTTAGTTCTTTTGTTGCCTCTATCCCATTCATTTCAGGCATCTGCATATCAAGCAGAACCAGATCAATTCCGGGAGTGGATTTAACTATTTCCAATGCCTCAATACCTGATCTGGCACTTATGGTATTAATATGTGTATCGATCAAAACCCTGTTCAGATATAGCAGTATGTCCTTATTGTCATCAACAAGAAGGCAAGTTTTGTTGCTCCAGTCTGCCTGGAAGTTCAGAGGTTCATTACTTACGAGCTTTGATTTTATCCTGGTACTCCCTCCTGCAGGCCGGTACGGGATTGAAAAACTGAATTCTGAACCAACTCCTTTTTCAGACTGAACAAAGATCCTGCCGCCCATCCTTTCAATTACCTCCTTGGCCAGAGTCAGCCCTACTCCCAGACCTTCGAATGGCCGGTGGTGCCCGTTAATTTCCTGTCGGAACTCTTCAAAAATGTGATCAAGGTTTTCCTTGTTTATCCCAATTCCGGTATCTTTTACCCTGAACAACAGATTGTCATTTTCCCTTGTATAGGAGAGCCTTATTGAACCTTCGAGAGTAAATTTAACCGCATTATCCATCAGATGATTAAGTACTCTTTTAAGCCAGATTCTGTCGGTAAAAATAAGATCTCCATTCTCCTCCAGCATATTCATTACATTGATGATAATCGACTTTTCATTGCGTTTTACAATTTTCCTTGCGTCATCAACGATTTCATTAACAATGCTGTTAACCGATGCTTCTTCATATGTAATTTCTATCTGTGAACTTTCGAGCCTCGACAAGTCGATGATATCGCCTATTATCTGAAGGAGTTTTTCGCTGTTATGGTTAATATGCTCAATATACTCTTCCTTTACCTCGTTTGTGATATCATTTGCCAGGAGGAGGTTTGCGAAGCCGACAACGCTGTTGAGAGGTGTCCTTATCTCATGTGAAATATTTGCAAGGAAGCTTGATTTAAGCCTGTTGCTTGCTTCGGCTTCAACATTTGCCTTAATAAGGTCTTCATGAATTTTTTTTAGCGATGTTATATCTCTTGAAATAGTGAGGGATCCTATAATCTCGCCGTTTTCATTTTTTACTATTACTGACCTTGTTGACAGATTTACGTAATGGCCATCTTTGTGCTTCAGCCGGAGCTCTGTTTCAAAAAATCCTTTTGACTGCAATGCTTCTGTCCTGTTCTTGTCATAGGCTATATCTTCAGGATGTATAAGCTCCGGCGGATTGATCTTATTATAGTGTTCCTTATTATAACCAATAATCGAATAGTAGGCTGCATTTGCATATTTCAGGTTTAAGTTCCTGTCAAAAAAAGATATCCCGTCATCAGCCGACTGCACAAGCATCTTGTAAAACATTTCCGTGTTGGAATATTCGCGGGTTATGGCTTCTTTCTGGTTTGAGAGGTCCTTATTGGTCTTTTGCAGATCGGAATTAATTTTCTCAATCTGAGAATTTCTTTCTCTTAGTTCCCTGTTGGCTTTTCTTAGCTTTGCTGAAAAGATAATTATCAGAATGGCAATTATCAGCAGGGCGCCCAGCAGTGTTATAAAAAATTGTAACAGAGAAGCTGTTGAAGCAGGTATATTAACCGGATTAGCTGAATGATGGATATTTGAGCAGGCAGCATACGTTACCTCCGGAAGGCAGGTCATTAACACTGTTACACCTAAAAACAGTAATAACGAGCAAGGTTTCCTGATACCAATACACCCAAATTGCTCTGCCATGAAAATTCTCTTTTGACTCAAGACCCAGTAAACTTTCAAACATCGAATATCACGCAAATATAAAGATTCGCATGTTATCCGGCTTAGTGAAATGAACAATTTATTGCACAATTTATACTAAATTGCAAACAAACGAAATTAAACCATGGAAAGCCAAAATAAGACCTTCTCAGGAGGAAGGAAATATAGTAATGGTGAAATTACGGTGTACTGGAAGCCAGATGCCTGTGTTCATGCATCATATTGTTACAGAGAACTTATAGAAGTGTTTGACCCCGGCAGAAGGCCATGGGTTGATATGAGCGGTGCAGATACCGACAGGATTATTGAAGTTGTTAATATGTGTCCCACCGAAGCGCTTGCATGGAAGTGGAATGATGAGAACAGGAATAAGAATATAAGCATTGATCAGACCAATCATATAAACTTCAGAAGGCCTGAACTTATAATCACAGAAGAACAGCCGGTTCAGGAAAATCCTGTTTCTGTCAAGATTATGATCGATGGACCTATTGTTATTAAAGGGGACTTTACGTTTAAGTATTCAGGAAATAATAAAGAACTAAAAGCAGGGATAATTTCACTATGCCGTTGCGGAGCCAGTTATCATTTACCCTTTTGCGACGGAGCTCATAGAAAAGTTGGTTTTGAAGATAAATGACATTATGGAAGCAAATGACAATAAGAAATCCTTGACAATTGTTGAGGTTATTGATGATGGTCCGCTGAAAATCAGCGGTAATATAGTTTTAAAAGATCTTAAAAGGGATATTATAGATAATCCCACAGAAATATTTCTGTGCAGGTGCGGTCGTTCAGGGAATAAACCTTATTGCGACAGTTCACACAAATGTTGATTCATCCAGATCTTTATCAATAATATTTAGTTGACCAACAGGGCTTTGCCAACTTTTTCGGCTGCTTCGCCAAAAGTCAGGGCGGAAATAACTGATAATCCGGAATTGTCAATTATCTCCTTTGCCTCCAATGCGTTTGTCCCCTGTAATCTGACAATTACCGGGACTTTTATTTCACCGATCGATTTATAAGCTTCAACCACACCATTTGCCACCCTGTCGCATCTGACAATACCGCCGAAGATGTTAATCAGTATTGCTTTTACGGCGGGATCCTTCAGAATAATTCTGAAGCCTGCTTCAACTGTTGCTGCATTGGCACCTCCTCCGACATCAAGGAAATTGGCAGGGGATCCTCCGGATAGTTTTATAATATCCATCGTTGCCATTGCAAGTCCGGCCCCATTGACCATGCATCCGACATTCCCATCGAGCCTGACATAATTAAGGCTGTGTTTTCCGGCCTCAACTTCAACAGGATCTTCCTCATTTAGATCTCTCATTTCCGCCAGATCAGGGTGTCTGAAAAGAGCATTATCATCAAGGCTAAGCTTGCAGTCTACAGCAAGGATCCTTTCATCGCTGGTTTTAAGAACCGGATTGATTTCAAGAAGCTGTGCGTCACTGCTTATAAAAGCTTCGTAAATACCCTTCAGGAATTTATGCATATTCCTGGCGGCATTTCCATGGAGTCCGAGTTTGAAAGCTATATTTCGCATCTGAAAGGACTGAAGCCCTGTCAGGGGAGAAATATCCTCTGTAAAAATCAGTTCGGGTGTTTTTTCAGCAACCTGCTCAATATCCATCCCTCCCGCCGGTGAATACATTAAAAGATATCTGCTTGTTTTTCTGTTTAGAAGAATACTGATATAAAACTCTTCCGGTTCACAGGCTCCCTTGTAATATACATCCTGGGCTATCAGAACCTTGTTTACCTTCCTTCCGGCAGGTCCTGTCTGGTGAGTAACAAGATTCATTCCAAGCATCCGGCCGGTAAGTATTCCGGCCTCCTCAACCGATTTAGCCAGCTTTACTCCACCCCCCTTACCTCTTCCTCCGGCATGGATCTGGGCTTTTACCACAAAATACTCTGTACTGTATTTCTCCTTCAGCTGACGTGCGACCATAACGGCCTGTTCAGCTGTTTCTGCCACAAATCCCTCCTGTATATCAACATCGTAAGCCCTGAGGAGCGATTTCCCCTGAAATTCATGAGTATTCATCCTGAAAAGAATTTATTTAACATTCAAACAAATTACCATCTCTGGCATTGAGGGAAATTTAGAAAAATAAAAGGATATTTTATCTATTTTAGCATAAAAAAGGATGCGGAAACTTCTTAACAGGGAACTTGGAAGAAAGAGTATCGAAGAGTACAGAAATTCAGAAAAATCTTCATTTGTCATAGTCCTCGATAATGTCAGAAGCCATAATAATGTAGGATCTGTCTTCAGGACAGCTGATGCTTTTCTGACAAAGAAGATATACCTGTGTGGCATAACAGCAAAACCGCCACACCGCGACATACAAAAAACAGCACTTGGCGCTACAGAATCGGTCGATTGGAGCTATCATGAATCTACACTTGATGTTGTAAGGCAATTGAAGGCTGAAGGGTTCAAAATAATTGGCATTGAGCAGACTGAAGGATCGGTTGGGCTGCAGGAACTTAAAACCGGAAAGGGAGAAAAATATGCCCTGATCTTCGGACATGAGGTAAACGGAGTCTCCCAGGAGGTAATTGACCTGTGCGATATATGTGCTGAGATACCCCAGTTCGGTACAAAGCATTCATTTAATATAGCTGTAAGCGCCGGGATAGTGCTGTGGGAAATGAATAGGGGCGTTGCATGCAACGCCCCTACCGATATTATTTATTAGATTCAGTAAATTATTGAACCAATCCCATAAACGCACTGTCAGCGAAGAATTTTGCGAATTCAAGGTCTGATTTTGCATATGCTTTCCATTCTGGTTTGGCAGCGATAGATGCTTTCAGACCGGCGAGCATATAATTTTTGTCATCAAGACGTGCACCGACAACTGCTTTCAGATAGTCTGACTTACCATCCACGCATGGTTCTTTCATACTGTCGAGAGTTGCTTTGGCTTTACTGACATCACCCTTAAGAACCTGTGCAAGAGCAAGGTTGAAACAAGGTTCTGTTCCAAAGAAATTAACAGCTTTATCATATTCGCCTTTTGTTATCGCAATAACACCAAGTCCCCATTTTGATTCAGTGGTGGCGGCAGTCATCGAGTTGAAGAGCTCTTCAGCTTTCACCATGTCACCTTTAACAAGGTAAACAAAACCTGTGTTGTTCTTAATAACATCATTATTTGCAATAGCCTTGGCTTTATCAAATGCAGCAAGGGCTTCATCCGGTTTACCCAAAGTCAGAAGGGTAACTCCTACGTTATTGTGAGCGCGGATACATTTCGGATTAGCCTCGGCTGTTGCCTTGTAGAAGGCAAGTTTTTCGTTGGCATCAGTTGCCAGTGCTCCTGCATGCAGCATTTCCTCAAGGTTAAGAACCTTAGGATCAGACCTCATCTGTGCAAGTATCTGTTCGTCTGTACGGCCATAAATATCAACATTAACAGTCATTTTTGATCTTCTCAGTTTGGGGAGAATATCTGTTTTAAGGGCCTCATAGGCAGATGACATGTTCTTAATTTCCTTTTCACGAACCACAGGATCGGAATACATTGAAAGAACCCTAAGGATCAGATCTTTGTCCTGAATGCTGGAATTTTCAACTTCAGTTTTGAATCCTTCCCAGTCTTCAGCTGTAGTTAGTGAACTAAAGAATCCCTCAGCTTTTGACGGTTCATAGAAATTGAATGGTTTTCTTATTAATTTATCAGCTGTAACACCTCTTTTACCGGCTAGTTTTTCATTAAAATCAAATTCACCGTCAGGAGAAGCATAAGAACTGACAACAACACCCTTTGCAACACGTGTTGAATCGTGTACTTGAAGTCAACAGATAATCCATAAGCAGTGTTACATCTTCCGCTTTCAACTCGTTACTACGGATATCTGCCTGGTTAATAGCATAATTAACGTCAGCTGTTTTTGCTTCAGGGATGATTCTGACATAGTTGTCTTTCATGGTGATTGCTTTGGCATGCTTTTGCACAAGAGTGGAAGTTGCAATTACTCCATCAGCCAGCTTTATAGGATCAAAATCCAGACTTTTTTTATTAGCGGTGGCATTAGTTCTGAGAATAAGTTCCGACATTTTCATTGCCTCCGTGTAAGGAATAGCACTTGTATAAGTGAATTCACCTCCAGTGTAGGTGATAACCTTATTATTGCCCTGTACTTTTTCTCCCTGGAGAACCTGTACTTTATCAAAAGCTGTTTCACCACCTGCATATGTCAGAACTGGAGTAACAGTAATTGTAGCTTTCTTGTTGAAATACTTCTCCGGGAAAGTGCCTTTGACAGTAACATTTACAAGACCTCCGTGTGCTTCAAGTACTTTCGGTGTAACTTCGTACTTGACATCGGTGGCCTCTTTTTTCATTTTATTCAGACCGCTGCAACTGGCAAGAAAAGCAGCTGCGAGGATAAGGATAAAATAGCTTCTGATTTTTTTCATAGTTTAAATTTGTTATTTGTTTAAGATATTGGTTTGACTCTCTATATTGAACATTTAAAGAAGTCCAAAGTTTCAAGATGAGTGCAAATTTAAGATAAAATTAAATAAAATAAAAATGACTGTCGGTGATGATTGATGATTTTTTTATATTTTCTTGTAACAGAACATTAACAATCAATTAAATAAATGATCCGCATCATTCCGTCTATTCATTTAAAGAGCACCTTTCAACCTGCAAGATCAAGTGCATTTTGTGGAAATAATCCATAGTTCTCAGTCAAAAGATTTTTTGTACTATTATCGTTCCCCGTATTCATATTCACTACTTCCTGAACAAAGTTGAGCATTTCTAAAGTAACAAGTGTTACATAATTTTTTAAATAAGTTATACTATTCACACATTTAACAACTGATATAATCACAAAGTTTTTGAATCAATTACAAAATCACCTTATTCAATCCATAAGGGTAATCGTTAAAAAAGATGGTATCGATCAACTTGGAATAATGACTCGTGTTGGTTACAAAATCTATCTCATTTATATCGATAACCAGATATTTGTTTTCAGTATTCTGCCTGAAAAAAGTAAAATAGCCGTCCTGGATTTTCTGCAGATAATCACCGGTGATAGATTTCTCATAATCACGGCCTCTTTTTCTGATATTTTCCAGCAGCCGGTCAGTGTTTAAATGGAGATAGACATAAATATCCGGTTTGGGAAGCGAGCTGTAAATTATATAGAATATCTGCCTGTACAGATTATATTCGTCACCCTTCAGAGTTGATGCCGCAAAAACCAGTGATTTCATGAAGTAATAATCTGCCACGGTAAAAGCTTTGAAAAGATCCTGTGGTCCCAATTCTTCATTCAGCTGCTTGTAGCGGCTTGCAAGAAAAGAGAGTTCGAGAGGGAAACGAATATTTGTCAGGATCCTGATAGAATTTTGGAAGAAACGGATTATCGGCAAAGCGCTCAAGTATTAGACGGCCTTCGAATTGTTCAGCTATACGTGTTGCAAGCGTTGTTTTTCCTGCACCGATATTACCTTCAATAACCACGTAATTGTACTTGACCTGCATCTGGTACTGATAATATATCAAATATATAAAATTGTAAGGGCGTTGCATGCAACGCCCTTACAATATTTCAAATCAGAACCTTAAAAGTACTAATTCCTGTGATCATCATGGTGCTTGTTTTCACCACCTTCTTCCCTTGGTGGCCTGGGAAGCAGGACTTTTCTTGAGAGTTTCAGTTTCCCTGTTTTCGGATCAATGTCAATTAACTTGACTTCAACTTCATCACCCTCTTTCAAAACTTCTTCAACTGTTTTGATCTTCTTCCAGTCAATCTCAGAAATATGAAGCAATCCGTCCTTGTTCGGAAGGATCTCAATAAAAGCCCCAAACTGAACTATCGTTTTCACTTTCCCCTTATAGATCTGGCCTACTTCCGGGACTGTCACAATTTTCTTCACCCAATCAAGAGCAGCCGTAATTGCTTCTTTATTCTCACCGAAAATATTAACATCTCCATGACCGTCAATCTCCTCAACAATAATTGTGGTTCCTGTTTCCCTCTGGATCTCCTGAATAACTTTCCCGCCAGGACCGATAAGTGCACCGATCATATCTTTTGGGATCGTAAGCATTTCGATTCTCGGGGCATGCGGTTTTAGTTCAGGTCGCGGTTCGGAAATGGTTTCCTCCATTATGCCGAGGATATGAAGCCGTCCTGCTTTTGCCTGCTCAAGTGCTTTTGTAAGGACTTCAAAAGTCAATCCTTCAACCTTGATATCCATCTGGGTGGCAGTAATGCCATCACGGGTACCTGTTACCTTGAAATCCATATCGCCAAGATGATCTTCATCGCCGAGGATATCAGAAAGGATAGCATATTTATCTGAATTTTTATCAGTTATCAAACCCATTGCTATACCCGAAACAGGCTTGCGTAGTTTAATACCTGCATCCATAAGGGCCAGTGTTCCGGCACAAACTGTTGCCATTGATGATGATCCGTTCGACTCCAGTATATCAGAGACTACTCTTATGGCATAAGGATTTTCCTCATCAGGCGGCATCATATTTTTAAGAGCCCTGTGGGCAAGGTTGCCATGACCAATCTCCCTGCGGCTTATTCCTCTGGAAGCTTTTGCATCACCAGTTGAAAATGGAGGGAAATTATAATGCAGGGTAAATTTCTCTGATCCCTGGTTCAGGACATCATCTATTATCTTCTCATCAAGCTTGGTTCCCAATGTAACCGTAGTAAGCGACTGGGTTTCTCCCCGTGTAAACAGTGCAGACCCATGTGTTGCAGGAAGAGGATCAATTTCGCATGTAATCGGCCTGATCTGGTCAGGTTTTCTGCCGTCGAGACGGATATTTTCATCAAGTACAAGGCGCCTGGCTGCCTCTTTGACTACATCGTGATAATATTTTTTTACAAGTGTTTCGTTAACCGGATTTTCATCAGTGAACTGAGAAAGAAATTCACTTAATAACAGTTTCAAACGCTTCTTCTCTTTTATGTTTATCTGTACCGGACTTTGCTGCTTTATAGCACTTTTCATATGTTTCATCCCATACTTTCTTCTTCAGATCTTCATCATTCTCCTCATGGCAGTATTCGCGCTTAACTGTGGATCCGACCTCTGCGGCAAATTCCGTCTGTGCCTTGCACTGAATCTTAATTGCCGTATGAGCAATCCTTAGTGCTTCAATCATTTCAGCTTCCGATACCTCTTTCATCTCACCCTCAACCATAAGGATATTTTCGAAAGTGGCACCAACCATAAGGTCGATATCAGCTTCCTTCAGCTGTGTGGCTGTCGGATTTACAATGAAGTTATTGTTGATCCTTGCGACCCTTACTTCTGACATCGGGCCGTTGAAAGGGATATTGGAAACAGCTAAGGCCGCTGAAGCGGCAAGCCCTGCAAGGGCATCAGGTATTATATCAATGTCGGCTGATATGAGATTGATCGTAACGAAAGTCTCAGCATGAAAATCATCAGGGAACAGGGGTCTTAATGCCCTGTCGACAAGCCTTGAAATAAGGATTTCATAATCGGAAGGCCTCGATTCTCTTTTGAGAAAGCCGCCGGGGAATCGTCCTGATGAGGCATACTTTTCCTTGTATTCAACAGAGAGAGGCATAAAATCAGTATCCTCTTTTGCTTCTTTTGCCGCCACAACAGTGGCAAGCAACATTGTTTTACCCATTTTCAGCAAGTACTGATCCATCAGCCTGCCTGGCCATTCTGCCGGTTTCAAGGGTTATAATTCTCCCGTCGCCGAGATCTATGTTCTTCTCTTTAATATTAAACATTTTATAATGATTTTTTGAATGATGAAATTACATATAATCAAAGAATATAAGAAAAAAGGCAATTCCGAATTGCCTCTTTTCCTTATTTACGTAATTTCAACGCTTTGACTATTTCGCGATATCGTCCTATATCTTTTACCTTCAGGTAATCTAAAAGCCTTCTTCTTCTACCGACAAGCTTTATAAGGGCTCTCTGGGTACTGAAGTCTTTTTTATTCTTTTTTAGATGTTCGGTTAGATGAGATATCCTGTAAGAAAACAATGCAATCTGTCCTTCTGCTGTTCCTGTATCAATCTCGGATGTTCCAAACGTTTTGAAAAATTCTTGTTTCTTCTCAGTAGTCAAATACATGTCTTTAATTAATATGTTATTTATCCATAAATAAATCGAATCCCCGATTTTGGAACGCAAAAATAAGGCTTTTTTATGTAAATTATCAAACAATTGACTACTTTTTTTAAAATATCAGTTAAATATTTCTTTTAAGTGCAACGAAATCACTACTGAAATTATTGTCATCTTCATATAAAGACGTAAATATACCTTTGAACGTTGCGTCGGATTTGGACATACTTCAACAATTTATTAACATTGAACAGGAGTTATTAAGACAGGAGAATATGGAAACATCCCCCTGCCCCCATCAAAGGGGAATATTCAAAACCTATCCTCTCACCTTCTTCAGGGTTCCAGTATAAGTTCATTCCTGTTGATCAGGGTTTTACCGAGGCTGATAAGCCTGCACCCTATTCTGCATTCAAGGCACCTCCTCTTCCTGCAGTATTCATCAGTAAGCTGAAGAAGAGCCTGGGTATAAAATGCTGATTCCATTTCAATACCTGCCGTTTTCCAGTCACTTATAACAGAATTTTTCTCGGGATCTGTTTCTTCCAGAAATGAAAGGGCTCTTTCACACAGCTCATCCCGTTCATGAAATCGTCCATAAATGAATATTATCGGGATTACAGCATTAATAAGGAAAATATCAGCTGCCTGCAATCCTGCTTTTTTTGGCAATCTGCTGCTCTTTTTGCCAAAGATATAATGATCGTCCCAATAAGATGAGGCTTCGCATTCAAACAACGCCCTAAGCTGTTTGATATCAATAGCCTCCAGTATTCTTGAGAACATTCCTCCTGTAACTGAAAGTATTGAAGAGAGCTGGGAAATCCGTATTGTCGGGAAATTGACCGGCCTGAGCCTTGAGAATTTCCAGAGCCAGCCATGAACAGGTTTAAGAGAGTATTTTGCAGAGAGTATCCTGTATTCCCTTATCAGATCCATGTAGTATTTATCTGATAAAGCTTCCTTAAACAATCCCTCTTCAAGCATTCCGGAAGTTCCGAAAAGCAGTGCTTCTATCTGAAACCTGTTATCAGCATGCTTCCGTATTATCCTGAAAGGTAATGCAGAAGCAAGCATTTCAAAGGGTTCTGTATTTACCCTGAAGCCAAAATACCGGGTAATTATCCTGTAAAATGTTTCATCCCAGTCATTTCCGGTCTCTGAAAAAATCTTCATTATTGCATCCGATTTCGCCTGCAATCTTTCAATCATGAGTGCATTAAGCCAGTGCTTTATTAAAAACCTGTCGAGCTTTTGAACTTCATTCTGGCAGGCAATTGAGCAGGGATTATTTATGAGATCTGTATATTTTTCAAACAAAACCTGATCGTACCTTATTTCAACTGTTAATAATTCCTCGCCCCTGGAATTGCAGACCTTCTTGTCGTTTTCGCTGACAACATGCAGGATTACATTATCAAATGCATGGTCGCTGTTATGACCATGATTATTAAAATGGGATGACCGGGTGTGTATTTCAACATTGCCGGCCCATTCAGTGCCTGCTATGAGGATCCTTGCATTGAAAAAATCCGGGCCTGAATCGCGGTTGTACTCCCCCGGATTTATAACAACAATTTTATTGTTCTCATTATCAGTTAATGAATCCTGATCATAAAGATTATATTTCCACAAATAGTGAAGAAATTCTTCTTTCATGGGAGCACGTATTAGAAAAACAGCGAGGTATTAAAGATACGAAATGTACCTTAATAATATGTACAAAATGGGAATAAAAGATTGCTTCGTCCCGCAAAGCGGGACTCGCAATGACCGTGCAGATAAGTTAATATTGTATACCGTCATTGCGAGAAGCCCCGCTATGCGGGGTAAACTCCGCGACAAAGCAATCCTTAACGTATAAGAAATATTGACTATATGAGGTTCCGTTCAGAAAGATAATGTTCCATTTCTTTCTGGATTTCAGCAGCCTTTTCACCAGCTACCTTGTCGAAACTTTCAGAATTGTCAGCAAAGATTATTCCTCTTGATGAGTTGACAAGCAGCCCGCATTTACTATTGAGCCCATATTTTGCAACCTCTTTAAGACTTCCACCCTGAGCTCCCACCCCTGGTACAAGAAGAAAATGTTCAGGAACAATCTTCCTGATCTCTTTAAGCATTTCAGCCCGGGTTGCTCCGACAACATACATAATATTATCTGTTGATCCCCATTTCCGCGACAGCGCCAGGACTCTTTCAAAAAGCCTTATGCCGTCTTCATTGTGATACTGGAAATCGTCGGCCCCTTTATTTGAAGTAAGTGCAAGAAGGATAACCCATTTTTCTTTATATGTCAGGAAAGGTGTTACTGAGTCTTCTCCCATATATGGCGCGACAGTTATCGCATCAAAATTCATTCTTTCAAAAAATGCCCTGGCATACATTTTTGAAGTGTTTCCGATATCTCCCCTTTTTGCATCAGCTATAACGAAAATGCCGGGATAATTCTTTTTAATATATGATAGTGTCAATTCAAGAGATTTCCATCCGGAAGGGCCGTTACATTCATAAAACGCAATATTAGGCTTATAAGCGACAGCATATTTAAAGGTGGAATCGATAATGCGTTTATTGAATTCAAAGAGAGGATTTTTTGTCTTAAGCAGGAACGAAGGGATCTTTTCAATTTCAGAATCTAGTCCTACACAAAGAAATGATCGTTTCGCAACAATCTCCTTAAATAAATTCAAATAATCCATTTTTATATAGCTTAGATATTGCTTTCTTTCAGTCGTTCTGCATTTTCTGCCATCTGGAGCTCGTCAATTATCTCCTGAATATTCCCATCGAGTATTGAGGGAAGGTTATAGATAGTCATGTTTATCCTGTGGTCAGTCATTCTGCCCTGAGGATAATTGTAGGTACGGATCTTTGCCGATCTGTCGCCTGTTGATACCATTGTCTTCCTCTTCTTCGAGACTTCATCAAGGTATTTCTGATATTCAAGATTGTACAATCTTGTTCTTAATTCAGTAAGAGCCTTTTCGTAGTTTTTAATCTGTGATTTTTCATCCTGGCAGGTTACTACAATACCTGTCGGAATATGAGTGAGACGAATTGCAGAATAAGTTGTGTTGACCGACTGACCGCCGGGACCTGAAGAACAATAGGTGTCTTTCCTGATATCTTCATTCTTTATTTCCACATCAAATTCATCAGCTTCAGGCAGAACCACAATTGTCGCTGCTGATGTGTGTATCCTGCCCTGAGTCTCGGTTTGAGGGACTCTTTGCACTCTGTGTACACCTGATTCATATTTTAAGATCCCGTATACTCCATCACCTGAAACGCTCAGAACAATCTCCTTATATCCGCCGGCAGTACCTTCTGAAAAACTGTTTACCTCGGCTTTCCACCCTTTCTGTTCAAAAAACTTTGTGTACATTCTGAAAAGGTCACCGGCAAAAATACTTGCCTCATCGCCGCCTGTACCTGCCCTGATCTCCATAACGGCATTCTTATCGTCCTCAGGATCAGTTGGAATCAGCAGCAATTTAATCTCCTCCTCAATTTCCGGAATACTTATATTTAGTTGCTCGAGCTCCGCCTTGGCCATCTCTCGCATCTCGTCATCCTTTTCGTTGGTGAGCAGCTCTTTTGCACTTGATATATTTGACAACATAAGCTTATATTTTTCATAAGCTTCAATAATTGGCTGGAGTTCTTTATATTCCTTGTTAAGCTTTATGTACCTGTCCATGTCTGACAATATATCCGGCCGGGTGAGAAGTTCACCGACATCGACAAATCTTGCTTTTACTCCCTCAAGCTTCTGAAGGAAAAGGTCATTTGACATCTTTGAATAAATTTCAGGGGGCAAAGATAAGA
The DNA here is from genome assembly GCA_963753495.1 of uncultured Bacteroidales bacterium. Classification (GTDB taxonomy): domain Bacteria; phylum Bacteroidota; class Bacteroidia; order Bacteroidales; family VadinHA17; genus LD21. Next base: position 123,574 of record CAVWCO010000022.1, read on the forward strand.
AAAAGGTGCAATGGTGTGAAGGAATGTATAATGTATTATAGGCGATAGGCGATAGGCGATAGACTGATGGGCGATAGTGATGGGCGATAGGCGATGGGCGATCGCTGTGGAACTATGCGTTTCTAAAAATTGTTATCAGTAAATGAAGCTACCGTTTTCGGATGTAATAGTAAGCATCTTTTTATCTGATGCTTCACAACGACCTATAACTTTTGCACCCATGTTGAATCCGGCTGCTATACTGATTATTTCATCTGCATTTTTTTCATCGGTATAAATCTCAAACCTGTGACCCATGTTGAATACCCTGTACATTTCATGCCAGGGCGTTTCGGACTCTTCATGAATGATTCTGAACAAGGGCGGAACAGGAAACATGTTATCCTTAATAACATGAATATTATCAACAAAGTGCATGACCTTGGTCTGTCCTCCTCCTGAACAATGAATCATTCCATGGATTTCCTCACGCATGGTTTCAATGATCTTTTTTACCACCGGAGCATAAGTGCGGGTTGGGGAGAGGACCAGCTTGCCGGCATCAGTATCAAGACCTTCGACCTTGTCGGTCAGCTTAAGACTTCCGGAGTATATCAGGTCATAAGGAAGCGTTATATCAAAACTATCGGGATATTTTGAAGCAAGATAAGGTCCAAAAACATCATGCCTTGCTGATGTCAGTCCGTTGCTTCCCATTCCGCTGTTATACTCTTTTTCATAGGTTGTCTGTCCGAAGGACGCCAGACCGATTATTATATCTCCCGCACAAATATTATGATTGGATATCACATCCTGCCTTTTCATCCTGGTAACTACTGTTGAATCGACTACAATTGTCCTGACCAGGTCGCCAAGATCAGCAGTTTCTCCGCCTGTTGACCAAATGCCTATTCCCAGACTACGCAGTTCCTCAAGGAACTCTTCGGTTCCGTTGATAATAGCAGAAATGACCTCCCCTGGTATCAGGTTTTTATTTCTGCCAATTGTTGATGAAAGAAGCATTTTATCATAAGCTCCGATACATAACAGGTCATCGGTATTCATAACTATGGCATCCTGGGCAATACCTTTCCATACCGACATGTCTCCAGTCTCTTTCCAGTAAATATATGCCAGCGATGATTTTGACCCTGCCCCGTCGGCATGCATAATATTGCAGTAGCCCGGGTCACCTCCAAGCAAATCAGGTACTATTTTGCAGAATGCTTTTGGAAATATCCCTTTGTCAATGTTCTTTATAGCCGAATGAACATCTTCTTTCTGAGAAGAGACTCCGCGTCTGCTGTATTTTGATTCTGTGGACATCTATTTTTTAAATACCCAGATTATTGATTGTTTCAGAAGCTTCCGGAAGTCAGGATTTTCGAAAGTCGGAACATCATGTCCGCTCTGGAGCACAACAACTTTTGCTTTACCGTAGCTTTTTGTCCAACCGATTACCGGAGTGCTTGACGGTTCGTCAGTTGTCAGCAGGGGAGTCACTCCTTCTTCAACATAGTATCCTTTGTATGTTTCGTCAAAAATCGGGAAATCATTAATTCCTCTGGTAACAGGGTGTTGCCCGTCAGATATCCTGACATTAAAATGAAGATCGTGTATGTATGAGCATGGTTCATATGACTTGCCATTGAAGGTTGTGGCCTTATGAAAATACTTACCCCCAATAATATTCCAGTATTCCTGCCAGTCATCAAAAGCGCATATACTGTGATGAAGGGCAACTACTGGCTTTCCTTCCCTGATGCAATCCGCGAAATTCTTTGCCTGATCGTCAGTGATGGTTTGCCACATGTGATAAAACACCAGAACATCATACTTATCCCTGTTTTCAGGAAGGAACATATCATATGCGCCGGGAAGTTCGACGACCTGATAAGAAATTTCAGGTGCCAGGGCTGAAAGCATGTTATTAAATTCTTCAGTCTTATAACCATGACCGCCGGTGATAACAAGGATACGGATTGGTTTGGAGGGAGTATCAGCTAATGTTGTGGTAAAAAGACAAATAAGAATTAAAAAGGCAGAAATAATTGTTTTCATAAGACAGGTCTCATCCCCCTTCTATCATGATAGAAGCGGGTAATTCATTAATATACACCCATAAGCCCCTCCCTCCATGGGGAGAGGTCATTTTTTCGGGGCCTCATAATCCGTTCTCAACACCCTGAATTCAGTACGCCTGTTTATCTGGTGTGCAATCTCCTTCTGTTCTTCAGAAGCCAGGGTATTGATATATTGTTCTGAAAGTGAAGTGCCTGATTTCAGGAATGAATTCTGAGAAGCTATGGCATCATCCACAACTTTTGGTGTGGATTCTCCGTAGCCTTTAGGGGAAAGCCTCACGGTTTCTATTCCCTTCTCAATAAGATACTGAACGACTGACTGGGCTCTTTTCTGAGAAAGATCCTGGTTATATTCTTCAGTGTCGCGGGAGTCAGTATGCGACATAAGCTCAATTGTCACATTGGGATTATCATTGAGAGTTTCCACAAGCTTATCGAGTGAAACCATCGATTCAGGTCTTAGATCCCATTTTCCAAAATCGTAAAAAATATTGGGAAGTTCGATTGGTTTGTCTATTGCTGTCAGGAGAATTGTAACCATATAATCACGGCTCTTTTCCTGGGCTTTCGTTGTCTCTTTTTCTTTCCCGTTAAGGTAGCCTCTCTTTGATGCAAGAAAAATATAATCGACATCCTGCCTGAGAGCAAATTTGAAATCGCCGCCAGCTCCCGTTTCAGCCTGAAGGTTTGATCCGTCGCTGGCGATCAGCTGGATAACAGATCCCTGTATCGGGCTTCCTGTTTTTTCATCCTTAACCAGCCCGGTTACATTAAATCTTAATGGCGGAAGCTCAAAAGTATAAAGCTCATCATTCCCCCTTCCCTTTCGCGTTGAACTGAAAATTCCACGTTCATTGCCCGTTTCAAAAGTGATCCCGAAGTCATCGGCGAAACTGTTTACAGGGAATTGCATATTCTTTACCACCCATGAGCCATCAGGCTGGGATGTTGCCTTGAAAATGTCAAGACCTCCCATACCAATATGCCCGTCGGATGCAAAATAAAGGCTTCCGTCGTCCCTTACAAAAGGGAATAGTTCATTCCCGCTGGTGTTAATATCAGGTCCAAGGTTTACCGGAGCCGACCATGCATCAGAAACATCAGTCCGGTTAACATAATAGATATCCTTCAGCCCTGATCCTCCAGGCATATCAGAAACAAAGTACATGGTTAAACCATCGCTTGATAATGCAGGGTGGGCAGCTACAAGCGAATCAGCAAGTATTTTGGTATCTTCCGGATCGCTCCATTTATCCCCTGTGCGTTTTGAAACCATAATTACGCATCCCTTTTTTTCACGCTTCCCTGCTTCGCACCTGGTAAAATATAATTCACTATAGTCAGACGAAAAATTTGGCGTCCCGTCTTCTGATTCACTGTTCAGATTATCGACTGGAACCGGCGTGCTCCATTTTGATTTCTTGTCAAGACGGCTTTCAAAAATATCAGTAAAGCTTTGTCCGGTGGCACCATGCGTTTTATTACCGGCAGCATCATCCCTTGAGGAGGTAAAATAAATAACCCCGAAATCATCACGTCCGTAGGCAGGGCTGAAATCAGCATCTCTCGAATTAAGGTCTTTAAGTTCTTCAACCTTATATGCTTCAGGGTTCCTTTGCCATTGGAGCGCAAGCTCGCACGAGAGTATTTGCTGGTCAGCCCTTGAGTCAGAAGGGGCAATCTGCTTATATTTCTTGAATTCTTCAATAGCCTGCTGGTATTTTCCATCCTTTTTCATTGATTCCGCAAGCCAGTACTGTGCTTCAGGTTTTGAGGTAGAAGACCTGACAGCCAGTTTGTACCATGTTTCAGCACTTTTCGGATCATTTGTAAGGCGGTAGGATTCAGCAATCATAAAGCCGAGCTCGGTTCTGACACTTTTATCTGCTTTTTTTGCTTTTGAATATGAATCCTTGAACATGTCAATAGCCTCATAATACTCGCCTGCATTAAAGGCGGCATAGGCACGGTCCGATTTACGCTTTTGCGCAGGAGAATTCCATGAATTAACTGCAAGTAATATTATAATAAGGAGAATGATTCGTTTCATAATATCATCTTCAATTTGACTTCAAAAGTAATCAATTTAAGCAGAAAGATATAATAACAAACGATGACCCGATATTATTATAATCACAAAGGAGCATCAAAAATGATGCCCCTTTGCATTTTAAAACCTACTAATATCTAACCCAATCTCTTACCTGGTGAAAAGCAGTTCTCTGTATTTCGGCAATGGCCATATCTCATCGTCAACAATCAATTCAAGTTTGTCGACATGCTGACGGATTTCTTCGAGGAATGGCTTGACATTTTTCTCATAAGCCAAAGCTTTTTTATATTCATCTTCGATTACATTGGCTTTTTTTCGTTCCTCCACCATTTCAAAGACAAGTTTTTTAATCATTGTTATATGGTCAGAGATAATAATTATCGCTTCTTTACTTGTTACCGATAATTTCTGATATTCCTTCTCACTGAATATCTCCTTAAGGCCTTTAAGATTTTCAAGCAAAAAGGACATATATTTTATTCCGGTAGGAACAATATGATTTATTGAGAGATCAGCCAGAATTCTTGATTCTATCTGTACCTTTTTTGTGAATTTTTCATATTCGACTTCAACACGGCTCTCAAGTTCCTTATCATTGAAAATCCCTGAGCTGATCAGTACTTCCCTCGAATTGGCTGATAAATACCTGCTGATTGATTCAGGTACGCTTTCAATACTTGACAAACCTCTCTTATGAGCTTCTTTCTGCCATTCCGTTGAATAGTTATCTCCTTCAAAAAGAACATTTTCCGAATTTATAATAGCCTTTTTCAAAACCTGGAAGATGGCTTCGTCCTTATTTCTGCCCTTTTTGATCATCAGGTCAACTTCTTTTTTAAATTTTGTCAGCTGGCTGGCCACTGCTGAATTAAGGGCAATCATTGCTGCACTGCAATTGGCGGATGAACCCACAGCCCTGAATTCAAACTTGTTTCCTGTGAAGGCAAACGGAGAGGTACGGTTACGGTCAGTATTGTCAAGGAGTATTTCAGGAATTTTCCCTATTCCGAGTTTAAGCTCAGTTTTCTGGGCCGGACTCATTTTATTATCAGTCACCTTCCTTGCTATCTCATTGAGTGTCTTTTTCAGATAAGTACCAAGGAAAACTGATATGATTGCCGGAGGTGCTTCATGGCCTCCAAGCCTCCAGGAATTTGATTCATTCATTACTGAGGCACGGATAAGTTCGTTACTGTCATGAACAGCCTTGATTACATTAACAAGGAATGTCAGGAACTGGAGATTGGTCTTTGGATTTTTGCCAGGGGATAAAAGATTTACTCCTGTATTTGTTGCCATTGACCAGTTATTATGTTTTCCGGAACCATTTATTCCTCCATATGGTTTCTCATGAAATAAAACGCGGAACTTATGTTTTCGTGCCACTCTCTTCATTATATCCATCAGAAGCTGGTTATGATCAACTGCAAGGTTAACCTCCTCGAACATCGGTGCACATTCGAACTGATTGGGAGCCACCTCATTATGACGAGTTTTAACCGGAATGCCAAGTTTATGTGCCTCGCATTCAAAATCCTCAATAAAACACATCACCCTGGCTGGTATTGAACCAAAATAATGGTCTGCAAGCTGCTGATCTTTAGCCGACTGGTGACCCATCAACGTTCTTCCCGAAAGAACAAGATCAGGCCTTGCATAATACAGGGCTTCATCAACAAGAAAATATTCCTGCTCAATCCCCAGGGTAGCAATAACCTTTTTCACATCCTTGTCGAAATACTGGCATATATCAACCGCAGACCTGTCGAGCTCCGATAATGATTTCAACAGAGGCGCCTTGTAATCAAGTGCCTCTCCTGTATATGATACAAAGATTGTAGGAATACAAAGAGTTGTTCCTACAATAAAAACAGGCGACGATACATCCCAGGCCGTATATCCCCTTGCTTCGAATGTATTTCTTATTCCACCGCTTGGAAAACTCGATGCGTCTGGTTCGGATTGTACAAGAACCTCACCGGAGAAGTTTTCGACGATATGGCCATTATCCCCGAATTCTATGAATCCGTCATGTTTCTCTGCCGTCCCGTCGGTTAGCGGATGGAACCAGTGGGTATAATGAGTTGCTCCTCTCTCAAGTGCCCATGACTTAAGGCCGATAGCAACCTGATCGGCTTCCTTCCTTGTAAGTGATTTCCCTTCCTCAATTGCACGTTTAACAACCTTAAATGCATCCATTGATAGATAATGCTCCATTTTATGGAGATTAAAAACATCAATCCCAAAATATTTGGATACGTTCTTTGCCGGTGTTTCAGTTTTAACAGGTACCCTGTCAAATACTTCTTTTAATGCGTTAAATCTCAATTCTGCCATTTTTTAATATTTTTACCCGCAAAAATATATATTTTTTAATAATACCCCCTATTTTTTACGTTTTATTTTATAAATAATCCTATTTCTTACACTAATACCCCTGATAACAAAGGGGTTTATACATTTAAAATGGATATTTTAAACATTACCTGCCTCTATTCCATTAATTACAGGATTTCTCCCGGAAGGAGTATTTTTAAATAATGAGCAAATGACCCGGAGTCCTTTTATTAAATGGAAATTTGTTATATTTGTCGCCTGAATTTAAAAACGGCACCTTATTTAGTTATAAAAATTATTCATTCATGTCAGTACTTCAATTTTTAAGGGAAAGAGCAGGTGTATTAGTCGCAGTAGTTATCGGGCTTTCTTTATTCTTGTTCGTGGTAAGTGATTTCTTTGGAAATGGCAGTGGGCAAAGGTCCCAGGCAAAGAAATATTATGAGATCGGGCAGATTGGAGATGAGTCGGTTTCCTACCAGGATTTTCAGCTTAAGGTTGAAAACCTTCTTGAAATTTATAAATTATCGGGCAATACAAACATTGATGAATCGACAACCGAATCTATAAGGGAACAGACATGGCAGCAATTAATCAGGGAAAAAATACTTGATAATCAATACAAAAAACTCGGAATAGGAGTCAGTACAGAAGAGGTCGATGAACTTGTTCTTGGAAACAATCCTCACCCGGTAGTTCTGCAATTATTTACCGACCAGCAGACAGGCCTTTTCAACAAATCCTTTCTTGTAAACTTCCTGAAGCAGACTGAGGTGGATGAAACATATAAAAAATACTGGTTGTTTTTTGAGAATCAGATTGTCGATGACAGGATGAGTACAAAATACAACTCCCTGGTTGCAAAAGGGCTTTACGTAACTTCCAGGCAGGCTGAATTTGACAGGAGCCTTGCAGCCTCCACAGTTGATTTCAGTTACATTGTGAAAAACTACTCAGCGATTTCTGATTCTCTCGTAAGGATAACAGATGCAGATATTGAATCGTATTATTCAAAACATAAGGATACCTTCAAGAAAAGTCCTTTAAGGGACATCGAGTACGTAACCTATGATATCGTACCTTCAGAAGATGATATCAGGCAGGCTGAAGAATGGATCAATAAGACAAAAGATGAATTTGCTGAGGCACCCGACCCTGTACAGTTCATAAATCTGACTGCTGATTCACGCCATGTCGGATTTTTTGCACCATTAAGCGAAGTACCAGCATTCCTGACTGAATTTGTTAAAAATGAGGACCTTACCAGCATTTTTGGTCCCTATAATGATGAAGGAGCATTAAAAGTGGCAAAATTACTCGCCGTAGCTGACAGACCAGATTCAGTACATGTCAGGCACATCCTTCTGGCAGCCGGACAAAACCGGTCGATGCAGGAGGCAAAAGAGCAGGCCGACAGCCTTATAAAACTCATTAAATCGGGAACTTCTTTTGCTACTATTGCGATAACGAATTCTGATGACCAGGGATCCGCCCAGCTGGGGGGAGATCTTGGATGGTTTCCTGAAGGAAGGATGGTAGTCCCGTTCAGTAATGCATGCTTTTCGGGCAAAAAGGGAGACATTATACCCGTCGAAACAACGTTCGGAATCCATATCATTGAGATTCTTGACCAGTCAAAAATGTCACGGAAATATAACATTGGTATCGTCGACAGAAAAATCATTGCCGGATCAGCTACAAACCAGAGAGTGTACAGTGAAGCAAGCCAGTTCGCAGGAACCAACAATACTTATGATAAATTCAATCAGGCAATAACTGCTTCAGGGCTGACCAAACGTGTTGCCAATGACATTACCCCATCCCAGAAAACACTGCCCGGACTTGACAATCCCAGGAATCTTATAATTGCCTTATTCCTTGGTGAAAAGGGTAATATTGTTCTGGACAATAATGATCAGGCTGTTTTCGAGATAGGCGATAAATATGTCGTTGCATACTGCACCAGGGTTCAGGAGGAAGGTATTGCTCCAATGAAAGATGTTGAAAATGATATAAGATTTCTTGTAACCAAGGATAAAAAGGCTGAAATAATATCAGCCGAATTTGAAAAGAACAACCAGGCCGGAAAAAGCCTCGATGATTTGGCCGTTTCAATGGGACTTTCGGTCCAGGAAGCAACTCAGATAAATTTCAGATCATATTCTATCCCTGGCGCAGGAACTGAACCTGCTTTGATTTCAGCGGCTTCAGCTTCCAAACAGGGAGTGGTCGCCGGTCCTGTAAAGGGTGAAAACGGAGTATATATGATTGTTGTAAACAATGCCGCCACTGCCACTGAAGAAGATCTTAATCTGCTGAAGGAAAGACTCATGTCGACTTATCAGATGAGAGGCAGTTATGAAGCTTATGAGGCCTTGAGAAAAGAGGCAAATATTGTGGATAAAAGGTATAAGTTCTATTAGCAGAACTGAATACTGGCATTTCTAACTCCCGGCCAAAGAAGACTACATTCTGAATCTTTGGGCGATAATCGAATCATCCCTGAATTCCTTCGCAAGGCTGTTATAATAATCGGGAGGAGCTTTATAAAGATCCATTATCAGCAATCCGTCGAGGCAATCGTTGAATTTGGGATCGACATTGAAACCGATAATCCTGCCATTAATCTCCAGATACTTCTTTAAAAGAACAGGGATCCTGTATCCCGGCTCGATATCCATTATTATCCTTTCGATTTTATTGATGTCCCGTTCTGCAACATCAATAAAGATTTTTCTGTCGATAATTTTATCATTCTTCACATTGAATTTCTTTCTTGGCACTATAAACCGGGCCATTTCTGAATCAAAAAAATAAGTCCTGATAAATTCAACAATGAGACTCCTGGAGAATGTTGAAAATTCATTGCTGATGCTTACCGGACCGATAAGATACCTGTACTCCTGGTTGCGAAGAAGGAAAAGCATTATTCCCTTCCACAAAAGGAAAAGGGGAATTGCCTTTTTCTGATACTCTTTTACGATAAATGATCTTCCAAGTTCCAGCGATTCCCTCATTACAGGTAAAAAACCCTTTTTGATCCTGAAGAGCGATGTTATATAGAAACCCTTCAGACCATAGATATCAGCAATCTCCTTACCTTTCCCTATCCTGTAGGCCCCAACTATCCTTCTGGCATCAGTATCCCATATAAACAGCTGATTATAATAGAGGTCATATTCATCAATATCAGTGCTTTTGTTGGTTCCTTCCCCGACTTCCCTGAATGTCAGCTCTCTCAGCCGTCCGATTTCATTTATTATCGCGGGAATTACCCAGGTAGGCGAACAGACTACAGAATAGTTCTTTGTAGTGAAAAGTTCATATTCCTTCCTTATCCTGCCGAATTCTTCAGACAGGATTCCTTCAGGGATCGCATCTGCTACAGGTTCAGGGATTGGTTTTATTCTTAACGGTTTCAGATCAAAGAATTTTTTTGCTTCAATTGCAGAACCCAGGGAATATGTTCTGGCCCTCAGGTACCTGCCATACTTTGCTATATCTTTAAATTCTGCCTGCTCTTTTACAGAAATGGGAGATCCGATCCTGATAATCACATTTCTCTTTCTTTTATTCCTGATCTCCGAAGGAAGAGGAGCTGCTTTCAGCAGTGGATTTATGGTCTGAACGATATGCATTAACCAGGAATTTGTGCCGTGGAAGTAAACAGGTACTACTGGTACTTTTGCATTTTTGATAAATTTAATAGCCGGAGCCTGCCATTCTTTGTCCATTATATTATTTGAGATCTCATAATGTGCTGATCCTTCCCCGGCAGGGAAAATTCCTATACAACAGTTATTCATAAGATGCAAAATTCCGTCCTTGATTCCGCTGAATGATGATTTAATTCTATTATTTGTTTCAAGGGTATTTACGGGCAGTATTATTTCGCGAAGAGCCTCAATATTTCTGAGAAGAAAGCTACCCATTATTTTAAAATCACTTCTCTTCCCCTGAATTATTTTAAAAAGCAGCATTGAATCAATTCCCTTGAAAGGGTGATTTGATACAGTAACAAACGGACCATTAAGCGGAATGTTTTTAAGGTCCTCCTCCGGGATGTCATATTTCAGTTCGAGTTCTTCAAGCAGTGAGTTAATAAGCAGAACCGGATCTTTATCATGGAGTTCTGAATAGACTTTAGTCAGTCTTTTATACTTGATGATTTGCAGCAGGGTTTCAACAATAACAGGTCCTTCAGGAATGTGGAGTTCTCTGGTTTTATCCAGGTCATGGTCAGAAAGAAGTTCCATTTATGAAATGTGGTTTATCAAATATAGTGATTTTATTATTTGTTTTTTAACCACGGAGTTTACGGAGTTTGTACGGAGTTTCACGGTTTAGATGACAAACAAAAACAGTGCAACTCAGTGTTAACTCCGTGCGACTCCGTGGTTAAATAGACCTTATCATATCGTTTAATTATTACCTGTTTAACATCCTGATTTATAATCAAGTATAAATTGTGTATAAAGGTTAGCCCTCCGGGAGAAGAGGTTTGGGGATGAGGTAAAATGAATAAAAACAGAAAGCCCCTCAGTTTTCTGAAGGGCTTTCGATTATAAGCCGGCGACTACCTACTCTCCCACTAACGCAGTACCATCGGCGCTGACGGGCTTAACTTCTCTGTTCGGAATGGGAAGAGGTGGAACCCCGTAGCTATAGTCACCTTAAGACTTTTGCATTGTACAGACAGGTCTCAGACCTGTCTCAACAATACACAATATTATTGACATACCGGCTTGAAAAATCAATAAGATCCTACCCGGAAAGTTTACGGGTAATTAGTATTGCTCGGCTTTGACGTTACCGCCTTTACACCTGCAACCTATCAACGTCGTAGTCTTCAACGACCCTTAAAGGAGATCTCATCTTGAGACGAGCTTCGTACTTAGATGCTTTCAGTGCTTATCTCTTCCAAACATAGCTACCCTGCGATGCAGCTGGCGCCACAACAGGTACACTAGAGGTCTGTCCAACACGGTCCTCTCGTACTAGTGTCAGGTTCTCTCAAATCTCCTACGCCCACAACAGATAGGGACCGAACTGTCTCACGACGTTCTGAACCCAGCTCGCGTGCCACTTTAATCGGCGAACAGCCGAACCCTTGGGACCTTCTCCAGCCCCAGGATGTGACGAGCCGACATCGAGGTGCCAAACCGCCGCGTCGATATGAGCTCTTGGCGGCGATCAGCCTGTTATCCCCGGAGTACCTTTTATCCTTTGAGCGATGGCCCTTCCATACGGAACCACCGGATCACTATGCTCTACTTTCGTACCTGATCGACTTGTCAGTCTCACAGTCAAGCGCCCTTATGCCATTGCACTCTGCGCACGGTTACCAATCGTGCTGAGGGCACCTTGAGAAGCCTCCGTTACTCTTTTGGAGGCGACCACCCCAGTCAAACTACCCACCAAACAATGTCTCCCCGCTTATGCGGGGGTTAGGTTCCAGATAAATAAAGGGTCGTATTTCAAGGATGACTCCACGATTCCTGGCGAAACCGCTTCATAGTCTCCGACCTATCCTACACATTACTTACCCAAAATCAATGTTAAGCTATAGTAAAGGTTCACGGGGTCTTTCCGTCCCGTTGCGGGTATCCGGCATCTTCACCGGAACTACAATTTCACCGAGCTCGTGGCTGAGACAGTGCCCAGATCGTTACACCATTCGTGCAGGTCGGAACTTACCCGACAAGGAATTTCGCTACCTTAGGACCGTTATAGTTACGGCCGCCGTTTACTGGGGCTTCAATTCAGAGCTTCTCCATATTGCTACAGATAACCCCCCCTCTTAACCTTCCAGCACCGGGCAGGTGTCAGGCCTTATACTTCATCTTTCGATTTCGCAAAGCCATGTGTTTTTGCTAAACAGTCGCCTGGGCCATTTATCTGCGTCCCATCATCGCTGACAGGAGACCTTTATTCCAAAGTTACAGGTCTAATTTGCCTAGTTCCTTAGCCACGGATCACTCGAGCACCTTAGGATTCTCTCCTCGACTACCTGTGTCGGTTTGTGGTACGGGCACCATACACCTGATGCTTAGAGGTTTTTCTTGGAAGTCTGTTTAGGATCACTATCCACTTGCCCGAAGGCTCATGGTACTCTCAGGTTCATCATCGCTAAGCTATTAACCTTGCGATATAACTACACCCTTTAACGTACTATTCCGTCAGTACGCGGATCTTTCACTCCTCCGTCTCCCCTTCGCAGTATACGGTGGTACTGGAATATTAACCAGTTATCCATTAGGATCGCCTATCGGCTTACCCTTAGGACCCGACTAACCCTGATCCGATTAGCGTTGATCAGGAAACCTTAGTCTTTCGGTGTGCCGGTTTCTCACCGGCATTATCGTTACTTATGCCTACATCTTCTTTTCCAGCCGCTCCAAAATACCTTACGATACTTCTTCTGCGCTGACTGGAATGCTCCCCTACCAATGACGATTTGCATCGTCAGTCCATAGCTTCGGTAATATGCTTATGCCCGTTTATTATCCACGCACAATCGCTCGACTAGTGAGCTGTTACGCACTCTTTAAATGAATGGCTGCTTCCAAGCCAACATCCTAGCTGTCTAAGCAATCGCACCTCGTTAATTCAACTTAGCATATATTTCGGGACCTTAGCTGATGATCTGGGTTCTTTCCCTTTTGTCCACGGACCTTAGCACCCGCAGGCTCACTCCCGGAGATCATCTTGCAGCATTCGGAGTTTGTCAAGGATCGATAGGCGGTGAAGCCCTCTAGCCTTATCAGTAACTCTACCTCTGCAAGACTCCTACCGAGGCTGCACCTAAATGCATTTCGGGGAGTACGAGCTATTTCTCAGTTTGATTAGCCTTTCACCCCTATCCTCAGTTCATCCAAAGACTTTTCAACGTCAACTAGTTCGGCCCTCCATCCCGTGTTACCGGAACTTCAGCCTGACCAAGGATAGATCACAAAGTTTCGCGTCTACCTCCACTAACTATACGCCCTATTCAGACTCGCTTTCGCTTCGGCTCCAACTCTATAAGTCTTAACCTTGCTAGTGAAGTGTAACTCGTAGGCTCATTATGCAAAAGGCACGCCGTCATCACGCCTAAGCGTGACTCCGACAGGTTGTAAGCGCACGGTTTCAGGTACTATTTCACTCCCCTGTTCGGGGTGCTTTTCACCTTTCCCTCACGGTACTGGTTCACTATCGGTCTCTCAGAAGTATTTAGCCTTGCCAGATGGTCCTGGCAGATTCAGTCAGGATTTCTCGTGTCCCGACCTACTCAGGATACCTCTATTATTAATGATCTCTACGCGTACAGGACTTTCACCCCCTATGGTGTCTCTTTCCAGAAAACTTCCGCTTCTGATCATTAATAAATATTGAGGTCCTTCAACCCCATAATTGCCGAAACAATTATGGTTTGGGCTTTTCCCCGTTCGATCGCCACTACTTAGGGAATCACTTCTTTGTTTTCTCTTCCTCCGGGTACTAAGATGTTTCAGTTCTCCGGGTTTGCTTCCCGATTACTCGGAATATCACGCCTTCAGCGTGATGGGTTGCCCCATTCGGAAATCCGCGGATGTAATGGATATTTGCTCCTCCCCGCAGCTTATCGCAGCTTGTCACGTCCTTCGTCGCCTCTGAGAGCCTAGGCATTCGCCATGCGCCCTTATTTACTTTTCTCGAATATAATCTTATTAATTTTTCAAATGTGCCAATATGTCAAAGAACCTTATCAATTTGAAAATTTGCAAATGTGTCAATCTGAAAATGGAATTCTATTTTCAAATTATCAAATTAGCTAATTTTCAAATCAAAATATTATAAATGAAGCAGACCAGGCGGAGAACAGATCAATCTTCTCCAGAAAGGAGGTGTTCCAGCCGCACCTTCCGGTACGGCTACCTTGTTACGACTTAGCCCCAGTCACTGGTTTTACCCTAGGCCGCTCCTTGCGGTTACGGACTTCAGGTACCCCCAACTTCCATGGCTTGACGGGCGGTGTGTACAAGGCCCGGGAACGTATTCACCGCGCCATGGCTGATGCGCGATTACTAGCGAATCCAGCTTCACGGAGTCGAGTTGCAGACTCCGATCCGAACTGAGACCGGCTTTCGAGATTCGCATCCTGTCTCCAGGTAGCTGCCCTCTGTACCGGCCATTGTAACACGTGTGTAGCCCTGGACATAAGGGCCGTGCTGATTTGACGTCATCCCCACCTTCCTCTCGGTTTACACCGGCAGTTTCGTTAGAGTTCCCGGCATTACCCGCTGGCAACTAACGATAAGGGTTGCGCTCGTTATGGGACTTAACCCGACACCTCACGGCACGAGCTGACGACAACCATGCAGCACCTTGCAGAGAGTTCCGAAGAAAATCTGCCTTTCAGCAAAATGCACTCTACATTTAAGCCCAGGTAAGGTTCCTCGCGTATCATCGAATTAAACCACATGTTCCTCCGCTTGTGCGGGCCCCCGTCAATTCCTTTGAGTTTCAGCCTTGCGGCCGTACTCCCCAGGTGGATCACTTAATGCTTTTGCTTAGCCGCTGACTGTGTATCGCCAACAGCGAGTGATCATCGTTTACGGCGTGGACTACCAGGGTATCTAATCCTGTTCGATCCCCACGCTTTCGTGCATCAGCGTCAGTAATGGCCCAGCAAGCTGCCTTCGCAATCGGTGTTCTGTGTAATATCTAAGCATTTCACCGCTACATTACACATTCCGCCTACCTTGACCATACTCAAGACCAACAGTATCAACGGCAAATCTACAGTTAAGCTGCAGGTTTTCACCACTGACTTATTGATCCGCCTACGCACCCTTTAAACCCAATAAATCCGGATAACGCTCGCATCCTCCGTATTACCGCGGCTGCTGGCACGGAGTTAGCCGATGCTTATTCCCAGGGTACCGTCAATCCCGGTCACGACCGGAAAATTCACCCCCTGGAAAAGAAGTTTACAACGCATAGCGCCTTCTTCCTTCACGCGGGATGGCTGGTTCAGGCTTGCGCCCATTGACCAATATTCCTCACTGCTGCCTCCCGTAGGAGTCTGGTCCGTGTCTCAGTACCAGTGTGGGGGATCACCCTCTCAGGTCCCCTAAACATCGAAGCCTTGGTAGGCCGTTACCCTGCCAACTAGCTAATGTTCCGCATGCCCATCCCGTACCGCCTGAGCTTTAAATATTAAAAGATGCCTCTCAATATCATTATGGGATATTAGTCCGAATTTCTCCGGGTTATCCCCCTGTACAGGGTAGGTTGCATACGTGTTACTCACCCGTGCGCCGGTCGCCACCAAAGTATTGCTACCTCGTGCTGCCCCTCGACTTGCATGTGTTAAGCCTCCCGCTAGCGTTCATCCTGAGCCAGGATCAAACTCTTCATTGTAAAAATTTATTCTTTTTGTCTTTTTCAAAGATCAATCCTCTTACGCTCAATTCTAAAATACTAACAAGTTTCTTAGCGAGAGCATTCTTCATCTCGCCTGGTTGCTACTTCATTATTTCAAAGAACTTTTGGTTGTCCGCTTCATCTCAGTTTTAATTCTGACAGGGAGCGGAAATTTTTCCCTTTTTTACTTTTGGGGCGATAAAGTTAATCATTCTTCTCTCCTATCCAAAAAAAATGAGATATTTTTTCCGGCTTTCTCATCCTCTTCTTTCCCCTTCTTCCTGAAGCCGGAATTCTATCTCTTTTATCCCTTCAATTAACTCTTCGCTCCAAAAGCGGGTGCAAATGTATGAAATGATTTTTATTAATCAAATTATTCTCATGAATATTTTTAATAAATATTTTATTTAATATTATTGGATATATTATATTATGTATTATGATTGAGTTATAATATTATAAAAACAGAAAGCCCTTCAGTTTCCTGAAGGGCTTTCGATTATAAGTCGGCGACTACCTACTCTCCCACTAACGCAGTACCATCGGCGCTGACGGGCTTAACTTCTCTGTTCGGAATGGGAAGAGGTGGAACCCCGTCGCTATAGTCACCTTAAGACTACAGACAGGTCTGAGACCTGTCTAATACAATATTATTGACATACTGGCTTGAAAAATCAATAAGATCCTACCCGGAAAGTTTACGGGTAATTAGTACTGCTCGGCTTTGACGTTACCGCCTTTACACCTGCAGCCTATCAACGTCGTAGTCTTCAACGACCCTTAAAGGAGATCTCATCTTGAGACGAGCTTCGTACTTAGATGCTTTCAGTGCTTATCTCTTCCAAACATAGCTACCCTGCGATGCAGCTGGCGCCACAACAGGTACACTAGAGGTCTGTCCAACACGGTCCTCTCGTACTAGTGTCAGGTTCTCTCAAATCTCCTACGCCCACAACAGATAGGGACCGAACTGTCTCACGACGTTCTGAACCCAGCTCGCGTGCCACTTTAATCGGCGAACAGCCGAACCCTTGGGACCTTCTCCAGCCCCAGGATGTGACGAGCCGACATCGAGGTGCCAAACCGCCGCGTCGATATGAGCTCTTGGCGGCGATCAGCCTGTTATCCCCGGAGTACCTTTTATCCTTTGAGCGATGGCCCTTCCATACGGAACCACCGGATCACTATGCTCTACTTTCGTACCTGATCGACTTGTCAGTCTCACAGTCAAGCGCCCTTATGCCATTGCACTCTCCGCACGGTTACCAATCGTGCTGAGGGCACCTTGAGAAGCCTCCGTTACTCTTTTGGAGGCGACCACCCCAGTCAAACTACCCACCAAACAATGTCTTCCCGCTTAAGCGGGAGTTAGGTTCCAGATAAATAAAGGGTCGTATTTCAAGGATGACTCCACGATTCCTGGCGAAACCGCTTCATAGTCTCCGACCTATCCTACACATTACTTACCCAAAATCAATGTTAAGCTATAGTAAAGGTTCACGGGGTCTTTCCGTCCCGTTGCGGGTATCCGGCATCTTCACCGGAACTACAATTTCACCGAGCTCGTGGCTGAGACAGTGCCCAGATCGTTACACCATTCGTGCAGGTCGGAACTTACCCGACAAGGAATTTCGCTACCTTAGGACCGTTATAGTTACGGCCGCCGTTTACTGGGGCTTCAATTCAGAGCTTCTCCATATTGCTACAGATAACCCCCCCTCTTAACCTTCCAGCACCGGGCAGGTGTCAGGCCTTATACCTCATCTTTCGATTTCGCAAAGCCATGTGTTTTTGCTAAACAGTCGCCTGGGCCATTTATCTGCGTCCCATCATCGCTGACAGGAGACCTTTATTCCAAAGTTACAGGTCTAATTTGCCTAGTTCCTTAGCCACGGATCACTCGAGCACCTTAGGATTCTCTCCTCGACTACCTGTGTCGGTTTGTGGTACGGGCACCATATACCTGATGCTTAGAGGTTTTTCTTGGAAGTCTGTTTAGGATCACTATCCACTTGCCCGAAGGCTCATGGTACTCTCAGGTTCATCATCGCTAAGCTATTAACCTTGCGATATAACTACACCCTTTAACGTACTATTCCGTCAGTACGCGGATCTTTCACTCCTCCGTCTCCCCTTCGCAGTATACGGTGGTACTGGAATATTAACCAGTTATCCATTAGGATCGCCTATCGGCTTACCCTTAGGACCCGACTAACCCTGATCCGATTAGCGTTGATCAGGAAACCTTAGTCTTTCGGTGTGCAGGTTTCTCACCGGCATTATCGTTACTTATGCCTACATCTTCTTTTCCAGCCGCTCCAAAATACCTTACGATACTTCTTCTGCGCTGACTGGAATGCTCCCCTACCAATCACGCCTTAAAGCGTGAGTCCATAGCTTCGGTAATATGCTTATGCCCGTTTATTATCCACGCACAATCGCTCGACTAGTGAGCTGTTACGCACTCTTTAAATGAATGGCTGCTTCCAAGCCAACATCCTAGCTGTCTAAGCAATCGCACCTCGTTAATTCAACTTAGCATATATTTCGGGACCTTAGCTGATGATCTGGGTTCTTTCCCTTTTGTCCACGGACCTTAGCACCCGCAGGCTCACTCCCGGAGATCATCTTGCAGCATTCGGAGTTTGTCAAGGATCGATAGGCGGTGAAGCCCTCTAGCCTTATCAGTAGCTCTACCTCTGCAAGACTCCTACCGAGGCTGCACCTAAATGCATTTCGGGGAGTACGAGCTATTTCTCAGTTTGATTAGCCTTTCACCCCTATCCTCAGTTCATCCAAAGACTTTTCAACGTCAACTAGTTCGGCCCTCCATCCCGTGTTACCGGAACTTCAGCCTGACCAAGGATAGATCACAAAGTTTCGCGTCTACCTCCACTAACTATACGCCCTATTCAGACTCGCTTTCGCTTCGGCTCCAACTCTATAAGTCTTAACCTTGCTAGTGAAGTGTAACTCGTAGGCTCATTATGCAAAAGGCACGCCGTCATCACGCCCTAAAGCGCGACTCCGACAGGTTGTAAGCGCACGGTTTCAGGTACTATTTCACTCCCCTGTTCGGGGTGCTTTTCACCTTTCCCTCACGGTACTGGTTCACTATCGGTCTCTCAGAAGTATTTAGCCTTGCCAGATGGTCCTGGCAGTTTCAGTCAGGATTTCTCGTGTCCCGACCTACTCAGGATACCTCTATTATTAATGATCTATACGCGTACAGGACTTTCACCCCCTATGGTGTCTCTTTCCAGAAAACTTCCGCTTCTGATCATTAATAAATATTGAGGTCCTTCAACCCCATAATTGCCGAAACAATTATCGGTTTGGGCTTTTCCCCGTTCGATCGCCACTACTTAGGGAATCACTTCTTTGTTTTCTCTTCCTCCGGGTACTAAGATGTTTCAGTTCTCCGGGTTTGCTTCCCGATTACTCGGAATATCACGCCTTCAGCGTGATGGGTTGCCCCATTCGGAAATCCGCGGATGTAATGGATATTTGCTCCTCCCCGCAGCTTATCGCAGCTTGTCACGTCCTTCGTCGCCTCTGAGAGCCTAGGCATTCGCCATGCGCCCTTATTTACTTTTCTCGAATATAATCTTATTAATTTTTCAAATTGCCAATATGTCAAAGAACCTTATCAATTTGAAAATTTGAAAATGTGACAATTTGAAAATGGAATTCTATTTTCAAATTTTCAAATTAGCTAATTTTCAAATTAACTGGTGGAGAATAAGGGAGTCGAACCCTTGACCCCCTGCGTGCAAGGCAGGTGCTCTGGCCAACTGAGCTAATTCCCCAATATCAGATCTCAGAATGCCTGCAGGTGTGATGTTCTGACAGTTGAGTGTGATTTATGAAAACTCTCGACTCTCACTCTCACTCTCAATACTGCTTCTGTAGTCCCACTCAGAGTTGAACTGAGGACCTCTACATTATCAGTGTAGCGCTCTAACCAACTGAGCTATGGGACTATCTGTCCGGTTGCTGAGATTCGCTGTTGCTGATTTAGTTGAAGTTAACCTGCAACATGCAACTTGCAACTCAAAATATTATAAATGAAGCAGACCAGGCGGAGAACAGATCAATCTTCTCCAGAAAGGAGGTGTTCCAGCCGCACCTTCCGGTACGGCTACCTTGTTACGACTTAGCCCCAGTCACTGGTTTTACCCTAGGCCGCTCCTTGCGGTTACGGACTTCAGGTACCCCCAACTTCCATGGCTTGACGGGCGGTGTGTACAAGGCCCGGGAACGTATTCACCGCGCCATGGCTGATGCGCGATTACTAGCGAATCCAGCTTCACGGAGTCGAGTTGCAGACTCCGATCCGAACTGAGACCGGCTTTCGAGATTCGCATCCTGTCTCCAGGTAGCTGCCCTCTGTACCGGCCATTGTAACACGTGTGTAGCCCTGGACATAAGGGCCGTGCTGATTTGACGTCATCCCCACCTTCCTCTCGGTTTACACCGGCAGTTTCGTTAGAGTTCCCGGCATTACCCGCTGGCAACTAACGATAAGGGTTGCGCTCGTTATGGGACTTAACCCGACACCTCACGGCACGAGCTGACGACAACCATGCAGCACCTTGCAGAGAGTTCCGAAGAAAATCTGCCTTTCAGCAAAATGCACTCTACATTTAAGCCCAGGTAAGGTTCCTCGCGTATCATCGAATTAAACCACATGTTCCTCCGCTTGTGCGGGCCCCCGTCAATTCCTTTGAGTTTCAGCCTTGCGGCCGTACTCCCCAGGTGGATCACTTAATGCTTTTGCTTAGCCGCTGACTGTGTATCGCCAACAGCGAGTGATCATCGTTTACGGCGTGGACTACCAGGGTATCTAATCCTGTTCGATCCCCACGCTTTCGTGCATCAGCGTCAGTAATGGCCCAGCAAGCTGCCTTCGCAATCGGTGTTCTGTGTAATATCTAAGCATTTCACCGCTACATTACACATTCCGCCTACCTTGACCATACTCAAGACCAACAGTATCAACGGCACATCTACAGTTAAGCTGCAGGTTTTCACCACTGACTTATTGATCCGCCTACGCACCCTTTAAACCCAATAAATCCGGATAACGCTCGCATCCTCCGTATTACCGCGGCTGCTGGCACGGAGTTAGCCGATGCTTATTCCCAGGGTACCGTCAATCCCGGTCACGACCGGAAAATTCACCCCCTGGAAAAGAAGTTTACAACGCATAGCGCCTTCTTCCTTCACGCGGGATGGCTGGTTCAGGCTTGCGCCCATTGACCAATATTCCTCACTGCTGCCTCCCGTAGGAGTCTGGTCCGTGTCTCAGTACCAGTGTGGGGGATCACCCTCTCAGGTCCCCTAAACATCGATGCCTTGGTAGGCCGTTACCCTGCCAACTAGCTAATGTTCCGCATGCCCAGCCCGTACCGCCTGAGCTTTAAATATTAAAAGATGCCTCTCAATATCATTATGGGATATTAGTCCGAATTTCTCCGGGTTATCCCCCTGTACAGGGTAGGTTGCATACGTGTTACTCACCCGTGCGCCGGTCGCCACCAAAGTATTGCTACCTCGTGCTGCCCCTCGACTTGCATGTGTTAAGCCTCCCGCTAGCGTTCATCCTGAGCCAGGATCAAACTCTTCATTGTAAAAATTTGTTCTTTTTGTCTTTTTCAAAGATCAATCCTCTTTTGCTCAATTCCAAAATACTAACAAGTTCTTTGGCGAGAGCAATTCTTCTCTCGCCTGGTTGCTACTTCATTATTTCAAAGAACTAAAAAACTCCTTCGCCTTAGCTCAGAAGTATCCCTTACTTTTGGGACGTCAAAGATAGAGTTTTTAATCATCCTCCCAAAAAAATCAGGATTTTTTTTTGGCATTATCGGAATGTTATAAGATAATTCATTATAAAATTCCAGATTGTAACTACTCCTATGGCAATAAGCTTGGAAAAATAAAAATTGAATTTTAATTTATCGGAAAAAATAAATATTACCAGGTTATTTATTCCCAGTCCTATCACAGAGATGATTATAAATGATAGATATTCA
The DNA here is from genome assembly GCA_963753495.1 of uncultured Bacteroidales bacterium. Taxonomy (GTDB): domain Bacteria; phylum Bacteroidota; class Bacteroidia; order Bacteroidales; family VadinHA17; genus LD21. The sequence continues at coordinate 145,449 of CAVWCO010000022.1, forward strand.
AATGCTATCTGATTGTTTTCACTTTGAAATGTCCATAAACGGTTCCATATATAATTTGATGTTGCTGCAAGAACAAATCCTGCTGAATTTGCAATGTACTTATTTACCCTGGCCTTTTCCTTTAACAGCCAGGTAGTTCCAAAATCAATCACCATTCCGGAAAACCCTACAGCACAAAACTTGATAAACTTCAGAAGAAAAATTTTGTCAATCATGATCACTGATTATAATTTTCACAAAATGGCAGTTCAATGTCGGTCCCAGATCAGTCTGAAGCGTAATGCCAAATTGATAAATACCCTCAGAAACATCCGGAACAACCATTTTCATTTTCCGTTTAACTGACTGGCCTTTTTGAATGATATCGATCGGCTCTGATAATTCAACAGGCTGAATATGCGTCTCCTTTCCTTTTAAGAAAGCTGCATAAACCTCAACAGGGAACTGAGAATGATTAAAGTCGATGTCATAATCGCCGGGATTGTTTGTTGTAAATGCCATACTCACCGTATCACCAGGATTGAATTGATCTGATGGAATGTCAAAAGATATTTTTAACCTGTTCGTTGTCTGAAGACTATCGGTTTTGTATCCGGTAAAAGTAAATCCGTCTTTTTCATAAAGTGTTGGCCCGAGAACCGCGTGAATTAAGCAATAAATACCGGCTTATTAAGGTATTTCCTTTCAAACTGCCAGATATCATACTGGGTCTGACGTGTTAATAAAGTACTGACCGGGAAAGCCTCTTTCCCGGTGAAAAATGAAAACAATGAAGGACCCTGAAATGAGGAGAGAAATACTACCGGGAGATCTTTTGAAACAGATTCAATGAATTCATACTTTTCCCTCTTACCATTCATATCCGATTTAGTCATCAGAGGGATATCGGTTATAAGTAAAATCCTGGTAATAAGAATTAAAACTAAAGAAGGAGCTATAAAATAATTCACATATTTTCTCAGGCCCTCGTCATTCTTAATATAATTTACCAGTAATATTATTATAGGCCCTGAGCAGGCAACAGTCCAGTGAGGTTCAACATGCCCTCTGAATGATGTAATCCAGAAGAATCCTATAAACCCGATTATGAGGAAAAGGAGAGCCCTCATAAACAGATCGGGGAATTTGTATTTTATCAATACATAAATAATAGCTCCAAGTATGAACGGATTAAAGATAACCATTTGATTAGGAAGATATTCCAGGAAGAATATCCATTTGAATTCTTCTGACCTCTCTACGAGATGAAATTTGAAACTTGGAAAATCGTTTGCTACCTGCCAGACAATATGCGGGCTTAGAATAATTATAGCAATATTCCCGCAATCCAGAATCTCCACGACTTCAGGATTTTTAAATTGGACAGCACAACAAATCCTATTACCAATACTGCCTGATATTTACTGTAAACCAGACCGGCCATTGAGATTGACAAAATGAAAACCATTGCCCAGCTCCCTTTTTCGAGAAAACCCTTATAGCCATAAAGGAATAAAGCAGTAAAGAACAGTAATGAGGCATCTGGTGTTGTTATAAAGCCATAAGCAGTGAACATTGTCATTGAGGCTGAAATCAGGAAGAAATAAAGGACACCTGATCGTTCATACTTACTCTCTTCAATAACCTCCCAGGTTAACAACAGGGTTCCCAACTGCAAAAAGACAGTCATGAACCTGATTCCAAGATTACCATCAAATAAAATTGAGCTCAATCTAATCATAAGAGCCACCATCGGAGGATGATCGTAATAGCCCCATGCAAGGAATTTTCCATACAGAAAGTAATAGGCTTCGTCCGATATTACTTCTGTCAGAAGAGACTGAATGATATTAACAATAAACCATAGTGCCAGAAGGGAGATAAATAATTTCCGGTTATCCCATTTTATTATCTTATCCTGATTAGAAAAAAGCATTGTCTGCAATCTTAATTAGCTTGTTTGTTAAATATTGATACGGTGATGATTCTCTAATTTAAATATAATTCTATTTCACAACTTCAGAGTTTCAATCCGTGTAAAATTATGACATTGTACACGCATATCTAACCATTATAATTAACAAAATACAATTCCGGATCATTATTTAATTTAAAATTAGCATCTTAAAAATGAAAAATCTTATTTTCGCATATTATTCTATTTTATGTCAAACATAGTTATCATCCCAACTTATAAGGAAAAGGAAAACATAGAAGTACTTATCAAGGCCATTTCTTCTCTTCCAATGCCATTCGACATACTGGTTATCGACGATAATTCCCCTGACGGAACTGCGGATATTGTTAAAAATCTGAGCAAATCATTTCCAAATGTTCATATAATAGAAAGGCCTGGCAAACTTGGCCTTGGAACCGCATATATCACAGGATTCAAATGGGCTCTCGAAAATGAATATACCTTTATATATGAAATGGATGCTGACTTTTCCCACGATCCGAATGACCTTGTAAGGCTCCATAATGCCTGCATCGACCAGGGAGCGGATATGGCAATAGGTTCAAGGTATATCAGCGGAGTAAATGTAGTAAACTGGCCTCTGAGCCGTGTACTGATGTCTTACTTTGCATCAGTTTATGTAAGAATGGTAACGGGCATGAAAATTATGGACTCCACAGCCGGATTCATCTGTTATAAAAAAGAGGTCCTTGAAAACATCAAACCTGCTCATATAAAATCAAAGGGATATTGTTTTCAGATCGAAATGAAATTTACAGCATGGAAGCTTGGCTATAAAATAGTTGAGATACCTATCATATTTACTGACCGGAAAATGGGAACTTCGAAAATGTCAGGAGGTATCTTTAATGAGGCAATATGGGGTGTGCTCAGGATGAAGATGAGGAGCTTGTTTATAAAATACAAACAGACCCCCTCTGGGGTTGTTGAAAAAGTTAAAATCCATTAACCGCAAAGTGTCATAAAGATTTAACGCAAAGTTCGCAAAGAGCTCAATCCCAATGTTTTGCCTTTGCGTGCTTTGCGTAGATCCTTAGCGCGCTTTGCGGTTAAAAAGACTTTTTCAACAGCACCAAAGGGGGAAGTCGATTAATTATTTGAAATTCAATACCTATGAGCAGTATCCTTATCAAAAATGCCACCATCATAAATGAAGGACTGACCTTTCAAAGCGGAACTTCTCATTAATGATGAATTAATATCTGCGATCAGACCCGCCGGGGAGATAATAATCCCGGAAAATTCACAAATAATTGATGCCAGAGGATTGCTGCTGATGCCCGGGGTAATTGACGACCAGGTCCATTTCAGGGAACCTGGACTTACTCATAAGGGAGATATCTTCAGTGAATCGCGCGCTGCTGTTGCAGGGGGAATTACTTCATTCATGGATATGCCAAACACAATTCCCCAGACAGTCTACAATTGCACTCCTGAATGAAAAATTCAGGCTGGGATCTGAAAATTCACTTGCAAATTATTCCTTTTATATCGGCGCCACCAATTCCAATATTGATGAAGTGATGAAGGCCGACACTTCCGAGGTGTGCGGAATAAAGCTATTTATGGGATCCTCCACCGGAAATATGCTTGTTGACAATGAAGAGACTTTAAGAATCCTTTTCGCAAAGGCCACAATGCCCGTAGCATGCCATTGCGAGGCTGAACCAGTCATTAAAAGAAACAGCGAAATTATACAGAGGAAAATACGGAGAAGATGTACCGGTAAAAATGCATCCGCTGATCCGCAGCCGCGAAGCCTGCTTCCTGTCTTCCTCGTATGCAGTAAACCTTGCAAAAGAGTATGATACCCGGCTGCATATCCTGCATCTTTCAACAGCCGATGAAATGAAGCTGTTCAGCAACGAACTGCCTCTCAGCCGGAAACGAATTACAGGTGAGGTATGCGTTCATCATTTATGGTTCGATGAATCATCGTATGATGAGAAAGGCTCCCTGGTGAAGTGGAATCCGGCAATTAAAACAAGGTTCGACAGGGAAGCTTTACTGAACAGTACAATTAATGATGTTATTGATATTGTGGCAACAGATCATGCTCCGCATACCCTGGAGGAAAAAAACAACAGCTATTTCAAAGCCCCTTCAGGCGGTCCGCTTGTTCAGCATTCACTGGTGGCAATGCTGGAATTGTGGCACAGGAAAATGATCCCGATTGAGAAGATTGTGGAAAAGATGTGTCATAACCCTGCCATACTCTTTAATATAAAGGAGCGTGGTTTTTTAAGGGAGGGATATAAAGCTGACCTTTGTCTTGTCGATCCCTGATAATCCATGGACAGTATCAAAGGAGAATATCCTTTATAAATGCGGCTGGTCGCCATTCGAAGGCACAACATTCAGATCGAGGGTGGTAAAGACAATTTTGAATGGTAATATTGTTTACGATAACGGAGTCGATCGATGATAACTACCGTGGACAGAGGCTGCAGTTCGAGAGATAGATTGCCTTACAGTTAGAATCGTTATCGATCCAGGTAAGTATTGTTGTGCAGGTATAATATTGTCTAATGCAATACTATTCCAAAATTGTAGCCGTAATGAAGAGTTACAACGGGAAGCAATTCTTCCTTACAACAAACCTACTGTGCTTCTGGTCCGTTGCTCCAGCAGAATCTCCCTGCCGTGGGTTATCCTTTCGATAGCCTCAGGAGTATAATGCCTGATTGAAAGCATCTCCACATCTTCATTATAAATTGCAGAAAATTCGCCTTTAAGATCGTCGATCACAGATTCCACTTTTGTCCTGTCATCATCAATACAGACATCAATGCTTATAGCGCTTGCTTCCACAACATTGACCTTTATGCCATTCTGCACGAACAAATAGAAGATCCTGCTGAGGTTTTCGCCCATTGCGAACGAAAAATCCTTCGGGACAATAGAAATCATGATCTGGTTTTCTTTCTTAATGAAGAGGGGAAGCCCGTGTTTCAATACGGTATCGGATTTGATGACTGTTCCTTTCTGTTCAGGATTGATAAAAGACCTGACATGAAGCGGAATATTCTTATTGTGAAGCGGCTTAATCGTTTTGGGATGGATCACTTTTGCACCCGAGAAGGTCATTTCAACTGCTTCGCGATATGAAACTTCCTCAAGCATGCTTGCATCGGGAAGCCATTTGGGATCTGCATTCAGCAGGCCTGGAACATCCTTCCATACCACAACAACCTCTGCATCAAGTATATTGGCGAGCAAAGCAGCCGTATAATCTGAGCCTTCCCTTCCAAGCGTGGTGGTCTGACCGGCAATTGTGCTTCCTATGAATCCCTGGGTAACATAATATTTTGTTCCCCTGAAATTAAATACGTTCCTGATCCTTGCCGAGCTTTCGTTCCACAGGAATTCAGCATCACGAAACCGGTCGTCTGTTATCAGGTTACCCCTTATATCAACCCACTCAGCATTAAGACCATATTTTTTCAGGAATTCCGCGACTATAATTGTCGACCATATTTCTCCATACGAGACAATCTGATCATATTCAAAATCATAACCTGATTTCCCTGAAACTGCAAGATACTCTTCAAGTTTTGCAAATGAAACGTCTATTTTGCTTTTACCCGAATTGCCTGACGGGAAAAGTTCCTCTGCAACCGACAGATGGTAACCGTAAATGTCATCAAGCAACTCCTTGTATGATTTATCCCCCGCTATCCATGCATTAAAAACTCTTTCAAGGGCATTTGTGGTCTTTCCAAAAGCAGAGACCACAATTACCAGATCCTCCTTTTCGGCAGATACAATTCCTGCAAGATTCCGGATTCCGGCAGCATTATTAACAGAAGCGCCCCCAAACTTGTATACTTTCATATTTCAGAATTTCCGCCAAATTTAGGAGTTCATCCTCACAATTCAATTCAACTTATTAGTAATTTTATTAAATATTAAATATCAGCAATTTCCATGAATAAAATGCTAATGACTATTTCTTGATCGTTGTTATAATACCTTGGCTAGCCACATAACTCACTATAGGACTTTGCCTCTTCCCTACGGGTTGATATCCGTTGGCTAAGCCAACTTTGTGTTATACACTATGAACCATTATCTCAAAATCAACTCTTGATCATAACAAGACCATAATCAATACCAATTCTATGAATATCTATAATATCACCACACTTAATGATTTTGTTATTCAAAGACAGAAAGATTTTCCATTCGCAAAAGGGGAATTGTCAAGTCTTCTGCACCATATTGGTACCGCCGCAAAAATTGTCAATAAAAAAATTACCAAGGCCGGACTGGTAGATATTTTAGGTCAATCAGGATCAGTAAATATACAGGGAGAAAATCAGCAGAAACTGGATGTTTATGCCGACAAAACATTTATAAATGCACTTCTGGCAAGTGGTGAATGCTGCGGGATAGCAACTGAAGAGAACCAGAACGAAATAGTATTTACCGAAAAATTTGCACGGAATGGTAATTATGTAGTTTGCATGGATCCGCTTGACGGATCCTCTAATATTGATTATAATGTTTCAGTAGGTTCAGTTTTTTCAATCTACCGGAGAATAACACCGCGGGGAGAAAAGGTCAGGAATGAAGATTTCATCCAGGAAGGTTCAATGCAGGTGGCTGCCGGATATATAATATACGGATCTTCAACAATGCTCGTTTATACAACCGGAAATGGCGTAAATGGATTCACCCTTGATCCTTCAATCGGTGAATTCTGTCTTTCTCATCCAGGCATTATCACACCTGATGAAGGAAGGATTTATTCTGTCAATGAAGGCAATTATATTTATTTTCCTGCCGGAATAAAAAAATTCATAAAGTACTGCCAGGAAGAGGATGTAACTACAGGAAGGCCGTTTACATCACGATATATCGGATCGCTGGTCTCTGATTTTCACCGGAATCTGCTTATGGGCGGAATATTTTTGTATCCTCCCAATGTAAATTCGCCCAGTGGCAAATTACGTCTTGTTTATGAATGTAATCCTATAGCATTTATTGCAGAACAGGCAGGCGGAGCGGCTTCTAATGGCATAGAAAGAACACTGGGAATTATTCCTGAATCTCTTCATCAGCGGACTCCTTTCTATGCAGGATCAAAAAACATGGTCAGAAAAATTGAGTCCTTGCTTGCTCTTGATGGCAATTAATTAAATTTGCCGCCACATTCCTTTTGATGAAAGCAAACGATTTAACGAAACTCTATTCAGGTCACGCAGTGCTGAACGAGCTTCTTGCAGTGATAACTTCAGACCGGCCGGAAACAAGGGTTTGCCTCGAAGGATTATCTGGCTCATCAAAACCTGTTGTCCTTTCTCATATACTGCAGAATACCCAGCTGATCCATATAGTTATAATCCCCGAGAAAGAAGATGCTGCATATTTTTACAATGATATTGTTTCTCTTGCTGGCGACGAAACTGTATTCTTTTTCCCTTCGACCTATAAAAGATCGGTCCAGTATGAACAAACTGAACCAGCCAATATCGTTCTCCGCACTGAAGTGCTCAATTATCTTGCCTCCGGAAAAAGAAAAGGGGTAATTGTTACCTATCCTGAATCTTTGATGGAAAAGGTAATCAGCAGGAAGAATCTGAAAAAGAATACTTTCCAGGTAAACAAAGGCGACAGGTTATCACTCGAATTCCTTGAGGAGATGCTGCGCGAATACAATTTCGAGCGGGTCGACTTTGTCTATGAACCAGGCCAGTATTCAATAAGGGGAAGCATTGCTGATGTCTTTTCATATTCTGCCGATTTCCCTTACCGCATAGATTTTTTCGGCGAAGAGATTGATTCCATAAGGACGTTCAACCCTGACGACCAGCTTTCAGTAACCATTCAAAAACAGGTTTCAATTATCCCTAATATACAGGACATATCAATTGAAGTAATTAATGATTCATTTACAGATTTTCTTCCACCCTCTGCAATTATCTGGACTGATGATGCAATACTGATAAAGGAGAAAATAAACAGCATCTATTACCAGACTCAGCAAAGAGAAGATTCGGGACAGATAGCAGGCAAAGCAGGGCAAATTATAACCGGTAACAAAATATTCAGTGATTTTGAGAAATTCAGGTCGATAGAATTCGGGAAACAAAACATCTTCGGAACATCTATTAAATATGAATTCCATACCGAGCCTCAGCCTGTTTTCAATAAGAATTTTGAGCTCCTCTCTGAAAAGCTTCTTTCCAATAAACTTAATGGATATCAGACATTTATTGTTTCAGAAAGCCAGTCGCAGATCGACAGGCTGAGGGATATTTTTGCTGAAATTAATCCTGAGGTTCAGTTTGAACCCTTTCTTGTTAATATTCACAGCGGATTCACCGATCATGACCTCAGAATCGCTGTTTTTACTGATCACCAGATATTTGACAGGTACCATAAATTTAAGATAAGAGGTTATTTTTCAAGGAAGGAGAGTATTTCCGTCAAAGAACTCACCGGACTTAATCCTGGTGATTATGTTGTTCATATTGATCATGGCATTGGGAAATTCGGAGGACTTGAGAAGATTGAGGTCAATGGGAAGCTTCAGGAAGCCATTAAGCTGGTTTATAAAGACAATGATATTCTTTATGTAGCCATTCATTCCCTTCACAGGATTTCAAAATACAAAGGGAAGGACAACAGTGAACCGAAAATTTACAAGCTCGGATCAGGCGCATGGCAGAAACTGAAGCAGAACACAAAGAAAAGGGTTAAGGATATTGCCAAAGATCTTATACAGCTTTATGCTGCCAGGATGTCATCACCGGGATATTCATTTTCGCCCGATTCGTACCTTCAGCGCGAGCTCGAAGCATCTTTTATTTATGAAGATACACCTGACCAGCTTAATGCCGCACAAGCTGTAAAGAATGATATGGAGAACGATCATCCCATGGACCGGCTGGTGTGCGGAGATGTTGGTTTCGGCAAGACCGAAGTGGCAGTAAGGGCCGCATTCAAATCGGCTGCCGACAGCAAGCAGACAGCAATTCTTGTACCGACAACAATTCTTGCACTTCAGCATTTCAAGACGTTTTCATCAAGGCTGAAGGGATTCCCCTGTAATGTCGATTATATAAGCCGTCACCGGAAACCGGCCGATCAGAAGAAGATCTTCAATCAGCTTGCCGAGGGCAAGATTGATATAATAATAGGCACCCATAAGCTTGTTGGTCACGAGGTAAAGTTCAGGGATCTGGGCCTGCTGATCATCGATGAAGAGCAGAGATTCGGTGTATCCATAAAGGAAAAGATCAAGAAGATGAAGGCAAATGTTGATACGCTTACCCTTACTGCGACTCCAATACCCCGCACTTTGCAGTTCTCCCTGATGGGAGCCCGCGACCTGTCAATAATAAACACTCCGCCGCCCAACAGGATGCCCATCGTAACTGAGCTTCATGGTTTTAATGAGGAGATAATCAAGGAAGGGATTGAGTATGAAGTATCACGTAACGGCCAGGTCTTTTTTATCCATAACAGGGTTGAAAATATAAAAGAAATCCAGGTAAAGATCAATCGTATCTGCCCTAATGTCAAAACTGCTGTTGTACACGGCCAGATGGAAGGGAAGGACATTGAAAATGTGATGTTCGATTTTATTCAGGGCGATTATGATGTACTCATTGCAACCACAATAATTGAATCGGGCCTCGACATTCCGAATGCAAATACAGTATTTATAAATGATGCTCATCATTTCGGCCTTTCAGAACTTCATCAGCTAAGGGGCCGGGTCGGAAGATCAAACAGGAAGGCATTTTGTTATCTCCTTTCTCCCCCGCTTGAAAATCTTACCAGTGAAGCGCGGCGGAGGCTTAAAGCAATAGAGGAGTTCTCGGAGCTTGGAAGCGGTTTTAATATTGCAATGCAGGACCTTGACATCCGGGGTTCGGGTAACCTGCTTGGAAGTGAGCAAAGCGGTTTTATCGCTGATGTAGGTTTTGAAACATACCAGAGGATCCTTAATGAGGCGCTGGCTGAACTCAGAGAATCAGAACCGGTTGATAATTCTACTGAACAAAAGGAAACGGGAAAGCCTGCAAAAGAAGAAGCGGAAAAACAATATGTATCAGATTTTCAAATTGATACTGATCTTGAAATTATGTTTCCCGATGAATATGTTTCAAATATTTCTGAAAGGATCAGGCTATATAAAGAGCTCAACGAGATCGCAACAGATGAGTCACTTTTATCATTTGAGAAGAAGCTGACCGACAGGTTCGGCAATATCCCTCCGCCGGCTTCTGCCCTTCTGGATATTGTAAGGATCAAATGGATTGCCGTAAACTTAGGAATTGAAAAGATCCTGCTCAAAAATAATCTGCTGATAGCATATTTTATTACTGATCCGTCGTCAGGTTTTTATCGCAGTTCATTATTCGTCTCGATAATGAATTATGTGAACCATGCATCAGAAAAAGATGACAGTAAAACAAAAGGGGTCGAGGCTGAGTCTTACAATTACCAATATAGAAACTGTTAAATCAGCGATTGAAGTCCTCCGGAATATGTCAAAAGAGATACACGGTAAATTGGAGTGCTAATAGCACTTAACACGGAGTGCCTAGAGTACTTAAAGAGGAACACTAGTTTAATTAAAATTTTATTCAACTTTAGAATAACTCGGTAAGTACTCCTGAAACTCTGTAAACTACTATATAACTCTTTCGTTTTTTCCTGGTAAATTTCGACCCTCCACCTCTCCCAAGTCTGTCGGCCTCATCCCCCTAACCCCCTTCTCCCAGGAGACTACTCTTTATACACATCTTCCTTGCTGAATAATCAGGTTGTTAGATGGGGAATCCAAATTCTGCACCCCTCCAAAACCTGACGGAGATGCTAAACTGCCTGCCGGCAGTTTAGTTCACTCCAAACTGAGGGGCTTACAGAACAGTCATGAATATGACTGAATATGAATAACCTCCGGTGAAACCGGAGGTAGGGACCGCTCTCCTAGCCCTAAGCCCTGAAAGGCTTTAATATATTTGCTTATCTAATTCAGGTTTTGTAACTTGGTCTTGTCTCGTTGTATTATTAACTAAATCTTTTTTACCATGGCCAGCTATCGACAGTTGCTGTATCACATCGTGTTCAGGACCAAAAACAGCATGCTTTCAATAAACCCGGAGCATGCTGACCAGCTCTATTCCTACATTACAGGGATAATAAAGAACAAGAACAGTCACTTGTATCGGATAAACGGTACTGAAAATCACTTGCACATACTTACCGATCTTCACCCCTCAAATGCTCTTTCAGATTTTATGAGGGAGTTGAAAGTATCAACTTCGGTATGGATGAAGGAAAGCGGACTCTTCCCGGGATTTGACGGATGGGCCGATGGATATGGATCCTTCACCTGTTCTTATATGGATCTGGGCAATCTGATAGATTATATCAGGAACCAATCAGAGCACCACAGGAAAAAGGGCTTTGAGGAGGAGTACAGGAGTTTGATAATGCAATCCGGAATAAAGATCGATGAAAGATATTTCCCTTAGACAACATATTCAGCTCTTTCAGAGCTGGTAAGTGGTGGGGAGTAACGACCTCCGGTTTCACCGGAGGTTATTCATATCGCACCACAAACAGTGGTGCCTTTGTTAAATCCTTTAAGGATTTATTATCATTTTACCAGTCCCCGAATCATTAATTGTAATGGGGATTTATGAGATCCCACTGGACAAACAGTAATAAAATACATATTGTGATGCAGTAAGTAATATACGCAATACAATAAATATGTTCCCTATAACAATATGTAATATGCACATAATGAACTCGTAAGAATTAAAATGAGAGATGTGTATAAAGAGTAGCCCAGGAGAGAAGGGGGAATGGTTTAGAATACAATGACTTAGCCCCTCCCACTTTGGGGGAGGGGTTGGGGAGAGGCCATTTTTGCCAGGAACTACAAAATCGCTGCTTTCTTTTTTTATAGTTATTTGATTTGATGTTCCCATTGTCTCCATAGGTGGATGACTCTGTAGTAATAGTTTTCATCCTCCCAAAATATATTATTTTATTCCTGAATCTCCTTTACTACCTTTGCCATAGATTTAATTGAAATGAACCTGATATTTGACATTGGAAATACTGCCACAAAAATGGCAATATATAACGGGTATGATAAGATCACCTCTTTCAGGACCAAACAGTTTAGCTGTGAAAAGCTTCAGGAGATACTTGCTGCCCATAAAATCAGTAAGGCAATAGTCTCGACAGTCCGGGATATCCCGGAATTCATCATCGATATAGCAACACTCGACATACCCTTTGTATATGTACTTTCGCACCATACAAAGCTTCCGTTTAAAAATGAGTATGAAACACCTGAAACAATTGGCCCTGACAGACTTGCCGCTGTTGCAGGCGCATTTTACATGTACCCCGGAAGAAATGTTCTGATAATTGATGCGGGAAGTGCTGTTACATACGATTATTTGTCAGGCAAAACTTATAAAGGCGGAAACATTTCCCCTGGCTTAAGTATGAGATTCAAGGCACTGCACAGGTTTACGAAAAAATTGCCTCATGCTTCCACAACCGAACAGATCAATTCTCCCGGTAAGAACACGCTGGAAGCCATAACCGCAGGAGTCATCAACGGGCTTATTTATGAAATAAATGAATATATCCGTGCATTTGAAGAAAAGAACATCGATTATATGGTTGTCATTACAGGTGGAGACAGCGGATATTTAAAAGAAAGATTAAGTTATAAGGTTAATTATCAGCCCGACCTTGTGCTTGCAGGGCTAAATCATATTCTGGAATACAATGATAAAAAAGCTTAATGCTGTTACAGCTCTCATAGTTTTAGCATTAGGTGTTTTTTCGTGCGAGAAAAAAAGCGTCGAAATTCAGAAAATCGACATTCTTACCCTGCCATCCCAGGTTGGAAAAGATATCCGGACAGTTTATACTGACTCAGGAAGGTTGCAGCTGGTACTGACTGCACCATTGATGGAGAGTTATGAAAAGGTGGAAACTCCCTACACGGAATTCAAATCCGGAATTAAAGTACTGTTTCATGACGGCCACAAAGAACCGGTCGCATCAGTCTCGGCAAAATATGCCAAATACACTGACAATAAAAACTTATGGGAACTTCAGGACAGTGTGGTTGCAATTAACGAAAACAAAGAAAAGCTTGAGACAGAATTATTATTCTGGGATCAGAAGAAAAATATTATTTATACCGACAGATTTGTAAAGATCACCACTGAGGACCAGATAATTCAGGGATACGGATTAGAATCAGACCCAAGGCTTTCCAAGCGGCGGATAAAAAATCTGAGCGCCACTATTTATATTAATGAGGAGCAATAACCCCTCAGTCCCCCAGGAGAATCAACCTCTCCCTAAACCCCTCCCCCAGGACTACTCTTTATACACATCTTCCTTGCTGAATAATCAGGTTGTTAGATGGGGAATCCAAATTCTGCACCCCTCCAAAACCTGACGGAGATGCTAAACTGCCGGCAGGCAGTTTAGTTCAGATCCAAAGCCCTGCAAGGGGTTTTACAGAACAGTCATGAATATGACTGAATATGAATAACCTCCGGTGAAACCGGAGGTAGGGACCGCCCTCCTAGCCCTAAGCCCTGAAAGGCCTTAACTCCGGAGCATGCTGACCAGCTCTATTCCTACATTACAGGGATAATAAAAAACAAGAACAGTCACTTGTATCGGATAAACGGTACTGAAAATCACTTGCACATACTTACCGATCTTCACCCCTCAAATGCTCTTTCAGATTTTATGAGGGAGTTGAAAGTATCAACTTCGGTATGGATGAAGGAAAGCGGACTCTTCCCGGGATTTGACGGATGGGCCGATGGATATGGATCCTTCACCTGTTCTTATATGGATCTGGGCAATCTGATAGATTATATCAGGAACCAATCAGAGCACCACAGGAAAAAGGGCTTTGAGGAGGAGTACAGGAGTTTGATAATGCAATCCGGAATAAAGATCGATGAAAGATATTTCCCTTAGACAACATATTCAGCTCTTTCAGAGCTGGTAAGTGGAGGGGAGTAACGACCTCCGGTTTCACCGGAGGTTATTCATATCGCACCACAAACAGTGGTGCCTTTGTTAAATCCTTTAAGGATTTATTATCATTTTACCAGTCCCCGAATCATTAATTGTAATGGGGATTTATGAGATCCCACTGGACAAACAGTAATAAAATTCATATTGTGATGCAGTAAGTAATATTACGCAATACAATAAATATGTTCCGTATAACAATATGTAATATGCACATTAATGAACTCGTAAGAATTAAAATGAGAGATGTGTATAAAGATTAGTCCCCCAGTAGGGAGGGGCTTTAAAGGCAAATATTAATAAACCCTACCAGGGGACTTAGGTTGAAACAAATATGGATGGCACCTGAAGCAAGTCCACTTAATCGATCTATGAATCAACACAAACACGAAAAAAGAAGTATTTTTGATACATGTATTCGATTCTGGTCATAATTGTGGCAATCATATTTTCAGCCTTTTTCTCAGGTATGGAGATTGCTTTTGTCACTTCAAACAAGTTAAGGATTGAGCTCGACAGGAAACAGGGAGTTTTTGGTTCACAATTCATCGGAATATTTAATAATAATCCGGGCCAGTATATTGCCACAATGCTTATTGGCAATAATATAGCCCTTGTTGTCTATGGTCTGTTCTTTTCGAGGCTCCTTGGGCCTGTACTGACACCTGTAATCGGTTCTGATCTGGTTGTCCTGATACTTAATACTGTAATATCAACAGCCCTGATACTTCTTGTGGCCGAGTTCCTTCCTAAAACAGTTTTTATTATCTCACCTAATTTTTTCCTGAAATTACTTAGCTTCCCTGCTTTGATTTTCTATTATCTTTTTTATCCCATAAGCAAACTGATGCTGACAGCATCAAATCTTTTTATCAGAATATTTTTTGGCTCAAAGACTGATAAGAAGGTGCAGGAAAACCTGGTTTTCAGTAAAGTTGACCTGAATCATTTTATGAATATGGGCAATCAGACAAGTAAAGAGACTGAACCATATCACCATAATATAAGGATCTTCCGGAATGCCCTCGATTTTTCAAACGTAAAGCTCAGGGAATGCATGGTTCCGAGGACTGAAATTGATGCAATTGAATGTAAAAGCGGGATTGCCGAACTTAAAGAAAGATTCATTGAAACAGGGCACTCAAGGATCCTGGTCTATCAGAATTCAATTGACAATATAACCGGGTACTTCGAACTTAAGGATATTTACAAGGATCCACCTGATATAAGTTCATGTGTCCGAAAACTTGCAATTGTGCCTGAGACGATGGCAGCAAATAAACTCCTCAAGCTCTTTTTTGATGAAAAGAAGAATGTTGCACTTGTAGTTGACGAGTTTGGTGGCACATCCGGAATGGTCACCTTCGAAGATGTCCTTGAGGAAATAGTGGGTGATATTGAGGATGAACATGATATCAATGAGTTCACGGAAAAAACAATTAACCCGAAAGAATATATCTTTTCAGGTCGTCTGGATGTTGATTACATTAATGAAAAATATAATCTTGATCTCCCGGAAAAAGATGATTATGAAACTCTTGCCGGAATGATATTGTATTATCACGGAAGTATTCCGTCGAATAATGATGTTATAAGGATAAAAAACTTCGTATTCAGGGTATTGCGGGTTACTGCAACCAGGCTGGAGCTGGTGAATCTGAAGATAGAATGATCGTAGGGGCGTTGCATGCAACGCCCCTACAAATTATGTTAACAGCCCTGCAGAATATTCTATAGGGTATTATAGAACGTTACGATTTTTACCAGATCGTCTAATTCCTTTGTTCCTAGTTTATTGGAATCAATGAATTTATTCAATTCATCTTTCTTATCGGCGAGAATATTCAGGAGATCTTTCTTACTATTGACTCTGACAGCACTTTTTTTATCCGGCTTTAAGTAATATGTGTCGCCTAAAGGAATAAATTTTGCAGGTTGAGCATCCTGGAATGCTTTCGGCACTTCAGCATCCTGAATGCGCATATTCTTTTTAACAAACAGCTTGCATTTACCATCAGTTTTGAGAATTAAAAAAGAACTCCCTTCAGGAGTAAGGTCAACAGGTGATTTGAGACAGGTAATATACTGAAAACTGGTAGTGTCAATAACTACCATATCTAGTTTCTCCGGATTAACAACTTCGTACACCCTGTCTTTATTTTTAAAGTGTATTTGTCTGGCATAGATATCATACCTCAGACTAAGCCCAAGAACCTCACCGGTTTTTAAGATCAACCGGCCAGGAGCAAAACCTTCATAAAGAAAAGGATTTCCATCAATACTTGCATAGGTTACCGTTTCAAATTGGGTGATGTTCTGATCGAGCCTGAGTATATTGAGAAGCTCTTCAGATCCATCGAGATAAACCTGCTGCGATCTGATATTTTCCGGGACAGAGAGAAGGAGGACGTTTAAAATCAGGCAGCAGGTAATTCGTATTCTAAGTCCCATTTTTTGTGATTTTTAATAAGTAATCGTTACAACCCATGCACCTGGCTGATTAATGGTCAATCGCAGCTCGCCATAAATCGATGCGGTCATCCAGGCGTTTGGAGCAGAGAATTTCACAGTTCCTTTAAAAGGGAAATTAACCTGGTCATATCCGATGAATGAACTTAAAATATTCTCTGACCCTGAACTTCCCTGAAGCATAAGGTTAGATACACTGCCTCGCGGAAAAACGTACCTTACGTAAGGCCTGTCGCCCGATCTTATGCATGTCACCCTTCCGATCCCGTTCCTGTATTCAATTACATAAGGTTCAATTTCAGGCAATCCGATATATTTGTCTTCCTTCCATCGTCCGGCCAGTACCGAATCCCTTTCCATGTATTTAAAAGTATACTGTCCTTCGCCATGCCTTTGACCTTTAGCCCATTCGCCAACATAAGTCTCTCCGGTCTGCCATTTATAGGTACCAACACCCTCCGGATAACCTTTTCTGAATTCACCAATGTAATGATCGATTCCGATTGCTTCGCCCTGTCCGTCAGCAAGACCTTTTTTGCACGATCCCTCATAGGTCACAGCAATCCTTGGTAAAAGCACAATGCACTCATCCTGTGCATAGATGATTGAGATAAACGAAGTAATTAATAAAATTCCTGTCAACAGGATCATTCTTTTCATATTCATGGCACATAAATATAAGCAAAGTTATATGAAATATATTAAAAACAGAAAAGAGCCCCTCGAGGCTCTTTTCTTATAATGGTAAATTTTATTTAAGCGGATGAACATCCGGTTCAGTCGGAATCGGGTTTTTCCTTGTATGCCACCATACCTGGCTTTCGATCCCGTTTGTACTGAACATACCTTCGTTGGCTGTTTCAACCTTCTGGGCTGATTTTGCAGCAGCAAGCTGATCGGTATTATATGTCTCCTCCTGTAATGCATACTGCAGTCTGACTGGAAGACCCAGGTTCGGATAATATGCGCCTGCAAGCTCATATTCAAAAATCCTTTCCGGGAAACCGGTTCTTCTTATTTCACTGTAAGCCTGAACACCCTGTCCGAACATTGCTGCCCATTTTTGTTCGTTGACACGCTGGAATTTATGAGCGTTATCGGCAGCTGAAGCCCATGAAACGAGTGGATGGGCAAGGTAAGTTGCATAGCTTACAGGATAAGATGTGGTACCTGTTTCGATTCCGAAAGCATCACCCCATGTTGGAAGGACACTTCCACCATCAATACATCCCCATCTTTCCATTGAAGCTGCAATACCTGCTTCATAAGCAGTTCGGGCTGCTGCATCATTGGCTACGCGCAAATAGTGTTCAGCTTTAATAAACTCAACCTCATCGTAGCACATAACATATGATGGTTCAGTTTCGGTGAAGGCGACTTTGGTCCCAAGAAATGAAATTTCTGGGAAAGGTGCCGATGTTACTTCACGACCGTTCTGCCATCCAACATATTCAAGAACTCCGGCTTCAACCGAATTTGGTGTAGGCTGAGCATAAATATGAATTCTTGGATCAACCCTTGCTTTCAGCCAGTCAACCATAGTCTCGGAAATTGCCTGGTCCTTTCTTGAATAGAGGGTATTATAGATCGGATTTCTGTAAGGAAGTCCCGGCCATACCAGAGCTGCGTTATCATCATTCGATTCAAAGATCGGATACTGTGTAGGATTGCTCAGAATCGCAGCGATCTGTGCATCGGCTGTTGAGAGTTTTGCGGCACCTGCTGTGGTTGTAACATCAGGCTGAGTTCCAGCCATATTATAGGTAAATGACCATGGTGTACCTGCAGCACGGTTCAGGAGCCTTAGTTTCAGAGAATTTGCAAATTTTCTCCAGAGTTCAGGATCACCGCCGTAAAGTATATCCCCCGATCCGAAGTTAATCGTTGTTCCCGTCAGAAGCACATTGGCTTCTTCAAGCTCGGCCAGAATGGCACTGTAAATACTCTCCTGGGTATCATATTTTGGATAAAGAGTCCCTTCGGCAGTAAAACCCTGCAAGGCTTCAGTATAAGGAACATCGCCCCAAACATCTGTCAGGTACATGAATTGCCAGGCTCTCAGTACTAAGGCAGCTGCCTTAAGCCTGTCATCTCCGCTTTCGGTAGCTTTGTCGATAACAATGGAGAGGTTCTTAAGCCCGCCTGTGTAAGGGGCATTAAAATAGCCGCTCATATCACGGGGCATATATCTGTCTTCGTCGATATACTGTATTTTGCACCATTGCTGGCACCAGACGCCCAGATATGTATGTTGTATCCAGTCGCCCAATTCGAGGCTGACCGATGACTCTACAGCATTTGTGAAGATATTTATTGCAGGTACATCGACCGGACTGTTCGGGCTGGTATTCAATTCCTCAAAATCTTTGGTACAGGCTGAAACCAGACCAATCACGAGGAACAATCCGAGTATTATCTTTTGTGTTTTTATTAAGTATTTCATATCATCTATAAGTATTAAAGTTAGAAATCCAGTCTGATATTGAAACCATAAGATCTGGTTGATGGAATAGTGTTGGTTTCAGCACCAACTGAAGTATTACCAGCGCCTGAGCTGACTTCGGGGTCAATATCCAGTGTATTCTTGTGAATGATCCACAGGTTACGTCCTATCAGTGCAAGGTTAAGATTCCTGACGCCAAGCTTGTTAAGGAAAGAAACATTTGTAAATGAATAACCTGCTGAAACTTCTCTCAGTTTTACAAAGCTTGCATCGAATGTTGAAAGCTCGTTCTTGCCGTAGTAACCATAATATAACAGGTTGGCATCTGAATATTTAGTATTATCAACAGGAGCTTCTACATTAGCACCAGCTCCATCAATAAACTGAACTGATCCGTCAGACTTGAGCTTGCCGTAAACAGCATTATCAATCAGAACGCCACCACCATCAGCAAGAGCATCCCTTACATTCTTACCATTTGCATTTGTAGCTGCAGTTTCATCGAGGATACCGGTATATTTCCCGAACATGTCGGTAACTGAGAATATCACACCGCCTTTTCTGAAGTCGACAAGGAAGCTGAAGTTGAAATTCTTGTAGTTAAATGAGTTGTTAACTCCGCCAAACCAGTCGGGATAAACATTACCGAGATCTGTTCTTGCATTCGAACGGATGTATCTTCCGGAGGTTGTAACAACCGGCCTTCCGGAATAAAGAACATGTGAAAGCTGTTGCTGTTCTTCATCATAATAAACATTTTCCGAATTTTCACGGACGATTGAATAGCCCCAGAGCGTTCCGTAATCTTTACCCGGGAATGCATATACATAAGCATTCCATCCGGCATTGTAAAGTGCCAGATATTTCATATCCCCGTAAAGCTCAACAACTTTGTTCTCGTTCTTCGACCAGTTAACTGTTATGTCCCATGAGAAATTCGGTGTTTGTACAGGAATAAACATTGCCTGTATTTCAACTCCCATGTTCTGAAGGTTACCGGCATTGATTGTCTTATTGGAGAAACCTGTGGTACGTGAGATTGCAATGTCCATGATCTGGTTGATAGTGTTTTCCTTATAGAAGTTGGCATCGAGGCTTATTCTGTTCTGGAATAATTTTGCTTCAAGGCCTATTTCCTGGGATTTTTTTCTCTGTGGTTTCAAACCAAGCGGAGGTATGGTATTTGTATAATAAAGCGATGGGTTTCCGTCAAATGGTTGATCAGCAGTATAAACACCATTAAGTGCATAAGCGCTGGCCGTACCACCTACTTCAGCATAGCTTCCCCTAAGCTTCAAAAAGGAGAGAGTGTTTGATCTGATACCAAAAGCATCCGTTATAATAAAGGAAAGCGATGCTGATGGATAGAAATATGAGTTATTATCAATAGGTAGTGTTGATGACCAGTCATTTCTTCCGGTTATGTCGAGGAACAACCAGTTTTTATAACCGAAGTTTGCTGTTCCGAAGACACTTTGCAATTCAGTATGATATTCGCTTAGTCCTGTCGTTGGAGCAACAGCAGCATTGCTCACGGAATAGAGGTCCGGAATAATAAGATCCGCTGCGTTGACACTCCGGTACTGGCTGTTATAATTGTTAATCTCACCGCCAAGAGTACCATTGAAAGAAAAGTCACCAAACGATTTTACGAACTCGAACCTTCCGTTGGCATTGATCTCCTGCCGGCGGTTTGAATAGGTATTGAAACCTCCAAGGTGATCATTTACATCGCCCTGTGGCTCCTCTCTCCATAATATCTTCAACATACCAGTCAGTTCCGGCTGTTGCCCTGAATGAGAGCCAGTCGGTAAACTTCCAGCCCAAATTTACATTACCAATCATCCTGTCCCTGTTTCTTGAGTTGGTCATTTTGTTCAATGTCCAGTAGGGATTATTATGATAGCTGTGGTTCCAGTTGAATGGTAACCCTGTTTTAGGATCTGTTGTGTTCCATTTTTCTTTCAGAACGTTCATATCAACCTGGCGTCCGAACCACTGACTTACCGACTGCATCGGGTTACCTGCATTATATCCGTTTTCTGCAATGTTATCGCTTTTATTGCTGATATATGATGCTGAGGCTCCGACAGTGATCTTGCTTGTTACTGCCAGTTCACCGTTGAATGATATGGTATTCTTTTTCAGGTCAGTATTCGGCAGGACACCTTTTATATTCTGGTTCGATAATGAAAGGCGGAAATTTGCTCCCTGCTTGGCACCTGCAATAGCGACTGTTGTGGTCGATTTCAATCCTGTGTCAAAGAAACTCTTGACGTTATCAGGATGTGCGATCCATGGAGTCGCTGTGCGAACATCAGTTTCAGGATCATACGGGCTGTCAAACTGCGGAATAAGTCTGCCATCGAGAGCAGGGCCCCAGCTTTCATCAACACCATCATTTACACCGCCATAATTTCCGTCAACATATTCAAATTCATATTCTCCGGTTCCGAATGAAGCGGCTGATCCCTGCCCATACAGGTTCTGATATTTTGGCAGAACAAGGGGATTTTCCCACATCAGGTTTTGTTCAATTGTTACACCAAGACCAGCCTTGCCTAAACGTGATTTACCTGACTTTGTTGTAATAAGAACGACCCCGTTAACAGCTCTTGAACCATAAAGTGCGGCTGCGCTTGCACCTTTCAGAACGCTGATATTTTCAACGTCCGATGGGTTGATATCGCTTGCAGCATTTCCATAGTCCATCCCGCCATAAGCACCCGGGTCAGAAGTGGAGTTATTTATCGGAACTCCGTCGACAACAAACAAAGGCTGGTTATTGCCGCTTGCAGAGAGTGAATTGACACCCCTGATAAGGATTCTTACACCAGAGGCAACACCTCCGTCAGCATTGGAGATCTGGACTCCTGAAAGTTTTCCCTGAAAAGCATTAACGATGTTGGATACTTTTGCCTTTTCAATTTTATCACCCCCAAGGTCCTGGACAGCATAACCAAGAGCTTTTTTCTCACGGGAAATACCCAAGTGCTGTAACAACAACCTCGTCAAGGCCCAGGATGTCCGATTCCATGATACCATTAATTTCCGAACGACCCTGGATTGCAACCTCCTGACTTTTCATCCCGATGTAGGAGAAAATAAGAGTAGTGGCATTTTGAGGTACGGTTAGGGTAGTATTTCCCGTTTACATCTGTAGTGGTACCAATTGTAGTACCCTTTACCTGAACAGTTACCCCAGGGATTGGACCCTCCCCTTCGATACTGAGGAAGCTACCGTCCCGGTAATGACTCTTGTTTGTGCAAGCAGGGTGTACCAACCAACAAACACAAACAAAACAATCAACAGTGAAAGTTTCTTCATACGAATTAGTTTTAGGTTTGTATTTAACTCGGTAAAGATACTTTTTTTTTTAAAAAACCAAATAATGTGGATTTTTTTTAAATAATGCGTCATTAAATATTATTGAGATTAGTCTGCTATATGCTGGGAGATAGGTGGTTCACGGGTTTTATATTTATCCACAAAGTCGCACTAAGTAATCACTAAGGTTCACAAAGGAGTTTTCAGGCAGTTCCAATGGCAGTGCTTATGGATTGGAGGAGGAAGTCTCTTTCTTATTAATTAACCTTTCAACCTGGCATAGTACCTATAATATAAAGGTATAGTCTCAATCCCTTTAAAGAAATTGTATAGCGGATAGTTTTCATTCGGTGAATGAATGGCATCTGATTCGAGGCCGAATCCCATCAGGATAGATTTGATACCCAGCACCTTTTCAAAAGTAGCCACAATCGGAATACTCCCTCCGCTGCGTACCGGGATCGGCTTGATCCCGAACGACTCCTGAATTGCAGATGAAGCAGCCTGGTACTCAGGAGTATCAAGAGGGCTTACATAGGCCTCACCTCCATGAAGGTATTCAACTTTAACCTTTAACTCCGGCAGGGGCAATTGAAAGAAAGTGATCTTCAAACAGCTTCGCGATCTTTTCTGCATTCTGATCAGGGACAAGCCTCATTGATATTTTTGCGATATGCCTTTGAAGGAAGAATTGTCTTTGTCCCTTCGCCTGTAAAGCCTCCCCATATTCCATTTATATCAAGTGTCGGCCGTATCCCTATTCTTTCAGTGTCGGAATATCCCTTTTCTCCATCCAGGTCAGTTACGCCAACCGATTCCATGAATTTCTTCACGGTCAAAAGGGCGCTTTGCCATCTCTGCCCTTTCATCATTGCTGCATTCGATAACATCATTATAAAAACCAGGAATCGTGATATGATTATCTGCATCCTTCAGTGAAGCGATCATCTGGCACAGGACGTTGCAGGGATTAACCACAGCTCCGCCGTAAAGTCCCGAATGAAGATCGCGGGAAGGTCCGGTTACTTCTACCTGTAAATATGAAAGTCCCCTCAATCCTGATGTGATTGACGGGGTATCGGCAGATATCATTGTGGTATCGGATATCAGTATTACATCGGCAGAAAGCATCTTTTTATTATCCCTGCAGAATTTCTCAAGGCTCGCGGAACCTGTCTCTTCCTCTCCTTCAATCATGAATTTCACATTGCATGGAAGTGTTCCGGTATTGTTCATCAGCTCAAAAGCCTTGATATGCATAAATAGTTGTCCCTTGTCATCGTCTGCTCCCCGGCCCCATATTTTCCCATCCCGAATGACTGGTTCAAACGGAGGAGTCTCCCATAACTCAAAAGGCTCAGCAGGCTGAACATCATAATGTCCGTAAACAAGTACAGTAGGCAGCTTCTCAGAAATGAGCTTCTCTCCGTAAACAACCGGATTCCCTGCGGTTGGAAATAATTCAGCCTTATCAGCTCCTGCCTTATTAAGATAGGTTTTAATTAACTCTGCAGCCCGCAGCATATCGGGTTTGTTTTCTTCCTTTGCGCTTACTGAGGGAATGCGGATCAGTTCAAACAGTTCCTCCAGGAATCTGTCGCGATTTTGGTCGATATAAGATCTTAATTGAAGTCATATTAAATAAGTTAAGTTTGATCGAATAAACTATTTCTATTTTTTTATTTAACCACGGGGTTTCGCGGAGTTGTCACGGAGTGACTCGGAGTGCTTATCTTAGTGAATTACTCCGTGATAAACTCCGTGTAACTCAGTGTCACTCAGTGGTTAAATATTTAAGCCTTTTCTTAGTTCCTCAGCTGCAATGCATAATTCATTATAAGTCTCCTCCCCCAGGGCTCTGATTAAGGGAACTTTAAGGAATTCATAAACATAAATCCCTTCCGCTTGCCCGCATCCGACTGCAGCATGGCAGATTGAAAGCTCCTGGTAATTAACAGCCCGAAACCCGGCATACTGTTTTATCCTTGCCGGGAACAAATGGCAAGAAACAGGCTTTTGAAATGTTATTTTCCCCTCTGACCAGGCTTTTTCAATTCCGCACATAAAAATATTACCATCAAGGATAGCATAAGCACATTCCTCGTTGCCTATTAACGGTGTAACCGTATCATTTTCAAAATCTTTAACACTTGTGCCCTCTTGCTTCAATCACTGAAATGCCTTCGGACCGCAGATAAGGTTTTACTTCAGGCCAGATTTTTTTAAGGATAGCTGACCTCTTCTTTAGTAAGAGGGGCTCCCGAATCACCATAACGGCAGCAATTGCCAAGACACAGGGGAAGATCGCATCTGAATTTCTTCTCCAGAATATCTAGACTGAATATGGTGTCACCGATTCTGAGCATCGAATGTATCAATGATTTTACATCTCTGTGGATCTCTGTGTCTTCTCTGTGGATCTCTGTGTTAGTTTTTAATTCTTTTGTTACACAGAGGGACACAGAGGACCACAGAGGGACACTGAGTTTACTTAGACCAAGATTTTCCCGGTCATCTCTTTTGGTATGTCAACACCCATTATTGTAAGCAGAGTAGGTGCAACATCGGCAAGAATTCCTTCTTTGATTGATTTATAATCATCGCTTATAAGTATGCTTGGAACCGGATTTAGCGAATGAGCCGTATTTGGAGAACCGTCATCATTCAAGGCTTTATCCGCATTTCCGTGATCGGCCATTATAAGGACATCATATCCCTTATTCCTGGCTGCATTTGCAACTGCCCCGGCACATTCATCAACAGTGGCAACAGCTTTTTTTATTGCTTCATATACACCGGTATGTCCAACCATATCGCCATTTGCAAAATTCAGGCAGATGAAATCATACTTCTCCGAATTAATGGCTTTTATAACAGCATCCCTTACTCCGTAGGCGCTCATTTCCGGCTGCAGGTCATAGGTTGGTACCTTTGGTGAAGGGATCAATATCCTGTCCTCATTTTTAAAAACTTCCTCACGTCCTCCTGAAAAGAAAAAAGTCACATGCGCATATTTTTCGGTTTCGGCAATCCTGAGCTGTGTTTTTCCGGCAGCAGCTAAGATTTCTCCAATAGTATTGTCGGCATTCTCTTTGGGATAAATTATATGAAGCCCTTTAAAGGTAGCGTCATATGGCGTCATGGTACAATAATACAGAGGGATGGTTTTCATGCCGAACTCCGGCAGATCTTTCTGTGTAAGAGCAATTGTCAGCTCTTTTGCCCTGTCGTTCCTGAAGTTAAAGAACACAACAACATCTCCTTCTTTCAGCTTTCCGATTGCTTCGCCATTTTTATCTGTCACAACAATCGGCTTCATGAATTCATCAGTGACTTCATTATCATATGATTTCTGCATTGCATCGAGAATATCAAGCGTTCTGGTTCCTTTTCCGTTGACAATAAGGTCATAAGCCTCTTTTATCCTCTCCCATCTTTTATCACGGTCCATCGCATAATATCTTCCGATAAAAGAGGCAACCTTACCGTTTGATTTCTTAAGATGATCAAGCAGGCTTTTCATATATCCGATCCCGCTTCTGCGGATCTGTGTCACGGCCATCTCCGAATCCATGAATAAATACATTTTTCAGACCATAATCCCAGGTCATATCACATAAAGCATAGAGATGTTTATCAAGAGAATGGACACCACCGTCGGAAAGTAAACCAAAGAAATGAACCTGTTTGCCGTTATCACGTGCATAGGAAAAGGCATCGGTGAGAACACTGTTCTTTTTAATTTCACCTGTTTTGCATTCCTTGTTTATTTTAACCAGATCCTGGTAAATGACCCTTCCGGCACCAATATTCAGATGTCCCACCTCAGAATTTCCCATCTGTCCCTCGGGCAAACCAACATCCTCACCCGATGCATGAAGCCGTGAATTAGGATAGTTTTTTTTAAAAGAAGTGAGGTTAGGGGTTGGGACCTGGCTTATGACATCAGAAACTGATCCATCGCCAATTCCCCAGCCATCAAGTATCATTAAAAGAGCTTTGTTGTTTTTCATATATAATTTATTTCTTGTATATTTTAACAACAAGTACATTAAAAGAGTTCACTCAATAGTAAATTAGACCCCGTATTTAAGCGGGATTGTTTGAGGAAAGTCCAGACTCCGCTTTGCTTTTTACCACGGATTTACTGTGCTTCTCCGGGATACGGTTTAGTGCAACAATACAGTGTAATGAGCTTACTCAGTGCGACTCCGTGGTTTCATAGACTTTACACATGAGGACTTGTTTAACATCCTGATTATATCAATCCAAATTATGTTACAGGATTCGTCGCGTCAGCAGAGAGGCGACTGGCGGAGGAGAGTGGGTTCTTTCTACCTTACTTCCCTGATCCTGATCCTGTAATCTGCTTCCGGGCAGGTTTTTTCGTAGGTTATATCCTTGCCGACATAAGCCAGCCACTCCTCAGGAGTAAAATTCCGCGTTACATAGGAACACCCGTCGGCCGCAAGAGATTCAGCATAGGCAGGGCGTGCAGTAATTCTTGGCTGGTTTCCGGAATTGGCTGACAGTATCATCTGACCATCAGGGCTGAATTCAAAAGCGACACAGGGCCATCATTATCCTTAAAGCTTACCGGAGGACTTGTCAGATCATCGGTATCCCAGAGCTTCAGTGTTCCGTCATTCGAGGCAGTTGCCAGCTGCGTGGATCCCGGATTAAACCGGATATCATTTACTTCGGCAGAATGGGCCTGGAACTCCGATAATTTTGTCCTGGGAGCGGATATCCCATAACTCAACCATGCCATCATCATATCCAACAGCAATACGTTCCTGATCAGGCTTAAACTTTATACTCATAATCCGTTTCCCTGATGATTCTATCCTGAACTTTTCAGAGGTCTGTTCCGGATTCCAGACAAGCGCCTTGCCCTGATCGCTGATGCCGGCAAAGTACCTGTTTGTAGTCGAAAGGTCGATTGAGGTAATATTCATCATATCAGTCGACAGATCAATTGAGGTTCTTGCAGAGAGATCCCATTTCAGCACTTTCCCGTCGAGAGCAGCCGAGTATAAAAATTTCCCGTCATATGAAAAAACAAGCGACTTTATCCTTCCTGAATGGCCTCTGAGCTCATATCCCGGATCATTTCCGGCGACCGGAACCATTTTAATAGCACTGTTTACTCCTCCGCATGCCAGCCAGTCGGCTTTTGGGCTGACAGCCAGCACATCATAAGCTTCAGTGCCGGAAAATATAATCCTGAAAATATTTTCCTTATTGCCGAGGTCCAATTTCATTACTTTACCATAGGAATCTGATGTAAAAACCTCATTTTTACCCGGTACAAATGCAATGCTTCTTACCGGGTTGTCAAAACCGGTATAGGTTTTTATTTTGTCGCTGCCCTTTTGTTTTGCCAGATTATAAAGTCCCGTATAAATATCAGCATCATTTCTGCTTCCCATGTTCCTTATATTGAACAGGTAAGCCTGATAAGCCAGAAGAGCCTGAAGATCAATTTGTTCAGGCACCTGAAGTGACCTGAGTGACATAGATTTGGCAACAGAGATCATTCTCAGTCTCTGGCTTCATTTTTAATTCTGATTGCTGAATCGGCATTCATTATTGCCACTATGCTGGCCTGCACTGCCGACTCAGATTGTTTGCGGGTCTCATTAATTTCCTCCTGTACCGAAAGAACCTGATTTTCAGCATTAAGCCGGAGTATTCTTTCCATCTGTTCCCTGCGGGTTGCAGCCAGTGCGCTTGAATCGGAAATAACTGATTTTTGAGGCGATTGATGCATACTGATCAGCTGCATTTTTCTGCTCCGCTATTTCCTCTTTTTGCTTTTCGGCTATTGCGGTTTGGTGAGTTTTGAATAAATAATGATGGCTTTTTAAGAACAACCGCAGCATACTGGTCAGCTAAAGTTTTCTGTGCAGCAATTTCAAGCTTTTCCTTTCAGCCATCTTCCGGCGATTATCTGATGAAAATTTGGATACAAAAGCTGCCATCATCGTCAGTGCCGCCAGTATTGCAATTCCTCCAAGTATTGAAGAGATGATCTTTATCCTTTTTAATCTCCACTTGTGATGCCTTATTTTCCTTTCTTCCGATTCGAGGAAATCCTTTTCGCTCGTCCGGAGATAAACCATCGCTCTTTCAAATGCCGGATTATACTTCTGGGCCCACCAGAGAGTGGGCTTGTTTTCTTCGCGCCAGTTTATTGCAAGCTGAAGGTCGGGTTGTTTCAGCAGGCCTGTTTTACCCTGCTGATACATTGCTGAAGCTTCCGACAGCCTGAGGTACATCTGAACCGATGAATATTCCTCATCGACCCATTTTCTAAGACGGTCCCAGAGATGGATCAGGCTTTCGTGCGAGAAATCAATGATTGAATCATCATTAAGCTCGACTGAATAATGAGGGGTAAGCACCGAAATTGAAGGATTTCTGAATTCCTCGATTACTTTAAAAAGGTCCTCACCGGTACAGCTGATTGCAGCCTTCAGGGTTTTAACATTTGAGGGGTAACGGATCCCCTTGTTATCTGATCCTTTTCCTGTAATTATCTTGAAAAGCTTTTCACAAATTCTTTTACCATCACCTCCAAGCCCTTCATAAATTTCGTCGGCATGACGTGAGATGGCATCACTCATGGTTCCTATCGAGCGGTAATCTGCAATATCAAGCGGCCTGTCGAGGCTCATCCAGCTTTTTCCAGTGCAGCCATGTCCTCATTAAAGCATGCTGCAATACAGGAAGCTGGTCGGCACGGTCATTTACTTCATTTATAAGAAGTTCAACCAGGTCATTATCAATATCTGCACCTGCATTTTTGACAGGACCCACAATTGCTTCCCTGAAATTTTCCCTGTCCATCCGGGAAACCAGGTAATTGCTGTTGTTTACAAGATTTGTAAAACTCCTGTAATGTGAACATTCTGCTATAAGGTCAGACCTTAAGGCAACAACGAGATAAATATCAGGATTATCATGGGTTATTGCATTTGTCAGTAAGTCAATGAACCCTGATGTATCTGCACCAGTTCCTATTCCTGTTTCCGGTGAGCCATATCTGAACAGTTCCTCAAACTGATCGATAAAAATAAGTGTTTTGCCATTCTTTGCCGGAGACAGAATCCTTATCACATCTGCTATCCCGTCAGGATTATCTTTTAAAAGCTTAAGAACTTCAGTCCCGTGATTTTTCATTCAGTTCCGGGTTTGAAAAATTCTCAATAAATGAATCGGCCAGATTCCCGAATGGGTCATTGCCCGGCTTTATCGCAAGAATCTTCCATGTTACCCTTTCCTTTTGAAGAGAGATGCTGTATTTTTGGAATCAGGCCGCAGAGGACCAGCGATGATTTCCCGCTTCCGGAGGCTCCGGTAACTGCAACAAACCTGTTCCTGAGAAGCTTGCCTGCAATCTCTTCACTTTCACTTTCGCGTCCGAAAAAATACTCACTTTCTTCCAGACCAAATGGCCGTAATCCCGGAAAAGGGCTGAATTTATCGTTCTTTAACTTTACTGAAGTCATAAGCAATTATGAATTATTCTTCTCTATTATCGATATATTTGAAAATCCCGAAAGATTTTTCAGGATATTGAAAATTAAACTCCCTGACAGCTTTCAAAGGCAATACATAGCAGAAAGAACATTTATCCCTGATATCCTTAATATGCTGGCCGGGATCAGTTATGTCGTCGTGATTTATAGAAAAATCAGGTTCTGTTTTCCCTTCTGAAAACGACCAGAGAATTGTACCGGAAGGCTGGGAATAAATTCCGCTCTTATCATTCATTGCAAAAGAGGTTTTTTCTGCCAGGAAGAGTAATTCATCTTCATTCAGTTCCGGGAAACATGACGAAAGGAATTTTGCTTTTTCAAAAACAAGCTCATTTTCAAGGCTTTCGCCTGCAATGATCCTGTCAAGCTTGTTTCCTTGTAGCTTCCGGAATCCGTTCTGCAGTTGTCCTGTAGAGTTCCCTGCCCGATCGTGCTATCAGACGGGCTGATTCTTCGCGCAAGACTTCTTCAGGACTGAAAAGCAGAGCAACAACTGATTCACCCAGATCTTCCTCATCTATTTCTTTGATACTTCTTATGGTACATGCTTTTGTCCAGACACTTATCAGGTTATAATCACAGTTAATAATATCTTCAAGGAGACTTTTGTATTCAGGTATCTCACACGGGAAATAATGCTGAAGCTTTTTTAGTTTCTTCTTAAAATATACCGGATCAGCAGAATCATCCGGTTTCTGGCTTGCCGCATTATCATAAATGATACCGGTCATTTCGCGGATCGATTTAATTAAATCATTCTTTCCTGCCTTTCAGATTTTTCTCATCATCATGCAATGCCTTTATTATCAAATGTGAGGGTAAGCAGGTTAAGAAGATAATTTTTCCAGCGGACATATTCCTTATTCATTTCTGCCGAAAGGACAGTCATTATGTATTTACCGGAGGTGAAACCAGTGATGAAATGATCCATGTCAGTGTTCCGAATGTATCATAAATATTGTTTTTGAGCCTTTCCGTTTCATCCTTTTTTACATTGTATTCTGATTCTAACAGAATATCGAGTACCATTTCCTTTATCTGCCTTGAGCTTGACCATAGTTGTTCAGACAGCAATGACATACCGGCACTCTTGTTTATCTGAGACAAAAGCCTGAGTAGGATTTTTCTTGTAATTGATATTTCCTGAGGCTGTAAGATAGTATTTGTTGATTTCCTTTGCGGCAGCAGTGCCAAAACTCAGAATTACCGAATATGCATCATCTTCAATGTCCATTTATGCTCAGGCATTCGCAGGCCTCCTGAATCATATCGGTCATCTTGAATTTTCCTATCAGAAACAGAGCCAGTCTTTTAAAATCAGTCGATTTGTCTCTCAGGAGCCTTAAAACCTCTGTTGTCTGGGGTGATCTTGTTCCTGCAAGAATTTTCAGGGCGTTTTCAGCTCTGGCTGAATCATCTTTCTCAGTTGCAGATGCGGATATATTTTTCTTTTTTACTGACTTATCTTCAATTGTTTCAGCAATCTCTGAAGCACGCTGACGAAGACTTTCATCATATTTCGCCGATCCTGCAATTTTTTTAAGGGCAGGTAACAGATTAACATCTGCAGTTAACCTGGAATAATCGAATAGTTCTTCAAAGAACCATTTGTTACTAATAATGTCAAGTACCGATAAATCGCCAGTTACCAGATAATAAAGCTTTAATCTG
Source organism: uncultured Bacteroidales bacterium (assembly GCA_963753495.1). Classification (GTDB taxonomy): domain Bacteria; phylum Bacteroidota; class Bacteroidia; order Bacteroidales; family VadinHA17; genus LD21. The sequence continues at coordinate 176,912 of CAVWCO010000022.1, forward strand.
AAAAGTGTCTTTCCTGAAAATTTGTTTTTCAGGCTTCCCCATTCAAATAGGTCCGGCACTTTTTTAGTTTTTTGAATGGGGAAGATAAAGGGCCTGTTTCCCATAAACCTGGCAGTATTAAATTATCACCCTAAATTAAGAAATTAAACTCAATATTCATTCCATGATATGATTCTTAATCAGAGAGTATAATTCTGAATAATCAGTATTGAAACTATCAACAGTTATATCAGCCCGCGAGTACCATTTTTCGCGTTCCGCAAGTTTTGCTGTAATAAAATCGCTCATCGATGTCTCTTATCAATATCCTTCAGTAACGGACGCTTTTCGGGTGATTTTGCCAGACGGTGTCAGCAGCATGGCCGGAGTCATCTTAAGATAGACTGTAAGTCCATTCGCAAGCATGAAATCCATATTGTTCCGGAACATGGAGTACCTCCGCCTGTGGAAATGACAGTTTTTGATTCAGACAGGGTCCCTGGCCAATGCTTCCGACTCTATCCTGCGAAAATAGGTCTCACCTTTTTCAGAAAAAATATCCGGGATTGTCATACCTGCCATTTCCTCAATTTTTTCATCAAGATCAATAAATGCCCATCCGAGGCTGGAAGCAAGTTGCCTTCCCCTGGTCGATTTTCCGCTTCCCATAAATCCGATTATGAATATTTTGCTGGCCTGTTGCATTACAGCTCAAGCTTCATCTGTGCCGGATCAATATTTGTATCAGGATGTCGCTGTTGTTCCTCCTCTGTCGGTTCCCTTCCGGCGGCCGATTCCTTTCTTAACGACTGGTTCAATTTCATGAATGTTGTCGACCATATAACTTGTCAGCCTTTTCCCTTTGGCTTTGTAGCTTTTTACACCAATAAATTCGGATACTTCTATTATTTCATTCTCCCTGGTTTTATGTCTTTCCTCCAAATTCTATTTCGAACCTGGGATATTCAACTTCGGTAATGCTTATCAGCTTCGATTCCGGATCTTCATTGATAAAGCAAAGAGGCTTCTCCGATTCTTCAATTACAAATCTCTTGAAATAATAGAATTTCTGCTCTGCATCCCAGTAAACGACTGAATAGACTTTCCCCGGATGATATTTTTCAATAATGAGAATATTGTCTTCAAAATGGTTTGAAAGGTCAAATCCCGTTATCCTGAAATATCCGTTTTTGGTTATGACCAGAATCTTATCATCTGAACTGAACTCACCCAAGGAACAAACCGCGGCCATCGACATTCAGCCTGAATACCGCGTCATCAAACCATATCTTCCTTCCGCCGAGAGTTGACAGTCCCTTCTCCTTCAGAGAAATCTTATGAACCGGATTTCTGGTAAGGATATTACCCATCGAGGACTTTCCCTTTATTGCAAGCTGACCGAAGTCAAATTCAAAAACCAGTTTTTTAAGCCTCGCCCTGGGCTTATGGTGGATCCTTATCACTTCAGCTTCCCCGTTCGGATTGGCGCTGAAATAAATGATCTTTGAGCCGGCGGTTCCCCTGGTCATATTATATTCCTTGTCGCGGGTCATTCCTGTTATTGCACACCGCTTCACAAGCAGCGGGCCATCTTTCCCGTCCTGGTAAACAATATTGTAGATCGTACGTTCGTCATTCTTCAGAAAAACCTGGGCATAAATTACATCACATCCCACAAAAACCTTATCTGCAACTTTTGTTATAAGGTACCCTCCATCTTTTCTGATAACAATAATATCGTCAATATCAGAACAATCACATACAAATTCATCTTTCTTCAGGCCGGTGCCCATAAACCCTTCCTTGTAATTGATATAAAGCTTGGCATTGTTTGCAACAACTTTTGTGGCCAGAATTGTATCAAAACTCCTTATCTCAGTCTTTCTTTCCCTTCCTTTTCCGTATTTTTTCTTTATCTGCCTGAAATAGTTAATACTGAATGGAATTATATTCTGCAGATGATTTTTTACTTCTTCAAGCTCTGCTTCGATGCCCCTGATATGCTCATCAGCTTTTTTAGAATCGAACTTTGAAATCCTCTTTATCTTAATCTCGGTAAGCAATATAATATCCTCGCGGGTCACTTCCCTTAACAATCTCTTCTTAAATGGTTTTAGTCCGTCATCGATTGCTTTTACAACTGCCTCCCATGTTTCGCATTCCTCAATATCCCTGTAGATCCTTTCTTCGATGAATATTTTTTCGAGCGATGAGATGTGCCACTCCTCGCGAAGCTCATTCTGACGTATTTCAAGTTCTGTTGTCAGAAGCTTGACGGTATTGTCGGTTGAAAATCGCAGAATGTCGCTTACACCCAGAAATGCAGGTTTACTTACTGTAATTACGCAGGTATTGGGAGAGATTGAATATTCGCAATCGGTAAGTGCATAGAGTGCATCGATCGTTTTGTCGGGAGAGACGCCGGGCATAAGATGAATGACGATCTCCACATTTGCCGAGGTATTGTCGTCAATCTTCCTGATCTTGATCTTTCCCTTTTCATTTGCTTTTATTATTGACTCAATAAGGGAGGAGGTTGTTCTTGCCAAATGGTATCTCTGTTATAACAAGGGCTTTCTTATCAATTTTTTCGATTTTTGCCCTTACCTTTACCGCTCCTCCCCTTTGTCCGTCATTATATTTTGAGACATCGATCATGCCGCCGGTAGGAAAATCGGGATAAAGAACAAACTCTTTTCCCTGCAGATAATCGATTGATGCATCGATTATTTCATTGAAATTATGGGGAAGTATCTTTGAAGCAAGTCCGACAGCAATACCTTCTCCGCCCAGTGCAAGCAGAAGGGGGAATTTTACAGGAAGTGTAACAGGTTCCTTGTTTCTCCCGTCGTATGAAAGCTTCCACTCGGTTGTTTTGGGATTAAATACTACCTCAAGGGCAAATTTTGAGAGCCTGGCCTCAATATACCTGGGTGCAGCTGCACCATCGCCGGTCAGCATATTTCCCCAGTTTCCCTGAGTATCGACAAGCGAGTTCTTTCTGGCCCAGCTGGACCAGGGCATCACCAATTGAAGCATCGCCATGAGGATGGAACTGCATTGTGTGCCCGATGATATTGGCAACCTTATTGTAGCGGCCGTCATCCATTCTTTTCATTGAATGAAGGATACGCCGCTGAACAGGTTTCAGTCCGTCGTTAAGGTGCGGCACGGCACGTTCGAGAATTACATAGGAAGCATAATCAAGAAACCAGTCCTGGTACATGCCCGACAAGGCCGTTACTGAATGCAAAGCAGCCGGACCCTGAGAAGGTTCTTCCTTCTCCTTCAGGTTTGTCCAATTCAAAATCCTGATCTTCCATTCCTCAAATCGCTACTTTTAACATCTAATATTTCCTGCTCAACCAGATCCTCCTCAACCCTCAGATTTTCAATAATGAAATCCTGCCTGTCGGGTGTATTCTTTCCCATATAGAATTCAAGATACCCGTTCACTGCATCGTTCTTCTTCATCCTTACAGGCTCCAGTCTTATATCCTTGCCTATAAAATGCCTGAACTCATCGGGAGATATCTCCCCCAGCCCTTTGAACCTTGTTATTTCGGGATTTGGTCCCAGAGATTTCAGTGCTTTAGCTTTTTCTTCCGGAGTGTAACAGTATCTGGTATCCTTTTTGTTCCTGACCCTGAAAAGCGGGGTCTGAAGGATATAAACATGCCCTTTCCTTACAAGATCAGGAAAGAACTGCAGGAAGAAGGTCAGAAGAAGAAGCCTTATGTGCATTCCGTCGACATCTGCATCTGTTGCAATCACAACATTGTTATATCTCAGATCTTCAATACCATCCTCAACATTCAGAGCCGACTGAAGAAGGTTGAACTCTTCATTTTCATAAACGATTTTTTTTGTCAGTCCGAATGAATTAAGAGGTTTGCCCCTGAGGCTGAATACTGCCTGGGTTTCAACATCTCTCGATTTCGTTATCGATCCGCTGGCTGAATCACCCTCTGTTATGAAGATCGTTGAATCGAGCTTCCGGGGATCATTTGTATTAAAATGAATCCTGCAGTCGCGCAGTTTCTTGTTGTGGAGGCTTACTTTTTTTGCCCTCTCCCTTGCCAGCTTCTGAATTGAAGAGATTGCCTTTCTCTCTTTTTCAGAATCCTGGATCTTTTGAAGAAGGATCCTGGCTGTTTCAGAGATTTTTATGAAGATAATCGTCGAGTTGTTTCTTAATGAATTCAGTGATAAAGTTCCTTACCGAAGGACCTTCGGGTCCCATATCCTTTGATCCCAGCTTGGTTTTGGTCTGCGATTCGAAAATAGGCTCTTCCACTTTAATGCTGATGGCAGCTATTATTGATGTCTTGATATCGGCAGGATCATAATCTTTCTTGTAGAAATTATGGATTGTCTTTACAAAAGCTTCTTTAAAGGCAGTCAGATGAGTTCCTCCCTGGGTTGTGTTCTGTCCGTTCACGAAGCTGTAATAATCCTCGCCATACTGCAATCCGTGTGTAAAGGCAATTTCAATATCTTCGCCCTTAAGATGAACGATGGGATAAATCCCCTCCTTGCTCATGTTCTCATTCAGAAGGTCGACAAGGCCGTTCCTTGAAAGGAATTTGTTCCCGTTGAAGTTTATTACCAGTCCTGCGTTCAGGTAAACGTAATTTTTCAGCATGGAATCCACATATTCCGATATGTAGAAATAATTGCCGAACATTGCCTCGTCCGGCTCGAAGATCACCTCAACGCCATTCTCCTCCGTTGTTGGTTTCAGCGGATGATCCTTTATCGTAATACCATGAGCGAATTCGCTTACCTTTATCTGTCCGTCACGTATTGACCTTATAATGAATCTGCTCGAAAGGGCATTTACTGCCTTAACTCCGACACCGTTAAGTCCGACCGATTTCTTAAATGCTTTTGAATCATATTTGGCGCCGGTGTTCATTCTCGAAACCGCTTCGGTAACCTTGCCCAAAGGAATTCCGCGTCCATAGTCGCGAACCCTCACCTCATTCCCGTTTATCGCAACATCAATTTTCTTCCCGAAACCCATCATGTATTCATCGACGGCATTATCCATAACTTCCTTAAGAAGTACATAAATACCATCATCCTGTGAAGATCCGTCACCCAGCTTCCCGATATACATTCCAGGCCTGAGCCGGATATGCTCACGCCATTCGAGAGTCTTTATATGTTCTTCAGAATATCCAACAACTGACATTTTGTAAGAATTTTGGGCAAATATAGTCATTTAGGGATGGTCCCACCTGCCAATTTTTCAACAATGACCCCGATTTTTAACCGCCGGAAAGTGGCAAAATGTGGCGGGCTAAAATATTTATCTGATTAATTGACTTTTATGGCGTGACGAAAATTGTTAATAAATGGTGATCATCAGGCAATCCCCATCTGTTTCATAAGAGCAGCAGCATTCATTTTACGGGTTATTCCGTCACGGAGCAGGTAATCAAAGCTGATTTTTTCTCCGTCAATCTCAATTTCAAAACATTTATTCACAACATTAACAGGGAATTCAGTTTCCATTTCTCCCAGCGAAATATCGTGTGTGGCAATAAGGCCTGTTCCGCCGTAGTTCAATTACACTGTCTGAGGAACAATTTTGAGCCCAGGCTTTTATCAGTGGAATTAGTTCCTTTAAGGATCTCGTCAAGGATGAAGAATATGTTTTCGCCTTTTTCGAGTCTCTCCTTAAGGGCTTTAAGCCTTTTAAGCTCCGCATAGAAATATGACTCATTCTGACTTAGGGAGTCGGTGGTGCGCATGCTTGTGAAAAGCTTTACGGGTGATAAATTCATTTCCCCGGCACAAACCGGCGCGCCAATCATGCCGAGTACCATATTTACCGCAACAGTCCGCAGGAAGGTACTCTTCCCTGCCATATTCGCACCTGTAATAATAAATACCTGGCCCCGGCGCTCAACAGAAAAATCATTGCTGATCCTGGTTTCTCTTTTCAGCAAAGGATGTCCCATCCTGTCAGCTTCGAGTACCGGTTCGCCCTTTACCACCTGCGGATAAGAATAATCAGGATTATTATATGCATAATTCGCAAGACTGTTAAGCCCGTCAATCTTACCAAGAAGATTAAGCCATACGGGCAGGCTCGATGAGACTGAATCCCTCCATTTCTCAAGCTTCATTATACAGTGGAAATCCCAGAAAAGAAGCCCATTAAGTATAAAACCGACAAACAGGTTAAGCCTGTTGTCAAATGCCTGAATTAAAACTTTTAGCTCCCTTATTTTTTCAGCTGCAGATCCCTGCTTTGAACACATTTTTTCCTGTGTCGCAGTAAGAATTGATGAATTAAACTGTTCTTTTTCAAAAGAGAATACAAGCTGTTCGACAGATGAAAGAAATATGTGTTTCTGCGACACCATTGCGTGAATTCTGTTGCTTCTTTTAATGAATATTCCTATAAGCATAAGATTAAAGACAAACAGTACGATAAAAACCTTCAGCGAAAGAATCCCTGAAAAAACAAACAAAAGTGTAATAACAGCTGCAGCAGGCAGGATGTATGCTGAAAGCTTAATAAAAGGAGTTGTAAAGAAATTATCATCCTCCTTCAGCCAATCGTTTAAACTTTTTATTTCTATTTCAGCAAGCGGTTTATCAAGGCCACAGGCCATGAAATGCTGACGCCAGGAAAGCTTCCCTGCAAGCTCCCTGACAGCCTCCTGCCTTTCAATGATTTCTTCCCTTAGATCATAAGGCTCAGAGAGCCAGCCCGCAAGCTGCGACCTCCCGGGACCTGTGACAGTCCTGTTAAGGTACCTGAAAAGAGAATCATCACCAAAAAGGTCTATATCTCCTGAAAAATCATGTTTTGGATCGTTCATATCCGATCCCCCGTCAAAGGCCGAATAATCGCCATCAAGAGCATTGATTTCATTATTATTTATCCGGATAATGTTTTCTTTAAATATTATTTCATTTGAATACCTGACAAATTTTATCACCAGAAAAAGGAAGAAAATGATGGCACCCAAAAGTGTCAGTATTCCTGCAATGGCAGAAATGCTGAATGCGAGCCCCGAAAGAATACCTCCGGCAATGAAAACCAGGAGTCTGAGAAGGGAAACAAACAGCTGGTTCTTCTTAAGTTTCGCAAGAAGAGCTTCATTCTTATTCCTTATGTCAAGGTATGTATTCCTGATATTCTCTGGGTTCATATTATAACATTATTGCTGAAACCTTGAAAACTGATTTCTTACGGTAATAATCTGACTGTTTAAGATCAAAATTCCATGTCCAGTCTTCTCTAAGCTTTACCTTCGGGAAGATCAACCAGAACTGATTTTATCTCACTGGTTTTGCCTGAACTTTCTGTAACCACTTCTGAACGATCAGTTATCAGAACTGAATTATGGTTTTTCAGAAATGACAGATGGTTCTGCTGAATTTTCTTTCTTAACTGCAAAAAACTCTCTTCATCTGCCTTTGATTTTTTCCGTGAGAAATTCAACAGGCAGAGTTTCAAGCTGCGTCAGAATATTAAGGGATATAACGAGTCCGGGATCAAAACCGGGCTGATATTTGTTAATATTAATTTCTTCGAATGATCTGAGTTTGTTCAGAAATGTTTTGCGCGATGCTTTTTCCCATACCTCTTCAATCAAGCCACCGGTCACATCATCTTCCCTCAGGATCACTTTTTTCATATCCGCAACCTGACTCTTTACTTCAGGGGGATGAATAATATCGACAAGATTTATTTCATCCGCCATCTCATTCATTTCCAGGAGAGGCAGATCAAGCAGCCATCCGCTTCCAAAAACAGTAACTACCGATGGTTTGTAAATATCAAGGGATTTAAGGATGAAATTCCTGCTATTCGTTAAATGTGTGTTCCAGCTTCCTTCCTCATGAAGGTGATGAACTATCAGTCCCCGCTGATAATTATAATATCCCATTTTGTGAAGAATGCGCCTGTATGATGTACTGTGTGGCATATTATCAGCTTTCTGCCCTGAGTTCTTTAAGTGCTTCAGTCATAAAGGTACTGAAATTGAGGGCAAGAATATCCGGATCTTCCGTATTAAATGATTCCGGAGGAACCGGATCAAAGACTTTAATTTTTATTCTGTGCCCGGTTTTGAAAATAAGACCGTGTTTGGGAAGCACACCTCCGCTTCCATCGATCAGTATCGGAAGGATCGGTTTACCGGCACTTATGGCAAGCTGAAAAGCGCCTCTTTTGAAAAATCCGATATTCGCTGTCAGGAGACCTGGTTCCTTCAGGAAATAACATTACAGAGGTATCCTTATTCAGGCACTGGCGTGATTTCTCCAGCATCTCTTCCTTGCTTTCCTTATTCCCCCGGTCAACAATGATATAGTCTGCCATCCTGAGGTACCAGCCCAGAACAGGCACTTTCATATTTTCAATCTTTGATATCCATTTGAACCGGTAACGGAGGCAGTTTATCAGCAGGATATCGAGAATTGACTGGTGATTTGAAATAATGACATAGGTTGTGCCTTTTTTTACCTTCTTCCTGCCTTCAATCCTGATTTTCCATATCGGCAAAAGCCAGACCAGCAACCAGCTTTGCCTGGTCAGTATCCAGTGTGTTATTTCCCTGTTCCTGTCGAATGGCAACGTTAAAAGCCAGATAATAAAGGTCAGCGGAAAAAACAGAATAGCAAAAACTATCCCCGCCAGCCAGACAATTATTGATTTTATAATATCCATTCAGAATAAGCTATAAATATCAAATTCCGAAGATAAAAAATTTCCTTTTTGAAATAGTTCCTTCATATCATCAACCATATGCCTGCACCCTTTAAGTTTTTCACCGGCTGATGCCAGCTCGTCATTGCCATCTATTTTACACTCCAGGATTATTCCGTCTTTCACATACAACCGGCAAGAACATCCTTCCCAAGATATTGAAACCTGTTAGAAAAATGATATTCAGGTCCGTAGCCATAATTCCACTCCCAGGTCCTGTATTTGCTGTCAGCGATCTCATTTATTTTGTTGATTTCTTCCCCTTCAGGCTGAAACATTTCTGAGCCCGGAAAATTTTCCATAAACCAATTCAGCATTAGTATCCTGAACTCAGAAATATCGGGAACTGATCGCAGCAAGCTTTTCAGATTCATCACCCGGGAAGGATTGGACGAAACTGCTTTTGTTTCATATTTCCCGGTATCCTTGCGGATTGATGCTCTAAGCAGGTCAGTATCTGCATTAAAGAGAAGTGTCCCATGATGGAGCACTCTGTCGTGGTAGACGTGTTCTGCGTTACCTGATATTTTCAATCCATTGACTTTCAAATCATTTTTCCCTTCAAACCTGGCATCCACACCAAGTGAAGCCAGGAAGGATATTACAGGAAGCGTATATTTCATAAAATCGACCTGCTTACCCTGTTCGCTTTTCAGAATGAAAGAGAAATTAAGATTTCCATTGTCGTGAAACACTGTTCCTCCGCCGGAAATACGTCGTATCACCGGAATATTATTCTGAGTAATAAATTTTGTGGCCGATTCCCTGTGAGCCACCTGGTGCTTTCCGATAATAACCGATTTGTCATTTATTCCAAGGATCAGAAAATCTTCCTTTCTGTTTTTCAGAAGATACTCATCTGCAGCAAGGTTGAAGCAAGGGTCGGTCGATTCAAGGTTGAGACAAAGCATAGTATATAAATACTCCCCCTTCAGGGGGCAGGGGGACGTTTTTTCAGTTGTAATTTTTTATCAGTGACAGTATAAATCCTGTAAACACCCGATCCGATGCAAGCTCCCAGGATTGCTCCGCAGATCACATCAACCGGATAATGAACACCAAGATATATTCTGCTGTAGCCTATAGCTGCTGCCCAGATTAGTATGCTGACCGAATACCATTTTTTTCTTATAAACAACAGGCTTAACAAGAGCAACATTAAAAGAATTTGCTGCATGCGATGAAACAAATCCAAACATACCTCCGCATTCACCGTTTACAGTGTGGACCAGTCCCTGAAGCGCAGGTTCATGGCAGGGCCGTAACCGTTCAACTGTATTTTTAATTAGCAATGCAGTCTGATCGGCAAGGGCAACAGCTATTATTAAGAAAAAAATGATTATCAGGAATTTCCTTTTGTAAGTTCATTCCGAGATAAGTCAGAATTCCAAGGTATAATGGAATCCAGACGCTTGTCATGCTCAGAAAGTGCATCACCTTATCCCAGAATGGTGAGTGTGCTGAGTTAAGATACAAAAAAAGCTGCTGGTCGATTTCTACAGGCATGCTTTTCAGCTATTATTCAGTACTTTCCAGATCATGTCTTTGAGTGTGTTAATTCCCTCACCTGTTATGGATGAGAAAAAGACCCGTGAGATATCCGGAAGCTCCTTTCTTATTTCCTGTTTAAGCTCATCATCAAGCATATCTGATTTTGAAATCCCGAGTAACCGTTTCTTGTCGAGTAATTCAGGGTTATACATCTTAAGCTCATTGACAAGTATCTCAAATTCTTCCCTTATATTTTTACTGTCGGAAGGGATTATAAAAAGGAGCATTGAGTTTCTTTCAATATGTCTGAGGAAACGGATTCCCAAGCCTTTTCCTTCGTGGGCTCCTTCGATGATACCCGGAATATCAGCCATTACAAATGATTTATTATCCCTGTAAGAGACAATTCCAAGATTAGGAACAAGGGTTGTGAATGGATAATCAGCAATTTTGGGTTTTGCAGCTGATACTACCGACAAAAGAGTCGATTTTCCTGCATTTGGAAAACCTACCAGCCCGACATCAGCAAGAATTTTAAGTTCAAGGATAACTTCCTCCTCGATACCCGGCTCTCCTGGCTGTGCATATCTGGGTGTCTGGTTGGTTGCTGACTTGAAATGGGTATTTCCCTGTCCGCCCCGTCCTCCTTTGACAAGAATTTTTTCATCACCATGACCGGTAATCTCAAAAATGATCTCTTCAGAGTTCTCTTTTCTGGCTATCGTTCCCAGCGGCACCTCCACAATAATATCTGCACCATCGGCGCCTGTTGATTGCTGAGAGCCCCCGGATTCACCGTTGCCTGCGAAAATATGACGTCTGTACCTCAGATGAAGGAGTGTCCACATCTGATTGTTCCCCCTGAGGATAATATGTCCTCCCCTTCCTCCGTCGCCACCATCAGGACCTCCCTTCGGGATGAATTTTTCCCTGCGGAGATGGGCTGATCCGGCACCACCATTGCCAGACCGGCAATAAATTTTTACATAATCAACAAAATTCGATCCGGACATAATTAGTTAGTTACTCTGCGAGCCTCTGCGTTCTCCCTGTTCCTTTTACAGATGTTTCTTCATATGACTGCTCAGCCTTCCGAAGATATCCTCAATAGTTCCCATACCGTTAACAGGCTGATAGATACCCCTCTCACGGCAGATAATCGATGATAGGTTCTGTTTTGGCTTTATAAACATCAATCCTGTTTTCAATAACAGCAGGATCTTTATCATCAGGCCGCCCTGATTGTTCTGCCCTTAGGATAAGTCTTTTGACCAGTTCGTCATGATCGACATCAAGCACAAGCATACTGTCAATCTTCATGCCTCTCTTATTCAGCATTTTTTCAAGTGCTTCAGTCTGGGCAACAGTACGGGGAAAGCCATCAAAAAGGAATCCGGCGCTACCTTTCGTATTATCGATTCTGGTGGCTATCATTTCAATAACAACCTCATCAGGAACAAGCTCTCCTTTAGACATTATTGAGCTCATTTTTTTACCCAGTTCCGTTCCGGCTGAAATTTCAGCCCGGAGCATATCACCGGTTGAAAGATGTGTCAGATTGAATTTCTCAGCCAGTCTGACCGACTGTGTCCCCTTCCCCGATCCGGGAGGGCCAAAAATCAGAAAATTAACCATAGAAGAAGAGTTTTTAATTGTGTACAATTTTATAAACTGATGGAAGATTACGTCCGAGACCATCATAATCAAGTCCGTAACCTACCACAAAATCATTTGGTATTTCGAAACCGACATAATCAATATGTATCTGTTTAGTGTATGATTGCGGTTTAAACAGCAGTGTTGCAATCCTTATTTCCCTGACATTTCTGATAATCAAATTATTAATTGTATGCTCCAGGGTTACTCCGGTATCAACTAATATCTTCAACGATTATTACCGACTTGTTCCTGAGATCCTCATTCCAGCCAATTAATTCCTTAATTGCTCCCGATGAGCTTGTTCCGGCATATGATGCAAGCTTAAGGAAAGTTATCTGAGCTTTTAAGTCAATCTTTTTAAACAAATCGGCGGCAAACATGAAAGCTCCGTTAAGAACGCCGATAAAAACCACCTCTTTCCCTGCAAAATCCTGGTTAATCTTAGCAGCAAGTTCATTTATTCTTTCCTGAATCTCCTGTTCCCGGAATAAATTCCCTGAACCTTTTATCAAGGATCTGAACTTCTTTCATAACCACAGTTTTTGATTAACAAGCCGCTGCGAAAATATGAAAATAATAGCTTATTTTTGTCCAATTCAGTAAGTTAAATTTAAATATTTCAGATGGAACCAGTTGTAAGCATAATAATGGGAAGCACATCCGACATGCCTGTTATGGAAAAGGCAGCTCAGGTGCTTAATGATTTCCGGATACCTTTTGAGATCAATGCGCTTTCGGCACACCGTACTCCCGAAGAAGTTGAGAAGTTTGCCAGGGGTGCAGCAATCAAGGGGGATAAAAGTGATTATAGCTGCTGCCGGAATGGCGGCTCATTTACCCGGTGTTATTGCAGCCATGACTCCGGTTCCTGTCATTGGGGTGCCTGTAAAAGCATCTCTCGAGGGACTTGACTCAGTCCTTTCAATACTTCAGATGCCTCCCGGAATCCCTGTTGCAACAGTTGGTATCAATGCTGCCCAAAATGCAGGAATACTTGCAGCACAGATTATCGGAACCGGAGACAGTGAGGTCATGAAAGAGGTCGTCAAATATAAGGAAGGGCTTAAGAAGAAAATAGTTGAGGCAAACGAAGAGTTGAAAAAAATCAAGTATCCATACAAGACTAACTGATTTCTTCTCTGTGTCTCTCTGTGAATCCTCTGTGGTACTCTGTGTAACAAAAAGGAGATAAAGAACTTACACAGAGAGACACAGAGAAGGCACAGAGAGACACTGAGTAAAAAAAAATATAATCGATCCTGACTCACGGATCGATTTTTTTTATACCTTTAAGAGTATAATTTGAAACAGTTTGTACTCGCTGCACAAAATACCTGTTTCGGTTTTATTTATTTTTCTCTTTTCATCAGCCACCGGCAGTGATCCTTATCTTTTCCAGCCGGAGCTGCAGAAGCAGGGATGAACTACTCATGCATCATGATGCCAGGGTTCTGGTCATCCTTTCACAACCAGGCATTGCTTCCACTCACACACATCAGCATCTTTCGGATTTAATTACCAGAACAGATTCAATATCAGCGAACTCGGCACAAGATCAGCCGGGCTTGATTATCCCTGCCGGTAAAGCATGTCTGGGGGCGCTCTACAGCCATTTCGGATACAAGGATCTTACCAGGCATTCGGCAGGTCTTGCCTGCGGATTAAAACTATCTGAAAAAATATCAGCTGGTATCCAGACTGATTTCTTTTTTGAAAAGACGTCGGGAGAATATAGCGAAAGACGTTCGGTTACATTCGAAGCCGGAGTGTTAATAATGCCTTCCGAAAAAATCACGATAGGATTACATCTCTTTAATCCTGTTCCCGGTTCATTGAGAAAGACTTATCTTCCTTCATGCATAAGGGCAGGAGCAGGGATCCGCCTCAGCAGTATCCTTTTCGCAAGCGCCGAAGCAGAAATAAGCACCGGGAAAAATCTGAGTTTAAAAACCGGAATTGAATATGAGCCGGTTAAAAGCTTCAGAATCAGAGGCGGGTTCAGCAGTGAAAATACATCTTTCAGCTTCGGGATCGGGTATCAGTTGAAATTCGGACAGCTCGATCTCGGATTTGCAACTCACGAATTGCTCGGGGTTACTTCATCTGCTTCGGTAATTTTCAAAATGAAAAAAAATCCAAAGTGAAAACCAAAACAAAATCAAAGAACTACACAGAGTGACCGCAGAGGTCGACAAGGAGTTATCGCAGAGAACGAAAAGAATTAAATGAAAAATCAGTTAAAATAAAATCAAATGAAAATGAATGAAATCACTCAAGAAAATAATTGGATGTGCGATTGAAGTCCATAAGAGCCTTAGGACCAGGACTACTTGAAACTGCCTACGAAGAATGTCTGTGCTATTTGAATTAGAGAAAGCCGGATTAATTGCCAAAAGGAAAAGCCGATGCCTGTGGTTTATAAAGATGTAAAACTTGATTGCGGGTACGGATTGATATTTTGGTTGAGAATATGGTAGTAATTGAACTTAAAGGTTGTTGAAGCAATTAAATCGAGTTCATGATGCCCAGATATTAACATACATGAAATTATCCAAAATCAAGATTGGGTTTTCATGAATTTCAATGTTACGGTCCTATAAAAACGGAATAAGAAGAATAGTAAATAATTCTAAAAGCCTCTGTGTAACTCTGTGGCTTCTCTGTGTAACTCTGTGTAACAAAGAGACTTATTTATGATCAAGAAATGAATAAATTTTATTAATATTCCTTTCTATTTCAATTTCATTCTTAATCTTTCAGCACAGGATGAAAAGGTTTCAGATATAATATCTTCAATAGCTGAAGAACTGGCAGATGATGAAACTGATCCTGAAGCCGTTGCAGCCTTTATTGACAAGCTGCAGGAACTGAATGAGAAACCGGTCCGGATCAATTCAGCTGATGAACCTGAACTCTCACGGTTATTCTTCCTCACTGATTTTCAGGTAAAAGCTCTTCTGGATTATGTCCACTCCACCGGCAGGATAGTGTCAATTTATGAAATTGCAAATATTGCAGGTTTCAACCGGGAACTCGTCAGCATGATGACCCCTTTTATTTCTCTTGACTCAGAAATTACAAATCATCCTGATTCAATACGATTCAGAAACAGCTTTCTTTCAAATTTTTCATCCAGGTATCCTGTATCAGATGCATCCGCCCCGGGCTCAGCATGGAAAATTCTGACCCGGTACAGGTTTACGGCAGGGGGATTTTCAGGAGGTTTTACATCCGAAAAAGACGCAGGGGAAAAACTTCTTTCCGGTAATCCTCCCCTTCCCGATTTTCTTTCTGCAAATCTCGCCTGGACTGGAAAAGGGATTGTGAGAAAACTGATTGCAGGTGATTTCGGAGCGCGTTTTGGCATGGGGACAAACATCAATACAGGTCTCAGAACCGGTCTGTCGTTGACCCAATCAGGATATCTGACTGGCAGGGATGAAATAAAACCGTATACTTCCACTGATGAGAATATTTTTTTCCGGGGAGTGGCAGCACAGTTTCAGATTAAAAAAGACAGGATTATCCTTTTTCTGTTCAATGAACAGGATTGATGCAACCATAGATACAACAGATGATAAAACAGATCTTTTCATTAAAACATTTTATAAGTCGGGATTGCACAACTCACTTAGCTCAGTAATAAAAAAAGATGCAGTTACAGAATATTGCTATGGAGTTAACTTATCATCCGATTTTAATAATATCAGCATTGGACTGTTGTGGAGTGCAAGCAGGTTTAACCTTCCGGTGGAAAGAAATGAATCAGGATCCGGAAAATATTTACGATTTCAGAGGGAACAAAAACCTGGCAGCATCTGCCTATTATAAAGCACTCCTTGGTAAAATGGTTCTCTACGGGGAGCTTTCTTCAAACCTGAACGGCAGGATTGCCTTTATTCAGGGATTGATATTCAGGCCTGCCGACAGGCTGGCAATAAACATTTTGTACAGGAATTATCATCCCGGGTTCACCGGATTTCATGGGAAAGGGATTTTCAGCAGTTCTGCAGGAGACAATGTAAAAGGGATTTTCGGGAATTTTACATTTGAGGCAGCCAGGCATCTTTTTATAAGCGCGGGATGTGATCTGCGCTATTACCCATGGCTGAAATACAGGTGCAGCGCTCCTTCGATGGCGGTAAGCAGGGAATTAAGAGTTAAATTATCTTCCTTCGGATAAAATAACCATTGAGACGGCATACAATTATCGCATGACTGCTCTGAACAGTCAGGAAACATATGGAATAGAAAAACAGGAGAATCTGACAAGCCGGTCAATAAAAGGAGTGATCAGGTATTCTCCGGTATGATAATCTGACATTTGTAACAAGAATGGATTATAAAGTCACACAGCCTGGCAGGAACACTGGCATGCTTCTGCTGCAGGACTTTAATTTCAGATTCAGAAAGGTACCTGTTTCAATATGGTTCAGATACTGCATTTTTAAGACTGACAACTGGGATTCAAGAATTTACACCTATGAAAATGACCTTCTCTATAATTTCAGTATTCCGGCACTATCGGGTGAAGGCAGCAGGAGCTATATAATGATTGCCTGGGAAGCCGTAAGATTTGCTGATGTCAGGATCAAATATGCTTTCACAGGTTTAATGCAGAACAGGAATTACGCTTCGGAAACGAAAGAATTGAAAGTTCAGATCAGAATGTGGTTCTGAATTTGAATCAGGTATTTTCTCCTGCAATCTTGATATCCCTGATATTGAGCTGAAGGTTTTTATTTCCCCTGAACTCATTCATTTCTACTGAGTAGCAGATATCCAATGGCTTACCTGACCTGATGTGCTCGAAATGTTCTGCCTGGCTGAATGCGATTGCCGGGAAACTTTTCTGTCCTGTTGATTCATGACAGAGGTCAAGCTTCAGGTGCTCACCGCTCGATCCCACCATTCTTCCTGCTCCGGTATCATAAACATTTCTGGAAACAAAGACAGGTGACATGTTTTCAGGTCCGAAAGGCTGGAATTTACAAAGGAACCGGAAGAAGTCCTCATTTATTTCAGAGAATGAGAGCTCAGAATCAACAAATATCCTCGGAACAAGCTGTTCCTCAGTTATTGTGCTGTTTACAAACTGTTCAAACCGGTCCATGAATGGTCTTATATTTTCTTTTTTCAGGGTCAGGCCGGCAGCGAACATATGTCCGCCGAAACTTTCCAGAAGATCGCTGCATGCTTCAATAGCCTGATACAGATCATAACCCTGAACTGAGCGTGCGGATCCTGTGGCAAAACCATTTGATTCAGTAAGGATTACCGTAGGACGGTAGTAAGTCTCAATAAGTCGAGAAGCTACAATTCCAATGACCCCTTTTTTCCATGAAGGATTAAAAAGGACTGTTGTTTTGGCATTTACAGTTCTCTGATCCTCCGAAATCATGCGCATTGCTTCAGTAGTAATTGAACGGTCGACAGTTCTTCTTTCAATATTAAAGTTGTTGATCTCCTTGCTGATCCCTGTGGCAAGCCTGGTATCATTCGAAATAAGGAGTTCCACAGCCTTGCTTCCGGTTTCCATCCGTCCTGCAGCATTGATCCTGGGGCCTATTTTGAAAACAATATCTTCAATCGATAAAGCCCTGCATATCTCGGCTTCCCTGATAATTTCCCTAAGGCCTGTCCGTGGCGATTCATTCAGCTGTTTCAATCCGAAATATGCAAGTATTCTGTTCTCACCTGTAAGCGGCACAATATCGGATGCAATGCTTACCGCAACCATATCGAGGTATCCGGCAATCTTACTGAAAGGTATCCCATGTACTCTTGAATATGCATGGACAAGTTTAAATCCGACACCACATCCTGACAGTTCCTTGTAAGGATAGTTGCATCCCGGTTGTTTGGGATCGAGAACAGCCAGTGCCTTTGGAATCTCATCTCCCGGATAGTGATGATCACATACAATTACATCAATTCCTTTAGTCCGGGCATATTTTACCTTTTCAACTGCTTTAATACCGCAATCGAGGGTAATCATTATTTTGCAGTTAGTCTGGAAGGCAAAGTCTATGCCCAGGAAAGAAACCCCATACCCTTCTTTGTACCTGTCGGGTATATAATATTCAACATTGGAATACTGCTCTTTCAGGAATGAATACATCAAAGCCACAGCTGTTGTACCATCAACGTCATAATCGCCGTAAACAAGAATCTTTTCATTTTTCTTAATTGCTGTAGATATCCTTTCAACAGCGATATTCATATCCTTCATCAGGAAGGGATCGTGAAGATATCCGAGGTCAGGTTCAAAAAAAGCCAGTGCTTCATCGGGCGTAGTAATATTTCTCTGAACCATAAGATTAGCCAAAGCTTCCGAAATTCCCAGAGCAGCTGAAAGTTGCTTTACGACAGCGGTGTCTCCCTTCTCCTTAATTACCCATCTCTTTTCCATCCTTCATTTAATTAATCCATTTAAGGTCAAAAGTCTTCTGAAGGTTATTTTTAACCATCAGTTTGATCTCTCCAAAATCCTGTTTCCCGCCAAGTTCCTTTTCAAGCGATGTTACACCTTTGTCAGTATAACCGCACGGATTAATATAGTCAAAATAAGTCAGATCGGTATTAACATTGAATGCAAACCCATGCATTGTAACAAACCTGCTGGATTTCACACCGATTGCACAAATTTTCCTTGTCCTGCCTTTTTTATCAGGATCGAGCCAGACACCTGTTGCCCCTTCAAGTCTTGATCCCTTTATGCCAAAATCAGAAATAGTAAGTATAACAGCTTCTTCAATTCTGTATATGTATTCTTTAAGCCCTATTTTGATACTTTCGAGATCAAAAATAGGGTACCCTACAATCTGTCCGGGGCCATGATATGTAATATCACCTCCCCTGTCAGTCTTATAAAATTCTGCGTCCTTTGCCTGAACCTGAATATAGTCAATAAGGAGATTATTTTCCGATCCGCTTTTCCCAAGTGTATAAACATGAGGATGTTCTACAAAGATCAAAGTTCCGGCGTCAGAATTTTCATCCTGCAGACCGCTTTGATCCCTGTTAACTTTATTGTCGATAAGCTTTCTGAAGATAGTCTCCTGCAAATTCCAGGTATCTTTATAATCCCTCACTCCAATATCTTGATATACAACGCTATAACTCAAAACAGGAATTCTTTGTCATATGCCGGCAATATAGTCAATTTTATCCAGCCGCGATGTGTTTTTCAGCATGAAACGAGGAACGGACCAGCGGATGACATTCGACAAATTGAAAACCCTTTTCAACAGCTGTTTTTTTATATTCGCTGAATTTTTCAGGAGTGATATAACTGACTGCTTCCATATGTTTTTTTGTTGGCTGAAGATACTGCCCGACCGTAAGGATACTGCAGCCGGCATTAAACAGATCACTTATTGTTTCTGATACTTCCTCATCATTTTCTCCCAATCCTACCATAAAACCTGATTTTGTTCTCCTGCCTTTTCCGGAAATATATTTCAGGACATCAAGACTTGTCTCGTATTTTGCTTTTGTCCTTATTAAAGGTGTCAATCTTTTTACAGTTTCTATATTGTGAGAAATAACATCAGGTCCAGCGTCAATTATTCTCTGGATATTTTCAGGAATCCCGTCAAAGTCAGGGATTAATGCTTCGAGAGTAGTTCCCGGATTGATTTTTTTTACAGCATTGATTGCCACGGCCCAGAAAACAGAACCGCGGTCAGGAAGGTCATCCCGGTCCACCGAGGTGATAACACAATGTTTAAGCTGAAGCGACCTTATTGATTCGGCAAGCAGCATAGGTTCCTGTTTATCAGGGGGAAGTGGTTTCCCTGTTTTTGTAGCACAAAATTTACACGCCCGTGTACATATGTCACCAAGGATCATAAAGGTTGCAGTCCCGGCATTCCAGCACTCGCCAATATTCGGGCAATTACCGCTGGTACATATGGTATGAAGTTGATTTTTCTCAACCAGCCGTTTTACCCTTGAATAATTCTCCCCGCTTGCCCTTTGCATCCTGAACCATGAAGGCAATCTCCTTACTGTTTGCATTTCTAATTTTATGGTTTGACAAAAGTACAAAAAGGAAGAAAACATATAATCTTAAAAAAACCTATATTTGTTAACCATCAAAATCATCAATAAACAATCAAAATATTATACAATGGCAGATAATGAATTAAAAATAAACCGCAACTACCAGACAGTTATAGGTGACTTCCCAAAAGTTGGAATTCGACCGGCTATCGACGGCAGGGAAAGAGGTGTGAGAGAATCGCTCGAAAGCCAGACAATGAATATGGCTAAAGCAGCAGCTGACCTCATCAGCAAAAATCTGAGATATCCCAACGGAAAGTCTGTCGATTGTGTAATCGCCGATACATGCATCGGAGGGGTTGCAGAGGCAGCATTATGTGCAGAAAAATTCAGAAAATCAGGAGTCGGAGTGAGTCTGACAGTTACCCCTTGCTGGTGCTATGGCAGCGAGACAATTGATATGGATCCCAATATCCCCAAAGCTATCTGGGGATTTAACGGAACTGAAAGACCCGGAGCTGTATATCTTGCAGCTGCCCTTGCAGGTCACGCCATGAAAGGTTTACCTGCATTCAGCATATATGGCCATGACGTTCAGGATGGTGAAGACAAATCAATTCCAGATGATGTTTGTGAAAAGATTCTCCGTTTTGTCCGGGGTGGATTAGCCGCCTCATATATGAAAGGCAAATCATACCTGTCAATGGGTGCAGTATCAATGGGTATTGCCGGCTCGATAGTCAGGGAAGATTTTTTTCAGGAATACCTTGGGATGCGCAATGAGTATATCGATATGAGCGAATTCACCAGAAGGCTGAATGAGGAGATATTTGACAGGGAGGAATATAAAAAAGCTCTGTCGTGGACTAAGAAATACTGTAAGGAAGGCAAAGATCTGAATGCAAAACCATCTTCGAGGGAAAGGAAGAACAAAGAATGGGAAATAGTTGTAAAAATGGCAATTATTGCCCGTGATCTTATGGTTGGAAACCCAAAGCTAAAGAAAATGGGGTTCGGTGAGGAGGCGCAGGGACATAACGCGCTACTTGCAGGCTTCCAGGGACAAAGGCAATGGACAGACCATATGCCGAACGGTGATTTTCTTGAAGCAATTCTTTGTTCGTCTTTTGACTGGAATGGGATAAGGCCACCCTACCTGGTTGCAACAGAAAATGATGCAATGAACGGAGTTCCCATGCTGTTCGGATATCTCCTGACAAATACCGCACAAATGTTCTCTGATATTCGTACTTACTGGAGTCCGGCAGCTATTGAGAGAGTAACCGGAATGAAACCTGAAGGGCTTGCCGCCAACGGTATAATCCATCTTATAAATTCAGGAGCATCAGCTCTCGATTTTTCAGGCAAACAAACTAAAAAAGGGGAAGCATGCATAAAGCCTTTCTGGGAAATAACAGGGAAGGATGCTGCCGACTGCCTTAAGGCTACCATGTGGTCGCCTGGAAACACAGGATATTTCAGGGGCGGAGGATTTTCCTCACAATTCACTACACGAGATGTAATGCCGATAACAATCTCGAGGGTAAACCTTGTTAAAGGGATCGGACCTGTTCTTCAGCTTGCAGAAGGGTGGACCGTAGATCTCCCTGAAAAAATGAACAAGGTCCTTACTGACAGGACTGACCCCGGATGGCCGACAACATGGTTTGCGCCAAGACTGACGGGCCAGGGACCCTTCACTGATGTCTACTCCGTTATGGCTAACTGGGGAGCAAATCATTCTGCATCAAGCTACGGGCATATCGGGGCTGACATGATTACTCTTGCTTCAATCCTGAGGATACCTGTATGTATGCATAATGTTCCTGAATCTCAAATATTCCGTCCAGGTTCATGGAATGCATTTGGGATGGATAAAGAGGGAGCTGATTACAGGGCTTGTCAAATTTACGGACCTCTATATAAATAGATTGTAAGGGCGTTGCATTCAACGCCTCTACTGACCCCTGAAGAACGATGGATACAATCTCCGAAGAAAACAAAATCGAAATAAGCTCTGAGGTTCTTGACAATCTGAATGTAACCCGGAAATGGACGACATTTCTTTCGGTACTGGGCTTTATTTTTCTCGGACTGATAATTGTTGCCGGGCTTGCCACCAGTCTCTTTCTGACAGTTTTTAAAACGCAGCAGGCGAACCTGGGTATCCCGGAATCGCTTATGATGGTTGTTTTCGCTGTAATCGGAGTTATCTGTTTTTTCCCTGTATTTTTCCTGTTCCGTTTTTCAAAAAACATACGCGATGCAATACAGAATCATGACCAAAGGAAGCTTTTCAAAGGATTTAGAAACCTCAGGTTTTTCTTCGCTTATTTTGGAATCCTGGTGATACTTGTTATTTCAGTATATTTAATACTGCTACTATTTGCCGGTGCCTCAATTTCATTTCTGAAAGGCATATAATGTATGTCGCGTGATATTGTAATAGTTTTCGACTGCGGAGCGACAAACGTTAGAGTTATTGCGATCAACAGTAAGGGGGAGATCGTTTCTTCCGAATCTTACGCCAATAATCCCAGACCCGATCCTTTTTATCCTGCATACCGGATCTGGGACATCAATGAAATATGGAATAAAATGTGCCTGGCCTCAAAGAGTGTCCTAGGCCGGATTAAAGCTGAGGAAGTTCTGGGAGTGACAGTAACCACCTTCGGGGTTGACGGCACCCTTTTCGGGAAAGACGGTAAAATGCTTTATCCGGTTATTTCATGGCAATGCGAAAGGACAAATCCGATTATGGCGGAAATCGGGAAATATATTGATCTGACTGACCTTTATAAAGAAAATGGCGTTCTTCCATTCAATTTCAACACCATCAACAAACTGATCTGGTTCGCTGAAAAGAGACCAGACATTCTCAACCAGAGTTACAGGTTTCTTTTTATGCCTTCAATCTTCTCTTATCTGCTTACAGGTGAGATGCAAAATGATGTAACTATGGCCGGAACTTCAATGCTGACAAGCCTTTCCACAAGGCGGTTCTCAGAAAACATCCTCAGCAGGATAGGGTTTTCAGAATCTATTATGGGATCACTGGCTGAAGCGGGCACTATTACAGGGAATTATCACTCAAAAGGCTTCGGCCGAAACATCAATACCTGTCAATACTCCTGTTGTTGCTACAGGACATGATACACAGTTTGCAATTTTCGGATCAGGTGCAGAAAAAAATCAACCGGTTTTAAGTTCGGGTACATGGGAAATACTTATGGTCAGAGCTGAAGAATTCAAAACAGGAAAAGAGCAGCTCAATCTAGCCATTACCACCGAACTGGATTCTAAACCCGGATTATATAATATAGGGAACCAATGGATCGCTTCAGGTATAATTGAATGGGCCCGGAAAAATCTCTACACTGAATTAAAAGACGATGCATATCAAAAGATGATAGCGGGGGCTGAACGGGTTCCTTCAGGGAGCAATGGAGTAAAAGTTATTCCAAAATTCTATGAAGAGCTCAGAGGCAGACCTGCCGGACAAATTCTGGGACTTACCATGGAATCGACCCGTGATGAAATCTTCCGGGCCATTCTTGAAGCTTTGTCTGAGAGACTTGCTGAAGGGAAACTGGCGATTGAGAATGCCGGCGGATTTAAAGCTGATAGTATTTTATGTGTGGGGGGAGGTTCTAAAAACATGCTGTGGAACAGATTAAGAGCAAATTATACCGGTGTGCCTATAAAAATTATCAGTCAGAAGGAGACTACGGTCCTGGGAGCCGCCTTATTCGTGCAGGCTGGATGCGGAAATTACTCATCCCCCGAGGAAGCACGATCAGTAATTGAATATAAAACACAGATAATTGTACCTGAATAAACCTGTGATATAAAACATTTTGACCTCAATATCTGTTACTTCAGTAAATAATTATCCGATTATGGAAATATGCTATTTTAATGGGAAATATATCCCCCGGGATGATGTCAGGATAAGTCCTGACGATCGTGGATTCCTTTTTGCAGAAGGCATTTACGAAGTTGTAAGATGGTATGAAGGATATTTTTACGATATGGAAAGCCATCTCGCCAGGATGAAAAGGAGCCTGAGGGAAACACTTATTCAATGGTCTGAAGAGGATACTTTTCCTTTAATTGCCATGGAGCTTATAAGGTTAAATAATCTTGAAAAATCATCTGCTTTAATCTACCTTCAGGTTACAAGAGGTTCTGCGAAACGGACACACTCTTTTCCTGATCCACCGGTAAGTCCTACAGTTTATGCATATGCAAAAGATTTTATTCCTGAAAATAACGGCAAAGAATCAGGGATTGGCATAATGCTTAAAGAAGATATCAGATGGAGCCGTTGCGATATCAAGTCAGTCGCACTTCTTCCAAATACGCTTTCATATCAGGAAGCTGTCGAAAAAGGATTCTTTGAGTGTGCATTTGTCAGAAACGGTAATATCACCGAATGTTCCCATTCCAATATATTTTTTGTTATCAAAGGTATAGTTTATACTCATCCTGAATCGGTTTATGTCCTGTCGGGCGTTACCAGAAAAAATATCATTCGTGTTGCCAGAAAAGCGGGGATCCCTGTTATCGAAGAAGCGGTACCGGAAAAAATGCTTGGTAATGTACAGGAAATTTTTGTTACAAACACATCTGGTGAAATAACTCCGGTCGTAATTGTTGACACTCAGGTTATCGGAAATGGAATTCCCGGTCCCGTTACCAGGATTATCAGGGAAAAATTCAATGATGAAATATGCTCCATTAAACATTCCTGACCAGTCTGGAACCGATACCTGAATTTTTCTATATTTGCACTGATTTTAAACAGTCACCATATGATTTTAAGTGAACAGGAGCAGATAAGAAGGGATTCTCTGGCGGAACTCCGGAAGCTTGGAATAGACCCCTACCCTGCCGCAGAATATAAGACAAATGTATTTTCAGCTGAAATACTGGAGAAGTATGATCAGGAGAAAAATAATTTTCAGGATGTTTGCCTGGCAGGCCGGATAATGAGCCGTCGTATCATGGGCAATGCATCCTTTGCAGAATTAATGGATTCTTCAGGCAGGATACAGATCTATGTTCGCCGGGATGATATCTGCAGTGGTGAGGATAAGACATTATATAATACTGTATTTAAGCATCTTCTTGATATTGGTGATATTATTGGAATAAAAGGTCATGTTTTCAAAACCCAGATGGGTGAAACGACGGTCCATGTAAAAGAGTTCACCTTGCTATGCAAGTCAATCCGGCCCCTGCCCATTGTCAAAGAAAAGGACGGGATACTTTTTGATGCGGTAACTGATCCGGAAATGCGGTATCGCCAGCGATATGTTGATCTTATTGTGAACCCGGGGGTACGTGATGTTTTCCGTAAAAGAACCCGGATTGTCCAGTCAATGCGCGAATTATTCAATTCGCGCGGTTATCTGGAAGTGGAGACTCCAATCCTTCAGCCTATTCCGGGAGGCGCTTCTGCCAGACCATTTACAACTCATCATAACACTCTCGATATCCCTCTCTACCTGAGGATTGCAAATGAACTATACCTTAAAAGGCTTATTGTGGGCGGATTTGAGGGAGTTTATGAATTTGCCAAGGATTTCCGTAACGAAGGAATGGATCGTAATCATAATCCTGAATTTACGGTGATGGAGATTTATATAGCCTATAAAGACTACAACTGGATGATGGGTTTCACCGAAGAGATTGTGAAAAAAGCAGCACTGGATCTCCATGGTAAAACTGAAATCAATTACGGAGACAAGATCATAAATCTGAATCCCCCATACAGGCGTTTAAGCATGCCTGATGCAATAAAGGAATATACAGGCTATGACATTTCAGGAATGGAAGAAGATGATCTGAGAAAAGTGTGCGACAGTCTTGAGGTCCCCCATACTCCGGAAATGGGGAAAGGGAAGCTTATTGATACAATTTTTGGTGAAAAGTGCGAACATAATTTCATTCAGCCGACATTTATTATTGATTATCCGGCAGAAACCTCCCCGCTTACCAAAAAGCATCGCAGCAAACCTGGTCTTGTTGAAAGATTCGAGCTTATGATAAACGGTAAGGAGATTGCAAATGCCTACTCCGAGCTTAATGATCCCATTGATCAGATGGAGCGGTTCCAGGAGCAACTGAACCTATCTGAAAAAGGGGATGATGAAGCCATGTTTATTGACCTTGATTTTGTAAGGGCGCTTGAATATGGCATGCCGCCAACATCCGGGATGGGATTAGGAATAGACAGGCTTGCAATGCTTCTTACCAACCAGCAATCAATTCAGGATGTGCTTCTATTCCCGCAGATGAAACCGGAAATTCAAAAGCCGAAAATCGAAAGCCCCAGGGAAGAGTATATCGAAATCGGGATCCCGGAAGAATGGATCGATCCTCTTAAGAAACTGGGATTTACAACTGTGGCAAAAATCAGGGAGATTGAAAAAGCCGGGAAGCTTGCCAATGATCTTAATGGATTCAACAAAAAGAACAGATTAGGACTTGCAGGATTAAGTCCCCAGGCAGTTGAGGAGTGGCTTAAGAAATAAACAGAGAAATATTAAATACTTAAAGAGGCATCAATGGTGCCTCTTTTTCATTTTAGACCCATGTATAATGCTCATGAACAGAACTATATAAAATAAAATTGCTTTTAGTTAAATGTTGGCATAACTTTATATGATTAAATTCCAAATACCCGGAGAAATGACTGGAAATCCCAATAAATTCTCCAGATTCTGGCAGGAGCTGAAACGCCGCAATACAGACAGGGTTATAGTTGCATATGCAGCCATCGCATTTGTTATTCTCCAGTTATCAGATCTTCTCGAAGATTCGCTGTTATTACCAGGTGGAACCACAGCATTTATTACATTAATACTAGGAATAGGATTTCCGATTGTAGGAGTTTTTTCGTGGTTTTTCGATATAACACCCGGCGGAATTCAAAAAACAAAGCCTGTAACCGGAAAGAAGAAGCATGCTGTAGAAACAGAACTCAAAAGATGGAGAAGTAGCACTTTAGTAAGCCTTTTAGTAATAATTGCTCTCCTTTCCTACAATATATTAAGCAACTCATTCGGGGCGAAATTCGGGAAAGGAGGAAAAGCTTTAGCCGTCGCACCATTCAATAGCGTAGACGATGAAAAAGATATGATTGAAAATAGTATTATGTTTTCTCAGGAGATTAGTGCAGCACTTTCAAATATTGAAAACATAACCCTGAAAGAATGGCCACCTAATCTGGATTCTAAAATTAAGGAGATATCCTATCCGGAAATTGCGAAAGAATTGGAAGTCGCATTCATGCTCAAAGGCACATTAGATAAAAACAGTGTCTCAAACAAGATAACGCTCATTGTCCAGCTGATCCGGTTAAGCAGTTCAAGCATGCTGTGGGGCCAAAATTATTCAGTAGATCTGGGATTGATAGGCATGAATGCCATTAAAAGTGATATTACGGAAAATATTTTAAGAAATCTGAATGCAAACGTTTCGCAAAGGGAAAGAAGGCGAATGAACAAAAAGCCTTCAAATAATCCTGAAGCTATAAGGGATTATTATCAGGGAACCACTGTTTCTCAGCGAATAATATTTAATACATCAACCGGGAATAAATTTTTTGATACCCTTATTGATTCAAAGTTTTTTGAGAATGCCATCATTTCATTTGACCTGGCTATAGCAAAGGATTCTGCCTTCGCTCTTGCTTACGCCAAACGGGCAATCATACGATCGTGGGCTTATCATACAGGTCATGTCGATAAATCAAGTGTTGAACTTTGCAGGATGGACATCAACAAAGCCCTTGAACTCGACAAAGAACTGATTGAAACATATATAGCGCGTGGATTCTATTATTATTACTGTACAAAAGAATTGGATAAAGCGCTGGAAAATTTCAGGTATGCAAATTCCCAGCAGCCAAACAACTGGCAATGCATATTTTACATGGCACTTGTACAAAGAGCTATGGGTGACTGGAAAAAATCCCAGAATCTTTTGGCCAGGGTGATGGAATTCAATCCACAGGATCCTCTTGTTCTGACTAATATAGGGCTTTCAGAATTTTCATTGCGTCACTTTGACAAAGCAATTGAGTACCACAACAAGGCAATTGAGATAATGCCAGAGTGGCCAGCTCCTTATGTCAATAAAATAGATGCCATAATTTCAAGGGATGGCAACACGTATGAAGCACGAAAAGTGCTTGAAACAGCTTTAATTAATACGGGGGATAGATTAAGAGAAATCAGAATCTGGCTGGATATCTTTGATGGTAAGCTTGAAGATGCATTGCATGAAATGCAACTATCCGAACCTTCTGATTTTTCTGATCGTGGCAACCAGTTAATTACCTATGCAACCCTTTACAGATATCTTGATAAAAATGATGCGGCTGAAACATTTTACAGGGAAGCCATTTCATTTTATGAACAGAGATTGGCAGCCAACCCTGAAAATTACTCTTATCTGGGTTCAATGGGACTGGCGTATGCCGGCCTTGGAAAAAAAACAGAAGCAATCGAAGCAGGGGAAAAAGCAGCAAATCCAGCCAGGAGTACTTCAATGGAAATAATGGACATAATATCAGACCTTGCAGAAATTTATGTTATGACGGGAGAATATGAAAAATGTTTAACCCAGTTGGATATGCTTCTAAAAAATCCATCACGTATTTCTGTCAAATACTTGCAGGTTGATCCTGTCTGGAAACCATTACAAAACAATCCCGGATTTAGAAAATTACTAGCGAACTATTCCAAAAATTAGACAATAAGCCATTTTTATTACTGAAAAATGTTAAACTTAAAAAATGGAAATTATGGAAAACGAGAAAAGTAAAATTGCAGGGGTAAAACTTCCACCCGGATGGAGTATACGTAATGCATCCAAAAATCTGTGATGCCCTTGAGGAAAATCATTTACTTACTATGCCAGTAATGGATGCTTATTCGAGATGTGTTAAAAAGATAGAAATTGCAATACTTGAGTTTAATAAGGATATTGATGGTATTATAGCCAAAACTCCAAAACCACCACATCAACATTAATCATATCAATATAAGCATTTTATAGAGGTCACATTATCAGATTAGTATAATTTCCTGAAATACTATATTAATCTGGTTTTTGGATGTTATTGCATAATTGTAGTATTCATGAGAGTTGATCATGTTATTGTGGTAGCATTTAAGGAATTTGATAATCTTGGTGTAGGTTATCTGGCTTCCGTTTTATCCTAAAATGGTTATGATCCGCTGATAATTGATTTCGTTGATGGTAAGGAGAAGATCCTGAAAACAATTAAGAGATCTAAATCCATTGATAGTGGGTTTTCGGTAATCTTTCAGTATTATATATATGAATTTAAAAAGTTAATTAGCTATCTGAGAAAGAGGTATTAACTTCTCACTTTACAGCCGGTGGGCAATATGCAAGCATGAGGTATGAGGACCTTTTCAAGCTAATTCCATCACTTGATTCAATAGTAAGGTTTGAAGGTGAATATACTTTCCTTGAACTTGTTAACCGTTTACATACAGGAGAAGACTGGCGAAAAATCAAAGGTCTTGCGTATCAAGGAAAATGGCAGAATTATTGTAAATCCTCTTCGCCCGCCTGAGAATGGATCTTGACAAATTCCCTTTCCCGATGCGGTCTCCAATTGAAAGATTATGCATTGGAAAAAAAATTTGCAACTATTCTTGCAGGCAGGGGTTGTGTTAATAATTGTTCTTTCTGCAATAACACTGAATATATCAGGCAATCTTCGGTACCTGTCAAACGAATAAGAAAACCTGAAAAGGTGGTAGAGGAAATGGATTTCCTCCATAAAAAACAGGATTGTTCTGTTTTCCTGTTTGAGGATGATGATTTTCCGGTAAAAACCAAAAACGGATCTGAATGGATTGATGAATTCTGTAAAGAGCTGAAGCGTAAAAAGCTGGCTGATAAGATAATATGGAAAATAAACTGCCGGCCTGATGAGATAGATTATGACGTTTTGCCATGATGAAAAACCATGGATTGTATCTGGTTTTTCTGGGTATTGATGATGGCACCGATAGTGGCCTTACAGGTTAAATAAGCATATGACAGTAGCAGATAGTCTGAGAGGAATCAATATCCTTAAAAAGCTTGAAATAGGTTTTGATTATGGATTTCATGCTTTTTCAACCAACCTCCACTTTTAAATCATTAAATGATAATCTGACTTCTTAAGACAACTATGCAGTGATGGTATACTCCTGTCACTTTCCTTAAATTGATGCCCTTATTTTGATACAAGGATAGAAAAGGAACTTAGAAAAGAAGGTAGGTTAAAAGGGAAACCGGGATTTCTGGATTATGAGTTTATTGAATAGTTCACTTAATAATTATTATGAATTTATAAGAGATATATTTATGGAGTGGATCACCGATCCTGACGGACTAGTCAATATTTCAAAATGGGCCAGAAATTATCTCTCAGTATTTTCACATTTTTATGAAATGACACCTGAAGTGCGTTTCATATCAGCTGAAGTCCGAAAATTAACTTCTCAAAGCAATATATTTATACTGGATACAATGGAGGAGCTTGCCCATATATTCGAAACAGGAAAATATGAGAATACATAAGATCCGAAGAAATGACCGGATACAGGGAAAATATCAAAGAAAAACATGATCAGTTTAAGGAGCAAATAGTAACTCGGATTAAGGAAGTTGGACGTATTGCTGAATATCAGCGTATTGTCCAATTAGTCAGACATTAATTTTTTGTTTCAATTCGAACACGTTACTCATCTTTGAAAATTCTGAAATATACTATTGAGAACCTGTTTTATGATCTTTACATTGAACCCAGCAGAGATAAAAGGAACAAAAAAAAGGAATTTACTGATGTAATAAAAAGATGAAATAAAAAGTCTAGGTTTGCGTTGTTAAATGATAAAAGGATGAACAAAATCATCCGATATCAGGTTAATCATATTTTAAGAAGTTGCAAATGGCAGTCTATAAAAAGATATTTCCAATAATTCTGTTGTTATTTTGTTTTATGCAGTCCTTTGGACAGCAAATGCCTGAAAACCCTGTCTCTTACAGGATCTTCACACCTTTTTTATTTAATCCTGCAATAGCAGGAAGCAAAGATTACCTTTCGCTCGACATGATTGCCGGATTCGAGGGGAACTCCAATTCCCAGGCATTAAGCGGAAATACAAGAATAACAAAAAAAATTACCGGCTACAGGGAACTTGGTACCTCCTATTCATTCACAAATTTCGGGGTTGGATTTTCAGGCTTTAATGAATATAACGAAAGTGATTCAACTCATAACGCAGGAATTACTGCCGGTATGTCATATCATATACCTCTGAATAAGAAGGCTCTGTCATTTCTTTCGGTCGGCGTCTCATTGAAAGGGATGTACCATTTTTTTGAAGGTAACCCCGACCAGGAAATTCCTTCAAAGGAGTTCTATTCCCCAAACATTGATTTTGGAGTTTATTACTATGATCCCAAGTTATACGCCGGTCTTTCAGCTACCAACCTGTTCAATCAGCCCAAAGATACTTCAACTCTGACATATTATCAGATACCGGTTTCGCGGCAGTATAATTTGATTGCAGGATATAAAATTGTCCTTAGCCGCGACCTGAATATTGTTCTGGAACCGGCAGTGATTATCCATACCGATGATTCTCTTTCGTTCGACATAAGTGAGAATGTTGAACCAATTCTTAAGCTGTATGCCGGGAATTTTTGCATTGGAACTTATTTTAACGACTACAGCAAAGTTTCGTTCTTTTTCCAGTATAAGTATCCACGATTTTATGTAGGTACTTTCTTTGCCCTGCCTAAAAATTCACCTGGATATAAAACACCTTTGACAGCAGAAATCGCTTTTGGAGTTAATTTTTCCCATAACAAATCGGGGTATACAAAAAGCGGACGCTGGTAAAAAAGTTTGTCATCAATGATATGAAAAGACAGTTACACATTTCCCTTTTTATTGCATTAATCTGCCTTACAATGCACGGAGCTGCTAATGGGAATAGAGTACCCGTTCCGGTTTTGAATCCTGCCCCGGATCAGATCTCTGATACTCTTGATGCAGGCAAATTTATAAAAATTGACAAATTCCACCTCGAGATCATTCCCCCATCATCGGGGGTTCAGTTTTACCAGAATGGCATCGTTTTCCTTTCAAATTCAAAAGAGGAAGCAGGGATGCCGGAAAGTCATACTTCATTCGGAATAGTTGAAGCATATTTTGCGGTATGCAAAGATACTACCGTTGGTAACCATACAATTTTTTCCCCTTCCTATGCATGGGAAGTTCCCACCGAAGCCATGACCTTTAACAGTGATTATTCAGTAATGTATTATTCAAAATGGCCGGGAAAGAAGGAATCCGAAAAAATATATCAGGCTAAATATCAGGTTGATAAAAACGGAAAACGCGAATGGTTAAGCAACAACAAACCACTGGACTTTTGCAGCGATAAATCGGTATATACCCACCCTGCCCTCTCTCCTGATGGTGAAAAGATAGTTTTCTCAAGCGACAGGAGCGGTAGTTCCGGCGGACTGGACTTATTTATTTCCTACAAAGAGGGTGACAGCTGGTCATCTCCGGTAAATCTTGGTAATAAAATAAATACAACCGGAAATGAACAATATCCTTTCCTGGATCAGGAAAACAATCTCTTTTATTCTTCTGATGGTATTAAAGGCTTCGGCGGATACGATATTTATTTCTGCAGATACAATGGAAACGGATGGGACAAACCGGTGAATCTGACAAACGAAATAAATACTGCAAATGATGATCTTGCATTTACCATGAGCAGGCTCGATGGAAAATCAGCATTTTTTACGACCAGACTTAAAACATTCAACAGATCAACCCAGTTATTCAAAATCACTTTCCGGGATCAATATGCTGTAAGCAACGTGACAAATCTGCCGGGAGTATTCAAATATATTGCACTGGCTGATTTATCACCTGCTGAAACAGCTGTTACTGCTGCAAATAAAAAGGAAGAAGTTAAACAGGAAGAAAAGAAAACAGCCCAAACTCCGGAAAAACAAGTCGCTGAAACCAGGCAACCACCTGAAAAAAACCGGTTCAGCCTGCTGCGAAACCAGCAGCAAAGGCTGTTCCAGCACAGACACAACAATCTGTCGGCAGGCTTCAAAATCGACAGATGCAATTGTTTACCGTGTTCAGTTTTCATCTAACATGAAACCGAAGGGAAGCTATGAGATCACCGCCGGCGGCAAAAAATATAAAACCTTCGAATATCTCTATAACGGAGCTTACCGTTCATGTGCCGGAGAATTCAGCACATCTTCCTCTGCAGCCGTCCTGCAGAAGCAAATGAAACAGGAAGGTTATCCTGATGCTTTCGTGGTGGCTTTTAAAAACGGTGTAAGATCGACTGATCCCGCTCTGTTTAAAAAAATAATTACTTTACCTTAAACTTACCAGGAGGAGATTTCCTTAATTATAAGGAAACTGGAGTCTTTTTTTCGTTTTCCGGAATCCCCGAATCCTGAAATCAGTTTCCGGAGAATATTGAAATAGAGTGCGAGATACATTAAAAATGAAACTAACCATATTACAATCAGATTAAACCAGAATGTATCGATCTTTAAGTTCCCTGCAATTTTGAATGGGGCACAGAAATGGGCACGGCCATATTTTGTTGTTGGAGACATGTAAATTGGCTTATATTTCCGAATTATCTTTTTTGATGTTTGAATCGTTTTATCACCCAACTCATCATTCAGTACGAAAGAAGCCAGTTTTTTATTTGTATAATCTGTTTCGAGACGTAATAATCTTAAGGTATCAGCTTTGGTTTTTACCAAGGTTTTATAAAACGAATCTTTCGAGTCCCTAGCATCCTTGTATCGATTCCTGAATATTTTTGTAAGAGTATCAATGTATCTTTTCTGCTTAACAGCTAAAGAATCATATTTCCCTTCACTAAGTAATTCTGTAAGAATTCCGGGCATATCATAGCCAGCTTCATCCGATATTTGTCCAATATGATGATTTATTATTTTAAAATTGTTTTTTAAGGTATCGTCAACGGCTTCTGGCTCTCTGAATTTCCCAGAGGTCTTTTTCAAGTGCAGGAATAAGATAGCCGGCAACATAATCATTGCGGCTGATTTCCATATCATAATGGAAGAATATTCTCCCGTATCTGTTATTTTTAAACTGTTCAACTGCAAGTGCTTCAAACGACCATCGTGCCGGCATCATTTCCCCGATAAACGGGACGTACTCATTTGAAGCTCTGCTGTTAATATGCAGCTTGTCATATTTAACAAGAACTCCGCTGAACAACAGCTGGGGTATTATAATAAAAGGTATCAGAATATAAATTGTAATCACCGAGTTAAGTGCTGAAGAAAGATTCAGTCCAATAATATTTGCACAGCAGGAGGTTGTGAAAAGGACAAGCCAGTACTGTAAAGTCATTCCCTTTATCCCAAGTATTGAGTTGCCGACAAGAATAAAGGAGATTGTCTGAATGGCCGATATCAGGAACATCATAATTATCTTTGAATTAATGTAGCTGAACCAGCTCAGGTTAAGAAAGGATTCCCGCTTAAGTATTTTCCGGTCTTTCAGGATCTCTTCCGAACTTATTATAAGTCCAAGGAACATGGAAGTGATGACGCACATGAAAATATAGGCTGGCAGATTGTCATTTTCCATAAACTGGTAATTACCGCCTTTTGCATACCTGGTGAAATATCCTAATATTAATGCCAGCAATGGGGCGCCCAGAAGGCTGATCAGGATATATTGCCTGTTGGCCATTTTGGATAAGAGATCTCTGGTAAAAAATATTCCTGTCTGTTTAAGTTTCCCCGGAATGCTATAATAGTTATCAGGTAATTTTTTCGGTGAGACCTGCGTCAGTCCCGGAAGCTCTTTTTGCTTCTGCCTGAAGAGGTCAGCCCATTCTTCGGGAGTGATTTTCCGGGTCTGGGTAAGCTTCCCATGCTCGTCAACTATTTTTGCTTCAACAATCTGGAGAATCTGATCCGTATTAATATTGCCACACAATCTGCACTGATCCTCCTCAGGATTTGCCTGCATACTGTGGGTTTTAAAATAGACAACCGCTGAATTGGGATTACCGTAGAAAATCTGCTGACCTCCTTTATCAAGTATTATGATCTTATCAAACAACTTAAAGAGGTCTGAGCATGGCTGGTGAATATTCACTATAACCAGTTTCCCTTTATAAGTTTGCTCTTTCAGAAGGTTTATTACAATTTCTGAATCGACGGATGAAAGGCCTGAGGTAGGTTCATCAACAAAAAGTATGTATGGTTCGCGGATAAGCTCAAGAGCTATATTGATCCTTTTTCTCTGACCACCGCTTATTACTTTATCCAACGAATTCCCTACCTTAAGGTTCCTGATTTCCCAGATATCAAGATCGACCATTATCCTGCTTATAATTTTCTCTATCCTTTTTGTATGCAAATTACTCAGGCAAAGCCGGGCATTAAACCATAGATTCTGATATACAGTAAGTTCCTCAATCAGAAGATCATCCTGGGGAATATATCCGACAATCCCTTTTAGCTTGTCTCTCTCGCTTTCATTATTTATATCGAACCCGTTTATGTGGATAGTGCCGCTTTGCGGTTTCAGGTTTCCGTTCAGAAGATTCAGAAGTGTCGATTTCCCGGTACCGCTTACTCCGAGAATTCCAACCATCTGCCCCGATTCCTCATAAAAATTGAAATTCCGGATTCCGTTTTCACTGTCAGCAAAACGGTACATAATGTTATCTGCAGAAAGAGAAATTTTAGCTTCAGATTTAGTATCGTTGAAATACCCGAACACTTCTGAATAATAAACGGTATTTAATCCCTGTCCTTTTACTGTTGAGCCGTGATCAAACAGATATGACTGCCTGGAGAAAATATGCTGTCCGTTGAGGTAAAGGTTCCTGTCGCCCGTATACCTTAAAATGAAAGTTTTAACGCTTGCAATATTAAGAAAGATCAGTTCTCCTGAAAGGCTGGGATTATATATATGTTTTATCTTGCGAAACTTATTGGCCTGTTTGTTGTCAATAAGCAGAAGTTTGTCTTTCTCCCGGATACTGGACACAGGATCAATGATAAAACTTTTGATGTTTCTGTATTCATTTTCATGAATATTCAGGGCGAGGGCCACTATCATAAGAAAATCAAGCTCATTTTCAGTAATTTCCTTTCCGTATGAAATAAAATCAATAAGCTGGATTATTATATATATCTTTTGTTTCTGGCGGAGTTCCTTGTTGATGCCCTCACATATACGCTTAATTCTCAAAGACTTAAGAGCTGGAATATCATATTCACCGGCACGTTCGGTTATTGCTTCCCTGTTAAGGAATAAATCGAGGTATTCGTCGAATATTATGAGGTATTTCTCCACCAGTTCACTGTTCAGATGACGGGAAAGAAATGACTTTACAACATTTCTTTCCCTGGTGGAGATTTCGTTTATATTCCCTATATCGCTGATCAGCGCAAAGAGTTGCATCAGCGTTCTCAGGATTGGTTCGCTCATAAAAAGTGATATTGAGTATTATCCGGAATAAACCAATCCAAGTTAAATAAAAATTTATTCCCGTCAACCTGAATCATTAACTTTCCTGTATTTAAATTTCAGGTTATATTTGTTACTGAGAAATTTCATTACAGTCAGATGCTTATCTTGCTTAAACACCCCCTGCTTACTCATAAGCTAACCCAGCTGAGACGCAAAGAAACCAGTACAAAAGATTTCCGGGAAACACTTGATGAGATTGCCGGATTGATGGCTTATGAGGTAACAAACGACCTTCCGCTTAAAACAGTTACTGTTGATACACCTCTTGCCAGATTCCAGACCAGGGAGATGGCGATGGATATTGTTCTTGTTCCTGTTTTAAGAGCGGGTCTTGGCATGGTCGACGGGATAACTAAACTCATTCCCTCAGCAAGGGTTGGACATATTGGGATGTACCGGGATCATAAAACACTTGAGCCCCTGACATATTACACTAAACTTCCTGACAATCTCCAGGATGCCATAGTAATGGTTCTCGATCCCATGCTTGCAACCGGAGGCAGTTCAGGAGCAGCTATTCAGGCACTTAAAGATCACGGTGCAAAAACAATTAAGCTTGTATGTGTGGTCGGTGTGCCGGAAGGGGTCAGAAAAATTGAACATGATCATCCTGATGTACAGATATACCTTGCTGGTCTCGATGAACGGCTAAACGAAAACGGATATATTTTGCCGGGACTTGGGGATGCAGGCGACAGACTTTTCGGAACCTGATCTGAGTATCCGGGCTACTTGAGGAAGTTCAGTGCATATTTAATATAAACATTGTTCAAAGGACAAAAGCCGCTTTTTGTAGACGCTCAACTGACCTTCACCCAGAACATAATAAAGGAATTCAAGCACTGCAGGATCAGTTGGTTTGCCCATTGATCCCAACGTAAGCTCTCTGCACAGCTGGTCAGGGAAAAAGCCAAGCCACAAGCTTCGGTGTGCTTCTTTAAGATTCACGAAAGGAACTTCCACCCTGTCGATCTTATTATCAAAATCAAGATCAGTAGGTATTATCTGAATATCCTTTGCCCTTTCCCCGGTTGTTGGTATCAAATGCATATGAAAAATTACAGAATCCCAAGGCAAGCGGATTCTCCTGAATTCTTTTAATCATCTCATCATCTCCGTTAACCCCTATTCCCCTCAGATCAGAGGATTTCCTGTAAATGAACTGAGCAAATATATCAGCGGCACCTGATTCATCAGTTCTTATATAGACTGTGATTTTATCTCTGGAGTCGCTTCCCAGGACTTCCCCCCAGGTTAATTGCTTACCGGATGAAAAGATGGTCATCAACTCATCCGGACTAAGTCCCTGACTTAATATTTTATCTATATTCGGATTCCTCTGGTTTACAATGGGAGCCACACCATCCTTTGCAACAGGAATTACCATTATCCCGGCATTGATCTCTTCATCATTAAGAGGTCGTGAGATCATTGCCAGCTGGCATTGGCCTGTAAGCAGATCCGTAATCCCTTCACCGGTAGATGCTTTTTTCAGCTCGATCTTAACTCCGGGATGAATCAGCATGAATTCATCAGCCATCCGCGATATCAGGGGATAAAGCGCATAAGCGCCACTGATCAGAAAACTGCCTTTAAGGTCGCTCTTAACCTCCGCAGGAGTTTGCGTCGGCCCTTTTTCAGTTTTTGGAGAATTGCAGCTTAAAGCCAGAGCCAAAACCATAAATGGATATAATAGCCTTTGAGTATGCCATTTTTTCTTTAAAGTTATTAAATTTCCATTTCCCCGACAATAGAATTTAAACAAATTGCCTTCAATTTAATTAACTGCACAATTATGCCTTTGTACAATTTTAGTAATTTAGAAACCTCATCTAACTTTTTAGAAATTGCATTGTTATATATGTACAATTCCTTCAAAATATTCTGTTAATGACCCCCTCTGTGATTGAAGTAAAGAATGTCTGGAAATCATTTAAAACCGTCCAGGCAGTAAAAGGGATAAATCTCAATATTCCAAGAGGCCAGTTCACCGCGCTTCTGGGTCCTAACGGAGCCGGTAAAACAACCCTTGTTGAAATGATTGAGGGAATCCAGAAACCCGACAGCGGGGATATTACCATAATGGGTAAGCACTGGAAAGGAAATGAAGATGAGCTTCACAGGATCATCGGACTTTCACTTCAGGAAACAAGGTTTATTGATAAACTAAGGGTAACAGAAACCTTACAGCTTTTTGCCAGTTTTTTTAATTTGGGGAGAGAGAGGGTCAGCGAGATAATCAATATCGTTGGTCTCCAGGAAAAGAGAAAATCCTATGTAGTAAATCTGTCGGGAGGTCAGCGGCAGCGTCTGGCAATTGGTATCGCACTGATTAACACCCCTGCAATACTTCTTTTAGATGAGCCTACCACAGGACTTGATCCGAATGCAAGGAGGGAAATATGGGATATCCTGCACAGGCTGAAAAATGAATCTGAAACATCGATGATCCTGACTACTCATTACATGGAGGAAGCTGAAAATCTCTGCGATTATATAGTGATTATGGATAATGGAATTATCCTCCGCGAAGGAACCCGTGACCTGTTACTTAAGGAAGCCCGAACCCTCGATGATCTGTTTATTTCATTAACGGGGAGGAGAATCTATGAATAAATTGTTCCGTATAAATCAGCTATGGAATCTTACACTGGCCCTCTTCCGTGAAATTACCAGAGAACCCGGAGTGCTTTTCTGGGGAATTTTATTCCCTATCCTGATGTCGCTGGGTCTTGGCCTTGCTTTTACCAGAAAGGCAGATGTCACCCGAAAAGTGGCTGTTATAAAATCATCTGAAACTTCAGGTAAAGAGAATTCGGAGATTTCCAGATTTCTTGAATTGAACTGCATCCAACAGGAGCCTGACGAAAAAGATTCCTTCAGGTGGAAGTATGAACTGAAAGACGATAAGCTTGGCAATACCATCTTCCTTTTTTATGAACTGGAATGGGACGAGGCTATGGTGATGCTTAAGAGAGGTACTGTGAATCTTATCCTGGGAAACAACAGCGGGAAAGCGGAATATCATTTTGATCCTGTAAATGCTGATGCTGAGCTGACATACCTGAAGCTCCGGGGCCTGATGGGAAAAGGTGAAGCTCCTCACAATGAGAGCAATACTGAAATTAAACCTTTGACTGTGATCGGGACACGGTACATCGATTTTCTGGTTCCAGGACTGATCACGCTGGGAGTGATGATGTCGTCGATGTGGGGAATAAGTTACGGGATAATTGAAAAACGTTCAAAAAAACTGCTTCGCCGGCTTGTTGCAACACCAATGAAGAAATCCCATTTTCTGATTGCACTTATTACTGTAAGGGTGACAATGAACTTCATTGAAGCTCTTGCTTTGATATTTTTTGCATTGCTGGCTTTCAATCTGACAATCCAGGGAAGCATTTCTGCACTTATACTTTTATTCATTGCCGGGAACATAGCATTTGCCGGAATTGCAGTCTTCGTTTCATCTCATACATCAAATACGGAAGTCGGCAACGGTCTCATAAATGCAGTTGTGATGCCAATGATGGTATTATCGGGAATATTCTTCAGCTATCAGAATTTCCCTGACTGGAGCATAAACGTGATCAAAATGCTTCCTCTTACAATGCTGACTGACGGGATCAGAAGCATTTTTAACGAAGGAGCAGGCTATAATGAGATTGCTGTACCTTTTCTTGTACTTTCAGCCACCGGAATACTATTTTTTGGTGCTGGTCTGAAGATTTTCAAATGGCACTGATTCTCCTTAGATTATTATCAAATTTAATAACTTCTCCTTTACTGGTTGGGGAAGTATATGACTTGTCCTTGTATTTTATTAAAAGAGGCTGACCTGCATTTGAAGTTACTTTAAGCGACTGAAGCACTCCTCCGCTCCAGGAATAATCGAGTTCAAATCCTCCCCTGGCCCTGATCCCTTTAATATGGCCCGTTGGTATGCTGTCAGGGAGGGCCGGTAAAATATCAATCCGGCCGAGATGACTTTGAATCAGCATCTCAACTATACCTGCAGCTCCGCCAAAGTTTCCGTCAATCTGGAACGGCGGATGCGCATCAAAAAGGTTCGGATAGGATCCTCCCCCTGATGATCCTCCTCCATTTGCTTTTACCGAAGGTTTGCCTTCGGGCCGTAAAAGCATCTGAACCATCCTCCAGGCATGATTTCCATCTCTGAATCTTGCCCAAAAATTTATTTTCCAGGCCAGACTCCATCCTGTTCCTTCATCGCCGCGTGCAACAAGGGATGTTTTAGCGGCTTCCATAAGATCCGGTGTCTCTTCCTGGTTAATCTCCCGTCCGGGATAAACGCCCCAGAGATGGGATACATGCCTGTGCTTATTTTCAGGATCATCAATATCCTCCATCCATTCCTGAAGCTGGCCGAATCTGCCGATCTTATAGGGAGCGATCATTGGAAGCATCCGCTTAAGCGTGTCAGCAAATGATCTGTCGGTATTCAGGATTTCTGAAACCTCAATGCATGCTTTGAACAGACTCTTTATTATCTGATGATCCATTGTCGGTCCGGCCACAAGTCCTCCGTTTTCAGGTGAATTAGACGGAGAGGATACTAACCATCCTGTTTTCGGGTCATTAGCAAGAAAATCAACGTAAAATCTGGCAGCACCCTTCATAGCTGGCCATGCAGTGTCGTGAAGAAATATTTCATCCATGCCGTAAAGATAATGTTCCCAGTAGTGGTGAGCCATCCAACCGCTTCCGGAAACCCATATCCCATGGTTGGAAGCATTTACTGGTGCGGCTCCCCGCCATAAATCGGTGTTATGATGTAAAACCCATCCTCTTGCATTATAATGATTCCGTGCCACCTGCCCGCCCGAAATGGCAACTTCACCGAGCATCCTGAAAAGAGCTTCATGACACTCGGCGATATTTAATATTTCTACCGGCCAGTAGTTCATCTCGATATTTATATTAACAGTGTATTTGCTGTCCCACGGCGGACTGAGCTTATCGTTCCAGATTCCCTGCAGGTTTGCAGGATAGGTGCCTGGCCGGCTTGCCGATAACAAAAGATATCTTCCATACTGAACATACAAGGCTGCAAGCGAATTATCCATTTTTTCAGGAACCTTTTCAATCCTCAGATTGGTTGGCAGAAGTTCATTCCCTGAAGAGCCGAGATCAATGGAAAACCTGTTAAAGTATCTTTGATAATCAATTATATGATTTTGTTTTAGCTGGTCAAAATCCTTATCAGCTGCCTCATCAAGATATTTCCTGCAGAGTGATTCAGGATCTCCTGAAACATCGACAGGACTTACAAAATTTGTTGCGGCAGTAAGCAGGATTGTTACCTCATCTGCTTTTTCAATATGTATTTTACTTCCTGAAAAAGAGATCTCCCCTCCCTTAGCAGTTGCTTTTGCTACAGCAGTCCCAAAGAGGACACCATCCTTTACCTTGACATTAAGGATTATGGTGCCTTCATTTGAGGGTGTGACAGAAAATCCTTCGTGCAGGGCGGTCAGTGAAATATCAAAAGTCAGAGTTGCTTTTTTACTGGCGTACAGATTTATTACAATTACATTGCCGGGATAGCTTGCAATATATTCCCTGGTATATTTAATGCCATCAGCCTCATAGGTGGTCGTACAAACTGCGTCCGATAAATCCAGCTCGCGCCTGTAACCTGAAATGGTTGAATTTTCAGGAAATGAAAGCCACAGATCACCGAAAGGCTGGTATTTCCGCTGATTTAGTGGCACACTCATGAACGTTTCTGCAGCAAGCTTCTCAGCCTCTTTTTGTTTACCCTGCCATAGAAGCTCCCTTATCTTTCCCAGGTATTGTGAAGCGCCTGCATTTGAATAATCGTGAGGTCCTCCTGACCAGAGTGTTTCTTCATTAAACTGGATGTGGTCTTCATCCACACCGCCATATATCATTGCACCCAGACGACCATTACCGACCGGCAATGCCTCTTCCCATTTTTCCGCAGGTTCCCCGTACCATAGTTTTAGGTCTTCTTTTTCCTGACTACCGCAGCTGACAGACATGGAAATTACCAGTGCAGATATCGGAATCGTTACTCTCTTCATTTCTGATTATTTTGACTGTTATAGCACTAAGATACTAACTTATTATTTCACAGTACTGCCGGTAAAATATTTTATCCCCTGTGCAACATTCTATTTTTCAGTCGGTCTTTATTCAGGAAGACGATAAAGAAACCAAAGGGAAAAAAGAATATGAAAAATCTAAAGTATTTTATGGTCACCATTCTCTGTCTGATTATTACGACCAGCATGAATGGGCAGATCCGCAGAACGGTCTACGGGAACAATCATGTGATAAAAAAGGAACGTGAAGCTGGCAAATTTACGGGACTGAAAGTCAGCAGCGGGATAGACGTATACTTAAGACAGACTGATAATGAATCGATTGTTGTTGAAGCGGATGAGAATCTGCATGAATACATACTGACAGAGATCAGAAATGGAATACTGAATATTTACACTGAGGCTAATATCAGGGAAGCTGAAAAAAAAGTAGTTTATATCACTATGAAAGATATAAATTCACTCAGTACCACAAGTGCAGGAGATATTATTGGGGAAACACCAGTCAGGACTCAAAACCTCGAAATATCAGCCAGCAGCGCCGGGGATGTTAAGATTGAAGTATATGCCGGGGAGATTGAGGCAAGAATCAGCAGTTCGGGTGATGTTACCCTGACAGGGGAGTCAGATATCCTGAATGTAGATTTAAGCAGTGCAGGCGATCTTAATGCCTTTGGACTTGAAGTCAGGGAGGCTGATGTTTCTGCTTCAAGTGCGGGCGATGCCGATATCAGTGTTTCTGAAAGGCTAAGGGCAAGAGCTTCAAGTGCAGGGGATATAAATTATCGAGGCAATCCTAAATACATTGATGCCAATTCATCAAGTGCAGGCGGAATACACAGGAAATAGTCCTTTTTCATCATATATATTACTTTTATAATCAGAGCCGGAAGGATAAACCTTCCGGCTTTTTTTTAACTTTGTAATAATGCTTTGGAGCGATCAAACTTAAATCCTTAAAACAATATATTATGCAAATTGAACTTAAAAAAGATTTTAGATGGTCATTAGTTGTTCCTACAAGCATGGGCGTGCGAATTACCCCTGTCAACGGCCAGCCTGTACATTGCAGCGATATATTCCACATGCAGGTTACAAGCGCTGAAACAAATGTGGCAAGTATTCCTTCTTTCCTTGGACTTCCGGTCAAGGTGCTTACGACTTTTGTAAAGGAGAGTCCTATAGCCAGGATGATCAAGGATAATCTTTCAGCAAGACATATGGAGTATGAAGGAGTTGATGTGGAACAGGGAGGACCATGGGGTTACCGTCACCAGTTCAACATTGCTGACAGCGGCTACGGTTCCCGAGGACCAAGAGTTCAGAATGACCGTGCCGGAGAAGTAGGAAGAACACTTAATGCAAAGGACTTTGACCTTGCCAGGATTTTTGGTAAAGAAGGAGTCCAGATCCTTCATCTTTCGGGACTTATAGCTGCCTTATCTCCGGAAACAAGCAATTTCTGCCTTGAACTGGCAAGAGCAGCCAGAAAAAACGGGACACGGATATCATTCGATCTCAATTTCAGGGCAACTTTCTGGAAGAACAGGGAAAAAGAACTTTCTGCTGTTTTCAGGGAAATAGCCGGAATCTCTGATATTCTTGTCGGTAACGAAGAGGATTTCCAGCTTTGCCTTGGAATTCAGGGCCCTGACGAAGGAGGGAAAGACCTGGCGGCAAAAATTGAAAGCTTCAAGGAAATGATCAAAAGGGTAAAGAAAGAGTTTCCGGGGACTTCTGTATTTGCAACCACCCTTCGGCAGGTTATCAACACTAACGAACATCTTTGGGGAGCTATTCTCCTTGAAGGCGACAAATGGCATGTTGTTGAGCCGCGCGAAATTCATGTCCTCGACAGGATCGGAGGAGGTGACGGCTTTGTAGGAGGCATGCTTTATGCAATACTGAAGGGCTGGGAACCTGAAAAATGGATAGAGTTCGGATGGGCTGCCGGAGCCCTCGCCACCACTGTTATTACTGATTACGGACAGCCTGCCGATGAGGAGCAGGTCTGGAGTATCTGGAAAGGAAATGCAAGGGTCCGCAGGTAAAAGCCAAAACTTACACAGAGGGGCACAGAGTTGCAATAATTAAACCTCTGTGCCCCTGTGGTTCTCCGGATTTCCTCTGTATAACTAAAAGTTATTTACTTTTCAGTTTATGTTTCTTTACAAACTCATCAATAACCTGTGAGAGGTTCGGGTCGCCTATTTCCTGCAGATCATAATAAACCCTGGTATTTGGTTTTTTGATCTTTATTATTCTGTTGAGATCGATCGGAGTGGCTATGATGACGCTGTCACAATCAGTCCCGTTTATTGTTTTTTCAAGATCCTTC
The DNA here is from genome assembly GCA_963753495.1 of uncultured Bacteroidales bacterium. Taxonomy (GTDB): domain Bacteria; phylum Bacteroidota; class Bacteroidia; order Bacteroidales; family VadinHA17; genus LD21. The sequence goes on from CAVWCO010000022.1 coordinate 221,827, forward strand.
AACTGCTGCTCTCCATACCCCATTGCAGGAAGAAGTGTTCCGATTCCCGGATAAAGCCTGAAGGTATCGCTAAGCCTGCCCACTGTATAGGGCCGTGGATCAACCAGCTCAGATGCTCCGAATTTCCTGGCGGCAACAACACCCGCTCCAATCTTCATTTCACCATGAGTGAGTGTAGGCCCGTCTTCAACAACAAGCACCCTTTTGCCTTTGATGATTGAAGTATCATCAACCCTGATCGGAGAAGCTCCGTCAACAACAATTGCCTTTGGATTAACTTTATCAATGCTTTCCCTTACTATCTGGATTGCTTCCGGAGCAGCGCTGTCCATTTTGTTTATTACAACAACATCAGCAAGACGAAGAGTTACTTCACCCGGATAATATTTAAGCTCATGACCTGCCCTGTGAGGATCTGTAACAGTAATCATAAGATCAGGTTTATAAAAAGGAAAATCATTATTTCCTCCATCCCAGACTACAACGTCGCATCCTTTTGGATCCTTCTCAGCATTGCGAAGAATTGCCTCATAATCAACACCGGCATAAATAACATTCCCCCTTACAACATGAGGTTCATACTCCTCCATCTCCTCAACCGTGCATTTATGCTTTTCAAGATCTTTAACCGTAGCAAACCGCTGTACTTTCTGTTCCACAAGATTCCCATAAGGCATTGGATGACGAACAGCCACAACCTTCAGCCCTTTGTTCATAAGAAGTTCTATTATCCTTCTTGATGTCTGGCTTTTTCCGCACCCGGTTCTTATTGCACCGACTGCAATAACAGGTTTTGTGCTTTTGATCATTGTGTCGGCCGGGCCGAGAAGAACAAAATTTGCCCCGGAGGCATTTACTATTGCACTTACCGACATTACTTTCTGATATGTAACATCACTATAAGAGAATACACAATCATTAACATTGTACTTTTTAATTAACTCCGGAAGCTCCTTTTCCGGGAAAATGGGAATACCTTTAGGGTATAATTTGCCTGCCAGTTCTTTAGGGTATTTTCTGCCGTCGATATCAGGAATCTGAGCAGCTGTAAATGCAACAACATTGTAGCTTTCATTATCCCTGTAATAAGTATTGAAGTTGTGAAAATCCCTTCCGGCTGCGCCGATAATAATGACATTCTTCTTCAGCATAATTCCTCCTTATCCTGTTTATAATTTATTTCCTGTAAAAGTCGTTTTATATATGTACACTGAAGTGACAAATTTATAATTTGCAGACTGAAAATCCGAACAATTCGGTCTGTTTTTTAATAAGTCATTTTTTGAACATATTATATTGTTTTTCAATATATTACTATAGATACTTAGCGAATCTAAAAACATGTTAAAGAAAATGTTTATAACATAATCAGACAAATCTAAATTTCTTTGTACTATTATGTTTTCAAATGAATGTTTTAGCCCATATATATCTGTCCGGTGACTCCGACAAAATAATCATCGGAAACTACATAGGCGATTATGTAAAAGGGCGCGATTATCTCAAATACCCCGATCCGATAAGAAAAGGGATCATCCTGCACCGGCATATTGATGGTTTCACCGACCGACATCCTGTTGTTCACCGCAGCAAGATATTCTTTACAAGGAAATACCACAAGTACTCAGGAGTAATAACCGATATCATTTATGATCATTTCCTGACAAAGGAATGGAACTTTTTTTCAAGGAGGCCGCTTGAAAGCGTAACGTACAATTTCTACAGAGCAATGGTTAATAATTATGAGATACTACCGGATGATGTCAGAAAGATGATGCCCTTCTTTATTATTAATAACTGGATTGAATCGTACCAGACGTTAAATGGGATACGCCATGTTCTGAATACCTTAAGCAAACGTTCCACACTGCCCAATGAAACCAGATTTGCAATGAAGGCATTGAAAAAAAATTACTATTCAATTCAGGACGATTTCATGGAATTTTTTCCTGAGCTGATAGATTACGTTGAAAAAGATTTCGGGATTGAGATCTCTCACAGGATAACGATTCCTTTCTGATCAAACCAGGTATTCGGCACGGCTGGCATCAAGCCTCAAAAAAATAAACAACAGTATAGTGAATCCCCATAAGGAGCTGCCGCCATAACTGAGAAAAGGCAGAGGAATTCCTATTACCGGAACAAGCCCTACAGCCATACCTATGTTGATAAAAAAATGAACAAATAGTATTGAAACTACGCCATACCCGTAAATCCTTGAAAAATCCGAACGTTGCCGCTCGGCAAGAATTATAAGCCTGATCAGGAGAAAAACATATAATCCCACTATTACGAAGGAGCCAAGAAACCCCCACTCCTCTCCGATAGTACAGAAAATAAAATCAGTACTCTGAGCCGGTACAAATTTAAACTTGGTCTGCGTTCCCTGAAGATAGCCCTTACCTGAAAAACCTCCTGATCCAATTGAAATAATAGATTGATTAACATTGTATCCCGTTCCATGGAGATCGGATTTAATTCCCAGTAATATTTCAACCCTCTCCTTCTGGTGCGGTTTTAAAAGATTACTGAATGCAAAATCCACTGAATTTATATAAACAAGGCTTCCTGCCAGAAACAGAAATATTATCAGGAGCGAAATTGCTTTTTTGTTATAGAAATAAACACTATAAACTATCCCTGATAGTAATAACTGATAAGAAAAGTATAAATTCATCTTTTAAAGATTTAATTATAAGGCTATTGAAAAGGCCAACGATAAAAGCAACAAGGATAAAGATAACGAGGCCCGCCAGGCACAATTTCCATTTTCTTGATACAAGCCATGCCGCTATAAATGCAATGACAATAACTCCGATAGTAAGATAGAGGTTATTAAACATCAGGGTAAAGAAAAAAAGAATCAGCATGATAAGACCCGAAACAAAGATATATGAACTCATTCCCTCACGGAACAGAACGATAAATAATGCAATATAGACCACTGTCGAACCCATATCAGGCTGAACAGCTATCAGGAGGGCCGGTAAAATAATTATACCTATCGAACTTAAAAATACAGGAAGTTTTTTCAGGTCATGTTTTTTTGAGTTCAGGAATGCGGCCAATGCCAGTGCTGTCCCGAATTTTGCAAATTCTGAAGGCTGAAGACTAAGTGACCCGAATTCAAACCACGATCTGGCTCCGTTTATTTCTTTACCAAGTATCAAAACCATTAACAGGAGGAATATCAGACCCCCATAAATAAAATAGGCAAAAAAGAAATAGAACCTGGTATCGATCACAACTACAAAGATGGCTACTACTAATGTCGCAAGAATCCATATAAATTGTTTCCCGTATCTCTGGGAAAGGTCTAATATCCTGGTATGCTCCTCATTATAAACCGCTGCATATATATTGAACCATCCAATAATGATCAATAATAAAAAGACCATAATTGAAGCTTTGTCAAGCTGCGTCCATATATTACTCCTTGCTGTCACCTGCAATAAGATTAAGATCCAGAATTCTTTGCTCAGACCATGCATTGGTTATCTTGCCGGTCAAATATTTCTCAATCATCAAACTTGCCACCGGGGCGGCATATGTTGCGCCGAATCCGGCATTTTCCACATAGACTGCAATCGCGATTTTAGGATCATCTTTTGGGGCAAATGCTATGAACACCGAATGATCCTTTCTGTTTCCGTGGGGATTCTGCGCGGTGCCGGTTTTCCCACAGACGATTATATCCCTGAGGGCTGCTATTCTTGCAGTAGAGCCTTCTCCACCATTAACAGCCTCTTCCATACCGCGAATTATTGTTTCAAAATTAGCCGAATCAATATTGATAATCTGTTTTGTACGGTATTTCTGATCAATCTGATTATCAGTTCCAATAGTTTTTACAATATGAGGAATAAAATAATAGCCCTTGTTGGCAATGGCAGCAGTCATGTTAGCCATCTGCAGCGGTGTAGTTTCTATCTCACCCTGTCCTATTGCCATTGAAATGACTGTTAATGCTTTCCACTTGTTTTTTCCATAGTATTTGTCAAAATATGCAGTTGAAGGGACAAGGCCTGTAAGCTCATTTGCAAACTCAATTCCCAGCTTTTTTCCGAATCCGAATTCATTCAGATATTCTTTCCACTTTGTAAAAGCATCAGCGATTGTGGGATATTGAGGATTTTCAAGTATCCGCCTGTAGACCTGGCAGAAATATGAATTGCACGAATGCGAAATTCCATTAATGAGATCCAGAGGAGAACTGTGCGAATGACATCCAACAAACAAATATCCGTTATTGCAGCCAAATATCGTTGAAGGAGTTATTACCTGTTCCTGCAGTCCGATCAGGCCGTTAATAGGTTTGAAAGTGGAACCCGGGGGATACTTTGCCTGAAGCGCCCTGTTGAACAATGGCTTCAGGGCTGTGTCGGCGCTGAGCCTGGCAAAATTTTGTGACCTTATTCTGCCAACAAGGAGTCCCGGATCATAATTCGGCGCCGATACAAGTGCAAGGACTTCTCCCGTCTTTGGCTCAAGAGCAACGATGCTTCCTGTTTTATTCTTCATCAGCATTTCACCGTACTCCTGGAGATCCATATCCATTGTCGAAATAATATCCTCACCCTGAATGGCCACCGTATCCATCCTCCCTTCAGCATATGATCCTTTTATTCTGCTGTAAACATCTACCAGGTATATCTTTACACCTCTCTGACCTCTCAGCTCTTTTTCATAAGCTTCCTCGATTCCCAGCTTTCCGATATAATCACCCGATTTGTAGTAGGGTTCTTTATTAATAAGTGCTTCGTCAACTTCGCTCACATATCCCAGAAGATGTGCACCGATAGGTTTGGAATACTTTCGCAAAGTTCTGGGCTGTACATAAAATCCCGGAAACATAAACATCTTCTCCTGCAATCTTGCATAGGATTCTGCAGAAATCTGTTTTAAAAATACTGAAGGGGCACGGCGGGAATAGCTTAAAGCGTCACCCATCCTTTCACGGAATGATGCATTGGATATCCCCAGAAGGGCACAGAACTCCGTAGTATCGATTTTTATGACCTGTGCAGGAACAACCATAAGATCATATGCAGCCTGGTTATAAACCATAAGCCTCTTATTCCTGTCAAAAATCAATCCTCTTGCAGGATATTGGGTAACATACCTCAGTACATTATTATCGGCCGACATCCTGTATGTATCCTTTACAACCTGGATAGTAAACAGCCTGATAAGAAGTACCAGTGATGCCATTATAATAATTGCCATCACTGTATATTTCCTGTTGATGAATGCATCTTTCATAACGGAACTTTTACCTCCCTTTCCTGTAGTATGAGATAAGGAGGATAAATCCTAGTGTAAAGAATGAACTCAGCAGGACCCTGAATATTGTTCTGAAGAAATCTGTCAATCTGAAAACTTCCAGAAAGAAGAGAGCTGTATGGTGAATAAGAACTATAACCGCGGCATAAATAAAGAACCACCTGAATCCGTAGGCAGCCATTGAGAGATCTGACCCTGATTCATAACCATCGCGGGGTGAAATTATCCTTAAAACATATTGACGGGAAAAGCCTGCAAGAAGAGTGGCTGATGCGTGCATTCCCGGAGATCCTGAGAACAGATCAATAACAAGTCCTGACAGAAAGGATATAATAAGGACGACCCATGAGGGTGTCAGCGACGGAAGCAGAAGCACGATCATTATGTAAACATAGGGATTGACAAAACCACTGAACTGAATATGGTTCAGGACCAGTACCTGAAACAGGATCAGGAGTATAAAAATTGCACTGAACCTTAAAATGGAATTGATCATTGAAGTTGATTTTCGAGTCCGAGTTGTTCTGTTCTTTTCAGATTGCCGATAACATCTACATACTGCAGATTCCTGAAATCGGTAAAAAGTTCAATTGTTATTTTATAAAAATCACTTCCGCTTTTCTTTAGATCACTTACCTTACCTACCAGCATACCCTCAGGGAATATTGCAGAATATCCGGTAGTTTCAATTGTGTCGCCAATGGCAACATTTATGTGCTGCGGAATCTCATTCAGGACAGCATGCATGTAATTTCTTCCATCCCAGTTCAACGATCCAAAGTAACCGTTTGATTTGATCCTGGCGCTTAACCTGAAATCAAGATTAAGCAGAGAAATGGCAATAGAAAAATTTTCCGAGCAGCTAACAATAACTCCGGCTACATTCTTCCCGTCTGCAACTGCCATATCAACCTTTATTCCCTGTCTGTTCCCTTTATTGACTGTAAAAAAGTTCTTTTGCTTATTTACTGAATTATTTATTACCCTGGCCGAAGTGTATTGGTACTGCTGTATGAACTGAGAGTCGCTAACAGAAATAAATCTGACGTTATCCTGGCTTGTAAATTGCTCGAGCCTGTTTCTTAAAGCATTGTTTTCTGATGCCAGGGTCTCATTAACTTCACGGAGGCTCAGGAAATATCGGATATTACTGAGCCTTTCTTCCATACTCCTTGTCACTCCCTGCGTACCCTTAACCATCCTGGAATTATGATAACTGTTACCTGCAGCAAGCCAGTAAAACGCTATTCCTTCCAATATCAGAAAGACAATAAGATTATTGTATTTCAACAGAAAGTTCAGCAGGTTTCTCATTCAAGCCGGGATATTATCTCATCAGGAATTGAAACTTATCAACATTTTTTAATGCAACGCCAGTTCCTCTTGCAACAGCATGCAGTGGATCTTCCACAACATTGAAGTTTATATTTATTTTATCCGAAAGTCTCTTATCGAGGCCTCTCAGCAAAGCACCGCCGCCTGCCAGATAAATTCCCTTGTTCACAATATCGGCGTAAAGTTCCGGAGGTGTCTGTTCCAGAACATTAAGAAGCGCCGCTTCAACTTTTGTAAGGGATTTATCAAGACAATAGGCAATTTCCTGATACGAAATCGGGATTTCAATAGGCAGGGAAGTCATAATATTGGGTCCTCTGACAATATAATCAGGAGGAGGATTATCAATGTCAGGAAGAGCAGCGCCAACTGCTATCTTGATATCCTCGGCTGTTCTTTCACCTATTTTTATATTATGCTGATGTCTCATATATGATTGGATATCAGCTGTAAATCCATCACCAGCAATCCTTATTGATTTATTGCAGACTATCCCTCCCAGTGCTATAACAGCAATTTCAGTTGTACCTCCTCCGACATCAATGATCATACATCCTTCAGGAGCCTCAACATCAAGCCCGATCCCAATTGCTGCGGCCATAGGCTCATAAATCATATATACATCACGTCCTCCGGCATGTTCTGATGAGTCACGCACGGCGCGAAGCTCAACTTCTGTGCTGCCCGAAGGGATGCATACAACCATTTTCAAAGAAGGGGAGAAGAACTTTGATCCGGTATTTATCTTTTTTATCATTCCCCGTATCATGAGTTCAGCAGCATTAAAGTCAGCAATTACACCGTCGCGAAGCGGCCTGACAGTCCGGATGTTCTCATGAGTCTTTCCATGCATCTGCCTTGCTGCTTCGCCAATTGCTATCAACTTACCCGAATTCTTATCAATTGCAACTATCGACGGCTCATCAACAACTATCTTATCATTATGTATGATAACTGTATTTGCTGTTCCAAGGTCGATTGCAATCTCCTGTGTTAAAAATGAAAATAGTCCCATATAATGAGAAAATTAATTATTATTTAGTGTTTAAAATGTCTTTTACCTGTGAATACCATCGCTACCCCGTTTGAGGTACAGAAATCAATCGAATCCTGATCCCTTACTGATCCGCCCGGCTGGACAATTGCAGTAATTCCGGCTTTCTGTGCTATTTCAACGCTGTCGGCGAATGGGAAGAAAGCATCCGAAGCAAGAACAGCCCCTTTAAGATCGAATTTGAACGATCGTGCTTTTTCTATAGCCTGTTTTAATGCATCCACCCTTGATGTCTGGCCTATCCCGCTTGCGCACAGCTGCTTGTTCCTGGCCAGTACTATCGCGTTTGACTTGCTGTGTTTTACGATCTTATTTGCAAACACAAGATCTTCAGTTTCTTCAGGTGATGGAGCTTTGGGGGTTACAGACCTCATATCATGTGCAGATTCCGTACTGGTGTCGGTTTCCTGCCAAAGGACTCCGTTAAGCAACGACCTGAAATAATGAGGATTCCTGTCTTTCTCTTTCCTTTTCAGGATTATTCTGTTCTTCTTTTGCTTTAGTATCTCAAGGGCTTTTTCGTCAAAATCAGGAGCAATGATTATTTCAAAAAAGATTTTGTCAATCTCAGCAGCTTCCGATTCCCCAACAGGTACATTCACAGCTATTACCCCTCCGTATGCAGAAACCGGATCGCAGGCAAGTGCATCTCTCCAGGCTACTGCCGGATTTTCGCGTGATGCTACACCGCATGCATTATTATGTTTAACAATTACATAGGTGGTTTCATTAAACTCGTCGAGAAGTGAAAGAGCTGCATCGATGTCAAGAAAATTGTTATATGATATCTCTTTACCATGTAACTTCGCAAACAGCTTGTCCTGATCACCGTAAAAGATCCCTTTCTGATGAGGATTTTCTCCATACCGAAGCGGATATGATGTATTTATGCTTTCCCTGAAAACATCAATACCTGCACTCCTGTTGAAATATTTAAAAATAGCAGTGTCATAGTGTGAAGAAGTTTTAAAAGCTTCCGCCGCATAATATTTCCGGTCATCAGAAGATGTGAATCCTTTCTTATCTTTAAGGAGGGTAAGCAACTGCTTGTACTGATTACTGCCAGAGACTACCAGGACATCCCTGAAATTTTTAGCTGCTGCCCGTATAAGCGATATCCCTCCAATATCTATCTTTTCGATGATTTCTTCCTCGTTGTCAACCGATTTTACAGTTTTTTCAAAAGGATACAGATCAACAATAACCAGGTCGATAACTGGGATCCTGTATGTTGCAAGCTGTTCAATATCCTCATTATTCTCCCTCCTTGCAAGAATGCCTCCGAAAACTGAAGGATGAAGTGTTTTTACCCTGCCTCCCAGGATCGAAGGGTAAGTGGTCAGTGATTCAACGGTCTCAGCTGCTACTCCCAGTTCTTTAATAAAATTATAGGTACCCCCTGTGGAGTAAATTTTTACTCCCAATTCATCAAGCGTGTGTATAATATCATCAAGGTCATCTTTATAATAGACTGAGATCAATGCACTTCTGATTCTTTTATCACTCATTATCTGATTTATATGATAGGTTACTCCCTGCAGATTCAGGCGGTTAAAAATAGATATTTTTTTATTATCCTCAATACAAAATAATTATGAATATTTGTACCTGTAAATTGAGCTGGTAAAATCTAAATGATTTTCTTACCTTTGACTTTCAAATAAATTTTGAAAAAAATTCAAAAATGACTTTAAGGCTTCTGAAGGAGGGATTTTTGTTTGCTGCCAAATCAGTGGTAGTTAATAAGTTACGCACCTTTTTGTCACTTTTTGGGATAACTATTGGTATTTTCTGTATCATATCGGTTTTTACAGTTCTTGACTGGCTTGAAAAATCAATACGCGACAGCATTAATTCCATGGGTAATAATGTCGTTTATGTACAGAAATTTCCCTGGTCTTTCGACGGCAATCTTGCATGGTGGGATATTATCAAATGGCCGTCAATTTCGCTCGATGATTATCAGGCTGTTTTAAACAAATCGACAAAAGCGGAAGCAGTTTCTCTTGTGGCATCAAAGATGGATAATATTAAATACAGGAATAATGCGGCAAATGATGCCATTCTGGCCGGCGTGACAAATGATCTGGAAAGAGTGGTTGCTTTTGAGATCGAAAAGGGACGCTATTTTTCTCCCTTCGAATATACCAGCGGCAGTAATGTGGCGGTCATTGGAGCTGAAATTGCTGAAAGGCTGTTTGAAAATGCTGATCCTGTCGGAAAGGAAGTTACCATGTCAGGCTATAAAGCCAGAATAATTGGCGTTCTGAAAAAAGAAGGACAGGGAGGCATCAGCCTGAGCAATGTAGACCAGCTTACCCTTGTACCCTTGAATTTTGGCAGGAGTTTCATCAACCTCCGGAACAGATTTGTCGATTCCCAGATGATGATAAAGGCTAAACCTGACGTGTCAGCACAGGAACTTTCTGATGAAATAACAATGGTTCTGAGAGCATCAAGGAGATTAAGACCCGCTGAGACCACAAATTTTTCAGTCAATACCCCAACAATGCTTTCTCAGGGTTTTGAGACTGTTTTTAAGGGTATAAATATTGGTGGCTGGATTATAGGATGTTTTGCCATACTGGTCGGAGGATTCGGAATTGCCAACATCATGTTTGTATCGGTCAGGGAGAGAACAAATATTATTGGTATCCAGAAAGCGCTGGGAGCCAAGAGGTTTTTTATACTGGAGCAATTTCTTACCGAATCGGTTCTTCTTTCAATTGCCGGTGGATTGCTTGGACTTTTACTGATCTTTATCGGGACCCTGGTGGTGAATTACCTTTACGACCTGAATATGTACCTTACCATAGGCAATATATTTCTTGCAGTTTTTATTTCCGGGGTAATAGGTATAGTAGCAGGGTACGCTCCTGCAAATGCTGCTGCCAGAATGAACCCCGTCGATGCCATCGGATTCTCATTCTGATGTTTTCAGGTTACTTTCAATCCAGTTCGTAAGTTCCACAAACTGATTCACCGAGAGCTGCTCAGGCCTCAGATGGAAATCGTGATAGTCAAAAGTCTTAAGGTCAAAAGCTGCTCTGACTGAATTTTTTAATGTCTTACGGCGCTGATTAAAACAGCCTTTGACCACCTTAATAAACAGCGTTTCATTGCAGTCAAGGGATATTGTTTCATTCCTTCTCAGCCTGATCACACCTGATAAAACTTTGGGAGGAGGTGAAAACACCTTGTTTGAGACTGAAAACAAGTATTCCGCCGAATAAAATGCCTGGATTAAAACACTAAGAATACCGTAGGTTTTTGAACCGGGCTTTGCACAGATTCTTTCAGCAACCTCCTTCTGCAGCATCCCGCATACCTCCGCTATTTTTTCCCGGTATTTCAAAACCCTGAATAAAATCTGGCTTGAAATATTATATGGGAAATTGCCGATGATTGCTAATTTCCCGTTATAGTTTGCATCAACATCAAATGTAAGGAAGTCTCCTGTTATAATATGTTTCAGCTCCGGAAACTTCTCGCCCAGATAATGAACAGATTCATTATCAATTTCAATTACGCTGAAATCCGGAAATTCTCTCCTGATAATAAATTCAGTGAGTATTCCCATTCCGGGACCAATTTCCAGGACGCTATTGTAACCCTCTCCTGTAAGCGAAGCAGAAATTCTTTGAGCAATTCCCTTATCTTTCAGAAAGTGCTGTCCCAGATTTTTCTTTGGATATACACTACTCATAGATTTTTTTTAGCTCCCCTTCACCCCTGCCTTGCGCCGCAGGAAAGGTTATGCGGAGGCGTAAAGATAAGGGGCTGTGGGATTAGGTGTTACTTTTTTAAACCTGCAGTATATCTCTTCCGAATTTTCTCCATAAGGGGAGCTTAAGGGATTCCAGAAAGACGAGAAAACGTTTCAGAATATTAAAATACAGGGTGACATACAGGCATACTGTCATAATCCATATAGCTACCATATTGAACAGGAGGGTATCAATTTTTAAATTCCCAAGCTGTTTATAGGGAGCATAAAAGTGAGCACGGCCATATTTAGAACCGGGCTTCATGAATATGGGATCAGCCTTCTGTATAAGCTTTTTGTCCGGCCTGTATATTTTGATCGGACTCAGGCTGTTCTTTACCATATTTGCCAGATTTTCATTGTAATTCTGATCATATAGTTTCTGGAATTCGGCTTCTCCCATTTTGCTTTGGACCTGCGTAATTACAGAATCGTACCTGTCAGTAATGCTCCTGTTTTTATTCCGGATTATACCTGAAAGACTGTCAATATATAATCTTGCCTGATTGGCAATATTATCATTGAATCTTTCATAATTCAGGTCAGCGAACCAGGCACCGGGCATAATACCGGCCTCTGCTGACATTTCTTTAATATGATAATTTAATTTTTTAAAGTTGTTTCTGGTAGCCAATTCATAATCAGGATTCTTCCCTGTTGCCCTGCATCTGTTTATTACAACTTTGAGTTCAGGAAGTAGAAATGCTGTGAACCAGTCGGTCTGGCTTTTTTCCATATCATATTTAAAAAACGGCTTCTCGTATTTATTGTTCTTGAACTGTTCGACAAGGAGTGCCTCGTAAGACCATCGTGTTACCATTGCATCGCCAATAATCGGAACATATATTTTCCTGCTGATCGATTTATGAAGGTCATCAAATTTTATCATTGCACCTCCCAGCAGCAGCATCGGGACGAGCAAAAGAGGTATAAGAATATAAATGCTTACTGCTGTTCTCATCCCTGCTGAAATATTCAATCCCAGCATATTGCCAAAACAGGCTGTTGAGAAAAGGATAAGCCATTGCTGAAAAATCATCCCCTTCACTTCAAGAAGTGAGTTTGCTACAAGCACAAATGATAAAGACTGGATTGCAGAAATAAAAAACAGGAAAAGGATCTTTGACGAAAGGTAGCTCGATCTGCTGATATTCAAAAATTTTTCCCGCTCAAGGATTTTCCTGTCCCGGTATATTTCTTCAGCACTTACTGTCAGCCCCACAAACAAAGCTACAATAATCGACATGAAAAGAAAGACCGGGTAATTCTTGTTAGCACCAAATAAATAAATACCTTCTTCACTATATTTTGAAAGGAAGGCAAGTATTAATGCCAGAAGAGGTACTTCAAGCAGATTGATAGTCATATATTGACGGTCAGCCAGTTTGCGTGTTATATTACGCTGATTGAAAGTCTTTAGCTGCGACGATTTCCTGGGAAGTCTGAAATTGCTTTTTGGAAGAGGTGTTTTGGGAGATTCCTCTTCAAGTACCGGCATCATTTTCCTTTTGTACTTTTCGTACCAGTCATCGGGACTTACCTGTCTTTCCTTCCCTGCAAAACCAGCATTATCAATAACTTTTACTTCTACAATATGCAGAATATTATCAGTTTCGATATTTCCGCAATTCGGGCATTCGCTTTCAGCAGCATTTGCCTGTGAGGTTTCAGTCTTGAAATATACCAGGGCTTCCACAGGATCGCCATCATAGATCATATACCCTCCTTTGTCGAGGATCCATAATCTGTCGAACATTTTTAAAATATCCGACGAAGGCTGATGTATTATAGTGAATACTAGCTTCCCGGACAGTGCCTGGTTCTTCAGAAGATTCATGACCTTTTCAGAATCAAAGGAGGACAATCCCGAAGTTGGTTCATCGACAAACAAAACTCCCGGTTCCCTCATCAGTTCCAAACCTATGTTCAACCGCTTGCGTTGCCCGCCGCTTACCTTCTTATTCATGGGATCACCTACCTGCAGATCCCTGATCTCAAAAAGGTCAAGGTCCTGGAGGACCTTATCAACAGTTTTTTGCAGTTGTTCCTCATTATAATCGCCGAAACAGAGGCGCGCATTGAAATAAAGGTTTTGATATACTGTCAGTTCCTCAATAAGCATATCATCCTGTGGGACAAATCCGATCAGACCTGTCAGTTCTTCGGCGTCATCATAAATATCATATCCGTTTATTAATATATTACCAGAGGTCGGCTTTATTTTCCCATGCAGAAGATTCAGCATTGTGGTCTTACCAACCCCGCTGCCACCCATCAGTCCAATAAGATTCCCTGACTCAATTCTGAAATTCATCTTTCTGAGACCGTTATCAGAATTTTTAAAGAGGAATTCAATATCACGACCTTCAAAGATTATGGTTTCCGGGAATTTCCTCGACACGAATTTCTTGTAAATCTTCGAATAGTAGATCGGATCTATTCCCTGTCCTTTGATATTTACCCCCCGGTCGAGCAGGTAAGAACGGCAGGCAATAATATCACGTCCCTTAAAATAGAGTGCCAGAGTCCCGTCATAGGTAAGAATAAGGGAACCAGTACTTTCTATATGCAGAATAAACAGGTGCCCTTTAAATCCTTTCAACCTCATATGCCGCCAGCTTTCATAATTCTTGTAATTAGAAGTTGCCCAAAATTTTGGATTATCACTTTCAATTACAAGCATACAATCGGGAGTAACTTCATCATACGACCTGCCAATCATAAAGGCACATGCATTATCGTACTCTTTCTTCGAGATATTAAAAGTCCTGGAAACAATGTCGATAATCGTTTTCTCCTGTTCTGAAACAAGACCGTCTTCAAATGCAAATTCAAGCAATTGAAGAAACACGACCATCCTCTCTTCAAGGAATAATCCTTTCTTTATCTGACGGCAGATATTGGTGATCTGAAAGGTTATAAGTGAATCCTCGTCAGATAGTTCCGCCTTGTCTACACTTTTAAGTTCATTTGAATAGAACTCAAGATTATTTTCAAAAAGGGCATAATACTCCTCTTCCAGTTCCCGATTCAGATACCTTCGGAGGTAGCTGCGGAGTATTTTCTTTCCCCTGGATGATATCCCGACTGGATTTACAGTGGAGACAATTGCAAAAATATGTATCAGAGCCAGTAGTACGGATTCCCTCATAAAAAAAATAATTAAAAAAAACCGCAAGATAGATTTCTTTGCGGTCAGAAAGTTATTAAAAAGTTATCACATTATCTGGCTTCTTACTGTTGTAATTGCTTTTGTTATTTCAACGATATTCTGCTGGGTAAGACTCGTTGTAAGACCTTCGTAGGCTTTTATTATTGGTTCAAGCTTGCCTATGAACTCCTTGATATTCGGATCTTCCAGAAAAGGCTTGGTAATTTCCAGATATAAATCAAATGATTCTTTCTGTTCAATGAGAACCTTAGAGAATTCCACATTCTGATAGGCAGCCTCCGATACGTGAGTGGTAAGGTACATTCCCTCCACCCATGCGCCACCAACAACAAGCAGGGCAAGGGGCTGCTGCTCATTTTCACTCAGGTAAGCATAGGTATTTTCAAAAGCCTCTGTAAGTATTTTAACCAGTTCATCCTTATTATCAAAATTCAGCTTGATCCTGTCATATAATGCGACATCATAAATTTTTGACATGCTCAGATCATTAGCCAGCGACTGTATCACATCAAGATAGTTAATTATCTCCTGCTGAATATTATATAATGTTGCATAACTCAGATCAGCACCGTAACCTCCCAGGTTTAATGCCTTACTGGCACTTGTAAAATATTTCTTGGCATTTTCAATAGGATTGGAAATACCAAGAATATAGCCAACTTCAAATTCTTGAAGCTTTTTAATTACCTCAGCGGAGGTGGGTAACGGGTAGACATTCTTTTCTATCTCCGTTTCGAGCGAATCAACCTGATCCAGTTCAACTTCCTTCTGCCTTTTATTTTCCGATTTGCATGATTTGCATGAACTAAGCCCTGAAACACATAAGATAAGCAATGGGAGAATGACAACAGCAATAGCCTTTTTCATATTAGTCAGTTTAAAATTAAAATCTCACCTAAAAACGCCTATAAAAATAGTAAATATTATTAAAATAGCCCTTCCGCCGCAAGCAATTTTACAAATTCGTTTGTTATTATCTGTTTTGATCATAATTCTTAAACATATTTGAACAGCAATTGTTTTGAAGAAGTCAGCAATCTCCCATCCTGCCCCTTTTTTTTCTATCTTTGAACCCCTGTGTAAAAGCATTTTTGATGAAATGGAACTTTGATGAAGCGGTTTCCAGAGAAGGCACTAACTGTGTAAAGTACGATCTCAGAAAAGAGACATTCGGTTCGGATGAACTTATTCCCATGTGGGTTGCAGATATGGATTTCAAGACTCCTGATTTCATAATCAGTGCTCTTCGAAAGCGTCTGGAACATGAGATATTGGGTTATTCATTCAGGCCGTCAGAATATTATGCTTCTATATCATCCTGGCTTCTTAAAAGGCATAACTGGGAAGTTCCGCATGAGTGGATCAGCTTCTGTCCCGGAATTGTTCCTGCCTTAAATTTATGCACGCTGGCATTTACACGCCCCGGCGAATCAATAATTGTACAGCCTCCTGTATATTTTCCATTCTTTTCAGCCGTCGAAAATCATGGACGCAATCTTATTTATAACCAGCTGAAGGAGGCAGGTGACCGATGGGAGATGGATTTTGAATCTCTTGTAAAATCACTGACTCCTGCGACCAAAATGATAATCATCTCCAATCCTCACAATCCGGTCGGAAGGGCCTGGTCGTCCGATGAGCTGGTTCAACTGGCTGATATCTGTTTAAAATACAACATATTACTGCTTTCCGATGAAATACACTCTGATCTGATTCTTCCTGGTTATCACCATACTCCGGTGGCAGAGCTTTCGGACAAAATTGCAGAAATCACCGTTACATGTATTGCCCCAAGCAAAACATTCAATCTTGCAGGTCTTTCAACATCTTCGGTGATCATTTCCAATCCTGTTTTACGAAAATACTTTAACTCAAAAACTGACCACCTTCATATCGGGAACGGTAATATTTTTGGAACAGTTGCTTCAATAGCAGCATATTCGGAAGGATCTGAATGGATTAGCGAACTGATGGTTTATATCAATCAGAATGCGGATTATGTAATTGATTATTGCAGGAAAATGATACCTGAAATTCTACCGGTAAGGCCCGAGGCCACCTATATGATATGGCTCGATTGCAGAAAGCTTGGAATGACTGGAAAAGAACTCCAGGAATTCTTCGTGGGGAAAGCAAGAGTCGGGATGAATGAAGGATCCTGCTTTGGTCCGGGTGGTGAGGGTTTTATGAGGATGAACATCGGAACAACGAACAGTAACGTAAGAAAAGCGATGGAACAGATCGAAAAAGCTGTTGCATCGGTTCGATAACAGGTTATAATCAATGACTGAATGAATAACATAGCAAAAGTAAAACTGACCCTTGAGGACGGATCAGTCTATTACGGCAGGTCGTTCGGTGCTCTGACAGCTGCCGCCGGTGAAGTTGTTTTCAACACAGCAATGACAGGGTATCCCGAAAGTCTGACTGATCCATCCTATAAGGGTCAGATACTTTGCCTTACTTATCCGCTTGTCGGTAATTATGGTGCCCCGGGGAAGACAGAAGAAAATGACCTTTACAGTTTTTATGAATCTTCATCAATTCATATATCGGGTTTGATAGTTTCAGATTATTCGTTTGAATACAGCCATTGGAATGCCAGTGAAAGTCTTGATGAATGGCTTAAACGTAACTCGGTGCCCGGAATTTTTGGAATCGATACACGAGCCCTGACAAAAAGGATAAGGGAGAAAGGTGCGATGCTGGGCAAAATTGAGCCGGAAGGTGATGAAACAGATTTTTATGATCCGAACAGGATCAATCTGGTTGCTGAAGTAAGTACACGTGATATAAAGAGATATGGATCGGGAAAATACAGCATCATGCTTGTGGATTGCGGAGTCAAATACAACATTATAAGGAACCTGCTTAAACGTGATACAACTATTATCAGGGTCCCCTGGGATTACGATTATCACAAGGAGAAATTTGACGGATTGTTCCTTACAAATGGTCCGGGCGATCCAAAGATGTGCAGTATAACAATTGACAACATAAGGAGATCATATAACGGAAACAAGCCAATTTTCGGGATATGTCTTGGCAATCAGCTCATGGCTCTTGCGTCAGGTGCAGATACATACAAGCTTAAATACGGACACAGGAGTCATAACCAGCCCGTATTACAGGTGGGAACTGACAGAGCCTATATTACGTCACAGAATCATGGATATGCTGTCGATAATAATACTCTCGGGAAAGAGTGGGAACCTTTTTTCATCAATATCAATGATAACACCAATGAAGGGATGAGACATAAAACAAAACCATTCTTTTCAACCCAGTTCCATCCGGAAGCCTCCGGCGGACCCACCGATACTGATTACCTGTTTGATGAATTCATTGACAATATCCGGAGGACGATTCAATAAGGACATGCCATGGCAATAGGGACATGCCATGGGCAATAGGGACATGCCATGGCATGTCCCTATTGCATTTTCATCATTTTATCCACCAGGTCCCCGGATGATTTGCTGTTAAAACATTTCATCCTCTCTTCAAAGATTCCTTTTATTTCGTCATTGCACAAATTCCCTATACTGCCCTCATGTTTGTAATCTGAAATAGATGTCCTTGAAAAATCCCCCTTCCCGATCATTTCCGAAACTCTTTTATAAGCATCCCTGAAGGGAACACCCTGCATTGCAAGACGATTGACTTCCTCCGTGCTGTAAATGCTGTTATATAAAGGATCTGATGTTATCTCCTCTTTTATCCTGATATTATTCAGCATCAGAATCATAATATCAAGACACTCATTAAGATCTGAAAAAGCATTGAAGATCAATTGCTTCAGCAGCTGCAATTCCCTGTTGTATCCCGAAGGGAGACCTGATATAAGTGCTGCAATCTGGCCTGGCAGGGTCTGAATCAGATTTGTCCTGCCTCTGATAAGTTCAAATACATCAGGATTTCTTTTCTGGGGCATAATGCTTGACCCGGTTAAATACTCATCGGGAAAATCAATAAACCTGAATTCTGCCGTCATGAAGAGGCAAATGTCAGCTGAAAAACGGGAAAGAGTCTGTGCAACCGAAGCAAGCGCTGAAGAGGTTGCAAACTCAGCTTTTCCCCGGTTAAGACTTGCATACGCTGAATTATATAAGAGATCCTCAAACTCCAGAAGTTCCGTGGTCAGTCTCCTGTTAAGGGGGAGGGTGGAGCCATAACCGGCTCCTGTCCCGAGCGGATTCCTGTTGTTTATGCCTCTTGCCGCCGAAAGCATAAGAATATCATCAGCAAGACATTCTGCATAAGAACCAAACCACAGGCCGAAGGAAGACAACATTGCCGGCTGCATATGAGTATAGCCCGGTATAAGTACTTCCCTGTTCTGCCCGCTTAAAGACTGAAGCCTGGAAAAGAGCCTGGCTGTATTTTTTGCCAGAAGGTCAATTTCACTTCTGCTGCAGAGCCTTAAATCAACCAGCACCTGATCGTTTCTTGACCTTCCTGTATGTATCTTCTTCCCTGTATCGCCCAGAGCGGCAACCAGTTCCTTTTCGATCTGCGAATGAATATCCTCTGTACCCTCTTCAATTGTAAAATCCCCCCCTTTCAATTTTTCAAAAAGGGAATAAAGCGTTTTCAATAATTCTGCTTTCTCAGCATCATTGATTAATCCGGCTTCCCTGAGCATAATTGCATGAGCCATTGAACCTGCTATGTCCCATTCAGCCAGATAAAGATCTGTTATCCTGTCCTTCCCTGAAGTAAATTCTATTACGGAGGGTTCCGGATTTACATCTTTTTCCCAGAGTTTCATATTAGTTTGTTGAATTCATAAATATTCTTAATTTATTGTATTCCTTTGTGTTACTTGGTGACAACCTTTGAGATCCTTTGTGGTTAAATTCTTTTTACCACAAAGTCACACGAAGGTTTACACGAAGGAATCACAAAGTCAATGAATTTTACAAGTTAGTTAAAAACAGGTTACAGATTAACCTTTCGAAATATCACTTTGAGATGCTAATTCTTCCTGCTGGCTTCTACAATAGCTCTGTGAGCCATAAGCCTGATTGCATTGATCCTGATGAATCCCTTGCTATCGGTCTGGTCAAACCCGCCTTCAATATCCATGCTCGAAAGCTCCTTATTGTAAAGGGATGAAGGCGATTCCCTGCCTTCCACAAGAACATTGCCTTTATAAAGGCAAAGATGTACGCTGCCGTCAATAATTTCCTGGCTCTTTTCAATGGCTGCCATCAGAAAATCCATTTCGGGACTGAACCAGAATCCGTAATAAATAAGTTCGGAGAATTTAGGGGTCAGCATATTTCTTAATCTCATAACCTCCCGGTCCATGGCTATTCCTTCAAGATCCATATGCGCTATATGCAGCACCGTTGCTGCCGGAGTCTCATAAATCCCTCTCGATTTTATCCCCACGAACCTGTTTTCGACCATATCCAGCAGACCAATGCCATTTTTCCCTGCAAGTTCATTGAGATAGGTGAACATCTCGTAAGATTCTTCTTTTACCGTACCATCCTCCTTGTTTATCAGTTTCACAGGGATTCCGTTCTTAAAGTGAATCGCTATCCTGGTCTCCCTGTCAGGGGCATCCTGCGGCAAAACCATTTTCTCGAGCATATTTTTCTGAACGGAGTACATTGGATCCTCAAGTATTCCTGCTTCGTGGCTGATATGCATCAGGTTGTCATCTTCGCTGTAGGGTTTATCAATGCTGGCCTTAACCGGAATGTTATTATCTGACGCATATTTTAACAGGTCTGTCCTGCCCTTGAATTTTTCGAGGAACTCCTTGTCTTTCCAGGGTGATATAACCTTTATATCAGGCTTCAGGGCATAATAGCAAAGTTCAAACCTTACCTGGTCATTACCCTTTCCGGTTGCACCGTGAGCAACAGCATTTGCATTTTCTTTAATAGCGGCCTCAATCTGTTTTTTTGCTATAAGAGGCCTGGCCAGCGCAGTTCCGAGCAGGTATCTGCCCTCATAGATTGCATTACCCATTATGGCCTTTAATACATAATCATCGATAAACTCTTTTTTCAGATCGGAGATTATCACCTTCGAAGCCCCCAGCAACAGGGCTTTCTTCCGGCACTCCTCGAAGTCATCTTTCTGTCCGACATCTGCAACGAAAGCAATTACTTCATAATTCTTCTCAATTAGCCATTTTAGAATGACAGATGTGTCCAATCCGCCACTGTAAGCAAGAATAACTTTCTCTTTCATAATATTTATCCGTTTTACTTTAGTTTTTTCTGAATTCTTTTTTCTCTTTTTAATACATTTCCTGTTCCTTCAATATGCCTGTGCAACCCGGGCATCACCATTTCAAGGCAGGAATGCACCTGATTCAGGTTAATGCCGTCGCGAGGTATCACAAGTATTGTATCATCGCCGGCAATTGTTCCGGCTATCTCATATCTGCCTGCATTGTCGATATAATAAGCCGTGGAGCTGGCATTTCCGGGAATTGTCTTTATCACCATCAGCCCTTTTGCCTCTACTATTTCCCGGATAACCGGGACTATGCTGATCCTGACGTTTGATTCCTGCGAGACTGTTTTCCTGTCGGGGAGTGCGTACCTGTATCCGCCTGTTCCGTCGGGTATCCGGCTGATGCCCAATTGCCTTAAATTACGGGATAATGTAGCCTGTGTACATATAATCCCTTTCCCTTTCAGTTTTTTAAGCAATGCTTCCTGCGAAAAGATCTTCTCCCCGTTTATGATCTTTTCAATCGCGAGAAGCCTTTTTGTCTTTTGCATATTTATTCATTTTATGTGCAAATATATACATTTTTTAATATATGAAGAGCAGATACAAAAATTTGTTATATTTTTGAAAACTAAAATCTGCCAATGATAGATGATATAAAAAAAGTGATCATCCTCGGATCGGGAGCACTTAAGATCGGAGAGGCAGGTGAATTTGATTATTCAGGTTCGCAGGCGTTGAAAGCATTAAAAGAGGAAGGGATAAAGACAGTGCTGATCAATCCCAACATCGCTACTGTTCAGACATCAGAAGAGCTTGCCGATAAGATATACTTCCTTCCCGTAACTCCGTATTTCGTTGAAAAGGTAATTAAAAAGGAAGGCCCTGATGGCATTCTGTTGTCATTTGGCGGACAGACTGCTTTGAACTGCGGGACTGAATTGTTCAGGAATGGGATCTTCAAAAAGTACAATGTTAAAGTTCTCGGAACTCCTGTTGAGGCAATAATTGATACTGAAGACCGCGAGCTTTTTGTCAGGAAGCTTGAAGAGATTGCTGTTAAAACACCAAGAAGCATTGCAGTTCATGAAGTTGAAGAGGCTGTTACTGCTGCCGGAAAGCTCGGATTTCCTGTTATCATCAGAGCTGCCTATACCCTGGGAGGACAGGGAAGCGGTTTTGCTGCCACCATTGAAGAACTGAGGACACTTGCACTGAAAGCATTCTCATATACAAACCAGATACTGGTTGAGGAATCGCTGAAGGGATGGAAAGAGGTTGAATATGAAGTAGTAAGGGACAAATACGACAACTGCATAACTGTATGCAACATGGAGAACTTCGATCCACTCGGCATTCATACAGGAGAAAGCATTGTTGTTGCTCCTTCTCAAACACTTACAAACAGCGAATATCATAAACTCAGGGAGCTTTCAATAAGGATTATCAGGCATATAGGAATTGTTGGGGAATGCAATGTCCAGTATGCACTTTCTCCTGAATCAGAAGACTACAGGGTCATCGAGGTTAACGCCCGGCTTTCGCGTTCAAGCGCCCTGGCATCGAAGGCGACAGGTTATCCGCTTGCTTTTGTGGCAGCTAAGCTTGGCTTAGGCTACGGACTTCATCAGCTGAAAAATTCTGTCACAAAGACAACAACAGCCTGCTTTGAGCCTGCCCTCGATTACATTGTCTGCAAGATCCCACGATGGGATCTTAATAAATTCAAAGGAGTATCTCACCTGATTGGAAGCAGTATGAAAAGCGTGGGAGAGGTAATGGCAATCGGAAGATCATTCGAGGAAGTAATCCAGAAAGCGCTCAGAATGATAGGACAGGGTATGCATGGATTCACAGGTAATCTGAAACTCGATTTCAGGGATATAGAAAACGAGCTTGCTGAACCGACCGATATGAGAATTTTTGTCATAGCCGAGGCACTTGAAAAAGGCATTCCGGTTGACAGGATTCATGAACTGACAAAAATTGACAAATGGTTCCTTTTCAAGCTGAAACACATAATCAATATTAAGAACAATCTGTGTGAACATAATACTCTTGAGTCGGTTCCTGAAGAACTGCTCTCCCAATCCAAGATCTATGGATTCAGCGACTTTCAGATAGCCCGCCACGTTCTTAATTCAGGTCCTTCAAAAATAAATCAGGATATGCTTAAGATAAGGGAACTGAGGAAGAGTATGGGGATAGTTCCTTATGTAAAGCAGATTGATACCCTTGCAGCTGAATATCCAGCCGTTACAAATTATCTTTATCTTACCTACAGCGGCTCCGAACATGATATTTCCTTTAATGATGACAATAAATCAATAATTGTTCTCGGATCAGGAGCCTACAGGATAGGATCAAGCGTTGAATTTGACTGGTGTTCGGTAAATGCCATCGATACAATTAAGAAAGAAGGATTGAGATCGGTAATGATCAATTACAATCCCGAAACAGTGAGTACAGATTATGATATCTGCGACAGACTTTACTTTGATGAACTTACTTTTGAAAGAGTTTTGGATATCATAGAACTCGAGAAGCCCGGGGGAGTTATAGTATCTGTCGGTGGACAGATACCAAATAATCTTGCCATGCGACTCTACGAAAATAAAGTACCGGTTCTTGGTACATCCCCGCTTTCTATCGACAAAGCCGAAAACAGGCATAAGTTTTCACAAATGTGCGATGCGCTTTCAATTGATCAGCCAAGATGGCAGGAACTGTCGTCAACAGGTGATATTCTTGAATTTGTAGAACAGATTGGATTTCCTGTACTTATCAGACCTTCGTATGTTCTGTCGGGGGCAGCTATGAATGTGGTTTCAAACAGGAATGAGTTATCGCATTATCTTGATCTTGCAGTCCAGGTCTCAAAACAATATCCTGTTGTTGTTTCGGAATTTATTGAGAATGCCAAGGAGATTGAGATAGATGCAGTTGCGCGGGAAGGGGAAATAATTGCATATGCAATCAGCGAACACGTTGAGTTTGCAGGTGTTCATTCAGGGGACGCCACAATGGTATTTCCGGCACAAAAGATCTATTTTGAGACAGCCCGCCGGATAAAACGGATTTCAAGGCAGATTTCAAAAGAGCTGAATATAACCGGTCCTTTTAATATCCAGTTCCTTGCCAAAGACAATGATATTAAAGTTATTGAATGTAACCTCAGGGCAAGCAGGAGCATGCCTTTTGTCTCAAAAGTCCTCAAAACGAATCTTATTGAACTGGCGACTAAAGTGATGCTCGATATACCGGTTGAAAAACCTCATAAATCAATTTTTGAGCTCGATTATGTCGGCGTCAAGGCTCCGCAGTTCAGCTTTTCGCGGCTGGCAAAAGCCGATCCTGTTCTTGGTGTCGATATGGCTTCGACCGGTGAGGTCGGATGCATCGGTGAAGGATTTTACGAAGCAATACTTAAAGCCATGTTTTCAGTTGGCTACAGGGTGCCAAAAAAGAGTATTCTGCTTTCAACAGGCCCGGCCCGTTCAAAGGTTGAATTGCTGAACAGCGCAAGGGCTCTGCGTGAAAAAGGACATAAGATCTATGCAACAAGGGGAACCTGTCAGTTTCTTCAGAATGCAGGTGTTGAGGCTCATGTCGCATACTGGCCTGATGAGAACAAATCGCCCAATACAGTGGAGCTTATCAAAACACGCGAAGTGGATCTTGTGGTAAACATTCCGAAAGATCTCACCGCTACGGAGCTGAATAACGATTACACAATCCGGAGAAGTGCAGTCGATTTTAATGTCCCCCTTTTAACGAATGCCCGACTTGCCAGTGCTTTTATACTTGCTTTTTGCAGGATGAAAATGGATGACCTGGCTATAAAGAGCTGGGATGAGTACAAATAAGGCGAAGGGCGACAGGCAGCAGGCAAAAGCTAACTCCGTGGAACTCTGTGCAAACTCCGTGATACTCCGTGGTAAAAAAGGATATAAAGAAATAGAGAAATAGAGAAATAGAGAAATAGGGAAATAGAGAAATAGGGAAATAGAGAAATAGGGAAATAGGGAAATAGGGAAATAGGGAAATAGGGAAATAGAGAAATAGGGAAATAAATATATATTACAATAGGGAACTTAAAAATGATACTAATCCGAAAAGCAGTTCCTGCTGATGCCCATCAAATAATTGATTTCCAACTTAATATGGCTTGGGAAACGGAAAACATTAAGCTTGTCCCCGAAGTTGTTACCAAAGGTGTGGACGCCGTATTCCACGACCAGTCGCGGGGTCAGTATTATGTTGCGGACGACGGGGGTACCATTGTCGCTTCACTTCTTATAACCTATGAGTGGAGCGACTGGCGTAATCGCAATGTATGGTGGTTCCAGTCGGTTTATGTAGTACCTCAATACCGCAGGCAGGGCATCTTCAGGAAAATGTACGGCTATATCAGGCAACTTGCCGAAGAGCAAGATATTGCCGGACTAAGACTCTATGTCGAGACCAGAAATACCAGGGCACAAAAAACATACGAAGCGCTTGGAATGAGCTCGGAACACTATTCTTTCTACGAATGGATGAGGAAATGAATTATGCAATGGCTTCTACTATTAATCCTGATACCATATATATATATCATTTTCAGAATCTCTGTCGCCCTTAAAAGTATTAAGCCTTTTTTGCCGGAAACAGAACCCGGAATTTTTGTATCAGTAATAGTCGCCTGCAGGAATGAAGAAAAGAACATTCCAATTCTTCTGGCTGATATCGCCTTACAGGATTACCCCTCCGACCTTTATGAGTTAACTGTTGTTGATGACAACTCCTCAGACTCTTCTTTTAAGGTTGCATCCGGATTCACCGGAATAAAAAACCTGAAAGTTCTGAAAAACTATGGCAGAGGAAAGAAGGGGGCCTTAAGAACAGGTATCGAATCATCGAATGGAAAGCTGATAATCACAACAGATGCTGATTGCAGGGTTGGGAAGAGCTGGATAAGGACTATAGCGTCGTTTCAGGCTCAGAATAACCCGGAAATGATCATCTGTCCTGTAAGACTCGAAAGCGGAAAAGGATTTTTCAATGGATTCCAGGAGCTTGAGTTCCTCAGCCTGCAAGGCATTACAGCAGGTACAGCAGAATCAGGCAATCCTGTGATGTGCAATGGGGCAAATCTTGCTTTCCTGAAAGAAAGTTATTCTGCGTATTCAGGTAATCTGCATGATGAGCTGGTATCGGGTGATGATGTCTTTCTTCTTCACAGTCTGAAGGGAGATCACCTGAACAAAATAGTGTGGATTGAATCAGCAGATGCTCTTGTTATCACAGGCTCTTCCGCGACCATTGGCTCCTTTTTGCAGCAGAGGGCTCGCTGGATCTCAAAAACGGGATACTACAGCGACAAATACACCCGGATTCTGGCAATTGTAACATTTGTTACAATTTGCCTTCAGGCATTCCTGACTGCTGCAGCATTTTTCAGTCCTGAGTTTTTTATGGTTTTCATGGCTGCAATGCTGATAAAATCTGTTCCCTGATCTTATGGTCCTGCATAATACAACAGTCCGTTACAAAAGAAAGAACCTTATGAAATGGTTCCTTCCTGCACAGTTAGCTTATCCGTTTTATGTTCTCGCGATTGCTTTTATATCAGTCAGAGGAAGTAGCAAAATATTCAGACTAGTTTCCCATTTCTGAAAGGAACTTGATCCTCATCAGCCTTATCTCTTCTTCCTCAAACTCATTCCCGAGTTCGGCTATTGCCTCTTCAAGAGAATCTGATTCGGCTTCTTCCCTGAAATAGGAGTATATATCATGCTGGCGTTCCTCATCCATGACCATATTGATATAATAATCGAGGTTGATCCTTGTCCCGGAATTGACTATGGCTTCGACCTCCGATATCAGTTCATTCATTTCAAGTCCTTTGGCTTCTGCTATATCCTCGAAGGGGCGTTTCATGTCAATGCTCTGGATAATATAGACTTTTATGCCTGATTTATTTACGACTGATTTGACGACCATATCGAGTGGCCGAATGATCTCTTTCTCCTCGACATACCTCTTTATTATCTCAACAAATTCCTGACCGTACCGCTGAGCTTTTCCGGCGCCAACACCCGATATATTCTGAAGCTCATCGATGGTTATGGGGTACTGGATTGCCATATCCTCCAGTGAAGGGTCCTGAAAGATCACAAAAGGAGGAACATCTTTCAGCTTTGAGATTTTCTTGCGCAGGTCCTTCAGGATGCTGAAAAGCTCTTCATCGACGGCGGCCGTCCTGGCTCCAAATGCATTTTCCTCATCGGTCGTATCGGCATAATCGTGATCCTCTGCAAGCATGAACGATGAAGGCTTCTCGAGAAACTCCATTCCTTTCTGGGTCAGTTTCAGTAAACCGTAATTCTCAATATCCTTAACAAGGAACTTTGCAATAAGTGCCTGCCTGATTACCATATTCCAGAATTTCTCATCCTTATCCTCACCTACACCGAAAAACTCAAGCTTGTGATGTTTATAGGACTTTATTGCTGAGGTAACCTTCCCGGCAAGAATGTTGGCCACATGATCCGCTTTGAATTTTTCCTTAACCGCCAGGATTGTTTCAAGAACATTCACAACTGCATCGCTTCCCTCAAATTGCGATTTTGGGTGAAGGCAATTGTCGCAGGCTTCGCAATTCTCTTTTGGATATTCTTCCCCAAAGTAGTGAAGAAGCAGTTTCCTGCGGCAAACAGATGATTCCGCATATGATACAGTTTCAAGAAGCAGCTGTTTCCCGATCTCCTGTTCGGCGATAGGCTTACCCTGCATAAATTTTTCCAGCTTCATGATATCATTATAGCTGTAGTATGCAATGCAGTTGCCTTCCCCCCGTCGCGGCCTGCCCTGCCCGTTTCCTGGTAATAACCTTCAAGGCTTTTGGGTATATCATAATGGATGACGAACCTGACATCCGGTTTATCGATTCCCATACCAAAAGCTATGGTTGCCACAATAATATCAGCCTCTTCCATCAGGAATTTATCCTGGTTGGCTGTACGTGTGGCAGAATCCATTCCGGCGTGATATGGGAGAGCCTTGATTCCATTAACCTTAAGCGCCTCAGCTATTTCTTCAACCTTTTTCCTGCTCAGGCAATATATTATCCCCGATTTACCGGTGTTATTTTTTATATATTTAATGATCTCCTTTGTGACGTCCTGTTTCGATTTTACCTCATAATACAGGTTAGGCCGGTTAAATGAGGATTTAAAAACATCCGCATCGAGGATTCCAAGGTTCTTCTGGATATCATGCTGGACTTTCGGAGTGGCAGTTGCAGTAAGGGCAATAATCGGTGAGCGTACTATAATATCTATAATAGGCCGGATCCTCCGGTACTCAGGACGGAAGTCATGTCCCCATTCAGATATGCAGTGAGCTTCGTCGATCGCATAGAATGATATTTCAATATTCTTCAGAAAATCAATGTTTTCTTCCTTGGTCAGCGATTCCGGTGCAACATAAAGCAGCTTTGCCTTCCCCGATAAAACATCTTTTTTGACCCTCGCGCTTTCGGTCTTTGTAAGCGATGAATTCAGAAAATGGGCAACATCGTCATCAGTGCTGAAATTACGCATTGCATCCACCTGGTTCTTCATGAGCGCAATCAGGGGTGATATGACAATGGCTGTGCCTTTTTTCATCACGGCAGGCAACTGGTAACACAACGATTTGCCACCGCCTGTCGGCATCAATACAAAAGTATCGCGGCCTTCAAGCACATTTTTAATTATGAGTTCCTGATTACCTTTGAATGTATTGAACCCGAAATATTTTTTTAAATAGTCATGTGTTGTTGCATCAGTCATCATATTCTTCCCGGCAATTATTTTATATCCGCAAAGTTCACGACTTTGTAGTTTATATAAAGTTAAAAAAATAATTAATCAAATACCAGATTTATTTCAATATTAAAAAAATTATTCACGATCGATTTTATGCCTGGCTGTAAATGGTGTTGTTTTGCAAAATAAGATTTATCATCTTTACAGGCTGAAATTAAAAAGTGAATCATTATAAGGAGCCATGGCCACCAGTAAGAAAAAAGGTAATAGCGGTGAGGGAGAGATGTCATTTCTTGAACACCTGGAAGAATTAAGGTGGCATATAATCCGGTCAGTAATTGCCATCGTGGTCATGATGATTGTTGCATTTATCTTTAAAAATATACTTTTCGATAAAATCGTCCTGGCACCAAAGAATCCGGATTTCGTTTCCAACAGGATGTTCTGTGAATTCGGGCATTATTTAGCAGGAGTATTTAATTTAAAAAATCCTGACATAATGTGCATAAATACAAACCCACCGAACCTGATAAGCATTAAAATGTCAGGACAGATCACCACTCACATAGTTGTTGCCCTGGTAGCAGGCCTTATTGCTGCATTTCCAGTTGTAATCCGCGAATTCTGGCTGTTTTTCAAACCTGCACTCCATTCGAATGAAGCAAAACATGCCAGGGGTGCTGTTCTTGCTTCATCTTTTCTTTTTTTCGTTGGCGTCCTTTTTGGATATTTCCTCCTTGCTCCACTTTCAATTCATTTTCTTAACACCTATCAGATAAGTCCCGACGTGGTTAACCAAATAAATGTCAGATCATTTATTGGTACTATAACATCAATCTGCCTTGCAACTGGAGTGGTATTTGAGCTTCCGATAGTTGCATATTTCCTTACTAAAATCGGGATCATCACTCCCACGTTCATGAGAAAATACAGAAAGCATGCGATTGTTATTATTTTTATACTTGCTGCAATCATTACTCCACCTGATGTCTTTTCTCAGGCACTTGTAGCAATACCGCTTCTTATCCTTTACGAAATCAGTATCTTTATCTCTGCCGGGGTAATAAAGCGGAAAGAAAAGGAGCATGATGCATTCATGAATGATGATGCTTCCGCCACTGCAAAAAGTTAAAGCAAAGGATGAAATTATATACTGAAAATCTTGTCAAAAAATACCACAACAGAACTGTTGTCGACAATGTTTCCATTGAAGTGGAACAGGGCGAGATTGTAGGATTGCTGGGGCCTAACGGAGCAGGAAAGACCACATCGTTTTATATGATCGTAGGGCTGATCAGGCCGCGTGAGGGAAAGATCTTCCTCGATAATGAAGATATTACTTTGCTGCCTGTATATAAACGGGCCAGGAAAGGCATCGGATATCTTGCCCAGGAGGCTTCGGTTTTCAGAAACCTCTCCGTTGAAGACAATATTAAAGCAGTGCTGGAGATGTCGGGATTCCCTAAAGAGGAGCAGGCTGAACGTCTTGAAACACTCCTTTCCGAGTTTGGGCTTCAGAAAATAAGGAAAAGCAAAGGTATACAGCTTTCAGGGGGGAAAGAAGACGTACTGAAATAGCCAGGGCACTGGCACTTAAACCAAATTTTATCCTTCTCGACGAACCATTTGCAGGGGTTGATCCGATTGCAGTTGAAGATATACAGGAAATTGTGTCAAAACTTAAAACCAAAAATATCGGTATTCTTATAACCGATCATAATGTCCATGAGACCCTTTCGATCACTGACCGGGCCTACCTTCTCTTCGAAGGCCGGATACTTATGTCAGGGACTGCATCACAACTTGCAGAAAATGAACATGTAAGAAATGTCTATCTCGGAAAGAACTTCGAACTTCGCAGGTAACTGCCTCACTTTGTAATAATAATTATTTTCTATACTTTTGCGGGGATTTTTCCGCGGATGTGTCGTAATTGGTAGCCGAGCAAGACTTAGGATCTTGTGTCTTAATGACGTGGGGGTTCGAGTCCCTTCATCCGCACAATATTGCATACCGCCGGTAACTATCATTAAATATTGGTCTTGGCGGTTTTTTAAATACTCTTTAAACTGGGAATAATGAATATCACAAGGGAAAATGTTGACGATCTGAATGCTGTCTTGAAAATACAGGTTGAAAAGGCTGATTATGAAGGGAATGTAGAAAAGGTGCTTAAAGACTACAGGAAGAAAGCAAATATCAAGGGATTCCGTCCCGGAATGGTGCCTATCGGGCTGATAAAAAAGATGTATGGCAGAGCAGTTCAGATAGATGAGATCAACAAGGTTGTGACAAATAATATCCAGAAATATCTTGCGGATGAAAAGATTGAGATACTTGGAGATCCTCTTCCCAGATCTGATGATCATGAAAAGATAGATTTTGATACCCAGGAATCATTCACATTTTCTTTCGACCTCGGCCTTTCGCCTTCTATTGATATAAAACTTGGCAAGAAAAACAAAGTAACATTCTATGAGATAGAAGCAGATGAAAAAATGAAAAATGACTATCTCGAAAATTATACACGCCGTTATGGTAAATTCGAGAAAGCTGATATTTCGGAAGAAAAAGATATACTGAAAGGTAAGATCGAAGAAATCGATTCAGAAGGCAATCCTGTACATGAAGGAATATCCGCCGATGACACCACCCTGTCGATAGAAGTCATTAAGGATAAGAAAATCAAAAAACTGTTTACAGGGAGATCTGAAAAGGATACAATCGATTTTGACCTCAGAAAGGCTTTTCCGAATGATTTTGAAATTGCCGGACTGCTTAAGAAACAGAAAGAAGAAGTTACTGAAGTAAAAGGTGATTTCAGATTTACTGTAAATGAGATAAGCCGGTTCAGACATGCGGAAATAAACCAGGAGCTTTTTGACAGGATTTATGGAGAAAGCATAGTTGCTTCAGAAGAAGAATTCAGGAAAAAACTGGAAGATGAGATCCATACAAATCTAACGAATGAAAGCAACTACAAGCTCGCTATCGACCTTAAGAAGCTTGCAATGGAAAAAACAGAATTTCAGCTTCCTGAAGACTTTTTAAAGAGGTGGCTCGTTAAAGTAAACGAGAAGACAACTGAGGAACAGGTAGAAAAAGAATTCGACAATTTCAGGAATGACCTGAAATGGCAGTTGATAAGGAACAGGATTGCCAGGATGAATGAAATAAAAATAACTGAAGAAGAGCTTCTTAAAGAAGCCGAGAATATTACCAGATATCAGTTCCAGCAGTATGGATTGTTTTATGCAGATGCAGAACAGGTGACTACCTATGCAAAAGAAACCTTAAAACGCGAAGAGGACGCTAAAAGGATCGCTGATAAAATACTGGAAGAAAAGGTAACCGGACTTCTGAAGGAAATGGTTAAACTTGATAACAAATCGGTTACTATTGAAGAATTCAATAAGCTTTTTGAATAGTAATCAATGCATTGCAATGATTTGCCATAATTTTTATAACTTTGCATTCTAACTTTAAGATTTTAAATATGAGTAATCTGGATGATTTCGGAAAATTCGCACGAAGCAAACACGGAATAAGCAGTCTTACCCTGCATAAATACGCTTCAATTACTGCGGACAGTTATATCTCGCCAACAATTATTGAAGAACGGCAGCTTAACATTGCCTCAATGGACGTTTTTTCGCGCCTGATGATGGACAGGATCATTTTTCTCGGTTTGCCGATCGATGATTACGTAGCAAATATCATACAGGCACAGCTTCTTTATCTCGATTCATCCGACCCGGGAAAAGATATTCAGATCTATTTCAATACGCCCGGTGGATCAGTAAATGCAGGTCTCGGAATCTATGATACGATGCAGTATATTTCAGCTGAAATCGCAACAATCTGTACCGGAATGGCAGCTTCAATGGGTGCTATTCTCCTGACTGCCGGCAAAAAAGGTAAAAGATCTGCTCTTAAACATTCAAGGATAATGATCCATCAGCCAATGGGAGGATTTGAAGGGCAGGCTTCAGATATCGAGATCCAGGCACGGGAGATACTGAAACTCAAAAAGGAGCTTTATGAAATAATTGCCTTCCACTCCGGAAACTCGGTGGAAAAGGTTGAGAAAGATTCCGACAGAGACCACTGGATGACATCACAGGAGGCCAAAGATTACGGGATGATCGATGAAATCCTTCAGAAAACTGAACGATAACAGAAATGGATAAATGTTCTTTTTGCGGCCGTACAAAAAAGGAGGTCAGCATGCTCATTGCTGGTCTTGAGGGACATATATGTGACCACTGTATTGAGCAGGCTCACAGTATTATGAATGAAGAGCTCGGCACAAAAAAGAATTTTTCCTTTGATACAATCAATCTTCTTAAGCCTGCTGAAATAAAGCATTTCCTCGATCAGTACGTCATCGGTCAGGATATGGCGAAAAAGATCATTTCAGTAGCCGTTTACAATCATTATAAAAGGCTGATGCAAAAGCCCGATTCAGAGGATATTGAGATAGAAAAATCAAATATAATCCTGGTCGGCGAGACTGGTACGGGAAAAACTCTGCTTGCGAGGACAGTAGCAAAAATGCTTCATGTTCCTTTTACTATCGTTGATGCAACAGTGCTTACCGAAGCAGGTTATGTCGGGGAAGATATTGAAAGCCTGCTCACAAGGCTCCTTCAGAATGCCGATTACGATGTTAAGGCTGCTGAAAAAGGTATTGTTTTCATAGATGAACTGGATAAGATAGCCCGAAAAGGAGACAATCCTTCTATAACACGCGATGTATCGGGAGAAGGTGTACAGCAGGGCCTGTTAAAACTTCTCGAAGGTTCAATAGTGAATGTCCCTCCCCAGGGTGGAAGAAAACACCCTGAGCAGAAAATGATCCCGGTTGATACGAAGAATATACTCTTTATCTGCGGAGGTGCATTTGAAGGAATTGAGAAGAAAATTGCACACAGGCTGAATACCCAGGTTATTGGATACGGTGCATCCAAAAAAAGAGAAAGGATCGATAAAGAAAACCTGCTCCAGTATATAGCTCCCCAGGATCTGCAGGGCATACGGACTTATCCCGGAAATCATCGGACGCCTGCCCGTTCTGACTCATCTTAATCCACTCGACAGGGAGGCGCTGAGAGCTATACTCACCGAACCGAAAAATGCACTCATAAAACAGTACATCAAGCTCTTTAAAATGGATAATATCGACCTTACCTTCGGGGAAGGAGTCCTCGAATTTATTGTCGATAAAGCCGTCGAATTTAAACTTGGCGCCCGCGGACTCAGATCAATTTGCGAAGCAATTATGCTCGATGCAATGTTTGATTCCCCTTCCGCCGACACTAAGGAGCTTACAATAACTACCAACTATGCGATGCATAAGCTTGAAAGGATCGATATGAAGGTCCTGAAAGCATCATAAAAAACCCCCTTCAGGGAGAAGGGGGCATTTTAGTCTATTGTATCCAGTTCCTGTGCCTGTGTCTCAGCTGGATCTCTTTCGATTCTCCTCCCCTTGAAACTACAGCCTTGTTATCGCATTCGCCCGTGCCATAATCCAGTTCAAAAGGTTCTGCATCCTCCCTTTCAATAGTTACCATTCCGCTGACAATAAATGCACAAACCCTTTTCCAGTACAATGCACTTGTAATAGTCCTCAGATATGAAATCCCGTCACCATTCCTGCCGCTTGCAGAGCCTGTAACAAAGCATTCATCATCCCATCTGTTCGGGGTCGTGAATCCGGCAATCCATTCCCTCTGATGCTCAGCCTCCCTTTCGAGAGTTTTTCCGTCGGGAAGGCTAAGCTTGCCACCGGTAAGAGTTACCGAGATTACGATGTTTCCGATGTCATTCGGACCCAGGTTTTCAAATAGTTTTGTTCCTTCCACTTTAATACCATTGAAATAATAATCTTCAAAAGTGACTGTCCGTTTTGAACCCTCTTCCTTTCGCGGTCCGGTGACGTTGATAATAACCTTTCCTGACCTGGTATGGTCATAAAAGCCTGTGCATCCGGTTCCATAATCAATTGTGATTACCTTCGGCCAGATTCCTGTTGCAGGATGCTCTACCGTAACCGCAGGACATACGTCCTCCATAACCAGTAAGGTTGATTTTGAATCACCATTTTTCATTGCATCATCAAGCGCAATTGTGGCATCGTCAATACTGTTAAACAAATCTTCAAAAACTGCTTCGCTAACGGCCTCATCGTCTGCAAGGTCGATACTGGATTGCTCCAGAAGCGACATATCCTTCTTGCATGAGAGTAACATCATCAGTACAGATGCAGTTATCAATAAAAAAATCTTTGTTTTCATAGCTGTTATTTTTAATTATTAATTTCGATCAACAGCTATTTAGATGACAGACTTCAAAAAAGGTTTAATTCTAAAAAGAAGAATTTTATGTTTTGTGATCACTAAAATCATTTTTACTGTATCATAACCGCATGGCGGGCCTTTTCCTTTCATAAATCACATAAGAATATGGTATTCTGTAATTATCTTCCGAAACGAATTCCTCCCTTTCGATAATTCTCCATTTTCTAAGGTCAATTTTCGGGAACCATACATCGGCCGGTGCTTTTCTGTGGACGTGGGTTATATATAATCTGTCGGCAATATTCATGAACTGGCGATAGATACTTCCACCACCGATTACAAATGCCTCTTCATTCTTATCACATTTGTTAATGGCATCTTCGATTGAATAGGCTGTTACAGAGCAATCGATACATTCAGAAGGGATATCAGTAATCACAATATTCTTACGCCCGGGAAGGGGTTTTCTCGGCAAAGATTCCCATGTTTTCTTCCCCATTATTATGCATTTCCCCATAGTCAGTCTCTTGAACCTTTTAAGATCCTCTGGGATATGCCAGAGAAGATCATTGTCCCGGCCTATACCCCAGTCGTCGGAAACTGCAACAATTATTGATATCATAATTCAAAGTTTAAACTGAAATGTCACCTTTAATATGAGGATGCGCAGAATAGTCCGATAGTGTAAAATCTTCATACCTGAATTTCGTGATGTCTGTTACGTCAGGGTTTATGGTCATCTTAGGGAGCATCAGGGGCTCTCTTGTCAACTGTAACTTCACCTGCTCGATATGATTCAGGTAGATATGTGCATCACCAAGGGTATGAACGAATTCTCCGGGCTTAAGAGCTGTTGCCTGTGCAACCATCAAAGTGAGCAGGGCATAGGATGCAATATTAAAAGGTACTCCCAGGAAGATGTCACAGCTTCGCTGGTAAAGCTGACACGATAATTTCCCTTCTGCAACGTAAAACTGGAAAAGAATATGACACGGAGGAAGCGCCATCTTTTCTATCTCTCCTGCATTCCATGCACATACTATATGGCGCCTTGAGTCAGGCGACATCTTTATTGACCTGATCACATTGGAAAGCTGGTCGATTTTTCTCCCGTCGGCTGCTGGCCACGAACGCCACTGGTAGCCGTAAACCGGGCCAAGATTTCCATCTTTATCCGCCCACTCATCCCATATTTTTACTCCATTGTCTTTCAGATACTTAATATTTGTATCTCCTGAAATAAACCATAAAAGCTCATGCAAAATTGATTTAAGATGAAGCTTCTTGGTGGTCATCAGCGGGAAACCCTCTTCGAGGTTGAATCGCATCTGATAGCCAAACACACTGATTGTGCCGGTTCCCGTTCTGTCGGACTTTCTGGTCCCGTTTTTCAGAACATGGTCCAGTAGTTCAAGATATTGTCTCATTAATTTATCAATTTGATATCACTATGATACATCACTATGATATCATTTTGATATCATTTTAATATCGTTTTGATATCTTTTTGATATCATCCTGGTGTTATTCTGGCAACCCAGCCTCCGCCGGGGGCCATTTCAATATTTATCTTTTCTCCCGATCTGACATTTGTCTTCAGATGCTTATAATCCTGTGCATGCTTATCGGCGTTTATCCCGTCCCTGAATATTTCCATGCTGTATTCCCCTGCAGGAAGAAATGAAAGATCCAGTTCAAGCTTCCGGCCGTTCCAGTCTGTCATACCTCCAACGAACCAGTCGCTCCCCGATCGCCGGGCAAGAAGCAGATAGTCACCTGTTTTGGCATCAAGGACTTTAAGATCATCCCACACAACCGGTATACTGACAATAAAATCAGTGCACTCCTGTTCCTTCATATAATTTGAAGGAGAATCGGCAAGCATCTGAAGGGGACTCTCGTAGATCACATACATCGACATCTGATGGACCCGTGTTCCCTGGCTGGCAGGACGTGTAAACTGAGGATTAAAATTGGCTTTATCCATATTTACCATAGCGCCTGGAGTAAAATCCATAGGGCCTGCAACCATCCTTGTGAAAGGCAGTGTAACATCATGTTCGGGAGTTATATTCCGCTCCCATTTATCGTTTTCCATCCCTCTCACACCCTCTCTTGTAAGGGCATTCGGAAAGGTGCGCTGAAGGCCGTCAGGTTTATAGGATCCATGAAAATCTATAAGAAGATGGTGGTCAGCAGTTTTTCGGGCGGCTTCATAATAGAAATTGACTATTTTCTGGTCATCCCTTTGCATAAAATCGACTTTCACTCCTTTAACACCCCATTTTTCATAAAGTGAAACAGCTTCATCAATCTTATCCCAGAAAGTCTTCCAGACAACCCATAGGATTACTCCGACATTTTTACTTTCACCATATTTGCAAAGCTCCGGCACATTGATTTCAGGGATAGATTCAAGTACCGTTCCTGATTTGTACCACCCCTCATCAAGAATTATATACTCAATACCGTTCCTGGATGCAAAATCTATATAGTATTTATAAGTTTCATCATTAATGCCCGACCTGAAATCAACCCCGTAAATATTATTCGCATTCCACCAGTCCCATGCTACCTGGCCCGGTTTTATCCATTTCGTATCCGCCACTCTGCTGGGTGAACCAAGCCTGAACACCATATCGCTTTCAACAAGCTGTCCGTCATTGGCGGTTATTACAAATGCTCTCCACGGGAAAGTCCGTGTGCCCTTTGTTTTAGCAACATAATCCTTTGTCGCAGTAACATACATATCACGGTCCCTGGTAAGTTTTTCAGTCTCAGGATATCCGGGCTGGACGCCTGTAATTTTTCCCGAACCGGCTCCCCTGATCCACATTCCGGGATAATCTTCAATGCCGGCTTCGGTAAAGAGAACATTTACCCCGTTAGCTTTAAAAAGTGTTGGAAGGCTTGCAAGATGCTTGCTGCCAATTGTATCAAGCGATGAATAGATGAAAATCCTTTCATTATGCGACATGAAACTCTCTTCGAGAGGATACCAGGCATTTGAACCTGCCGGGAACTGAAGGTCAGCGATTTCGTTTTGTACGGTAATGTCATCCTTAAAAGAGGTTTCAAATCTGTAGGCAACTCCGTCATTGTAAGCCCTGAACTGTACTGCCACTCCTGACCTGAAGGCAATAAGAAGAGTATTGCAGTTGTCTTCAATTTTTGATCTTTTATAAGCGACAACCGTTTCGAGCACCTGATTTATCTTTCCGGGTGTCGCCTTCCTGACTTTTTCACCTGATACCGGAATTATACCGTCAACAAGTACCATTCCGGCTTTGGCGGATGAGATTACCTCTTTCCCATCGTAAGTTACGGACCAATTCAGATCGGTTGCGGGGCTTACTGTTACCGTAATTTTTCCATCGGGGGAGCTGACCTTATAATCTTTTGCATATGAATAACTTACCGTCATTATAAGCAAAATAACGAGCAATGACTTATGTTTCATCTTAATGTATTGATTATTCGTTTTTCCGTAAAGAGCAGACTGATACAGTCCGGAATCACTCTTTTATTTTTTTCCTTTTATCTATTTCATCCCTGATTGAAGCTGCACGCTCATAATCTTCTGTTTTAACTGCTTCATCGATCATTTTATAAAGCTCTTCATCCGAATAGTTTTCAAATTTCGAATTCCCGGTTTCAAAAAGCTTGTCAGAGTCTGGGTCTGAGGAATTATCAGCCTCGGCAGGGGTGACTGTGATACCTGCTTTTTCCAAAATCTCTTCAGTGATATATATAGGGCATCCGAATCTCAGGGCGAGGGCCACTGCATCTGATGTACGGCTGTCGATCGATATTTCCTTTTCACCATTGTTACAAAGAAGCCTGGAATAAAATACACCTTCCTCCAGCTTATAAATCATCACTTCAATTATTGAAACATTGAATTCAGCTGCAAAGCTCCGGAACAGATCATGAGTCAAAGGTCTTGGCGGGTCAAGGTTCTCAAGTTTAATTACAATTGCCTGAGCTTCAAAGCCTCCAATAATTATAGGAACCCTTCTTTCTCCATTCTCTTCCACCAGTATAAGGGCATATGCTCCCGATTGAGTCTGACTGTAAGAAATCCCTAAAACTTTTAGCTTTACTCTCTTCATATCAATTAATTAAGAACCAGAAGAATATATGCTCCCGTGTTGTGTTAGACAAATATAGAGATTATACCTGTAAGACAAAGACCTGCCTCAATTCTTTTTTTCAACTTTTCAACACATCAAAAAGTTACAAAAAATCATCCTGAGGATTTGTAAATAAATGAATTTGTATATCTTTGCAGTCCGAATTTGATTAAATCCACAGAGGCATAGAAAGTTATATGGCAAATGATCATATACGCCTTATGGAGAAACTTAATAAAGAAACAGAAATGTACGTTATTGTTGAAATTGCTGGTCAGCAATTTAAAGTAGAAGAAGGAAAAAAGATTTTCGTTCATCGTCTTGAAGCCGAAGTGGACACAATTCTTGAATTCGAAAAGGTGCTTCTGGTCGGGGATAATGATAAGGTCCTGATAGGAGAACCCACAGTTGATAATTTTATAGTGGAGGGAAAGGTACTGGATCATGTCAGGGGAGATAAAGTTATTGTGTTTAAGAAAAAAAGGAAAAAAGGTTACAGGGTAAAAAATGGTCACCGTCAGAATTTCTCGCAAATTGAGATTATTGGCATCGGCGAAAAGGGAACCATAGTTAGGAAAGAGACTCCCAAAAAGGAAAAAGTTAAAAAAGTAACTGCACCTGAGGATTCCGGAGAACCTGTTGCAGAGAAGAAGCTACCTGAGAAGAAATCTGTTGCTAAAAAGCAGGTTGCTGAAAAAGAAAAGGGTGCTGCTAAAGAAAAAAAACCGGTAATTAAGAAAGAAGCTGAAAAAAAGCCGGCAGCAAAGAAAGCTTCGAAGAAAAAGGAATAAAATAATATAAAAGACTAAAATATAAGACTATGGCACACAAGAAAGGAGCAGGAAGTTCACGTAATGGCCGCGATTCTGAAAGTAAACGGCTGGGCGTGAAACTCTTCGGCGGCCAGGCAGCTAAAGCAGGCAATATAATTGTCCGTCAGAGGGGAACAAAGCATAATCCGGGTCTTAATGTAGGCGTTGGAAAAGACCATACCCTGTTTGCACTTACCGACGGAGAAGTGGAATTCAGAAGAAAAAAAGACAATAAGGTTTTCGTATCGGTAAAACCGGTTACTGAATAATCGCATTCGTACAGAACAGTAACTCCCGAAATTCTTTCTCAAAGAGGAAAGCATTACCGGGAGTTTTCATATTTTTGCAGCGGGCTTTAAGGCCTGCTTTTTTATTAATAGTTACTGAAGATGCTTACAATAAACCTGATCCGGGAAAAGAAAGAATTTATAATCGAAAGGCTTAAAATAAAGAATTTTGAAGCTGAAGATATACTTGATAAAATCATTTCGCTCGATTCGTCGCGCCGTGAGATTCAATTGAAGAGCGATTCGATGCAGGCAGAGATGAACCGTATCTCGAAAGAAATCGGCACCCTGATGAAAGAGGGCCGTAAGCCTGAAGCAGATGCTGAGCGCGAAAAAACATATTCACTAAAGGAAGAGATTAAGGTACTTACTGATAAGCTTTTACCCCTGGAAAACGAATTAAAAAATGAGATTATCCGCTTGCCGAATCTGCCTCATGAATCAGTTGCAAAGGGTTTTGGTGCAGATAATAATGTAAAAGTAAGGGAAGGCGGATCGATTCCTTTGCTGCCCGATTCAGCGCTTCCTCACTGGGAGCTTATTAAGAAATATGATATTATTGATTTTGAACTTGGTATAAAGCTGACAGGTGCAGGGTTTCCGGTTTATAAAGGTAAAGGTGCAAAACTCGAAAGAGCCCTTATAAGTTTCTTCCTTGATGAAGGAGTTAAAGCCGGTTATACTGAAATGATGCCTCCTATCATGGTAAATGAGGATTCAGGATTTGGAACAGGCCAGCTGCCTGATAAAGAGGGCCAGATGTACAATGTGGGCCTCGACAGTTTTTACCTCATTCCAACTGCAGAAGTACCGGTGACAAATATTTACAGGGATGTAATACTGAACGCCGATCAGCTTCCGGTTAAAAATGTTGCCTATACTCCATGTTTCAGAAGGGAAGCCGGATCGTGGGGAGCACATGTAAGGGGTCTTAACAGGCTTCATCAGTTTGATAAGGTTGAAATTGTGCAGATTGCACATCCCGATCATTCATATGAATCGCTCGACCAAATGGTTAATCACGTCGAAAGCCTGGTGTCCGGCCTTGACCTTCCATATCGTATAATGAGGCTTTGCGGAGGTGACATGTCGTTTACTTCAGCTTTAACATACGATTTCGAGGTGTGGTCGGCTGCCCAGAAAAGATGGCTTGAAGTAAGTTCGGTTTCTAATTTTGAATCGTTCCAGGCTAACCGCCTGAAATGCAGGTTTAAAGAGAAGGGCGATAAGCAAACACGGCTCGTGCATACCCTTAACGGAAGTGCCCTCGCATTGCCAAGGATTGTTGCTGCAATACTTGAAAACAACCAGACGGAGAAGGGAATTAAAATACCGGCTGTTCTTGTTCCTTATACAGGTTTTGATATAATAAACTGATTTGCTAATTGACTCTTTAAAAATCCTTTGTGAACCTTAGTGTCATCCCTGGTGTGACTTTTTAGTAAAGAATGGATAAGACCCGTCAGTCATATATCTATGCCGGACTTGCAATATTTTTCTGGTCCACAATACCGACAGCTTTCAAGATAAGCCTGGGAGAGCTCGCTATTCTCCCGGTGCTTACAATTGCCTCCGTTACTTCAACCCTTGCACTTTTTCTTATTATTCTATCTGAAAGGAAGGAAGGTCATTTAAGAAAGAGCTCAGCCCGGCGATCTTATCAGTTCGGCTTTGCTTGGCCTTATAAATCCGTTCCTCTACTATTTAATCCTCCTGAAAGCGTACCAGCTTCTCCCTGCACAGGTAGCACAGCCGCTTAACATGATATGGCCGATAATACTGGTTTTCTTATCTGTGCCCATTTTAAAACAGAGAATAGGGAAAAAGAGTTTTGTGGCTCTCTTCATTTCATTTATCGGAGTATATATTATTTCGTCGCAGGGAAATCTTTTTAACCCCGGGCATGCTGACCTGTTAGGTGTTTTTCTTGCGACAGGAAGCTCGGTATTCTGGGCTTTTTACTTTATCCTGAATGTGAAAGATAAAAGGGACGAAGCAGTAAAACTATTTATGAATTTTTTGTTTGGCTCCATTTATCTGATTGCCGCTGTAATTATTACAGGTAAGTGGCCTGACTATATAGGTTTCAA
Source organism: uncultured Bacteroidales bacterium (assembly GCA_963753495.1). Classification (GTDB taxonomy): domain Bacteria; phylum Bacteroidota; class Bacteroidia; order Bacteroidales; family VadinHA17; genus LD21. The sequence goes on from CAVWCO010000022.1 coordinate 264,052, forward strand.
GGGAATTGTCTCATCGGTTTATATTGGCTTGTTTGAAATGGGAATCACTTTCTTTTTCTGGCTTAAAGCTCTTCAGCTGTCGCAAACCACTGATAAAGTGAGCAATCTGGTATATCTTGCCCCCTTTCTTTCGCTGATTTTTGTTCATTTTATTCTTCATGAACCTGTTTATTATACAACTCTGGCAGGATTATTGCTGATCATTTCGGGAATTTTCATCCAGAACAAAAAAGTAAAAAATACTTAAATTATTATTTTTGCGTCCCGGATAAATTTTATTAAAGATCATTTTACGTATGAAAAAACTGATATTACTGACAATATTGATTTCTGCCCTGATATCATCATGTAAAAAGGATGAAGAGGAACCACCTCTTGTAACAGGGGTTACCGATGCCATGGCACGGGATTCTCTGTACTATATAATGAGGCAGTGGTACTACTGGTATGATGTGATGCCTGTAGTAAAGAAAGAGGATTACAAAGATCCTTATGAAATTCTCGAGGCCATGAGATACAAAACTTTTGATAAGTGGAGCTTTGTGGCTGATTATGATGAATTCACGGCTGAGATGCAGGGTGAATTTGTAGGACATGGAATCAGGATTGGAGTTGATGATGATTTAAAGGCAAGGATTGCCATGATCTATTCAAAATCACCGCTTTATGCACAGGGAGTCCGTCGCGGCTGGATTGTAAAAAGCGTTAACGGGATCAATATCGCGCAAACCCTTATTGATGGTGATGCCAATGCATATAATAATGCTATGGGGCCAAGTACAGCAGGAGTTACAAACAAATTTGTTTTTGTGAAACCTGATCTTACTGAAGTTGAAATATCATCGACAAAAAGCTCATTTATAACTAATTCGGTCATTCACTATGATACCCTTAAGCTCGCATCAGGGATAACGGGTCACCTGGTTTTTGAATCATTTATTGAGCCATCGCCTAAAGAACTCGCTATAGCTTTTGATTTCTTCGAAGCAAGTAACATCAAAGATCTTATTCTTGATCTGAGATATAACTCAGGAGGGTATCTCTCTGTTGCCGGTACCCTTGCAAGTGAAATTGCAGGGAAAACCCAGGTCAGTCCCGGTTCCGTTTTCACGACTCTTAAGTACAATAGCAAGAATCAGAACCAAAATTACTCTTTCAAGTATGAAAACTCACAGAACAACCTTTCATTAACAAGGGTGGTTGTGATTTCTTCGAGGCTGACAGCTTCAGCAAGTGAAGCAGTAATGAATGGACTCAAACCTTATATGAGTGTGATCAGCATTGGAGATACAACAAGCGGGAAACCTGTCGGAATGAACGGATGGCCGGTAGCGGAAAAATATTTTTATTGGCCCATAACTTTTAAGATGGTAAATAAAAATAACGAAGGAGACTATTTTAATGGTATACCACCGGATAAAGCAGTTCCGGACGATATTACGCATGACTTTGATGACAGAAATGAGCTTTGTCTCAAAGAGGCAATTAATTACCTCGAAAAAGGATCATTTTCTTCAAAAAGAGCTTCTGTATTTTATCGTCATCCGCAATATTCTGAAAAACCTGCATGGATGAACAACGGGTTTTTACTTGATAATGAATCGTCTATCGTAAAAAAGCTTGAAAAAGAATAAGAAGGAGAGGATAATTCTCGGTATTGACCCCGGCACAAGTATTACCGGATACGGATTAATTAAAACAGTAGGTCCCGATCCCGAACTGATAACAATCGGCTCCATCGATCTTTCAAAATTTGATGACCATTATCTCAAGCTCAAGCATATCTTCGACAGGACAGTCGGAATAATCGAGGAATATCATCCTGATGAACTTGCCATTGAAGCCCCTTTCTACGGGAAGAATGTTCAGTCGATGTTAAAACTGGGCAGGGCACAGGGCGCCGCTATAGCCGCAGCTCTGAGCCGTTCCGTTCCGATATTCGAATACGCACCGAGAAAAATAAAAATGTCAATAACCGGAAGAGGGTCAGCTTCTAAAGAACAGGTAGCTGCAATGCTTATGCAGATACTTAAATTCAGCAAAATTGAAGTAAAGCTTGATGCCACCGACGGACTGGCAGCGGCATTATGTCATTTTTACCAGACAAATGCCCCTGCAACGGGTAAAAGTTTTAACAGCTGGAAGGATTTCATTAATAAAAATCCTAAAAGGATTAAAAAGCAATAGAGCTTCATATCACAGAATAGGCCAGTGCTGCAACGCTGACTTTCACATTTTCAACTTTTAGCAATTCACTGGCACATGCTTCCATGGTCGACCCGGTGGTGATCACATCATCAACCAGGAGGATATGCATGTCCTCTGATCCTGTCCTGATCTGTGACCCTGAAAATATCCTCAACATTGATCCATCGGTCATATCTTGATTTTGCGGGTCTGGGTCTTTGAAACAGTTTTCCGTACCAGTAAATCCGATTCCATTGGGATACCTGAAACTTCGGATATACCCAGTGAGATCAGGTCACTCTGATTAAAACCCCGTATGCCTTTTTTTTGAAGGATGAAGGGGAACCGGTATTATCAGATCGATATCATTCAGGAACCCGGAAGATTTAAGCGTCCTTGCATAAATCCGCCCAAGTTCAGAACCAATTTCCCTGATACCTTTATACTTAAGCTGATGGATAAGTTTCCTTATCCTGCTGTCCCTGGTATAAAATGAAAAGGCGGCAGCTTGTTCAATCATGCACCTGCCCCAGAACAGCTGTGAGACCGGATTATCAGTTTTCAGGTGATAATTGGTTCTTGGGATCAGGATATAGCATTCCGTGCAGATAAGCTTTTCATTCCTCATCAGATGGTTGCCGCAGCCATAACAAAGACGGGGAAAGAGAAGACTTATAAAATCGTCCCACAAATCATAAAAGTAACTCATGCAGCGAGCTGAATTATTCTTATAAAGATATAAAATGGAATGAAAAGTCCTGTAAGATCTGAGCCTGAATTATAATTTCACCTTTTCGCTTATCCTCTTTGCGATTTTAGCAAACTCTTCAGGAGTGAATTTAAGTTTGGGATTTTTAAAATTAAGATCGCCCATGGTATTCATCGGAACCAGATGAATATGTGCATGAGGAACTTCCAGACCAAGAACAGCAACCCCAATCCGGGCGCAGGGGATTGCCTTTTCAATAGCCAGGGCAACCTTTTTGGAGAACAGAATCATTCCTGAAAGGTCATTGTCACTTAGGTCGAAAATATAGTCAGTTTCAGTTTTGGGAACCACCAGGGTATGACCAGCCATAAGGGGATTTATGTCGAGAAAAGCAAAATACCTTTCATCCTCGGCGATCTTATAGCATGGGATCTCCCCCTTGATTATCTTAGTAAAAATTGTTGCCATTTTACCTGGTTTTTATTGTGTGGAAATTGAAAGGATCTCAAACGGTATAATACCGGAAGGAACTTTTATCTGAACTGAATCCCCTACTTTTTTGCCAATAAGACCCATGGCAATGGGGGAACTGATTGCGATTTTTCCAAGCTTAAAGTTCGCCTCACTTTCAGGAACAATCTGATATTCCATCACACTGTTGTTTGTCTTGTTCTTGATTTTTACCTTATTGAGAATCCTGACGGTAGAAGTGTCGATTTTTGACTCATCGATTATCCTGGAACGGGTAATAATATTTTCCATCTTTGAAATCTTCATCTCAAGCATTCCCTGTGCTTCCTTAGCGGCAGCATACTCAGCATTTTCAGAAAGATCCCCTTTGTCCCTGGCCTCTGCTATCATTTTGGATATCATCGGCCTCTCAACCAATCTCAGCTGATCTAGTTCTTCTTTCAGCTTCTTCAGTCCATCTTCTGTTATGTAAATGATATCTGACATTTTCTTCTCTTACAGTTAAAAAATAAGAAGAATCCCGGGAATCCCGGAACTCTTCAGTAACAAATATATAAAATCTTTAAATAATTACCAAATAAAATAGCTGAAAATGTGTATAGTACAATTGTTTATCACTCAAATCCCTGTCAATTGTATTTTTTACCGGTCTTCCTTGCCGCTTGCTTGTTCCGTTTTTTCTTTTCTTTATATTTTAAATCAGCTTCTTTCCTGTTATTAATCATGCGGGCTTGCACTTCCGGCGACTGAATTTTCAGTGCTCGTTTCCGCTCTTCCTTAATATAAGCCTCATATGCTTTTTTATATTTTTTCTCGTTTGCTGCCTGTTTCTTTTTTGCCCTTACGACACTGGGGGATTCTTTGTATTTTACAGACTTGTTATTCAATGACTTTCCAAACAATGCCCTTTCAGGATTATTTATTTTCCCTTTCGATTTTTGAGCTTCGCACACAGAAAAAGATAATGATATTATCAGTAAAAGCAGAATCAGCTTTTTTATCTGATGGTTCTTCATGCTTTGTTTAGTAAATTAAATGTGCAAAGTTGTTGATTTATAAACTGTAATACTATTTTTGTTCCGTTAAATAATAACGCAGAATGGTATGATGGAATATTTAAAAACAAGACTTTTTTTTATAGCCGTAATATATTTATTGGTACTTAGTTCCTGTAAAAGTAGTGATAATGATATAATTCCGGATGTTTTTGTCGATTTCACCATCGACCTGCTCGATCCGGAATTTGTTAATCTCTCCGCAATAGGCAATTCCGATACCATTGATGCTTCAACGCATAACTGGGGTTACAGATCAGCAGGATATGACAACAACGGAATAATCATTTACAGTGGTCCCGGTGAATACTTTGCTTTTGACCGTACATGTCCGCACGATTATGCGGTTAATGATCTGAGTATCAAGGTAAAAATCGATTTTGCTGTTGCCGTATGCCCTGTTTGCGGCACTCAGTATGCTCTTTCAGCCTATGGCACTCCCATATCAGGTGTCGGAAAATATCAGCTGAAAAACTATAAAACCAGCTTTGATAGCGACAGGTATATAAGAGTTTGGAATGAGTGACCTATAAGGGGCCGGGGGATGAGGCATTAATATCTGTAATGATCCGGTTTAAACGGTCCGCTCTGGTCTACCCCAATATAATCAGCCTGCTCTTTTGTAAGTTTCGTCAGCTTAACGCCCAGCTGATCAAGGTGCAGCCTTGCTACCTCTTCATCGAGATATTTGGGAAGTCTGTAAACTCCGATCTTATATTTATTCTTCCAAAGGTCAATCTGTGCTAATGTCTGATTGCTGAATGAGTTGCTCATAACAAACGAAGGATGACCTGTTGCACAGCCAAGATTGACAAGACGTCCTTCGGCAAGAAGGAAGATGGCGTGTCCGTCGGGAAAAACATATTTATCAACCTGCGGTTTTATATTGATTTTCTGAATACCCTTAAGGTTGTTAAGCCCGTCGACCTGGATCTCATTATCAAAGTGGCCAATGTTGCATACAATTGCCTGATCCTTCATTTTCATCATATGATCGGTCTTTATTATATCCATGTTCCCTGTTGCAGTAACATAAATATTGCCCTCGTCAAGAGTATCTTCAACAGTTTTCACTTCAAAGCCTTCCATTGATGCCTGCAAAGCGCAGATGGGATCAATTTCGGTGACGATAACCCTTGCGCCATATGCTCTCATTGATTTTGCGCAACCTTTGCCAACATCTCCATAGCCGCATACAACAACTACCTTACCTGCTATCATCACATCGGTTGCTCTCTTCAATCCGTCTGCCAGCGATTCGCGGCAACCGTACAGATTATCAAATTTTGATTTCGTTACAGAGTCATTTACATTAATTGCAGGAACAAGAAGTTCACCGTTCTCCATCATCTGATAGAGTCTGTGCACCCCTGTTGTGGTCTCTTCGGAGATTCCTGTAAGCTCGCTCACCGTCCTGTGCCATTTACCGGGCTCCTGTACAAGTAATTCTTTTAAAGTCTTAAATATTATTGCTTCTTCCGTGCTTGAAGGTTTCTTATCCAGAATTGCGGGATCATTTTCAGCTTTGTAACCAAGGTGTACAAGCAATGAAGCATCCCCTCCATCATCAACAATAAGGTTTGGCCCTTCTCCATCAGGGAATGATAAAGCTTGTGCAGTGCACCACCAGTATTCCTCAAGCGATTCACCCTTCCATGCAAACACAGGAATTCCCATTACTGCAATTGCTGCAGCTGCATGATCCTGAGTGGAAAAAATATTGCAGCTTGCCCAACGGACATCCGCTCCCAGCTCAGCAAGAGTTTCAATCAGAACAGCAGTCTGGATTGTCATGTGAAGCGATCCTGTTATCCTTGCACCTTTAAGAGGCTTTTCTGCTGAGTATTTCTTCCTTATAGCCAGAAGCCCTGGCATCTCTTTTTCGGCAATCTCAATCTCTTTCCTTCCGAAAGATGCCAGAGAAATATCTTTTACAGCGTAAAGTTTATTATCGGTAGTCACGTTCATCAGTCTATTTTTTAATTGATTTTAGGAATGCAAAGTTAACAATTAATTCATTGACATTGTTCAGGAAAGCAATCTCACTGCTTCCTGTTTATCAAGTATCATTTGATTTGCAAGCTGTTCTGTATTATCAAATCTCTTCTCGTCCCTGAGCCTGAACCTGAAGATTACGGTAATAGTCTGACTGTAAAGATCACCGTCAAAATCAAAAATGTGAACTTCAATTGACCTGCTGCCCTTAATTTTATTTACAGTCGGATTGAATCCGATACTAAGAACTCCCTGTAACTGACCGTTGCCAGTCAGAACTTCAACAGCATAAACCCCGTCGGCAGGTATCAGTTTATAATTGTCAGCCGGTTTTATGTTTGCAGTCGGAAATCCTAACAGACGTCCAAGCTTCCTGCCATGAACCACACTCCCTGTTAAAGTATAATTATATCCCAGCCATCTGTTGGCATCTTCAAGCATACCATTGAGAAGCGCATTCCTGATGGCTGTCGAACTTATGACTCCATCACCTTCAAATACTTTGTCCGACTGTTCCACTGAAAAATCAAATAATTCAGCACACTCCATGATCTTCGTCATATCACCTGATTTGTTCTTACCGATATGGTTGTCATATCCAACAATGAGATGATTTACCCCGATCCTGCTTACCAGAATTTCCCGAATGAAATCAGAGGCTTCCATGTTACTGAAATCTTTGCTGAACTTTATGATTACCATATGGTCGATTTTAAGTTCAGCAAGGAGCTTTTTCTTTTCTTCAAGAGTTGAAAGGAAAGAGATGCCTTTGGTTTTCTCTGACAAAACCAGCCTGGGATGGGGATCAAAGGTTATGACCACTGATTCTCCCCCCGTCTGCCCTGCTCTTGAAACAACATGGTCGAGAAGATGCCTGTGACCAAGATGCACACCATCAAATACTCCGATAGTGACAACAGGGTGAACCAGATTAAGGTCATCATATTCCTCATGAATAAACATTCTTTCCAGTTTTACGGCTGTAAATTTAGTAAAGCCTGTGAAAATGTAATTATTAAGTGATTTAGTTTTCGTAATTTTATAGAAAGTAACTGATTCAATAAATTATTATGACCCCTGCTAAATTCTATTCATCTGATCCATGGCTCGACCCATTCAAGGGCATTATCGAGAGCCGGATAAGTAAGTGCATAGCTAAGGAGCTGCAGCTTGCCGGTGATGGCAAACTCATTGAATTTGCGATGGGCCATTTTTATTATGGCCTCCATCGCAATCACGATGGTTGGATATTCAGGGAATGGGCTCCCAATGCCGATGATATTTACCTTACCGGTATGTTCAGTAACTGGAAAGAAAAGTCTGCCTTCAGGCTGCAAAGGATCAATTCATATGGTGACTGGGAAATAAAATTGCCCCCCGAATTATTAAATCATGGCGATCTGTTTAAGCTTTCCGTGCACTGGCATGGAGGAAAGGGCGAAAGGATCCCGTCATATGCAACCCGTCTTGTTCAGGATGAAAATACAAAGATATTCTCAGCCCAGATCTGGAATCCGGATAAACCATACAAATGGAAAATTGAAGATTTCAGGGCACCTGTTACTGCCCCTGTTATTTATGAGGCGCATATCGGGATGGCAACTCCTGATGAAAAGCTTGGAACTTACCGCGAATTTACCACGAATGTCCTGCCTTCTGTAATAAAATCAGGATATAACACAATTCAGCTGATGGCAATCCAGGAGCACCCCTTCTACGGATCGTTCGGTTATCATGTCTCAAGCTTTTTTGCAGCATCCTCAAGATTCGGAACGCCTGAAGATCTTAAAGAACTGATCGATAAAGCCCATGCCTCGGGAATAAGGGTGATAATGGACCTTGTTCACTCCCATTCGGTAAAAAACGTAAATGAAGGGTTGGGACTGTTCGACGGAACGCCCGGCCAGTACTTTCACACAAACGACAGAAGAAATCATGTCGCATGGGATTCATTATGCTTTGATTACGGGAAAGATAATGTTCTGCATTTCCTTCTGTCGAACTGCAGGTATTGGCTCGAGGAGTATAAATTCGACGGATTCAGGTTCGACGGTGTCACAAGTATGATCTATTATAATCACGGGCTTGAGAAGAGCTTCAGTACCTATGATGATTATTTCGACGGGGGACAGGATACAGATGCTCTGATTTATCTCTACCTGGCAAATAAAATGATCCACGATTTCAAGCCCGGAGCACTGACCATTGCCGAGGATATGAGCGGAATGCCAGGACTTGCAGCCGAGACAGAAAGGAAAGGATTTGGCTTTGATTACAGGCTGTCGATGGGAGTTCCCGATTTATGGATAAAGCTTGTAAAAGACACCCCTGATGAAAACTGGAATATGGAGCACCTTATTCATGAGCTCACCCAGCACAGGCCGGAAGAAAAAATAATTTCATACTGCGAATCGCACGACCAGGCTCTTGTTGGTGATAAAACTTTGATATTCCGGATGCTGGATGCAGAAATGTATACAGGAATGAAAAAGTCGTATCACAGTTTTACTATGGATCGCGGAATTGCCCTTCACAAAATGATAAGGCTGATCACCTTCAGCACTTCCGGGGGCGGATACCTGAATTTCATGGGAAATGAGTTCGGACATCCCGAATGGATCGATTTCCCGCGTGAAGGGAATAACTGGAGTTACAAGTATGCACGCCGCCAGTGGCATCTGGCTTATGATGAGGACCTTAAATATTCATACCTGCTGAAGTTCGATAATGCCATGGTGAAACTCCATAAGGAATACAGGTTCCTTGATGAACCAGGCGTATTCAGGATTTATGAGAATAATTATGACAAGGTAATAGCTTACATCAGAGGTGATCTCCTGATTGTATTCAATTTTCATCCGGTAAATTCATTCACCGATTACGGAATTCCTGTCAAAGGCAAGTTCAGGATTGTTCTTGATTCTGATGATCCTGCCTTTGGCGGTTTCGACAGGGTGAACAGGACTGCCTTTTATACATCTACCCGAAAAGGAGAAAGGCCGACACTTAATCCAGCCTTTCTATCTTTTCCTGTATCTTCCGTCGCGCAGCGCCCTGGTCCTGAAAAGGGAACAGGTAAAAAAGGCGACGGATATTTAATCAATCCACCTCAGCAGATAAAAATCCTGTTTGTGTGGAAGGTCTTTGTGTCTTGGATAAATCCTGATCCCATAGAAAAATGTTCCGGCTTTTTCAGGTACAAGGTTAGCCCTGAACAGACATTTGCCGCTCTTGCTGTTGATAAGCTTAAATTCCTGGCTATTAACAAATTCATATTCTCCATTCTTATTCAGGTGAGTGAACACAAACTCAACTCCAACATATTCTTTTGGAATCTTTTTGATATCAAGCGCTATCTCTGCCCTGTAATCATGACCTGAATGATAAATATTTTCATCGGGCCTTTCGAATTTAAAATTCAGTACTTCAATATTATCCCACTCCTCCCTCATTTTATACTTCCATGAAGCCATCTCTTTTGCTTTCTCAAAATCGTTCGCCGTGAGATACTGGTTCCTTGCCCATAACTTCATATAATACTTTTCAAAATAGTCATCAAGCATCCTTCTCATTGTAAATTCGGGAGCTATTTTGACCATCGTATTCTTTATGTGACTTATCCATTCAACCGGTATACCGTGATCGTTAAATGAATAATATGCAGGAACGATTTCAAATTCAAGCATGTTATAGATAGTTTCAGCATCCACATCATCCTGAAGATCCTGAACATTAAATGTTTTCTTCATCGGAAGAGCCCAGCCTGCATAGGCATGATAGCCCTCTACCCACCAGCCGTCGAGAACGCTGAAATGCAGTGTTCCGTTCATAACTGCTTTTTCACCGCTTGTACCTGAAGCTTCAAGGGGCCGTGTAGGTGTATTAAGCCAGATATCAACTCCCCTTACAAGATTTTTCGCGAGCTCTGCATCATAGTTCTCCAGGAAAGTAACTTTACCTGCAAACTGCGGCAACTGGGATATTTCGAAAACCCTTTTGATAAGATCCTGCCCGCCTCCGTCATGAGGATGGGCTTTCCCGGCAAAAATAAACTGAACAGGCCGGTCCGGATCATTGACAATTTTTGAAAGTCTGTCAAGGTCCCTGAATAACAGCGATGCCCTTTTATAGGTTGCGAACCTCCTGGCAAAACCGATTGTAAGGGCCTTGTCGTTGAGATGGGTGCTTATGTTCAGCAATGTACGCGGGCTTACATGCTTTTCCATCATATCCGACTGAAGCCTCTTCCTGATATTTATAAAGAGATTCTTTTTTAGCCTGGTTTTAATTTCATAGATTTTCTTATCTTCCAGGTTGTACACTTTCTCCCACTGGCTTCTGTCAGTCTGATCAAAGTTTTCACTGCCTGTCAGCTGTTTATATACCTCCTTCCATTCCGGTGCAAGCCATGTCGGATAGTGAACACCGTTAGTGACGTAGCCAATGTAAAGTTCTTCCTTCAGGTATCCGGGCCAGAGCTTGTTAAATAATCCCTGTGTAACCTTTCCGTGAAGCTTGCTAACGCCGTTTAATTCCTGAGACATGTGAGTAGCAAGATAACTCATATTGAATTTTCTATCTGCTTCTCCTTCACAGCGGCCCAATGCCATTAATTCGTCCCACGAAATATTGAGGCGTGCATGATAATGTGAAATGTATTTTCTCAGGATATCTTCCTCAAAAGCATCATGCCCTGCAGGTACAGGAGTATGAGTTGTGAAAAGGGTTGAGGACCTGATTGCTTCAATAGCCTGACTAAATGTAAGATGATTATCCTCAATGAGATGTCTTATACGTTCAAGGCTGATAAATGCAGAATGTCCTTCATTGCTGTGAAAAAGATCAGGCTTTAATCCGATCGCTGTCAGTGCCCTTATTCCACCAATCCCGAGAATCAGTTCCTGTTTTAGTCTGTTTTCATGATCACCTCCATAAAGATAGTGGGTTATTGACCGGTCTTCAGGAGTATTATCTTCAAAATCAGTATCGAGTAAATAGAGTGAGACTTTCCCGATTTTTGCCTCCCACACCCTGACGCTAACATTTCTCCCGGGCCAGACAAGGCTTATTACAAGCTGTGTTCCTCCGGAAATCTTTACAGGGCTTATTGGAATACGTGAGAATTCCTCAGCTTCATAAATTGTAAGCTGTTCCCCTTTTGGACCAAGTTTTTGCTTGAAATATCCAAATCTGTAAAGCAGTCCGACTCCTGTAATATTTTTATTGGAATCGCTCGCCTCTTTCAGATAATCACCCGCAAGAATTCCAAGACCGCCTGAATAGATCTTCAGACAGGGGTGGATACCAAACTCCATACTGAAGTAGGCGACTGATGGCTTATCTTTTTCATAAGGTCTGTTTAAATACTCTTTGAATATCCTGTAAATCTTTTCAAGATCCGCTACAAACTCCTCATCATCCTCCAGAACCAGCAGCCTTTTGTAATCTATCTTTTCAAGAAGCAGTCTGGGATTATGAACGACCTCTTCCCATAGTGATGGATCCATTCTCCTGAACAATGCTTCTGCTTCAGTATTCCATGACCACCAAAGGTTATTGGCAAGTTCCTTCAATATTGACAGCTTATCAGGCACATCGCTCTGAACATAAATATCTTTCCAGACAGGTATCTGGTGAGGTTTTCTGATCTGTAACCCGGTGGCTTCAACAAACTGGGCCAACTCCCTGGGTTCCTCTCTCCTTCCGCTGCTGTGGTCAAGGGCATTCTCCCAGGCCTCAAAATAGTGCTTAACCAGATTGTACCACATCGCAATCCGTGAAATTTCATGGGCCTTTATTCTCGCTGCCCTGACTTCATCGCTGGTAAAGCCAATGAATTTATTAATGAATTCCCTGATTTCGGTTATTACCTTATTTTCATTATCATCTGTTCTCTCAATTATGGCAATTCCGTTCCCGGGCTCCCTGAAGTATTTTCTGACCCAGAGGCCGAATCCTGAAAGTGAAGTTGTAACTGTAGGAATTGAGAACATTAAGCTTTCAAGCGGAGTATATCCCCATGGTTCATAGTACGAAGGAAATACCGAAAGATCAAATCCGATAAACAGGTCATAATATGACAGATTAAATATCCCGTCATTCCCATTCAGGTATGATGGGGTAAATATTATCTTAACTTTCTGGTCCTGATTATTTGTGAGGTTATTGTTCCTTATGCCCTGAAGTACAGGATCGCTCGACGGATAGTGCAGGCTATGTGTAAGATACCTGTCATTGCCACCTGCAACCCCGTTATTATACAGAATATCAATAATATCCTGTCTGGGTCCCTTATGATAAGCCGGCATGAGAATAAAAGCAACACACTCCTTCCCGGGAGCATTATTTTTATTAAGCTCCCCGAGAGAATTAATAAAAATGTCAGTACCCTTATTCCTGAATTCATATCTTCCGCTATGTACGATAAATGTGCAATCATCGGTAAGGGAATATCCCAGAACAGCTTCCGCAACTTTTTTAAGCTTATTACGGGCTGAAATCCTTTTTCCCTCAAATGCATCATCAGTTGGAACAAATGAATCTTCAAATCCGTTAGGTGTCAATACATCAACATCTCTCCCAAGAAAATAGTGAACATTCCGTGGAAGTGATTTCACTTATCGTTGTAAAAACATCGACCACTGAAGCTGAGGTTTTCTCGAGCGATTGCTTGGCGACAACATTGAATTCCCTTGAAATCTGCACCGGATTGTATTCTTTCATCTTTCCGTACAGCGGTCTGTAATTCCCGGCTATGCATCGTCCCAGAACGGTTGCATGGGTTGTAAAACAAGTGGCGATCCATGGTACAGATTTTTCAATGTAGAGGATCCCGGTACCGGTCATCCATTCATGGAAATGTGCAATTATATTATGACGGTCATGGTAAAATGAGGTGAAGCTTTCAATAACCTTTCCGGCGGCATAACCAAAAAGTGCAGGCTCAACATAATCCCACTGACCTGTAATACTGTCAAGCTTATAGGTTTCCCAGAAATTGGCAAATATTTCATTCTGCTGTCCGAAATAAGGAGTAAAATCTATCAAAAAAACAATTGGTTTGCCGGCTATGTTCCATCTTCCTGTCTTAACCCTGAGTCCCTCATTTAATGCAATGATCTTCCATTCAGCAAAAAGGGTGTCATCAGGAATAAATTCAGGATTTGTAACCTCTTCCCTCCACACATCAGGACCAAGAAGAATATAATTATCTCCCAGCTCATTAACAACATTCAGTGCTTTTGTAGAAATAACAGTATGAATCCCTCCAACCTTGTTACAGACTTCCCAACTGGTTTCAAAAACTAGTTCAACATTCATCATCAGATATATTGGTTCAGATTATTAATCGGAAATTCTTATTCGCTTTATTTTGATCTTTCTTATTTTGAAGATTTTGTTTCTTTCGAAGATCTGCTTTTTACAGAAATCAATGATTTTTTCCCTTTCAATATTTTCCCTTTAAGGGATTTCTTTTCGCCGATCAGGATTCCATTCCCTGAATTTTTCTTGCGGGAATTCTTCTTAAGACTTTGAAGTTCAACTGTTTGTTGCTCAATAATAGATTCTTTTTCTTTTATAAGATTATTGAGTTTAGATATCTCATTATGTTCAATTTTGTCCGGAATAAACCGGTTAACCCTGATTTCAAAATCGCTTAAAACATTCATATAATTCATAAATGCATCATATGGGGTATCATACGGATTGAAATAAGCATGTACAGCCCCATCAGAAAAGAATTTTGTTGCCATATAGTAAAAATGGTCGCTTGCCTGAAGATACTCCCAGTCCTTCATTATTTGTTTATCTTCACATCTTGTTGACTTTATCTGTCAGTTCATAGAGCTTGTCAAGGGCAGCCGCCTGCAGTTCATTCCCGTTCCATGCTGTGATATCACGCTCTTCGTCAGCCCACGAAATAGGAGAAGGAATACTTATTGCAGATACCGGCTGAAGATTATCTGCAACCTCAGTCGGAGTCATAAACTTGTAAGGAGTCTTTTTTAAGATCGCATCCGGGCAGGTGCTGAAGAAAATCAAATATTCCGGTACTCTTTCTATTGTGTTCACCAAATGTTTCATAGTCAAGGAAAATATTGATAAGTTCACTTTTGGAGGCAAGCTTATTCAGCCATGAAGCATATTTGTCTGCAGTCAATGGCCATTCGCTCCAGCCGCGGTTTGAGAATCTGAAAGCAATATCATCGCTCAGTACAAAATTTCTCAAAAGCACTTTAAGCCTTGGATTAATTGAATTACAGTACAGAAAATTAGGACTCTTCCATCCAAGAACATGCTTGGCGCCTTCGGTAAGTATCGATTTAAATCCCATATCAGCAACCCATGAACCTATAAGGTCAGAATATATCAGTTCGGTGTTCCTGAATGACGTTGGTTCAACTCCCAGAAATTCCTTTACCATCGCCTTATGCGCATTTACCTGGCGTTCAAATTCATTTCTTGCTCTTGATGGATGCAAGGGAATGCGAATCGGTTTCAGCAAGGAATTCAACCATTCCTGTTTCAGCAAGTTTTCTGAAGGAATCAAGAACTTCAGGGGCATAAAGCCGGAACTGGTTAATTACCAGGCCGGTAAGTGAAAAAGTAACTTTGAACTTTCCCTTATGTTTCTGAATAAGATCGAGAATTATTTCATTGGCAGGGAGATAACATTTCTCTGCCACTTTTCTCATGATGGATTCATTTGAAAAATCATCATAATAATAATGATCATGACCAAGGTCAAAGAATCTGTAGCGTCTTTAGCCTGAAAGGCTGATGAACCTGAAAATAAAAGCAAATAGCTTTTTTACCTGTTAAACTCATATCTTAATTCTTATTTTGCCAAATCACTCTGTAATAAATATCTCTAACATGTCGTGCTGAATTATCCCATTTAAGTCTTACAACCTCTTCCTTCCCGTTCTTAATAAACATCTTGGAAAGGGCAGGATAATTAAGTATTCCATAAATTGCATCGGCCATTGCATCAATATCCCAGAAATCAGTTTTCACGGCATGGGTAAGAATTTCGGAAACACCCGATTGTTTGCTGATTATTACAGGGACATTCGATTGCATTGCTTCAAGAGGAGAGATTCCAAAAGGTTCGGATACCGAAGGCATAATATAAACATCGCTCATTTTGAGCATTGTAAAGACATCCTTCCCCTTAAGAAATCCTGTAAAATGGAATCTGTCGGTAATTTTAAGGGCAGCGGCCCGTCTCATCATCCTTTCCATCATATCACCCGAACCAGCCATAACAAACCTGACATTGTCCATAACCTTCAGAACCTTATAGGCAGCTTCGATAAAATATTCAGGTCCTTTCTGCAGAGTTATCCTTCCAAGAAAAGTGACAACCTTTTCATCAAAACCCTTTTTAATGACTGAATCCTGCGATATCTTTACCGGTTCAACAGCATTATATACAGTCTCAACCTTATCCGGATTAATATTGTATTTATTAATAACAATATCCCTTGTAAGGTTGCTGACAGTAATGATTTTTGAAGCTGCATCCATTCCGCTTTTTTCGATCCGGTAAACATCAGGATTTACATTACCGCCGCTGCGGTCAAAATCTGTTGCATGAACATGGATCACAAGAGGTTTGCCTGAGACTTCCATAGCGGCAATACCTGCAGGATAAGCAAGCCAGTCGTGCGCATGAATAATATCAAAATCATTTTCTTCAGCAATTACTGAAGCAACAACCGAATATTTATAGATCTCATCCATCAGGTGATCCATCATATTTTCCGGAAAAATCAACAGTTCCCTTATTGTTTGTCTGGACAATAAGCTTATAACCTGTAGCTTCAGATTTCTATTCTTTCCCAGAAATCTTCAGGATCAGGTATAGGGGACAATTTTAGATGAGATTTCTATCTTTTCAAGAGGGCGTCTGAATCCTTTATAATGAACCTGCTTGAATGCAACAGGAACCTTGTTTGCTCCGATAAGCCTGACCCTGGTCTGATCCTCATCACCCCATGCTTTGGGAACAACAAAGATAACCTCCAGGTCATCAAGTGTCGCCATCCCTTTTGTCAGGCCATAACTGGCTGTACCCAAACCGCCTGAAATATGTGGCGGAAATTCCCACCCAAACATTAACACACGCATATCATACCTGATTTATAAATTTGAATATTTGTTTTCAAGAAGATCAATTATCCTCAGGACTTCACCCACACTCCAGGCCTGCGATATTGCTCCATTGGGTGCATGAGGAGGATCTCCGTCATAGATCTCTGAAATAGTGCTTACACCATGTTCACTCATTACTTCTTCAAGTCCATAAATAAGCTTCTTAACTTTCTGAACTCCCTGCTTGCCATACACTTTCAGCCATCCTTCACAGAATGGCCCGAAGAGCCATGGCCAGACAGTACCCTGATGATATGCATTATCGCTCTCTTCCTGATTCCCCTGATAAGTTCCCTTATAATGCTGATTCCCCGGAGAAAGGGTTCTCAGTCCCCTGGGAGTAACAAGCTCTTTATCTGCAATATCAAGAACTCTCTTCATCTGGTCCTTTGTCAAGCATCGAATAAGGCAGTGAAACAGCAATGACCATATTTGGTCTGACAAAATAGTTCTTCCCTTCTTCATCATTGACATAATCAGCAAGATAACCCGCTCTATCATCCCAGAACATATCAGTAAATGAATTCTTAATCAGTTCCGGCAGATCTCATATTCCTTAATGAATTTTTTATCCTTTATCAACTCTGGCCATCTCCAGTGCAAAACAGACAGCATTATACCATAGAGCATTTATTTCAACTGCATAACCTCTCCTCTGGGTAACAGGGATCCCATTAACAACAGCATCCATCCATGTAAGGGCTTTCCCGGGTGCATCAGCATAAATAAGCCCGTTTTCTCTCATATGGATATTAAATCAGCTGCCGTTTTTGTAAATGCATTCAGAACTGATTTTGCAGCAGTCCCCATAACGCTCCCAGGCATCAGTTCCCTCCATTTTCAAGATATTGCTGAACCGCCCAGAAGAACCACAGTGGGGCATCAACAGAATTAAATGCAGGATTACCTGCTTGTACCCATATCTGGAGAAAAGTCCATCTCTTCATCCTTTCAACCTGGGTATCGAGAACATCCCTGTAAAGCTGAAGCTTTTTCTTTACGGGCAAGAGCAAGCCCGGGAAGGGCAATAAAAGTATCTCTTCCCCATGATCCGAACCATGGATAACCGGCAATGATAAGAGTTCTTCCCTCCTCTTTTTTCAATAAATTGCTGAGCTGCATTTTTCAGACAATTGATAAAACTGTCTCGTGGAATCTTTCCGGCAACGGTTTTTGTGAACTTTTGCTTTGAGACCCGATGGCTTTTCTTCCTTTGTTGAAGCAGAAAAAACTATCACATCACCTTCTTTAGCTTCAATTTCAAAAAATCCGGGAGTAAAAAGATCTTCAGAATAATCATATCCCCTTTTCTGCTCCTCAGTATATTCAACACCCAGATACCAGTCAGGGACATGAACAAATTCAGCATTTGCCGAAAACTGCATGTTCAGATAAGGAAATCCTTCATACAGTCTTGATTTTATCCCGTTCTCAATAAAATCAACTTTTGTATTTGCAGCAAGGTTGGCATGTGTAAGATCATGAATACTTCTGAAAGCAAGAAAAGGACGGATCTGCAGTTTCATTGGCTCAGGGGCTTCAAGAATTGTGAATCGTGCAAGAAACTGCTCCTCATAATGAACAAGAAGCCTTTCCTGCTTTAAGAATAACCCCTCCTACCCTGTATATTCTTGAAGGGATCGTCTCCATTTCAAAATCTTCAATATATTTATGCCCTTTGGGACTGAAATAATCACCCTTATATTTTCTTATTCCGGTATTGAAACTTTTATCATTATTAACAACTGTAACATCGAGTGATGAAAGCAGGACAAACCTGCTCTCCTCCAAGGCATCAACCGGACAAACCAGCAAACCATGATATTTCCGTGGTATTGCATCCAACAATGGTCGTAGAGGAATATGACCCTGCCCTGTTTGTCCTGAATACCTCCCTTGCCAAGGGAATATTCAAGATTTACAATCTGACTCTTTTCGAACTTAATATAACTCATAAACTATTCTTTATATCTCAGTACTAAAAAGTCTTTTAAGATACAAAATTTTATTGAACTTATGCAAAACGACTTAACACTGCAAAGTAAATTAATAAAATTTCTTAAAAGTATCGTCAGATAAAAAAAAGAATAACTTTGCATTTCAATAAAATGTTCTAAATAACTAATAATTAATTTTTAAACCATGATCAGAAAACTCATATTGCTTTATTTCTGGCGCAATGCTGCTAGCAGGTTGCGACACCAAAACTGCTGAAATTTCCGGTACTCCTTGAAAATTCATTACCCCGGGAGTATATTTTTCTCGAGGAGCTTAAATCTAATGAGCTTATTACTGTTGATTCTGTCATACTTTCTGAAGATGGTATTTTTGAATTTAAAAGGAAGGTGAAATTTCCGTCTTTTTATCTTCTCAAAATTAATCAAAATAACTACCTGACAATGCTTATTGAGCCAGGAGAGAAAATAAAAATGACTTCGCACTTCGATTCATTGAATTATCCGGTGGTTGTTACAGGCTCAAAAGGAACTAAATTAATGGCCGATTACAATAAAACTCTTTTAGAAACTACCAACAAGATGAGAAAGCTGAGTGAAATACACCGGATGAATCTTGGAAGGCCTGATTTTGACAAGGTTATTGATTCGCTCGATAACCTTGGCGCAGATTTATCTGAATGATATAAACACATATACAAAGAAATACATTGATAATAATATTACCTCACTGGCATCATTGATTGCTTTATATCACAGCTGGCACCGGTGTTTATGTTCTTAATCCGGAAAAGGACATATCCTATTACTTAAAAGTCGATTCATCCCTGTCAAAGAACTACCCTGAATATGAACCTGTAGTCACTCTTCACGAACAGGTCAAGGAAATGATTGCATACCTCGAAAGAAGTAAACCCTCAGCAGCCGGCTCAGGTGAAAAAGCGGAGGCTCCTGAGATTTCACTTCCTTCACCAGAAGGAGATACGATTAAGCTTTCTTCAACAAGGGGTTCTATCGTACTGCTCGATTTCTGGGCAGCATGGTGCGGTCCATGCAGGAAGGAAAATCCAAATCTTGTTAAAGCATATAATAAGTACCAGGGCAAGGGATTCCAGATTTATCAGGTTTCGCTTGATAAAACCAAAGAGGCATGGATAAAAGGCATTCAGGATGACAAGCTTGAAAGATGGATCCATGTGAGTGATGTGAAGTACTGGAATTCAAGTGTTGTCCCTTTGTACAAGATAGAATCAATACCTGCAAATTACCTTCTTGATAAGGAGGGCCGGATAATTGCTTCGAACCTCAGAGGTGATGCCTTGCAGAGAAAACTTGATGAATATTTAATTAAATAATACTGAAATTCCGGAAACCGGTAACATGATTTTATGATGAAAAGATCACTTATATTTCTGCTTCCCGTGCTGTTAGCCGCCGGATGCCAAAATAATAATACATTCACTGTTAATGGTTTAATTAAAGAACCCGGCAAAAAAGTTGTTTATCTGAACAGGGTCGATGTCAATACACTGGTACTGATTGATTCAGCAGAAATAAACAACAAAGGGGGATTTAGATTCAAAGTAAAAGCACTGAACCTGATTTTTACCAGCTTGGATATTCAGAATCAGATTTTATTACAGTTCTGGCTGAACCAGGAGAAAAAATAAATCTTGAATTTAACGGAAAGAATCTTTCGGAGGATTATTCAGTTACCGGTTCGGAAGGAACAGAGAAGATAAAGATGCTTGATATAAGACTCAATGACACCAAAAGAAAACTTGACTCATTAAGGACAGCATATGAAGAAGCTTCAGGGAACCGGGTTCTGAAGAAAAAAAATCCCGGCTCGAGAATGAATTCAATCAGACTATTAAAGATATCCGTAAAAAGAATATTGAATTCATTATCACCAATACCCGTTCGATGGCTTCAATAAAGGCTTTATATCAGAGGATTGATGAAAACGCTTATGTCCTTTATGATCCCAAGGATCTTCAGTATCTGAAAATAGTTTCCGATTCGCTGGGCCGGTACTATCCAGAATCCAAACATGTAAAAGCACTTACTGAAGATTTAAAGAAAGGACTGAACCAGATGAATACCAGGAAGATAGAGGATCTGGCCAATTCTTCTCCCGTAACAAAACTTGATCCGAATCTTAAGGATATTAACGGTAAAAGAATTGCATTTTCGTCTCTTAAGGGGAAAATGGTTCTTCTGACTTTCTGGTCAGTAAATTCAAAGGAATGTATTGCTGAAAACATTCAGTTAAAGAGTTTATACAAGGCTTATAACAAAAAAGGATTTGAAATTTACCAGATAAATCTGGATGAAAATGAGGAAAAATGGAGAACTGAGGTAAAGTTTGATGAACTGCCATGGATAAGTACAAGGGAAGATGATCCCAGCAACCCTGTAAATGCCATGCTTTTTAATGTCAAATCTTTACCTGCCAATTATCTTTTCGACAGGGACGGCAACCTAATCGGAATCGAATCTGCATGGAAGATCACTTCAGATCAAACTGAATCAGTTGTTCAATAATTAAGATTCTGTATTGAAAGATTCAGGGAAAATATTCTTCGCATCTGATTTTCATCTTGGACTTAAAGCAGGTTCAGATCCCCTCGAAAGGGAAAAAAAGGTTGTAAGATGGCTGAACACAATTGCTCCTGACGCAAGAGAAATATTCCTTGTCGGAGATATTTTTGATTTCTGGTGGGAATACAAGCTTGTCGTACCACGCGGATTTACAAGGTTCCTGGGAACAGTTTCCGCAATTACCGATTCAGGGATACCGGTACATTTCTTTACAGGAAATCATGATATGTGGGTCGGAAATTATCTTTCGGAAGAATGCGGAATAACAATTCATACAACACCTTATACTCAGACTTTCGACGGGAAAAAATTTTAAATTGTGCATGGCGAAGGACTGGGCAGCGAAAGTACAGGATATAAGATCCTTCTTGCAATATTCCGGAACAAAACACTCCGGGCACTCTATTCAATGCTTCATCCTTCAATTGGAATAGGAATAGGACATAAATGGTCACTAAGTTCCCGTCTTGGCAAAGGAATTACGAAAGAATTTCTCGGCGAAGAGAAGGAAGATCTGATAAAGTATTCAAAATCAGTTCTCGAAAATGAGAATTTCGATTTTTTCATCTTTGGCCACCGTCATCTGCCCTTAATATACAGTTTGAAACAGGACACTACGATTGTTTTCCTGGGTGACTGGATAAACAGGGGAAGCTTATGCTGAATGGGACGGAAAGCAATTAAACCTGAAGGAATTCTGATCAGGCAGGATTCTCCTCAACCCTTACCGTAAGCATAAAATAGGAATAGATTTCATTAACCTTTTCAAACTGGTAATTAAGCTTGCTCCCCGATTTGCGTGCCATTGATATCAGACCCATGTTTCCGGTACTGTCTGTTTCGATCGATTGCCCGGAAAGAGATGTAAAAAATATATTCTTTCAGACCTTCCTTATCATAAGTATTAATATAGTCAAGCTTCTCTTTCAGATCGTCAACACTTGCCATTCAAAATCAGATTTCCGGTAGTCAGCAGAAATTTATCATCTTCAAGTCCTTACAATGGCGACAGGCATTCCATATTTTTCTTCTGGTTCCCTCCCCGGATTATATTTCGATACATTTTCGAGGCTTTCAACCATGATATTGAATACCCTCCGCCTGAATGCTGAATCAATGTCTTCTTCAGTAAGCTTTGATTCAGTAATAGACAGGACTTCTTCCCCTATTCCGGAGGTAATATGACCCGACCAGGTCAGGTAGATATTGTTTTCAGCCATTAACTGCTCAAGCTTAACAACAGAATCACTCTGAAATGACTCCTGCTCCTGCCTGAATGCATACCCATTCCGCTTGAATCGACTGTTTTGCTTAAAATGAAATATGAAAATTCATCATTCACAGGTACAAAATCATAATCGAGCTTATTGCCTGTTTTAATCGCCATTTCAATCAATCCAAGGCCTGCTCCCCCTTTTTTGCTGAATTCCGAAGTATTCAAAATCTGCCTGTAGAGATCCTTTATATCTTTGATATCAAGATTATTAATTTCATCTAGCCTTTTCTTCAGATCGACCGACATTTTCAGAGGCAATAATATTACCTGTAGTGATTGTATAGCCGTCATCTGTCCTTGAGAAGGAAACCAGCGACATCTTTCCGTACTGATCATGATCCCCGTGTTTGGCAATATTCTGAAGACTCTCAAGGACGAACATAAACAGACGCTTTTGTCCAACGAATCCAAAGGAATCCTCCTTCATTTCATTTTCAAGGAGAGTAATCAATGGAAGGGAATTTCTTGTCCGTTATGTCACCCCTGTAAACAAACAACAGACGTTCCTTAACCATTTTATCGTGAATAGCCCGTGTGATATCCATGCAATTATTATCAGGATGGTTTTTAGAAACAGCAAAAATAATAATATCGGTTAATTTCGCAAACTATATCGTTCTACATGAGTCAGATAAGCTTAAATACCCATTCCGGATAATTTGTTTTAATTACCTTTGCGATGTTCCATTGCAATTATTTACAAAATACAATATCTTGCAATTACGGGCATTTGTTTTTCATGTATTTTGACTGCCATGAAAAATAAAAATGAATAAAAATCTCCGGAGAAAAAATTGATTGATGTTCAGCAGATTCTTAAAATTTATTGTACCTCCCTTTTCTTTCAGGGTCTTTTTCAGAAGAATATTTTATTCTAACCTTAAAAAAGTTCCCCTTGACAAACCGCTTCTTTTCGTAGGCAACCATCAGAACTCTTTTATGGATGGAATCCTTGTAGGTTCATATCTTCCACAGCCTCTTCATTTCACAATGCGGGCCGATATGTTCAGGAAACCTTTTGCAAGGTTCTGCCTTCGTGAACTTAATGTTGCGCCTGTATACAGGATCGAAGAGGGATTTGAAAATGTTCATAAAAACCTTGAAGCTTTCACAGGAATTTATGATGTCCTGAAGAAAAACGGAAATTTCATAATGTTTTCAGAAGGTATCTGTATTCAGGAGAAGCGCCTTCATAAGCTTAGAAAAGGGACAGCCAGGCTGGCCTTCGGAGCCGAAGATAAATTCGGTCTCGATGTTCATATTGTCCCGGTTGGGATCAATTATACATATCCTTCAACATTCCGGAAGGAGGTGATGATAAACTTCGCTGATTCTTTCAGCATCAGGGAGCTTAAGGATGTTTATCTGGAACACCCTGCAAAAGCATTGCTTGCCTTTACTGAAAAATGCGATGCCAGCCTGAGGAAAGAGGTCATCATAATCGAAGATCCTGCAAATGACTGGCTCGCCGAGCAACTCCTTAAGATGGAACGGAATAACATGGTCCTTCCTTTTTTCAGGTGGCGTTTTGATACCGACCACAGGAGACAGGCTGAAAAAAAAGTCGCCGAAAAAATAAATCAGCTGAGCCGAACATCCCCTCCTGACCTGGCATCACTTTCTGAAAAAGTGGTGACATATACTAATCTGCTTGCAAAGAATAGGCTCAGTGACGAGAATTTTGCACGAAGACTTGACTGGGGATTTTTAAGATATTTTGCTGTTATTGCCGGCCTGCCCCTCTTCATTGCAGGGTATATCAGTAATCTTATCCCGTTTCTGATACCGAGATTCATTTGCAACAGGTTCATTAAGGATCCCAGGTTTTATAGTTCAGTATATGTAAGCTCAGGTACAGTTCTTTACCTTATCTATTTCCCTGTCCTGTTAATTCTTGCAGCAATATTTGCAGGATTGCAGGGATTCCTGATTGCATTGCTGATTCCTCCGGCAGGCTATTTTGTTTTGTTCTACCAGGAGGTTTTCAGGGAGAGGCTGCAGACCTTACGCTTCTCGGTAAAAAAAATCTTCAACCCGGATCTCATAAAGGAACTGACTCATCAGCGGCAATCCATTCTCGGTGTACTTAATAAGGTCACATTGTAAAGAATAATCGACCAACTTCGTTATGCTTACCGTCTTTAACATACAGCGATTCTCAATCCATGATGGAAACGGGGTAAGAACAAACATCTTTTTTAAAGGTTGCCCTCTGAGCTGCCTGTGGTGTAATAACCCTGAAAGTATTGAACCTTTCCCATCCATTATGTTCGATGAGCGTCTTTGCCAGATGTTCGGAGATTGTATCAAAGCAGGCAGCGGTCATATTACCTCAGCAGGAGGCAGGCTGCTCATTGACAGAAAAAACATAACCGATTTCACATCCCTCCGGAATATCTGCCCCTCCAAAGCGTTGACTGTTGTTGGACAACCTATGAGTGTTGACGAGATTATCAGTGAGATCGAAAAGGACATTCCATTTTACAGGACAAGCGGAGGCGGTGTTACACTTTCAGGGGGTGAGCCCTTTTCACAGCATCCCTTTCTGGAAGAATTGATTACAGAACTCAAAGCAAAAGATATACATGTTTCTGTCGAGACCTCCCTCCACGTACCATGGGAAACAATTGAGAATTATCTGGATATTATTGACGTATTTCTTGCTGATCTCAAACATACCGGCAGTGAGAAGTTCACAAAATTCACAGGAGGCGATATATCGCTGGTTATCAATAACTTCAAGGAGCTTGATAACAGGGGGAAACCATTTGTGGTAAGAGTTCCTGTTATACCCGGATTCAATTTTTCAGAGCATGAACTTTGTGAAATCATCGACTTTGCATCCGGATTAAAAAATGCACATGAGATTAATTTTATTCCCTTCCATTCCCTGGCCATGGAAAAGTATATAATGCTGGGAAAAGAATATATCTTTGATAATCACGGGAATGTTGAAAAGACTGAGCTAAAGCAGTATGTCGACTATGCTGTAAGGAAGGGACTTATAGCTAAAATCCTGAATTAATATGATAACTGATACAAAAACAAGCGGAATTTCAGATAGGATCGCAAAACTGAAAGAGAATATTCTTTCAGTAAAATCAACAATCTGTACCGAACGTGCCAGAATCTATACAAAAGCTTACCAGGAACATGAGGGATCTCCGGTGATACTGAAGCGGGCATATGCTCTTGAAAAGACACTGAAAGAAATGTCTGTCTTTATTCAGGATGGGGAGCTTATTGTCGGGAATCAGTCATCTGCAGTAAGGGCTGCTCCTGTTTTCCCTGAATATGTCACTTCATGGATAATTAAGGAGCTTGATGAATTTGACAAACGCCCCGGCGATGCATTCTTCGTAACTGAACCCCAGAAACAGGAACTCAGAGATATCTGCTCCTGGTGGGAAGGAAGGACGCTTATTGAAAAAGGATATTCCCTTATGTCCCCTCTAATTAAGGAGATCCATGATTCCTCCATTATAAGGGCCGAAGGGAACCTTACTTCGGGAGATGCACATATTGCTGTAAATTTTGAAAAAATCCTGAAGTATGGACTTGCAGGATATCTTGATGAAATCGGGAAAGCCGCCGGAGCAGTTAAGAGCTCGGATGAAAGATATTTTCAAAAACAGAATTTCTACAGCTCCCTCAGAATTGGTATTGAATCATTAAGGGCTTTTATCAGAAGATTTGAAAAACTTGCTCTTGAAATCTCTGAAAAAGAGGCAGATGAAAAAAGAAAGTCAGAACTTATATTGATAAGTAAAAACTGCAGGAATATTTCGGTGAATCCCCCTTCAGGTTTTTATGAGGCTCTTCAGCTCACCTGGTTTGTGCAACTGGTGTTGCAGATAGAAAGCAATGGCCATTCCGTCTCGCTGGGCAGAATGGATCAATATCTTTGGGAATTCTATAAAAATGACCTTGATTCAGGCAGGATCACTGAAGATTCTGCACTTGAACTTCTCGAGAATACCTGGATTAAGCTATTATCTGTCAATAAAATAAGATCGTGGTCACACACGAGGTTTTCAGCCGGCGGACCGCTTTATCAGAATGTTACCGTCGGAGGCCAGACAGTTGAAGGCAAAGATGCAGTTAACGATCTGAGCTTCCTGATACTTGATTCTGTCGGAAGGATGAAACTTACCCAGCCAAACCTTTCTGTCAGGTTCCATAAAAATATCGATCCGCGTTTTCTTGATGAATGCGTGAATGTGATCGGAAAAGGATTCGGGATGCCGGCTTTCAACAATGATGAAATAGTAATTCCTTCACTTATTGATCTGGGTGTAAAGAGAGAAGATGCTTATAATTATTCAGCAATAGGGTGCATTGAAATCGCTGTCCCGGGGAAATGGGGATACAGATGTACAGGAATGAGTTTTCTCAATTTCATGCGGGTTTTTCTCGCTGCAATGAATAACGGCCTGGATACAATGACCGGGAAGACTTTCTTTCCAGGGATTGGCAGCTTTGCCGATTTCGGAAATTTCAGCGAACTGATGGCAGCCTGGAAGCAGCAGGTTGAGCTTTATGCAAAAGCCACTGTTGAAATTGATGCTGCTGTTGACCTCGCTCTCGAGGAGCTGGTTCCCGATGTTCTCTGTTCTGCTTTTGTTGATGATTGCATTGCCCGTGGTAAAACAATAAAAGAAGGCGGTTCGGTCTACGACTTTATTTCAGGGCTGCAGGTCGGCATTGCCAACCTGGGTAATGCCCTTGCAGCAATAAAAAAGCTTGTATTTGAAGAAAGAGTGATAAGCAAAGAGGTCCTTCTGGAAAATCTTAAGAATAATTTTGAAGGTAAAGAGGGGGAAAAGATCCGTCAGATCCTCCTTAATTATGCACCCAAATATGGAAATGACGATGATTATGTCGATAATCTTCTCATTGAAGCCTATGGTTATTTTATTGATGAGATCGGGAAACATCATACAACACGTTACGGACGAGGTCCGATAGGATGCAGATATTATGCAGGTACATCAAGTATCTCTTCAAATGTCCCGTCAGGGTCGGTGGTTCCTGCCACTCCCGACGGAAGGAAAGCCTTCACTCCTGTTGCCGAAGGATGTTCGCCAACTTCGGGCACTGACACGCTCGGTCCGACAGCCGTATTCAAGTCGGTTTCGAAGCTGCCCACAGGCAAAATAACAGGCGGGGTTCTCCTGAACCAGAAGCTTGCACCATCAGCTCTTACGAACGAAACCCAGAGGCAAAAACTCATTTCGATAATCAGTACTTTTTTTGCAGAATTAAAAGGCTGGCATGTCCAGTACAACATTGTTTCAAGAGAGACACTTCTTGCAGCAAAAAAGGATCCCGCGAACTACAGGGACCTTGTAGTGCGTGTTGCCGGGTACTCTGCATTCTTCACCACTCTTTCGCCTGATACGCAGGATGATATTATTGCACGAACCGAACAGTCACTTTAATATTTCCTATGGAAAAACTTCTTTGCGGTGTCGACCTTGGAGGAACTAAGCTTTCAGTGGGATTAATACATCCCGACGGAACGATCCTCGATAAATCTGTCGTGTACGATCATATCGCACGCGATGAAAATGGGATCGTTGATTATATAACACAGCTCATCAGACAGGTTATTTCGGCCAACCGGCTGAAGGAAACGGACCTTGAGGGAATCGGAGTCGGATTTCCGGGTCATGTCCGTTACAGGGACGGCTATACAATAACCACATCAAACCTGAAAGGTTTTAAGAATTTCCCTCTGCGTGACTCGCTGAGCAGGAATTTCTCAATCCCCGTCAGGCTCGACAATGATGCGAATGCACAGGCATTCTGTGAATTCAAATGTGGTGCCGGGAAAGGATATGACGACCTTATCTTTCTGACAATAAGCTCGGGCATTGGTGCCGGAATAATAATTAACAGGAAAATTTATCGGGGGATGACAGGCACTGCCGGTGAATTCGGCCATACAATAATTGATCCGCAGAGCGACTATATATGCACCTGCGGTAACAGGGGATGCCTGATGGGATGTGCATGCGGACTGACAATGCCTCAGATGTTCAGGAAGAAGACCGAGGAGGGGATGAAGACGACATTGCCTCTTCCCGCTGACTTCGATTTCTCAAAAGTCGATGGAAAACTTATAAAGCAGGGGCTAGATATTAATGATCCTGTTTCCAAAGCAATCGTGACAGACTGCGCCGATTATATAGGAATCGGCATATACAATATCTTCCAGGTTTTTAACCCGCCAATCATTATTCTTGGAGGAGGCCTGATGAATCTGGGAGAGTTTTATTTCGACCGTATTAAAAGTAAATTCTACGAACTGGCCAGAGATATGATCTTTGACCCCATTTCAATTGTAAAATCAAAAGCCGAAGCTGATGCAGGTCTTATAGGTGCAGCAGCGTTGCTCCTGGAGTAGAGTTTCCGCTTTACTGCTTCCTTCAGGCCAGGGCGAGTCTTGGTAAGCGAAGCCGAACCAAGCGAGCTCATCCTGCCCACCCCTCCCTGTCGAGGTTCCGGTAGTTTATTGCTTCCGAAATGTGTTCGGCGGTAATATTCTCTGATTCACCCAGATCAGCTATCGTTCTTGCCACTTTAAGTATCCTGTCGTAAGCCCTTGCCGATAATCCGCGAAGCTCCATGGCTGTTCTCAATAGCTTTCCTCCGGCCTCATCGAGCTGGCAGTACTTTCTCTGCATCGACGATGACATCTGGGCATTTGAATAGACTCCTTTAACTCCCGCAAAACGTCCGGCCTGAATTTCTCTTGCCCTTACGACCCTTTCCCTTACCACAGCTGATTTTTCAGTTTTACCAGAATCGGCCAGCTTATCATATTTTACAGGAACCACCTCAATATGAATATCGATTCGGTCAAGAAGCGGACCGGATATCCTGTTCAGGTATTTCTGCACCATTCCGGATGAGCACATGCACTCTTTTTCAGGATGGTTATGAAACCCGCACGGGCATGGATTCATTGATGCAACTAGCATAAAACTCGCAGGGTAATCGCAGTCGATTTCGCCCGTGAGATAGTGATGATCCTGTCTTCGAGAGGCTGTCGCATCACCTCAAGGACAGTCCGTTTGAATTCAGGAAGCTCGTCAAGGAACAGTACCCCGTTATGTCCGAGAGATATTTCTCCGGGCTGCGGGAAAGTACCCCCTCCGACCAGTGCGACATCCGAAATCGTATGGTGAGGGGATCTGAAAGGCCTTTTTGTCATCAGCGCAGTATGGTCGTCGATTTTTCCGGCAACAGAATGGATCTTGGTGGTTTCCAGTGCCTCTTCAAGGGTGAGCGGAGGAATTATTGTGGGTATTCTTTTGGCAAGCATCGTCTTTCCGGCACCGGGAGGGCCGATCATATAAATTATGGTGCCCTGCAGCTGCCACCTCCAGCGCCCTTTTAACATTTTCCTGTCCTCTTACATCCGAAAAATCAACATCATATTTATTTGCTTCACCTTTGAAGATCTCCATCAGGTCGACTTTAACAGGATCAAATTTCCTGATGCCGTTAAAAAAATCAACCACATCCCCAAGCTTTTCCATTCCATAAACATCGAGTCCGTTTACAACAGCTGCCTCCCGTGCATTTTTAACCGGCACAATGACTCCTTTGAATCCTTCCTCCCTTGCCCTCAGTGCAATGGGAAGCACTCCTTTTACAGGCTGCAGGGTTCCATCAAGGGAGAGTTCGCCCATCATTACATATGATTCAATCTCGCCTTTTACAATTTTTTCATCAGCGGCCAGAATCCCCATTGCAAGGGGCAGATCATAAGACGATCCTTCCTTCCGTATATCGGCAGGCGCCATATTTATAACCACCTGTTTTCCGGGCCAGTGAAAACCGAGTGAACGAAATGCAGATTCAATTCTCTGCTGGCTCTCCTTGACTGCCACATCGGGCAAGCCCTACAAGAAAAAAACGGATACCGCGCGATACATTGACTTCAATTGTAACTGTCACGGCATCAATACCCGTTACGGCACTGGCAAATGTTCTTACTAACATAATAATATATTACTAGCACGATTAGGAAACACAGTATCAAATATAGAATAAAAAAGATAAAAGACAAAAGGAAAAAGATAAAAGTTGATATATAATTCCCCCTTTTGAAGAGCCTGCCCCACTTCGGCGGGGGGGTC
>CAVWCO010000023.1:0-10261 GCA_963753495.1 uncultured Bacteroidales bacterium
GAAGAACGCCATTTTCTTTATAAAGGTCAGTCAGATCAATATATTTCCCGATTTCCGCCATAATCGGATTTGTCCTTTCGCATTGCCATGAAATAACCGGATAAAGCATTTTACCGTCTTTCCCCAAAAGGGTGCCGTCAACCCCGAAGGTGGTTACTGTCACTCCCAGAACTTCCTCAGCTTTAATCCGGCCTAGGACACTCTTTTAGGCCAGGCACATTTTATTCCATATTTCATTGATGTCCCAGATCCGGTATGCAGGATAAAAAGGATCGGGTCTGGGATTATTGGCGTAAGATTCGGAAGAAACGATCTCCCCCTTACTGTTGATCGCAATAACTCTAACGTTTGTCGCTCCGCAGTCCAAAACTATTACAATATCACGCGACATACATTATATGCCTTTCAGAAATGAAATTGAGGCACCGGCAAATAGTAGCAGTATTAAATATACTGAAATAACAAGTATCACCAGGATTCCAAAATAAGCGAAGAAAAACCTGAGGTTTCTAAATCCTTTGAAAAGCTTCCTTTGGTCATGATTCTGTATTGCATCGCGTATGTTTTTTGAAAAACGGAACAGGAAAAATACAGGGAAAAAACAGATAACTCCGATTACAGCGAAAACAACCATCATAAGCGATTCCGGGATACCCAGGTTCGCCTGCTGCGTTTTAAAAACTGTCAGAAAGAGACTGGTGGCAAGCCCGGCAACAATTATCAGTCCGAGAAAAATAAAGCCCAGTACCGAAAGAAATGTCGTCCATTTCCGGGTTACATTCAGATTGTCAAGAACCTCAGAGCTTATTTCGATTTTGTTTTCTTCGGAGATTGTATCCATCGTTCTTCAGGGGTCAGTAGAGGCGTTGAATGCAACGCCCTTACAATCTATTTATATAGAGGTCCGTAAATTTGACAAGCCCTGTAATCAGCTCCCTCTTTATCCATCCCAAATGCATTCCATGAACCTGGACGGAATATTTGAGATTCAGGAACATTATGCATACATACAGGTATCCTCAGGATTGAAGCAAGAGTAATCATGTCAGCCCCGATATGCCCGTAGCTTGATGCAGAATGATTTGCTCCCCAGTTAGCCATAACGGAGTAGACATCAGTGAAGGGTCCCTGGCCCGTCAGTCTTGGCGCAAACCATGTTGTCGGCCATCCGGGGTCAGTCCTGTCAGTAAGGACCTTGTTCATTTTTTCAGGGAGATCTACGGTCCACCCTTCTGCAAGCTGAAGAACAGGTCCGATCCCTTTAACAAGGTTTACCCTCGAGATTGTTATCGGCATTACATCTCGTGTAGTGAATTGTGAGGAAAATCCTCCGCCCCTGAAATATCCTGTGTTTCCAGGCGACCACATGGTAGCCTTAAGGCAGTCGGCAGCATCCTTCCCTGTTATTTCCCAGAAAGGCTTTATGCATGCTTCCCCTTTTTTAGTTTGTTTGCCTGAAAAATCGAGAGCTGATGCTCCTGAATTTATAAGATGGATTATACCGTTGGCGGCAAGCCCTTCAGGTTTCATTCCGGTTACTCTCTCAATAGCTGCCGGACTCCAGTAAGTACGAATATCAGAGAACATTTGTGCGGTATTTGTCAGGAGATATCCGAACAGCATGGGAACTCCGTTCATTGCATCATTTTCTGTTGCAACCAGGTAGGGTGGCCTTATCCCATTCCAGTCAAAAGACGAACAAAGAATTGCTTCAAGAAAATCACCGTTCGGCATATGGTCTGTCCATTGCCTTTGTCCCTGGAAGCCTGCAAGTAGCGCATTATGTCCCTGCGCCTCCTCACCGAACCCCATTTTCTTTAGCTTTGGGTTTCCAACCATAAGATCACGGGCAATAATTGCCATTTTTACAACTATTTCCCACTCTTTGTTCTTCCTTTCCCTCGAAGATGGTTTTGCATTAAGATCTTTGCCTTCCTTACAGTATTTCTTAGTCCACGACAGAGCTTTTTTGTATTCCTCCCTGTCAAATATCTCCTCATTCAGCCTTCTGGTGAATTCGCTCATATCGATATACTCATTGCGCATCCCAAGGTATTCCTGAAAAAAATCTTCCCTGACTATCGAGCCGGCAATACCCATTGATACTGCACCCATTGACAGGTATGATTTGCCTTTCATATATGAGGCGGCTAATCCACCCCGGACAAAACGGAGAATCTTTTCACAAACATCATCTGGAATTGATTTGTCTTCACCATCCTGAACGTCATGGCCATATATGCTGAATGCAGGTAAACCTTTCATGGCGTGACCTGCAAGGGCAGCTGCAAGATATACAGCTCCGGGTCTTTCAGTTCCGTTAAATCCCCAGATAGCTTTGGGGATATTGGGATCCATATCAATTGTCTCGCTGCCATAGCACCAGCAAGGGGTCACTGTCAGACTCACTCCGACTCCTGATTTTCTGAATTTTTCTGCACATAATGCTGCCTCTGCAACCCCTCCGATGCATGTATCGGCGATTCACAATCGACAGACTTTCCGTTGGGATATCTCAGATTTTTGCTGATGAGGTCAGCTGCTGCTTTAGCCATATTCATTGTCTGGCTTTCGAGCGATTCTCTCACACCTCTTTCCCTGCCGTCGATAGCCGGTCGAATTCCAACTTTTGGGAAGTCACCTATAACTGTCTGGTAGTTGCGGTTTATTTTTAATTCATTATCTGCCATTGTATAATATTTTGATTGTTTATTGATGATTTTGATGGTTAACAAATATAGGTTTTTTTAAGATTATATGTTTTCTTCCTTTTTGTACTTTTGTCAAACCATAAAATTAGAAATGCAAACAGTAAGGAGATTGCCTTCATGGTTCAGGATGCAAAGGGCAAGCGGGGAGAATTATTCAAGGGTAAAACGGCTGGTTGAGAAAAATCAACTTCATACCATATGTACCAGCGGTAATTGCCCGAATATTGGCGAGTGCTGGAATGCCGGGACTGCAACCTTTATGATCCTTGGTGACATATGTACACGGGCGTGTAAATTTTGTGCTACAAAAACAGGGAAACCACTTCCCCCTGATAAACAGGAACCTATGCTGCTTGCCGAATCAATAAGGTCGCTTCAGCTTAAACATTGTGTTATCACCTCGGTGGACCGGGATGACCTTCCTGACCGCGGTTCTGTTTTCTGGGCCGTGGCAATCAATGCTGTAAAAAAAATCAATCCGGGAACTACTCTCGAAGCATTAATCCCTGACTTTGACGGGATTCCTGAAAATATCCAGAGAATAATTGACGCTGGACCTGATGTTATTTCTCACAATATAGAAACTGTAAAAAGATTGACACCTTTAATAAGGACAAAAGCAAAATACGAGACAAGTCTTGATGTCCTGAAATATATTTCCGGAAAAGGCAGGAGAACAAAATCAGGTTTTATGGTAGGATTGGGAGAAAATGATGAGGAAGTATCAGAAACAATAAGTGATCTGTTTAATGCCGGCTGCAGTATCCTTACGGTCGGGCAGTATCTTCAGCCAACAAAAAAACATATGGAAGCAGTCAGTTATATCACTCCTGAAAAATTCAGCGAATATAAAAAAACAGCTGTTGAAAAGGGTTTTCAATTTGTCGAATGTCATCCGCTGGTCCGTTCCTCGTTTCATGCTGAAAAACACATCGCGGCTGGATAAAATTGACTATATTGCCGGCATATGACAAAGAATTCCTGTTTTGAGTTATAGCGTTGTATATCAAGATATTGGAGTGAGGGATTATAAAGATACCTGGAATTTGCAGGAGACTATCTTCAGAAAGCTTATCGACAATAAAGTTAACAGGGATCAAAGCGGTCTGCAGGATGAAAATTCTGACGCCGGAACTTTGATCTTTGTAGAACATCCTCATGTTTATACACTTGGGAAAAGCGGATCGGAAAATAATCTCCTTATTGACTATATTCAGGTTCAGGCAAAGGACGCAGAATTTTATAAGACTGACAGGGGAGGTGATATTACATATCATGGCCCCGGACAGATTGTAGGGTACCCTATTTTTGATCTCGAAAGTATCAAAATAGGGCTTAAAGAATACATATACAGAATTGAAGAAGCTGTTATACTTACTATTTCTGATTTTGGCATAAAGGGATCAAGACTTGAAGGGGCAACAGGTGTCTGGCTCGATCCTGATAAAAAAGGGAGGACAAGGAAAATTTGTGCAATCGGTGTGAAATCCAGCAGGTTTGTTACAATGCATGGGTTTGCATTCAATGTTAATACCGATCTGACTTATTTTGACTATATTAATCCGTGCGGTTATACTGACAAAGGTGTAACATCGCTTGAAAAGGAACTTGGCGGGAAACAGGATTTTGGAGAGATCAAACTGATGGTTAAAAATAACCTTCAGAAGACTTTTGACCTTAAATGGATTAATTAAATGAAGGATGGAAAAGAGATGGGTAATTAAGGAGAAGGGGGACACCGCTGTCGTAAAGCAACTTTCAGCTGCTCTGGGAATTTCGGAAGCTTTGGCTAATATTATGGTTCAGAGAAATATTACTACGCCCGATGAAGCACTGGCTTTTTTTGAACCTGACCTCGGATATCTTCACGATCCCTTCCTGATGAAGGATATGAATATCGCTGTTGAAAGAATATCTACAGCAATTAAGAAAAATGAAAAGATTCTTGTTTACGGCGATTATGACGTTGATGGTACAACAGCTGTGGCTTTGATGTATTCATTCCTGAAAGAGCAGTATTCCAATGTTGAATATTATATACCCGACAGGTACAAAGAAGGGTATGGGGTTTCTTTCCTGGGCATAGACTTTGCCTTCCAGACTAACTGCAAAATAATGATTACCCTCGATTGCGGTATTAAAGCAGTTGAAAAGGTAAAATATGCCCGGACTAAAGGAATAGATGTAATCGTATGTGATCATCACTATCCGGGAGATGAGATTCCAAAGGCACTGGCTGTTCTCGATCCCAAACAACCGGGATGCAACTATCCTTACAAGGAACTGTCAGGATGTGGTGTCGGATTTAAACTTGTCCATGCATATTCAAGAGTACACGGGATACCTTTTAGTAAGATTGCCGGTTACCTCGATATGGTTGCGGTTAGCATTGCATCCGATATTGTGCCGCTTACAGGTGAGAACAGAATACTTGCATATTTTGGGTTGAAACAGCTGAATGAATCGCCACGGACAGGCCTTAGGGAAATTATCAGGGAAGCCGAGATATGCAGGGCTTTATCGATTGAAGATATTGTTTTCAAAATAGGGCCCAGGATCAATGCTGCAGGACGGATGGAAACCGGAAGCAAGGCTGTGGAACTCCTTATTTCGAATGATACCAGGCTTGCCACAGGTATCAGCAAGGAGATCAACAACTTTAATATTGAAAGAAGAACTGTCGATCGTTCAATTACTACTGAAGCAATGCGCATGATTTCGGAGGATCAGAGAACTGTAAATGCTAAAACAACAGTCCTTTTTAATCCTTCATGGAAAAAAGGGGTCATTGGAATTGTAGCTTCTCGACTTATTGAGACTTACTACCGTCCTACGGTAATCCTTACTGAATCAAATGGTTTTGCCACAGGCTCCGCACGCTCAGTCCAGGGTTATGATCTGTATCAGGCTATTGAAGCATGCAGCGATCTTCTGGAAAGTTTCGGCGGACATATGTTCGCTGCCGGCCTGACCCTGAAAAAAGAAAATATCAGACCATTCATGGACCGGTTTGAACAGTTTGTAAACAGCACAATAACTGAAGAACAGCTTGTTCCGAGGATATTTATTGATTCTGAGCTCTCATTCTCTGAAATAAATGATGACTTCTTCCGGTTCCTTTGTAAATTCCAGCCATTCGGACCCGAAAACATGTCACCTGTCTTTGTTTCGAGAAATGTTTATGATACCGGAGCAGGAAGAATGGTGGGATCGAGCGGTGAGCACCTGAAGCTTGACCTCTGTCATGAATCAACAGGACAGAAAAGTTTTCCGGCAATCGCATTCAGCCAGGCAGAACATTTCGAGCACTTCAGGTCAGGTAAGCCATTGGATATCTGCTACTCAATAGAAATGAATGAGTTCAGGGGAAATAAAAACCTTCAGCTCAATATCAGGGATATCAAGATTGCAGGAGATAATTCCTGATTGAATGTCTTTTTTAAAAAGGGCACAATCAGAACAAAATTCTGATCTGAACTTTCAATTCTTTCGTTTCTGAAGCGTAATTCCTGTTCTGCATTAAACCTGTTAAAGCATATTTGATCCTGACATCAGCAAATCTTAAGGCTTCCCAGGCAAGCATTATATAGCTCCTGCTCCCTTCACCCGATAGTGCAGGAATACTGAAATTATAGAGAAGGTCATTTTCATAGCTGTAAATTCTTGAGTCCCAGCTTTCAGTCTTGAAAATACAGTATCTGAACCATATTGAAACAGGTACCTTTCTGAACCTGAAATTAAAGTCCTGCAGCAGTAGCATGCCATTGTTCGTGCCAGGTTGTGTGACTTTATAATCCATTCTTGTTACAAATGTCAGATTATCATCCGGAGAATACCTGATCACTCCTTTTATTGACCGGCTTGTCAGATTCTCCTGTTTTTCTATTCCAAATGTTTCCGGCCTGTTCAGAGTAT
This sequence comes from uncultured Bacteroidales bacterium, assembly GCA_963753495.1. Taxonomy (GTDB): domain Bacteria; phylum Bacteroidota; class Bacteroidia; order Bacteroidales; family VadinHA17; genus LD21. The sequence goes on from CAVWCO010000023.1 coordinate 6,627, forward strand.
TCATGCGATAATTGTATGCTGTCTCAATGGTTATTTTATCCGAAGGAAGAAATTTAACCCTGACTTCCCTGCTTACAGCCATCGAGGGAGCGCTGCACCGGTATTTCAGCCATGGGTAATAGCGCAGATCACATCCCGAACTTATAAAAAGATGCCTGGCTGCCTCGAAGGTGAAATTCCCGAAAATCCCCTTTACATTGTCTCCTGAAGAACTGCTGAAAATCCCTTTCCCATGAAAACCGGTGAACCCGGGATGATAATTCCTGTATAAAATGTTTATTGCCAGCCGGTCGGCAGGCCTGAATATCAATCCCTGAATAAAGGCAATCCTGCCGTTCAGGTTTGAGGAAAGCTCCCCGTACAAAACCATTTTCCCAAGGAGTGCTTTATAATAGGCAGATGCTGCCAGGTTTTTGTTCCCTCTGAAATCGTATATATTTTCCGGGTCCTGATCATTTCTTTCCACAGGAAGGTTAAACCTGCTTGCACTCCACAACAGTCCAATGCTGATATTATTAAAATCGTATGATAAGTTAACCCCATAGCAATATTCTGTAACTGCATCCTTTTTTATAACTGAGCTAAGTGAGTTGTGCAATCCCGACTTATAAAATGTTTTAATGAAAAGATCTGTTTTATCATCTGTTGTATCTATGGTTGCATCAATCCTGTTCATTGAACAGAATAAGGATAATCCTGTCTTTTTTATCTGAAACTGCGCCGCCACTCCCCGGAAAAAAATATTCTCATCCGTGGAAGTATACGGTTTTATTTCATCCCTGCCAGTCAGATATCCCGATTGGGTCAACGACAGACCGGTTCTGAGACCCGTATTGATGTTGGTACCCATGCCAAAACGCGCTCCGAAATCGCCGACAATCAGTTTTCTCACTAAACCTTTTCCAGTCCAGGCGAGATTTGCAGAAAGGAAATCGGGAAGGGGAGGATTACCGGCAAGAAGTTTTTCCCCTCCGTCTTTTTCGGAGGTAAAACCTCCTGAAAAACCCCCTGCCGTAAACCTGTACCGGGTCAGAATTTTCCATGCTGAGCCCGGCGCAGATGCATCTGATACAGGATACCTGGATGAAAAATTTGAAAGAAGGCTGTTTCTGAATCGTATTGAATCAGGATGATTTGTAATTTCTGAGTCAAGAGAAATAAAAGGGGTCATCATGCTGACGAGTTCCCGGTTGAAACCTGCAATATTTGCAATTTCATAAATTGACACTATCCTGCCGGTGGAGTGGACATAATCCAGAAGAGCTTTTACCTGAAAATCAGTGAGGAAGAATAACCGGGAGATTTCAGGTTCATCAGCCGAATTGATCCGGACCGGTTTCTCATTCAGTTCCTGAAGCTTATCAATAAAGGCTGCAACGGCTTCAGGATCAGTTTCATCATCGGCAAGCTCTTCAGCTATTGAAGATATTATATCTGAAACCTTTTCATCCTGTGCTGAAAGATTGAATGAAATTAGAAATGGAAAGGAATATTAATAAAATTCTATTCATTCTATGATCATAAATAACTCTCTTAAGTTACACAGAGTTACACAGAGAACCACAGAGTTACACAGAGGTTTAGAATATATATCTTCTTATTCCGTTTTTATAGGACCGTAACATTGAAGTTCATCAGAAGCCCATATTCATTTAATTGCATAATTTCATGTATGTCAGTATCTGGGCCTCATGAACCTGGATTTAATTTCATCAACAACCTTAAGTTCAATTACTACCAAATTCTCAATCAGCATATCAATCCTGATACCCGCAATCAAGCTTTACATCCTTATAAACCACAGGAATAGGCTACTTGCCGTTTGGTAATTAATCCGGCTTTGTCTAATTCAAATGACAGACATTCTTCGTAGGCAGATTCAAGTAGTCCTGGTCCAAGGCTCTTATGCATCTTCAATGCGCAATCCAATGATTTTCTTGAGTGCATTCTCATTCATTTTCATTTGATTTATTAATCTTTTTCATAGCATGTTCTTCTCTGTGTTCTTTGCACCTTTGTGATCTTCGCGGTTAATGATTTATCTTTGATTTTGTTTTGGTATTTCACTTTGGATTTTTTATTCAGGTTGAAAATTACCGAAGCAGATGAAGTAACCCCGAGCACTGTCGTGAGTTGCAAATCCGAGATCGAGCTGTCCGAATTTCAACTGATACCCGATCCCGAAGCTGAATGATGTATTTTCGCTGCTGAACCCGCCTCTGATTCTGAAGCTTTTAACCGGCTCATATTCAATTCCGGTTTTCAAACTCAGATTTTTCCCGGTGCTTATTTCTGCTTCGGCGCTTGCGAAGAGGATACTGCTGAGGCGGATCCCTGCTCCTGCCCTTATGCATGAAGGAAGATAGGTCTTTCTCAATGAACCGGGAACAGGATTAAAGAGATGTAATCCTATCGTGATTTTTTCGGAAGGCATTATTAACACTCCGGCTTCGAATGTAACCGAACGTCTTTCGCTATATTCTCCCGACGTCTTTTCAAAAAAGAAATCAGTCTGGATACCAGCTGATATTTTTTCGGATAGTTTTAATCCGCAGGCAAGACCTGCCGAATGCCTGGTAAGATCCTTGTATCCGAAATGGCTGTAGAGCGCCCCCAGACATGCTTTACCGGCAGGGATAATCAGCCCGGCTGATCTTGTCCCGAGTTCGCTGATATTGAATCTGTTCTGGTAATTAAATCCGAAAGATGCTGATGTGTGGAGTGGAAGCAATGCCTGGTTGTGAAAGGATGACCAGAATCCTGGCATCATGATGCATGAGTAGTTCATCCCTGCTTCTGCAGCTCCGGCCTGGAAAAGATAAGGATCACTGCCGGTGGCTGATGAAAAGAGAAAAATAAATAAAACCGAAACAGGTATTTTGTGCAGCGAGTACAAACTGTTTCAAATTATACTCTTAAAGGTATAAAAAAAATCGATCCGTGAGTCAGGATCGATTATATTTTTTTTTACTCAGTGTCTCTCTGTGCCTTCTCTGTGTCTCTCTGTGTAAGTTCTTTATTTCCTTTTTGTTACACAGAGTACCACAGAGGATTCACAGAGAGACACAGAGAAGAAATCAGTTAGTCTTGTATGGATACTTGATTTTTTTCAACTCTTCGTTTGCCTCAACTATTTTCTTCTTAAGCCCTTCCTTATATTTTACGACCTCTTTCATGACCTCACTGTCTCCTGTTCCGATAATCTGGGCTGCAAGTATTCCTGCATTTTGGGCAGCATTGATACCGACAGTTGCAACAGGGATTCCGGGAGGCATCTGAAGTATTGAAAGGACTGAGTCAAGTCCCTCGAGAGATGCTTTTACAGGCACCCCAATGACAGGAACCGGGGTCATGGCTGCAATAACTCCGGGTAAATGAGCCGCCATTCCGGCAGCAGCTATAATCACTTTTATCCCCCTTGATTGCTGCACCCCTGGCAAACTTCTCAACTTCTTCGGGAGTACGGTGTGCCGAGAGCGCATTGATCTCAAAAGGTATCCGGAAATCATTAAGCACCTGAGCTGCCTTTTCCATAACAGGCATGTCGGATGTGCTTCCCATTATTATGCTTACAACTGGTTCCATCTGAAATATTTAAATTTAACTTACTGAATAGGACAAAAATAAGCTATTAT
>CAVWCO010000024.1:0-69526 GCA_963753495.1 uncultured Bacteroidales bacterium
ACTCTGATTCCCTCCTTTAGAAATCCCGGCAGCATGTGTTTCAAAATAAAAACTAAATCTGAAACCGATTGAACTTCCCTTCCAAAATAAACCAGATATTTTTCCCGAAAATGTTAAAAATGCTGGTTTGCATCCCTTTTCTGGTCTCTTCCTGTACGGGTAAACAAGGTAAAATCGCTGAGAGTCTAAAAACGACTGAAAAGCCCGCTGTTTCTTATGCGAAGAGATTTAAAATAGAAAATTATCAGGGGTATTCGCAGCTCTATTTAATAAATCCCTGGCAGGGGGCAAGTGATATTATACAGAAATGGGATCTTGTTCCGAGAGGAGAGAAACTGCCTTCCCTGAAAGATACTTCCAGTATCATCAGGGTGCCTGTCAGGAAAATAGTTTGTATGTCGACAACTCATTTTGCAATGATCTCTGCCCTGAATGAAACTGGCTCAGTAGCCGGTTTCTCAGGGACCAGATTCCTCTTTGAGCGGAACCTTTTACAATTGGTTGAAGAAGAAAAAATATCTGAGGTCGGTTATGAGGATAACCTGAATAAGGAGCTTATTCTGAAGATAAATCCGGATCTGATCATGGTTTATGGTATCGGCAGTGAATCAGCCGGTTACATCGGGAAACTCAAGGAGCTTGGCATTAAGGTCATATTTAATGCCGATTACCTTGAAAATGATCCTCTTGGCAAAGCGGAATGGATAAAAATGATTGGAGCCCTTTACTCCAAAGAAGAGATGGCTGACTCAATATTTAAAACAATTGAAAGTAAATATAACCAGCTTAAAACATATATCAGGGAAAATGCTGATGAGAGACCTAAAGTTATTCTTGGGCTTCCTTTTAAAGATACCTGGTTTATTTCGCCGGGGAATTCATATATATCACAGCTGATAAGTGATGCGGGAGGTGATTATCTCTGGCAAAATACAGTATCTTCTGTTTCGATGCCGACCGGAATCGAAAATGTGTTTGTAAAAGCACTGAATGCCGATTACTGGCTTAATACGGGAAGTACAGAAGCACGGAATGAAATAATTTCTATTGATCCCCGGCTGGCAGAGCTTAAATGTTTTAGAAACGGAAATCTCTATAACAATAACAAAAGGATAAATTCAAGCGGAGGAAATGATTACTGGGAAGGAGGCGCTCTCAATCCAAACATAATTCTGAATGATATTGCTTCAATTTTGCACCCGGAGCTTTTCCCCGGCCGTGAACTGGTTTATTATAAAAAATTAAATTAACAAAGGAGAAGGTGTCAGGGAAAAAACATTTGGTCAATGGTTCAGGATTAATCAGGAAAAGATACAGCCTGATTTTTACCGGTCTGATAGTTTTACTGATTTTTGCCTTTCTGCTTGACCTTTTTCTGGGATCTGTAAGCATTAAACCTCTCGACATTGTTAAAGCTCTTTTTGGCAATTCTGATGATATTTCAGGAAAGATACTAATGCAGTTCAGGCTGCCAAAAGCAATCACTGCACTTTTAGTTGGAATTGCTCTGTCGATAAGTGGGTTGCAGATGCAGACACTGTTCAGAAATCCAATGGCCGGACCTTATGTGCTAGGTCTAAGTTCCGGCGCCAGCCTTGGTGTCGCATTCGTAATTATGGGATTCTCATCCAATCTGTCACCCGACGCCATAAAAGGAATTGGCAACTGGGCAATTGCGGCTTCTTCCTGGACGGGAGCGGGAATTGTAATGATATTTATAATGATCATTTCATCAAGGGTGAAAAATATAATGACAGTGCTTATCCTTGGCATCATGCTTTCAAGCGCCATTGCATCTGTTGTCAGCATCATGCAGTATTTCAGCAATGAGACGATGCTCAAGACTTATATTATCTGGACAATGGGAAGCCTGGGAAATCTGACCTCTTCACAGCTCAACGTAATGATGGTTTCCGTTATTATTGGAATTTTAATAAGCCTTTTCTCAGTCAAGATGCTTAATGCTCACCTCCTTGGAGAAGACTATGCCAGAAGCATTGGCCTCGATGTAAAACTTTCGCGTATTATGATAATAACCGGGACCAGCATTCTGACAGGTACAATTACTGCCTTTTGCGGGCCGATAGGTTTTATCGGGATTGCAGTTCCACATCTGGCAAGAATTATGTTCCGGACTTCTGATCATAAGATTTTAATTCCGGCAACAATCTTTACAGGGGCAATAATAATGCTGATCAGTGATATTATCTCGCAAATGCCCGGTTCCGACAATGTTTTGCCAATCAACTCGGTTACGGCTTTAATCGGAATTCCGGTTGTTATCTGGGTCATTCTACGCGATCAGAAATACCGTGATATATTTTAATGGGAAACGACAGAAACAAAATATTATCCTTTGATAATCTTGAGATAGGATTCGTTTCGGGAAGATACCGGCATATCCTGCTTCCGCCGCTTAATGGTTCAGCTAAAGAAGGAGAGCTGATTGCCGTTATCGGTAAGAACGGGATCGGTAAAAGCACCCTTCTCCGGTCCATAACCGGTCTGCAGCCTGTTATTTCGGGAGATCTGAATCTTGAAGGCAAAAGTATCATTCAATATCCCAGGGTAAAGCTGGCAGAAAAGGTTGGTTATATCTCCACTGAAATAGTAAGGGTAAGCAATATGAGGGTTTATGACCTTGTTTCTCTCGGCAGGTATCCGTATACGAACTGGTTAGGCCGGATAAGTGATGCCGATGATAAAATAATAACCGGGGCAATTCTGAAAACAGGTATGGGCCAATTCAGGGACCGGCCGGTAACGGAACTTTCCGATGGGGAGCGCCAGAGAGCAATGATAGCCATGATCCTTGCCCAGGACACGAAGCTGATGGTAATGGATGAACCTACCGCTTTCCTGGATATCAGCAGCAAATTTGAAATAATTCATTTGATGCATGAACTGACACGAACCAGAGCTAAAACAATAGTTTTCTCTACTCACGATCTGTCAACAGCAGTAAATCAGGCTGACAAGATCTGGCTCCTGAAAGAACAGGGGATACTTGAGGGAGCGCCAGAAGATCTTATGCTGGAGGGGAGCTTTAAAACATTGTTCGACGAATCAAAGGTCATATTCAATTCCTCTGACGGTACTTTCACTATTCCGAATGAAGCGAAAGGGAAAGTTTTTGTAAGCGGAGGGGAGGAAAAAAGATACTGGACCGAAAAAGCTCTTATAAGAGCAGGATACAGTATTACTGACAAGAAATCTTCAATCGAAGTTGAAGCTCCCGGAGGAGAGAATTCAAAGTGGAAATGCCGGACACCAGAAACCGCTCAGGAGTTCAATACCATATATGAATTGATTGCATGGATCAGGGACGGGCATTTTATTTATTGAAGTATTTCCTGTAAGTATCAATAAATGAAGGAAGATCATCAACACTCAGCTTCTTGGCGATTATAGCTTTGTTCCTGTCAAGAACGTATATCATCGGGGTAGATTCAATATTATAATATAATCCGTAGTTTGTTCTCCTTTCCGGATCCCATCCGTTAATCCAGTCGAGCCTATTGTCTTCAATATATTTCTTCCATTTTGTTTTGTCGGCTGTAGTACACACAGAGAATACCTCAATCCCCTGGTTTTTGGCCTTATCATAATAGGCTTTTAGTTTTGGTGTAGTTTCCTTGCAAAATCCGCAGTCAGGTTCCCAGAAATACAGAATTGTAAATTCTTTCTCAACATCGTACAGTGAAACAAACATGCCCTTATACGAATCCATAACCAGGTCCTGAGCCTTTTTCCCTATCAGATTCGGCCTCATCCGGTCAACCTCTTTCTTCAGGTCATCTTTGAAATCATTTGAAACCCAGTCAGCTTTTCCCGAAAGGTAGATATCATCCGCAAGCTTTACTATTATCGCATCATGACCCATTATTTCACTTTCCCTGAAATGGTTATAAAGGAAAACGGAGACAAACTGAAATATTTTGTGATTACTTTCTACCTTGCTTATCAGCCTGTCAATCTCATTACTGATAGTATCAGGAGACTGCAGCACCACATTGCTGAAGTACGACTTCAGCTTTGCCTGTAAAATAGGTGTGCGCAGTAGTCTTTCATCAGTAATATCAATATTATCAAAAAAGTGATTTTTATTGTAATTGTATGTCAGGACCCATTTTGTTGAATCAGGGTTTCTGGTTCCCTGCGGCACCTGGATGACAGGTATTTCAACCGGAAGCATAGCCTTTACAAGCACTGAAAGGAGATTCCCGTTATTTTCCTTAATCACTTCGTGCAGGTACGATTTCATTTTTTCTTCCTGCGTTTTCTGGGCCTCTGAAAGTATTTTAAGAGAATCGGGATTCTGTTTGCTGGTTTGAAGTCTTTTGCTTAATCCCGATGCTTTTTTCTGCATTTCGATCCATCTCTTCTGATAAACGACAAACCCTGAATTTTCATCCGATCCTGAAAATTCCAGAGTATTAATGTAATTATTGAAATCGCATGAAACATCAAAATGCTGATCTTCCGACATGAGAATCTCGAAGTATTGTTTTCCGGGAAGAACGATCATATAAATCCCCTGAGGAAGGCTTACACTCCCGGAAAATACAGCTTTGCCATTATTATCCAGTCTGGTCGTGTCGCTGATATATTGTTTGTCGCCAAGGTGATATGCCAGAAACAGTGTCGAATCCCTAAGTCCGGAAATGTTAAGGGTAATTTCATACCCTTCCTTTATCTGCCCTGTGGAACAAAAGGCCAGTAAGACCATCATCAGACAAAAAAGTATTTTTCTCATTTAAAGTATGATATAAAAATGTTTGGGACAAAAATAGTCATTGCAATTTCTTTGCCAAATCTTCTCTTTCTTAATATTGGAAATTAATTGTACTTTTGATAATACTAAACTGCACCTCCTTTGACATGAAGATATCAATTCTGATACCGGTGAATGATTTTGATATTGTTGCACTCATTCACAGTATGAAGGATGGAATGGCAAAGGTTCCTGAATTCTGTGAGATTCTTATCGGCGATGACGGATCGTCTGAAGAGTACAGAATGAAATATCAGGCGCTTGCAGGAGATAATGTCAGAATAATTTCATCTGAAAAAAATATTGGCAGGGCATCAATCAGGAACCGCCTTATTCTTGAATCCATCGGTGATTATCTTCTTTTTATTGATGCCGACACCATGATTCGCGGAACTGCTGAATCATTTCTGCTTAAATGGCTTGATTACGTGCGCTCCGGTCGCGTTATATTCGGGGGAGTGCTTTATCAGGATACTCCTCCGGGTGATCCTGATAAATTTCTCAGGTGGAAATACGGAAGAGAAAAAGAGCAGCAAAAAGCTTCCGAGAGAAACAAGCATCCCTACACCAGCTTTTCAACTTTTAACGTTCTGATTGATAAGTCGATTTTCTCCAAGTTCAGGTTTTACGAGGAACTTAAGCAATACGGTCATGAGGACACACTCTTCAGCTATCAGCTTAAAAAAGCCGGCATAGCTGTTCTGCATATCGATAACGGACTGGTTCATGAAGGTATTGAAACAAACAAAGACTATCTGGCAAAGACAAAATCGAGTATTGAAAACCTGAGCAAGCTTTATGATAATGTAACCGATAAGAAGGCCTTTGAATCAACTGTAAGGTTACTTCACCATTTCTGGTTTCTGAAATTCTTTCACCTCACCAGGTTATTTGCAGGTTTATTTATCAGGTACAGGGAAAGAATGGAAATAAGGCTCGATTCATCAAAAGTATCACTTCGTCTGTTCAGGTTTTACAAAATAAGCATGTTCTGCGTTTACAGGGAAATTCACCGCAGAAGAAAGCTGCTGCCTATATTTAATATCCCTCCTGATATTATTTAAACATCGGTAATTCCGGTTAATTCTTTAGCCTCTCCGGCGCCCCTGTCAAATTCTGAAATCACAACTTATTCAATATTGAATATTGGCTGAAAAATAGCAATAATATTTATCTGAGGTATTTTGTATATTTGACACTGAGACTTTTAGAATAGAAATGACAAATCCTGTTACCTGGATCATTGAAAAAGCCAGATATACAAATGATGTGATCTGGCGCACCTCGTTGTCCGATATCTCAAGGGGCAAATCATTCGTATTCAGACAGCTAAGGATAATCGTCGTTGCTGCCAGGGGCTTCATGAACGACAGGGTCCAGCTCCGGGCATCTGCACTGACATTATATACTATGCTGTCAATTATTCCATTTGCTGCGATTGCATTTGGCATAGCAAAGGGTTTTGCACTCGATCAGAAGCTTCAGGAAATGCTTGCAAGAGAATTTCAGACCCAGCCGGAAGTCTTGATCTGGATAACGACTCAGGCTTCAAGTGCTCTTCAGGCAACAAGGGGAGGCTATATAGCCGGGATAGGTATTATAATTCTGATCTGGTCAGTAATGTCTCTGCTTGATCAGATAGAGAGTTCTTTCAATCATATCTGGCAGATCGAAGCTTCAAGGCCATGGTATCGCAAATTCACAGATTATCTTACCATAATGCTGATTGCGCCTGTATTCCTGATCCTTTCAAGCAGTATAACCGTTTTTGTGAACCAGGAACACACAGAATTTATGGCCAGGTCAGGGATACTTGATTTCTTTAAGCCTATAGTGGGTTTCCTTATAAAACTTTCTCCCTATATACTGACATGGATTGCGCTGACTATTCTCTTCCTGATCCTGCCAAACACAAAAGTCAAAATGAAGCCGGCAGTTGTTGCCGGAATCGTAACAGGTACAATTCTCCAGTTTCTTCAGTGGTTGTACATTGACCTTCAGTTTGGGATCACTAAGCTGAGTGCCATTTACGGCAGCTTTGCCGCGATTCCCCTGTTTATTATCTGGGTCCAGAGCAGCTGGATAATTCTTCTTCTGGGAGCTGAGCTTTCATTTGCAAACCAGAATTTGTCAAGATATGAGTTTGAATCTGAGGCTCTTAATGTGAGCCAGTTTCAAAGAAGAGCACTTCTGCTGATGATCCTGAACATGATTGTAAGAAATTTTTCCACCGGTGAAAAACCCATAAGTGCTGAAACTATTTCAAAGAGTCTTAAAATACCTGTAAGACTTGTAATGGATATTTTGCAGGATCTTCATGGCGCTGATCTTATTTCAGTGATTCATGAAAATGAACATGAAGAAAGACTGTATCAGCCAGCCATGGATATTAATAAAATGTCGGTAAGCTTTGTTATAAACCGGCTTGATAAGAAAGGGACTGAACACCAGACATTTGTAAAAACCAAAGATTACAATAAGATTACTTCAATGCTCGATAAATTTGAAGATCTTATTGCAGCATCCGGTTCGAATATATTGGTGAAAGATCTCTGATCGAGTCTTAATTAGGTGATCGGACAGGTTTTTTATCATTTATGATTATCTTCCTGTACCTCCTGACAAATGCCACGAAATCCTCGAATGACTCCCATTCATGAAAGAAATAATGAGGAAGTGGCAATACAATATGTCTTGTCTCTTTTTCCTTTTCCCAGTATTCATTCAGATTTTTAGCCGGAAAAACCCTGTCAATTTCACTTGTTATGGCATAATCCCATTTAAATCCAGGTTCTTTTTGTTCCATAATGCGGTTGTAGAGCCATCTCAGCTCATCATGCAGCGACTTAATTGATCTGTGAGGTATCCTTTCAGCATTTCGGAGATAAGTTTTTTTGTCACCGAACATCCTGATGTAGAACTTCTCCATATTGGCTTCAGTAATATTATTCAGCGTACCTTCAAAGACATGGAGGGGAATTCCGTAGTGATCATCGGCAGGTACCGGTGTGCCGTTCACTGCAATGGTGAGATCGGGTTTGATGCCTGTCTTTGCCGTTAAGTATTCTGCTGCCCAGACTCCTAATGACCAGCCAATAAGGGTTATCGATCTGTATGTTTTGGTTTCGGGCAGCACCAGGGCTTCATCTGCTGAATAATTGTAAAAAAGGATAAAATCAAAGTTATCGTTGCAAAATGGTGTAAAAACATTCTCATCAGTACCCCATCCTCCGTATAAAACAATCAGACTGTCATTCTTTTCCCGTCTTCGGATATATGTTTTCATCAGCTGTTTTTTAAGAACACAGGATTTTCCTGATCCCATTTGCCTTTTCAATTCTGACGATCAGAATCAAATATAATGAAATTTTGATATGGCATGAATGAAAAACGGAGAATAAAAGGATAACTTTTTACTGTTAACCGGAAATGCAGCAAATTATACACAACATAAAAAAAGCAGTCATCGGACTGCCTGAAAAAATAAGAGGAGTAAGGGTTGTCGTGGAAATCAGGGAGCGGGCTTTATTAGTGAGATAATTCCCGTGTCTACTGTCTGATAAAAGGACGGAACCATGGTAAGCTGGCGCTAATCCTTAGGTTCCAGATGTGAAAGTCAATGTCTGCAATACAATCCTGTTGATCTCCACTCTCAACCCTTGCTTTTCTCCTCCTATACCAATAGCATGAGCTAGGAACAAATTTAAAAATAATTTTATTACTATCAAAACAAATATATTAAATATTATGGACAAAATCACTTGCAATATTGATGAATCGGTCCCAGATATTGATTAAACCATGCTGGAGTTTGATAAAATATTGTTTAAATTTGATAATGATCACTCTGTTCAATAATTAACAGGACTATGGTTGCTGAACTTGAAAAGATAAGTTATGATGATACTGGCGGATTCAGGGCTGACTATATCACTGATACAAACGGGTTCTGGCATTTTCATCCTGAATATGAGATAATGCTGAATACCACCATCAATGGTACCCGCATTGTTGGAGACAGTGTTGAACTGTTCGACCAGTATGACCTGACCCTTATCGGAGGAAACATACCACATTGCTGGAACTATTACAAGAATGGAGAGCATCTTCCTCAGAACCGGGGGATAATGGTCCATTTCAAACTGTCTTCATTCGGAGAAGAACTTTTATCACAACATGAACTGCATACTGTCAGGCACCTGCTTATTGAATCGGAAAGAGGTATTGTATTTTCATTGGAGGATGCAAAAAAGGCTGAACCACATCTGGTTAGCATGGTCCATAATAAGGGGCTTGATAAAATGATAAGTTTTTTCAGTGTTCTGAAGATTATGTGCTCATCCGATAAAAGGAGTATTTTATGCTCCGAAAACTATAAACAGGCATTTGATGAAAGAGGCAATAAGAAAATGACAGATGTTTATAATTATGTAAGAGAAAATTTTTCCAGGCAGATTTCGCTCGAACGGGTTTCAGGAATAGTCCATATGAGTCCTTTTTCATTCAGCAGATACTTCAAGAAGAATTGCGGCTCAGGATTCATCGAATATCTGAATACAGTAAGGATGAATAAAGCATGTCACCTTCTTAGGGAGACTGAATACCAGGTTCATGAGATATCTGAGCAATGTGGATTTTCGAGTATTTCGAATTTCAATAAACATTTCAGGAAATACGAGGGATTGTCGCCACGGGATTACAGGGCACAATTCAAATAATTTCTGCAATTTTTGTTTTTTTATCCACCCTTTAATCATTTTATTACTATGGCAATGACCATGCTTGAGAAGATCCTGGCAAATCATTCTAAATATGAAGATGTTAAGCCCGGAGATATTGTGGATATCGGGATTGATGCACGGATCGCACGCGATTTCGGAGGGGCAAATGTGGTAAAGAATATCAATGATTTTGCCTTAGGAATAGAAAATCCTGAAAAAACATTTTTCACTTTTGATTGCAATCCGACAGGATCTGATCAGAAATATGCTGTTAATCAGCATATTTGCCGCTTATTTGCACGCAATTACGGAATCAGGGTTTTTGACATTGACGCAGGCATTGGCACTCATATAATTATTGATGAGGGAATCGTTTTTCCCGGTTCGACTGCCATATCTACCGATTCACATGCTAATATCCTGGGAGCAATCGGAGCATTTGGACAGGGGATGGGGGATATGGACATTGCTGCCGGATGGGGCAAGGGTAAAATATGGTTCAGGGTTCCGGAATCAGTAAGGATTGACCTGAAGGGCGAAATACCTGATGGAGTCAGTCCGAAAGATATTGCCCTTAACCTTCTAAGAATATTCGGCGCTAATTTATTGCTCGGATATTCGGTTGAAATATATGGAAAAGCAATTGAGAATATGACCCTTGATGACAGGATAACCATTTCTTCAATGGCAACTGAAATGGGAGCAATTATCATCCTTTTCCCGCCTTCAGCCGGAATAGTGAAGTTCTGCGAAAAAAGATCAAAAAGATTATTTACTCCGGTATATGCGGATTCCGGAGCTGTCTATTCCAAGACTATCGAGATTGATGCCTCTGATTTTCGTCAAATGGTTTCCCGCCCGGGAGCCCCTCACGATACAGCTCTGGTATCGGATGTATATGGCCAGAAAATTGATTCCGGGTTTATCGGGAGTTGTACAAACGGCAGATTTAGCGATATGCAGAAAGCAGCTGATATCCTTCAGGGCAGAAAAATCGCACCGGGTGTTGTTTTGAAAATTGTTCCAGCCACTGATTCAATCTGGAAAGATTGCCTTAAAGCCGGCCTGATCGATATTTTCAAGAAAGCAGGAGCCCTGGTGTCTAATGCCGGATGCGCGGGATGTGCAGCCGGTCAGGTTGGTCAGAACGGACAGGGGGAAATAACCGTGAGTACAGGTAACAGGAACTTCCCCGGAAAGCAGGGTAAGGGAAGTGTGTATCTGGCGTCTCCGGAAGTGGTTGCCGCATCGGCAGTTGCAGGATTTATTACCACACCTGACAAAATCCCTGAAAAACCTGCCGTATTCAAGCTTGTAAGTCAGTCAAAAGTAATGCCATCGGATAAAACCAGATCTGCGACTGGTACTGAAAAACCCTCAATAATCGAAGGAAGGATCTGGGTTATCAGCAAAGACAATATCGACACTGATATGATTTTTCATAACAGGTATCTTTCAATTACCGATATGAGGGAAATGGGACAATATACTTTCGATAATCTGACGGGATATGAGGATTTTGCCACAAAAGCTCTCGCCGGAGACATTATTGTAGCCGGCAAAAATTTCGGATCAGGAAGTTCGAGGCAGCAGGCTGTTGATTGTTTTATTTCACTGGGAATTCAGGGAATCGTTGCAGAATCATTCGGGGCTATCTATGAACGGAATGCGATAAATGCTGCATTTCCAATAATTACCTGCAAAGGCATTTCCGGAATGGAACTGAAAAGCGGCTTTCATATTACTATCGACCTGCTGAAAGGTGTACTGACAGTTGCTGAAACAGGAAAAAGCTTCAATGCAATGCCTTTTTCTGAAGTGCAATATGAAATTTATCAGAATGGCGGGCTTTTTTAATTGTATAATTAAGTATTAATAATCTAAATCTGCAATAAGTAAAATCATGAAGGAATTTACATTCGCCGAAAAAATATTCAGGGCCAGGGCAGGAGCAATTGTTTTTGCAAGGCCTGATTTAATTCTTACACATGATAATACAGCCAGCATTTACAAAACATTTCAGAAAATGGGAGGCGTAAAGGTCGCAAATCCCGATCAGATGATTGTGGTTCTTGACCATAATGCGCCACCACCCGATGCTAAGCTTGCAAACCAGTACCAGGAGATCAGGGATATTGTTGCAAACCAGGGAATAGGAAAATTCTACGATGCAGGCAGAGGTATTTGCCATCAAATAATGTCGTACCATGCAAAACCCGGAATGCTGATAGTCGGAAGCGACAGCCATACCTCAACTGCAGGAGCCTTTAATTCTTTAGCAGCAGGTATCGACAGAACTGAATCAGCAGGTATCTGGAAAAGAGGCGAGACATGGTTCAGGGTTCCTGAATCAATAAAAATAAACCTTACAGGTAAACTGAGGGAAAATGTATATGCAAAAGATCTGGCGCTTTGGATCATTGGAATGATAGGAACAGACGGGGCAAACTATATGTCGATCGAATATCACGGAGAAGGAATTCGAAACCTGTCAATATCCGACAGGATGACGATGGCCAATCTGGCATCTGAAATGGGAGCGAAGAACGCTGTCTTTCCGGCCGATGAGTCGCTGATTCATTTCCTTGGAAATGGAACTGAAAGAATGAAAGGCGTCTGGGCTGATAAGGGGGCAGATTATTTCAAAGTAATAGATATCGATCTGAATGAGATATTCCCGGTAGTGGCTGCCCCTCATAATGTTGAAAATGTTAAATCAGTGTCGGAAGTCGCTGGTACTGAAGTGCATGAAGGACTGATCGGTACATGTACAAATGGACGGATTGAGGATTTGAGGATCGCAGCAGGTATATTAAAAGATAAGAAGATCAAATCAGGTTTCCAGCTTAATGTCATCCCCGCATCAGATAAGATCTTCCTTCAGGCAGTAAGTGAAGGATTAATTTCAACTCTTATCATGGCAGGTGCAAATATTCTGACTCCCTCCTGCGGTCCCTGTCTCGGTACAGGTCTTGGAATTCCGGCTAGCGGGCATACAGTCATTTCAACGGCAAACCGTAATTTTATAGGAAGAATGGGAAACAAGGAGGCTGGCATTTATCTTGCCTCACCAGCCACAGTGGCTTTAACAGCCCTGACCGGCGTTATTACAGATCCGGCTGAGAATACTGTTAAGACCAAATATCCCTATTATATTGAACAGAGCATTACATCTGTAATAGCACCGGGTGAGAAAAGGAAATCAGATAACGTATGGAACTATTCTGATGTCGATAATCTGAATACAGACCAGATGTTCGCCGGAAAGCATACCTATAATGTTTTGAGTTCCGATCCTGATTCAATAATTCCTCACCTGTTTGAGGATTTTGATCCCTCTTTCAGATCCGATGTAAAGCAGGGTGATATTATTATTGCAGGAGATAATTTTGGCTGCGGAAGCTCAAGGGAACATCCTTCAGTCGGCCTTGCCCATGCAGGAATCAGAGCTGTTATAGTAAAATCGGTAAACCGTATATTCTATCGTTCCTCAATAAATCAGGGTCTTGCACTTATTGTTCATAAAGAAGCTGTTGAAGCATACAGGCAAGGGGAAAAGGTCGCTCTCAGCTTTGAGAAAGGTGAGATAATGATCGGTAATAATCGATTTAATTTTCAACCCCTTCCGGCACAGCTAAAGGAAATACTCGATAAAAAGGGTTTGATAAATTATATGAAATCGATCTGATGGTCCATTGTTACATCTTGCTGGTTCCTGGTACTATTCCCCCCTTGAGGGGGGTTAGGGGGATGTTATTCGATTCCCCCTTTGAAGGGGGTTAGGGGGATGTTATTCGATTTCTCCGTAGGGAGGCAGGGGGATATTTCCCCTTGTTAAGATTGAAAAAAATTGTATTTTTGCCGCCGAAAACCGGTTCCGTAGCTCAGTTGGATAGAGCAACAGCCTTCTAAGCTGTGGGTCGCGCGTTCGAATCGCGCCGGAATCACTAAGATAATTAAGGAGTCAGAGAGGTTCAGACCTCTTTTCTTTTTCTCATTTACATACAATTTGCATACAATATGCTGGTCAACCCAGGCCAGCCCTTCAGTTTCTTAATAGATATAGCCTGAGTCGGGTTCAAACCCCTGCACCGGCCATCCCTCAAAACCAATGGTTTGCAAAAGAGTTCAATCTGATTTTGCATCTCAGCTGAAAATAATTTGTGATAAACTTGACTTTCTTGAAATATTGCCTTATATTTGTTAATTATCTAAAGAGAATCATTATCTTTAGATAATTATTAGTAATGAAATTAACTGAAATAAGAGATAAACTAATTGAGAAAGGACTAAAAGTAACTCCTCAAAGGATTGCTATTTTTGAAGCTATTATTAAACTCAATAATCATCCTACTGCTGAAAATATAATTGACTATATACGAATTAACCATCCGAACATTGCAACAGCAACAGTTTACAAAGTGCTTGATGCCTTAGTTGTCAATGGATTAATAAAAAAAGTAAAAACAGAAAGGGATGTTATGCGATATGATGCCATAATGGAAAGCCATCATCATTTATATTGCTCCGAATCCGATCAGATTGAGGATTTTGTCGATACAGAGCTTAATGAAATGATAGAGAAGTATTTCGAAAAAAAGAGAATACCGGATTTTAAAATTGAAGATGTAAAGCTTCAAATTATAGGTAAATTTTTGAAAGACAATAAATAAATTACATTCAGAAACTAATATATTAAAAATGGAAAATAACTCAGACAATGGCAGCAAATGTCCCGTTACCGGAGCAACTCAGAAGCACAGTGTTGGTGCCGGCGGTACAAAAAACCGCGACTGGTGGCCTAATCAGTTAAAATTAAACATGCTGCGACAGCACTCTCCTGTATCTGATCCTATGGGTGAAGATTTTAATTATGCTGAAGAATTTAAGAGTCTGGATCTGGATGCTATAAAAAAAGACCTGCACAAGCTAATGACCGACTCTCAGGATTGGTGGCCTGCCGATTTCGGCCATTACGGACCGTTTTTCATCCGTATGGCATGGCACAGTGCTGGCACATACCGCACAGGAGACGGTCGCGGAGGTGCAGGAAGCGGACAGCAACGATTTGCCCCGCTTAACAGCTGGCCCGATAATGTCAACCTCGATAAGGCACGAAGGCTGCTTTGGCCGATCAAGCAAAAGTATGGCCGGAAAATATCCTGGGCTGACCTTATGATCCTGGCTGGTAATGTAGCCCTGGAATCAATGGGATTCAAAACCTTCGGATTTGCTGGTGGGCGTGCAGATGTTTGGGAACCGGAAGAGGATATTTTCTGGGGTTCAGAAACCAAATGGCTGGAAAGTGACAAACGCTACTCCGGAGAACGCGACCTTGACAATCCACTTGCAGCTGTACAGATGGGATTAATCTATGTTAATCCGGAAGGACCAGACGGGAATCCTGATCCGATTGCAGCAGCTAAAGATATTCGTGAAACATTTGCCCGTATGGCCATGAATGATGAAGAGACCGTGGCACTTATTGCAGGTGGGCATACCTTTGGCAAAACCCATGGAGCAGGAGATGCTATACATGTCGGACCTGAACCTGAAGCTGCCGATATTGAAGAGCAGGGACTGGGATGGAAAAGCAGGTTTGGCTCAGGAAAAGGGGGCGACACAATCACCAGCGGGTTGGAAGTTACATGGACACAGACTCCTGCCAAATGGAGTTATTACTTCTTCGAAAACCTGTTTAAATACGAATGGGAACTGACAAAAAGCCCTGCCGGTGCACATCAGTGGGTAGCAAAAAATGCAGATAAGGTCATGCCTGATGCCCATGACCCGTCTAAAAAGCATGCGCCAACAATGCTTACTACGGACCTTTCTTTGCGTTTTGATCCTGTTTATGAAAAAATTTCCAGACGTTTCTATGAACATCCTCTTGAATTTGCAGATGCCTTTGCCCGTGCATGGTTTAAGCTGACTCACCGGGATATGGGACCACGTGCCCGTTACCTGGGTGCTGAAGTGCCTGCAGAAGAGCTGATCTGGCAAGATCCGATACCTGCCGTTGATCATGTGTTGATTGATGAGAAAGATATTGCAGAATTAAAAGCTAAGGTATCTCAATTCCGGTCTGTCGGTATCTCAGCTGGTATCTGCCGCATGGGCTTCTGCCTCTACTTTCCGTGGATCTGACAAACGCGGTGGCGCAAACGGTGCACGCATTCGTCTTGCTCCGCAAAAGGACTGGGCTGTTAACAATCCTGCTCAGCTGACGAAAGTACTGGCAACGCTTGAAGGTATCCAGAAAGAATTCAATTCCACTCAATCTGCCGGCAAAAAGGTTTCACTTGCCGACCTTATTGTTTTGGCAGGTTGTGCCGGTGTTGAAAAAGCTGCAAAAGATGCAGGTTTTGTTGTGACTGTTCCATTCACTCCGGGTCGTATGGATGCATCGCAGGAGCAAACCGACGTGGAATCGTTCACAGTGCTTGAGCCGGCAGCAGATGGTTTTCGAAACTATTTAAAAACAAAATATACCATATCAACTGAAGAGTTGTTGGTTGACAAAGCCCAATTGCTGACACTTACTGCTCCTGAAATGACAGTTCTGGTAGGCGGAATGCGTGTGTTAAACACAAACTTTGACAACTCTAAACATGGCGTTTTCACGAAACGTCCCGAAGTTCTTACCAACGATTTCTTTGTAAACCTTCTCGACATGAGTACAGTCTGGATGCCAGCTTCTGAAACCAGAGAGATATTTAATGGACGTGATCGCAAAACGGGAGCACTAAAATGGACTGGAACCCGGGTCGATCTTATCTTTGGTTCAAACTCAGAGCTTAGGGCCCTTGCAGAAGTTTACGGAAGCGCAGATGCCAGGGAAAAATTTGTCAGGGATTTTGTTGCCGCATGGAATAAAGTAATGAATCTTGATCGCTTTGATCTGGCTTGATCTTTTCATTATTACTGAATTTAATACCCTGTTTTTTTAAATAAAAAAACGGTATATAATGCTGATTTCGAAGGCTGAATCATTTCAGGAATAATCGTACCTTTGATATCAGCATTAATCAGTTATCCGTTATAAAATGTCACACAGGCCGTTAAATATTAAATACGTTTTGTATGTGATAATAATACTTTCTTTAATAATTATCTACTCCTGCATGGATGTTCTTTGTCCTGCATACACGGGTACATCATACACAGCAGGCCACACCAAATTGCCAAAAGAGTTAAGGAAATAAGATATTATCCATTACTGAAATAAAAGGTCTATAAAAGTAAAAAGCCACCGTAGGTGACTTTGTGTCGCTTCAATAAGTTATTTGAGTCGTTATTAATTAACTCAAGCTGTTGGTTACTTGTTTCTGGTTGCTGGTTAAGTTTCTGATTAATAGGGTAATATTTAATATTTTCAATAATCTTTCAACTAATACTTAACAAATTATAATGTTTATTCTCAAACAACCAGCAACAAGCACCCAGTAACTAGCAACTTTGGTTAATTAATCTTTAATGCATCTTACAGAAAGACCTTTGTTTTTATCGTACTGGATACTGTTAAGGCCAACAGAACTATTCTGCAAATAACGGC
Source organism: uncultured Bacteroidales bacterium (assembly GCA_963753495.1). Taxonomy (GTDB): domain Bacteria; phylum Bacteroidota; class Bacteroidia; order Bacteroidales; family VadinHA17; genus LD21. Next base: position 17,051 of record CAVWCO010000024.1, read on the forward strand.
TCCAGGCATTATCTGACCCGGAATCACCAGTCGAAGAGGTCCACCAGAAACCATAATTCTCAAGATACTCAAAGGCACCATGGTAGTGGCGGAATCCGCCGGGAAGTGCAGAAAATCCGCTGCTGTTATTTCCAGGCTGATCATTTCCAACGCTTCCTGCTATGGAGCTTTCAACCCATCCGGATGTTGCGGCCATCGATTTGGCTATATCATTCCCACTGCCTCCGAATCCATAACCGTTATTGGTCAGATATGTCTCAAGGGTTTTCCACTCCACATCACCTGGCTCATGCCAGCCTGCCGGGCAAATATGGCGGCTGTCGGTAACAGCATACCAGTTGTAAAGTTTTCCGAATGCGTCATCATTGGCATCATCATTACCGTAAATTGCATAAGCGCCTGAGTTTGTTCCGTCCCAGGCTGCGTCGTTAAGTCCTGTTGGAATTGGATCTCCATTACGGTACTTTGTTGTTCTGAGGTTTTCAGTCATCCATATCTGACTTCCTATGGTAATATATTGATAAATATTACCATCAATATCTGTAACATTTTTAACTGGCTGAGTTTTAAGAGGCAATTCATTGCCATATACTGTTCCAACACTGTTTGTGGCATACGCCCTCACATAATAATCTGTATTCTCTGTTAATCCTGTAATAATACTTGGAAAGTTACCTGTTCCTCCTCCATCTGTTGTATGCAACCCGTTTATACCAGGACCGGTTGTTTTGCCCCAGCAGACGCCCCGGGCAGTTACCGGAGAACCTCCATCAGAGCTTATATCTCCTCCTGATATGGCCGAAGTTGTTGTTATGGCACTGACGGGTGTGGTAGTTATGGTTGGCAGCCCTAAAGCTTCTGAAGTAAACGAAACATCGTTGCCATAACTTGTTCCTTCGATGTTTGAGGCATAGGCACGGACATAGTATTTGGTTCCGGCAGTCAATCCGGTTAAATTGCTGGTGAACGATCCGGTACCCTTTCCGTCGATTGTTTTACTGGAACCGGTAGTTGGATTCTGAGCAGTACCCCAGCAGACCCCGCGGGAGGTCACCTCAGCACCTCCGTCACTTGTTATTTTACCGCCCGTAACTGCACTTGTCCGGGTAATATCCGTGACATTTAAAGTTGTCAGGACAGGTAGCGTGGCTTTCTTCTTGCACGATTGCATGATTACAATTAAACCTGCAAGAAAGAAAACCATGACTGCGATTTTCAGATAGAGTTTCATAGCAATATATTATTTGAATACAGTGTGTCTCCAGTTTGAATATTTTCAAAGTTACACCTTGTTAAGACCAAAGTCAATTTTATTTTTTATACCCCGATTTTTATACGCCTGTTTGTAAAAAACAGGACCGGATGATTAATCCCGGTCAGAATCGCCGGGTTTGTGAACTTAGTGAACAATTGCCTCTGAGACACAGAAAAAAAGGAGTCAGATCGAATCTGTCTCCTTTTTTAATATTTGGCTGATTAAATGACTTCAGAACTTAAATGCCACACCAAGAGAAAGGTAAGTAACACCATAACCCAATTCTGCCTGCAGGGCAAAATTATCCTTTAAATAATATCTGCCACCTACAAACCATGCCCATATAAATCCGCCTGAAGAATAATCATAATCATACCCGCTATTTGTGCCAAATTCGTTTGCACTCGAAATATTGTAACCGAGAGTGATACCGGTATAAGTATCAAGTTTCTTAACAAGCGGATAGTGAAAGTATCCTCTGGCTCCTAGAATAAAATTGGAGTATTTGTAGCCCCAATCTGCATATTCATATTTATAGCCAACATAACCGGCACCACCGCCTATTCCAAGAGTTCCTTTTTCAAAAATCCCATCTTTGACACCAAACTCAATGGAACCGGCTAGAGGAGGGAAGGTCATTTTGTAATAAGAACCTGAATACAATGATGTTCCAAGTCCGAAACCGATACTGAAAACTTTGTCACCTTTGACAAACATTGATTCCTGGGCAATCGAATGTGCTGACAGTAAAGCAGCTGCTGTAATTAGGAAGAAAAGCTTTTTCATAATTAAATTATTTAAGTGAGGTTTTATACTCTATAAACAATTTAATTCCTGGAAAGTTTGCTTCTGGTTAATGAAATCTTGATTCCCTGTACCAGCTAAAAATTACAATCTCTTAAAAGGAACAAACCTAACAAATGTCAGACGGCTCTTTTCAATTTTTCCGTTCTTTTTCACCAGAAGAATGAGTTCCTGCACGGCAGAAGGTTCACCGATTGGAATTACAAGACGTCCGTTTTCAGCCAGCTGGTCTATAAGAGGGCCGGGTATCTGTTCAGCAGCAGCTGTAACTATGACTATGTCAAAAGGAGAGTATTCTTTCCATCCCTTGTATCCATCTCCGTATTTGATAACTATATTGTCATAACCGAGGTTTTTTAACCTCTCTGCTGATTCCCTGGCAAGTTCAGGGACAATTTCAATGCTGTAAACTTTTTTTACTGTCTCGGCCAGGATTGCAGCCTGGTACCCGGAGCCGGTACCGATTTCAAGAGCCGTTTTGGAGGGATCAGGTTTTGCTGCTTCTGTCATATATGCCACTATATAAGGCTGCGAAATGGTCTGGTTATATCCGATCGGCAGCGGACTGTCATAATAAGCTTCGTCAATATATTCTTCGGGGACAAACAGATGCCTGGGGACTTTACGCATTGCTTTAAGGATGGACTCATCTTTTACTCCACGATCCATTATCTGGACCCTTACCATCATCTCCCTGGCTTCCCGGAATCTGTCTTTCTGATTTAAGTCAGGATTAGTCATATCAGGGTAACATTGTATAATCAGACAAAATAAAATAGAGTTGCTACAAGGTACTAAATTTCAGACCTTAAATCAAGTGTCAGAGGATTAAAAACCCTGTTACAGGGGGAACTTATAGAAATATTAAGGGAGAAGAGTGCTGAAAAATGACATTACATTATCTCCGAGGAACTGAACAACCGGCCAGATTGGAAGCAGGTTTACTTTTGATATCAAAGTAACCAGTATGAGCGCGAAAAATATATAGGACCCATATTTGTAAAATCCCTCATAAAGGGCAGGAAATTTTTTAAAATAATTCAGGATGAGATGTGAACCATCAAGCGGGGGTAAAGGAATAAGATTGAAAACAAACAATCCCCAGTTGATATAAATAGCATATCGCATTATAATATTCAGAATATGCATACCATTGGAGTAATTTTCTCTGAAAATGTAGAAAATTACCACATAGAGGGCTGATAATATAATAGCCGTCAAGGCGTTGGAGACAGGACCGGCTATGGCAATTTTTATAACATCTTTCCTTGGATTTCTCAGATTTGCTTCATTGAACTCAACTGGTTTTGCCCATCCGAACCCGGCTACCAGGAGCATGATAAAACCCAATGCGTCAATGTGTCTGAATGGATTCAATGTGACTCTTCCCTGCTGTTCTGAGGTCAGATCCCCGCATCTCTTTGCAACCCAGGCATGACTGAATTCGTGCACAGTTAATCCAAGTATTATTCCGGGAAGAAACTGTAATATTCTGGCTAATTGAAGATTCTCCATATTTGTCGAAACCACGCAATTTAATGAATAATGATTATGTGATATCAAAATGATATCAAAATGATATCAAAATAATATCATAGTGATATCAAAATGATATCATGAGCATCAGCTCCTGGTCTTTCTGGAGGGAAGGAAGAAATCGGTTTCTTTCAGGCCGCATTCCTTTATCATTTCAATTGCATAGTCAGCTCCCGAGAAATTTTCGTTGGCATTATTTGTGCCTACGGTAAATTTAACGCCTGCTTTTTTTGCTCTTTTGATGAATTCAGCGGACGGGATCCTGTACCTGTTATTAATTTCGATTGCAATATTATTCTCCCTGGCAGCATTTATTACCTTGTCCATCCTTGCTTCAGTCCAGAACTGGTCATATCTGTCAGCCATCTGTTCGGGAAGGAAAGTGGAATTGACATAGATGTCGATAGGTTCGTTATTCAGAATTGTGACCAGTGTATTTACCAGGTAGTCCATGAATTGTTCCTCGTCATCAATCCATGTTTCGTCGCGCATCCAGATTCTGTTTCTTCTTCCTTTCTCATCGGTGAATGTCATGCAGTCAGTAAAGACATAGTCAAACTTGTCCATTGATTCTTTTGAGAAAATATTCACCCATTCTCGTCCTTCGGCTTGCATTGCCAGATAAAACTGTGGATACTCCTTAAAGAGAGCAACAACCGAATCGATCTGGCTGTCATTGTGTACCGGGAATCCAACACCGCAATTTACAGCTATGCCATAATCGATATTTTCTGCTTTGGATTTAATAACTGCATCTTCAATCGTAAGGTTGCCTTTTAAATGCACATGAAGATCAGTGATTTTAAAAGGGGTCTCATTACTGCAGCTCATAGAAATCATAATAGTTAGAGCAATAACATGGAACAGATGTTTTTTCATTTTATGTTTATTTAATTAATATAATATTAATCTCTATAAAATACTCAGCAGATAAAGAACAAGCGTCATAAATCTAATAAAATCAGAGTGAAACTGTAAGTCACTGAATGATTCTACGTCATAATAATATTCACATAACCAATATTAACCCCCCGCCGAGGCGGGGACAAAGAGCTAATTCCAAAGCGGGAACTGTATTCTGATCTTCAGCTCTTTTCCTTATCTCAAAAAAAACCCTTAGGTTTACAATTAAGAATTTAAAATCAGGATGAGAGCGAAATTTCAGTATCTGTCAATTCTGTTTGTTTTCATACTTCAGGCAGCATCATCACAGGAACAGCCCAGGGCGGAGGTTTACCTTATTACGTGCGGCCCTGGCTCAGAAATCTATTCTATGTATGGTCACAGCGCGTTACGCGTAGTCATTCCTGAGGAAGAGAGTGATCTTGTTTATAACTGGGGTGTTTTTGACTTCAATACACCAAATTTTGCCTGGAAATTTGCCAAGGGAAAGCTCAATTATATGCTTGGTGTATATCCATACGACAGATTTCTCAAAGACTATTTTTCAGAAGAAAGATGGGTAATATCCCAGAAATTCAATCTCGATTCAGCAAGCATAGAAAGGCTTTTCCAGCTATTGGCAGAGAACCTTAAGCCGGAAAATGTGAAATATAAGTATAACTTTTATTATGATGACTGTTCATCAAGGATCCGGGATATAATTGAAAAGGCCGTTGGTGATGATCTCCTGTATCCTCCCGACGAGAATAAAGAGCTACATACTTTCAGGTACCTGACAGGTGAATATGAAAAGAGATATCCGTGGATAAAATTGGGAATAGACGTTCTTATAGGCTCTCCCGGGGATAAAAAAGCCACATTCAGGGACAGGATGTTCCTTCCCGATCATCTGAAAAACGGATTATCAGAATTAATAATACGGAGAGAAGGTAAAATGATTCCTTTGCTTGCAGATCCTGAAACTGTCCTTGATTTTGATCAGCCGGTTGCGAGAAACAAAATTCTTACATCACCATTATTCGTAATTTCTCTCCTTCTGATAATTGTAATCATACTTACCGGATTGTTAAGGAGAAAGGCAGCCAATAATATAATGGATATATTTCTTTTCACCATATTTTCATTCCTGGCAATAATGTTGATCTTCGCTAATTTCATTACTGCTCACCATGAGCTGAAATGGAACCTTAATATACTATGGCTCAACCCTTTTATTATAGTATGCCTGATAAGCCTCATTATGAAAAGGAACTGGTACAAATGGTTCAGGGTGGTTTTTTATAGTGAAGTCATCTTTCTGGCATTGATGGTATTCCTTCCCCAGCATTTCAATAATGCTTTTATCCCCATGATTTTTATGTTGCTCTTAAGAAGCTCAATCAGGGCTGACTTTAAATGGAATCCTTTCACTCCGCCTTATTTAACACAACTTTAACACTTATTAACTTCTTTTTAGAATTCTTAAACCTTCTTTTGTGTGTCAATTTCCGGTCGTTACGCCGGTGTTACTGGCATATTCATTTTATTATCTTTGCTACTTAAATTTTTTAAGCTATGGAGCAAACAGCCGATATAAGAGTACTTAATGAAAAAATTGAAAAGGAAAGCTCATTTGTTGACATCATCAGGATGGAGATGAATAAGGTGATAATAGGTCAGAGACATCTGACCGATTCCCTTATGATAGGTCTTCTGGCAAACGGGCATATCCTTCTTGAAGGAGTTCCGGGTCTGGCAAAAACACTTGCCATCAAATCGCTGGCATCAATTATTGATGCAAAGTTCAGCAGGATCCAGTTCACTCCCGATCTTCTTCCTGCCGACCTGATAGGTACCATGATCTACAGTCAGAAAAAAGAAGAGTTCATCGTAAAAAAAGGACCTGTTTTTGCCAACTTTATTCTTGCTGATGAGATCAACAGGTCTCCTGCAAAGGTTCAGAGCGCCCTGCTTGAGGCTATGCAGGAGAGGCAGATTACCATCGGCGAACACACTTACAAGCTTGAAGAGCCTTTTCTTGTGCTGGCTACGCAGAACCCCATTGAACAGGAGGGTACTTATCCGCTTCCTGAAGCACAGGTCGACAGATTCATGATGAAAGTCCTGATTGACTACCCGACGATGGAAGAGGAGAAACTTATTGTCAGGGAAAACCTGGCAAAAGATTTCCCGGGAGCAAACAGTGTGCTAAAGACATGCTGATATCATGAGGGCAAGAAATGTGGTGAGGGAAGTCTATATGGATGAAAAAATTGAAAATTATATTCTGAATATTGTCTTTGCAAGCCGTAATCCTGAAAAATATGGTCTTCCTTCTTTTAAAAATATGATTTCCTACGGTGCATCACCAAGGGCTTCAATATATCTTTCGCTGGCATCAAAAGCTTATGCATTCATAAGAAGGAGAGGATATGTCATTCCTGAGGATGTCAGAGGCGTCTGTGCGGATGTTATGCGCCACAGGATAGGTCTGACATATGAGGCCGAAGCTGAGAATATCAATCAGGATAAGATAATTGCTGAAATACTCAATGTAGTCGAGGTGCCCTGAAAAGTTAATTGTTACTGGTTTCTTGTTGCTGGTTGGTTGTCATTTTCTAACCGGGGACTTTTTACCAGTAACAAGCAACTGGCAACAAGCAACTGGCAACTAGTACCTGTAAAATGGAAGCAGTCGAACTATTAAAAAAAGTAAGGCGGATAGAGATCAAGACCCGTGGTCTGACCAGGCATATTTTTGCCGGGCAGTACCACAGTGCTTTCAAGGGGCGCGGAATAGCCTTCAGCGAGGTAAGGGAGTATCAGTATGGAGATGATATCAGAAGCATCGACTGGAATGTGACAGCAAGGTTTAATCATCCATGGGTAAAGATATATGAAGAAGAAAGGGAGCTGACGGTCATGCTTCTTATCGATGTGAGCGGTTCCGGCAATTTTGGATCGACACTCAGCTTTAAAAGGGATATCATGACCGAAGTTGCTGCTGTGCTTTCATTTTCAGCAATATATAATAATGATAAGATAGGGGTAATCTTTTTTACCGATAAAGTAGAGAAATTTATTCCTCCCCAGAAGGGAAGAAAACATATCCTCAGGATAATAAGGGAACTCTCGATTTTAAACCCGGCAGCAACAGGACAAATCTTGAGTGAACCTTTGCGATTCCTTACAAATGCGATAAAAAAGAGGTGCACAGCTTTTATAATTTCCGATTTTATAGCTCCTGAATTTGAGGAAGCATTAAGGATCGCAGCAAGTAAGCATGATGTTGTGGCACTGAAGGTTTCTGACCGTCTCGAAAAATTACTGCCTGATGTTGGATTGTTAAAGGTTATGGATTCGGAAAGCAGACACTGAAAAATGGATTGACACATCTTCAAAGCAAATCAGGAAAAACTATGCAGAGTGGTGGAATGCTCATATTGTAAGTATCAGGAATACCTTTAAAAGGTGCGGGGTTGATTTTGCAGAACTTAGCACAGGGGATGATTATGTTAAACCGCTTATCAAGCTGTTTGAGAACAGATGATTGTTATGAGGAAGCATGATTTTTTAATATTATTTCTGTTTCTGATAACGTCCTTCTCAATGAGAGGTCAGGAGGTTACTGTCACTGCGGCTTTCGATACTTCAAGAATATATATAGGTGATCAGATCAATTTTTCATTGACAATCGACCAGCCCTCCGGCCTGAAGCTTTCAATTCCCATTTTAAGGGATTCAATAACCAGAAATATTGAGATATTGTCAGGGCCTCTGATCGATACAGCAAACCTTGATGCGAACAAGATCAGAATTACTGAAAAGTACCTTATTACATCCTTTGATTCGGGTTTTTACATGGTCGATCCCATGTATGCTGAAATTACTGATTCCGCAGGAGTGAAACGGTTTTTTTCCGATTATTCCATGCTTGAGGTGGCAAGAGTCAAACTAACCCCTCCCGACACTGCAGCCCGAATATTTGATATAGTTGCACCGCGGAGGGCACCCCTGACGTTGGGTGAGATACTTCCATGGGTTCTTTTTGCATTTCTGTCGGCTGTAGTTGTGTGGCTGTTATTAAGGTTAATCAAAAAGTTCAAAAAAAATAAGAAAGAAATAATTGAACCGGCTATCATCGAGCCGGCGCATTTAATAGCATTCCGGGAGCTGGAAATGCTCCGGGAAGAAAAATTATGGCAGAATGGTGAAATAAAGAAGTATTATACGCGGCTTACTGAGATTATCAGGCAGTACCTTGAAAACAGATTTAAGGTTTATTCCCTTGAGCTGACAACGTCTGAAACCCTTGAGGCACTTGTAAGAACGGGTTTCAGGAAAGATGAATCTTACAACAAGTTCAAATCTGTCCTGACTGCCGCTGATCTTGTGAAATTTGCCAAATACAAGCCTGAGCCGATCGAAAATGACATCAACTTTTACATCTTCATGGGATTTTGTATCAGCGACCAGGGAAGATGAACCGGCTGAGGTTAAGAATGATGAAACAGAAAAGCAGGGAGGAAAAAGCGTATGAGCAGAATAACTTTTGCTGATCCGAATTTGCTTTATCCTGCTGGTAATTGTGCCGGCAATGATCGCTTTTTATGTCATCAAGCAGCATAAAGCATCAGCTGCCTTTCAGTTTGCCCGGTCTTCAGCAGCTTGAAAAATCAGCACCAACATTCAGGAATTATCTGAGGCACATTCTTTTTGCGCTCAGAACAGCCGGAATAACACTGCTTATTATCGCGCTTGCCCGTCCGCAGTCAACCGATAAGTTCCAGGATGTTTCAACAGAGGGTATTGATATCGTTCTGACACTTGATATTTCGGGCAGTATGCTTGCCCGTGATTTCAGGCCCGACAGGCTTGAAGCATCGAAAGATGTGGCCACTGAATTTATCTCCGGAAGGCCATATGACAGGATAGGACTGGTGGTCTTCAGCGGCGAAAGCTTTACCCAGTGCCCACTGACAACTGATCATGCAGTTCTTATTAACCTGCTGAGGGAAATACAAAGCGGAATGATAGAAGATGGAACAGCTATCGGCATGGGTCTTGCAAATGCAGTTAACAGGATTAAGGACTCTGAAGCCAGGAGCAAGGTAATAATCCTTCTGACGGATGGTGTTAACAACAGGGGTGAAATAGCTCCGGCAACAGCTGCCGGGATAGCAAAAACATTTGGTGTCAGGGTGTACACAATCGGTGTAGGCACCCAGGGGATGGCACCTTATCCTGTTCAGACACCATTTGGAATACAGTATCAGGATATGCCAGTTGAGATTGATGAAGCAATCCTCAGGGAAATTGCACAGACAACCGGGGGAAGATATTTCAGGGCCACCGATAATGATAAGCTTGTGCAGGTATACAATGAGATTGATAAACTTGAAAAATCAAAAATAGATGTGAGGCAATTTACAAGGAAAGAGGAGAAATATCCTCATTCCTGCAATAGTTGCATTTTGCCTTTTGATGATTGAAATGTTGTTGAGGATTACAGTGTTAAGGAACCTTACTTAATATATTAAAATATATGCAGCTGTTCAGATTTGCAAATCCCGATTATTTATACCTGTTGCTTCTGCTTCCGGTCACTGGCAGCTGTTGTTTATCATAAATGAATTCAGAAGAAGGAAATCACTGAAAAAGCTGGGCGAATCTGTTCTTATTGAAAGGCTCATGCCTGAAATGTCAGGGGTAAGGCCTGTAGTTAAATTCATCTTTCTGCTTACAGGGATTTCAGCTTTTATTATGATGCTTGCAAGGCCCCAGTTCGGTTCAAAGCTTGAGGAAGTAAAGAAACAGGGAGTTGAGGTGATAATAGCTCTCGATGTAAGTAATTCAATGCTTGCGGAAGATATTCAGCCCGACAGGCTTACAAGGGCAAAACAGGCTATCTCAAGGCTAGTGGACAATCTGGAAAATGACAAGATAGGTCTGATAGTTTTTGCAGGTGATGCATACACTCAGATACCAGTGACAACAGATTATATATCAGCAAAAATGTTCCTTTCGACAATAAATCCTGAAATGGTTCCAAAACAGGGAACAGCAATCGGAGCGGCCATTAATCTTGGAGCAAAATCATTCAGTCCGGGTGAAGGTAAAAGCAAGGCAATGATAATTATCACGGATGGTGAAAACCATGAGGATGATCCGGTCTCGGAAGCTGAAGCGGCATCAAAGCAGGAATTGTAATACATACAATAGGAATAGGCTCAGCAGAGGGTGTCCCGGTACCTGTAACCACAGGAGGGAGAAGAGACTATCTTAAGGATTCAGACGGTTCAACAGTAATAACAAAACTGGATGAGGAAATCCTTAAAAAGATTGCGCTCAGCACAGGCGGCAATTATATCAGGGCGAATAATTTCAATATCGGACTCGATGCAATTTTCAATGATATCAGAAAAATGAAGAAGGATGAACTTGAAAGTACAATGTACACTGAATACAATGATCAGTTCCAGATATTTGCTGCTATAGCTCTTTTCTTCCTAATACTTGAATTCATTATTATGGAAAGAAAGAACAGGAAACTTCAGAATGTCAGACTTTTTAAATTTCCGCATCTGATAATTTATTGTAAAACAAATGAATAGTACCTATAAACATACTATGGTTCATATAAGGTCAGGATTAACCGGTCTCTTTTTCCTGATCTGTTTTTCAGGTCCCGCATGGGCACAGGCCGACAAAAAATTCATCAGGCAGGGTAACCGGGAATATGAAAAGACAAATTTCCCGAATCGGAAATATATTACAGGAAGGCACTTGATAAAAACAAAGAATCGGGTGATGCTGTTTTCAATTCCGGTGATGCTCTTTACAGGCAGAAAAAATATGAAGATGCCGGAAAGCAGTTCATCGAAAGTCACCGGATGAATGAGGACAAGGATAAAAAATCTGCAAGCCTTTATAATCTTGGGAATTCGCTGCTTATGGCAGATAAGCTTCAGGAAAGCATCGAGGCTTATAAAAATTCACTGAGGCTTAAACCTGATAATCCGGAAGCCAAATACAATCTTGCCTATGCCCAGGATCTTTTAAAGGAGCAGCAGCAACAGCAGCAGCAACAACAAAACAAGGATAATAAGGATCAGAATAAGGATCAGGAGAAGAAAGATGACGAGAATAAAAATCAGGATCAGGAAAAGAACAGCCAGGATAAGCAAAACAATGATCAGCAACAAGATCAGCAGCAACAGTCTATTTCAAAAGAAGATGCTGAGCGTCTGTTAAATGCAATTGCCAACGATGAAAAGAATGTCCAGGAAAAGGTAAAGTTGGCAAAAGCAGCAAAAGCAAGGGTAAAAACGGTTAAAAACTGGTAATTTGGCGGAATGAAAGTAAACACCATTATACTGGTCACGATCTTGCTGCAGATGAGTTATTCTGCAGCAGGGCAGGAGATATCCGTTGTGGCAGAATATCCTGAGGTTGTCAGGGCCGGTGAGCAGTTCAGTGTTTCATGGACAGTAAATTCGGGCGGGGGGGAATTTGAGGAACCACCTTTTACCGGTTTTTACAAGCTGATGGGTCCCCAGACATCCTATAGCTCAAGCACTCAGATCATAAATGGTAAAGTCTCCAGATCAACCACATACTCATACGTTTATTACCTGCAGGGGGTAAAAGAGGGAAAATATGTAATTGCCCCGGCTTCCGTCACAATTAAGAATAAAACATATTATTCTGATTCCCTGAGAATTGAAGTTATAGGAAGTAATGCTTCAGGTCAGGCAGCCAGGGGTGCAGGAGGAGGAGTTAATGAGGAAGTTGCAGAAGAGACGGGTGATGATATTTTCGTTAACCTTTCGCTCAGTAAACGAGAAGTGTTTCTTGGGGAGCATATAGCTGTAACTGTAAAAATCTATACACGGATCGATATTTCAGGTATTAACGAAATTAAATATCCCGGTTTTGAAGGATTTCTGAAAACCGATCTGGAGACCACCCCGCTTACTTCCCTTCAACGTGAGAATATAAACGGGACAATATACGGGACGGGAGTTGTGCAGCGATTTCTTCTTTATCCGCAGATGCCTGGTGAAATAAATATTGATCCGGTACAGATCTCGGTTTTGCTTCGCCAGAAATCAGGTCAGTCTGATCCCTTTTTCGGGGATATTTTTCCAACATACACAACAATTCCGAAAGTTGTTATGAGCAAGCCGGCTAAAATCAAAGTGAATCCGCTGCCTGGAGTAAAACCTGATGATTTCTCAGGCATTGTCGGCAAAGCTAATCTGGTTGCTTCACTAAGTAAAGACACTGTTAATGTGAATGATGCAGTGAACCTTAAAATGGTGGTTTCAGGAAGCGGAAACCTTAAACTGGCAAATGCTCCGGAGATGAAACTGCCACCTGACCTTGAGGTTTATGATCCAAAAATCACCGATAACCTGAAAAACAGCCTTAATGGAACAACAGGGCAGAAGACTTTTGAATATCTTCTTATTCCGAGGCATTATGGTGATTTTTCAATACCCCCTGTTACCTATTCTTTTTTCAATATCGATTCAAGACAATTTGAGAGAGTTTCCTCACCCGGACTCCATTTTTATGCACGGAAGGGAACTGAGCAGAATGATGGAATCACAGTATACGGGGGAGTTGCAAAAGAAGATGTCAGATATCTTGGAAAAGATATAAGGTTCATCAGTTCAAAACCAGGTATGCTGAGAAAGTCGGGGAATGTATTCTCCTCAAAACGATCGTTCTACAGTTCATATGCATTTGCGCTGATATTATTCCTTACCGTGCTTTTTATCAGGAGAGAACATATACGCAGGAATTCTGACCTGGCCAGTGTCAGGAACAGAAAAGCAGCCAAAGTTGCAGGGAAAAGGCTGAAAGAAGCCGAAAAGTGCCTGAAAGAGAAGCAGTCCGACAAATTCTATGAAGAAATACTGAAGGCAATATGGGGATATCTGAGCGACAAGCTCAATATACCCGTTTCGGAACTTACAAGGAACAGCGCTGTTGCCTCTCTTGCAGGGAAAGGAATTAATGAACAGGAAATAGCTAACCTGACTTCAATAATTGACTCATGCGAATTTGCGAGATTTGCTCCTTCATCATCTGTTGCAGAAACAGAAAAGATTTACGAAGATGCTTCAAAATTTATACGGGTAGTTGAAAATTCAATCAGCTGACAAATGAAATTATTAAACCGAAATATTCTTGTATTGTTATTGCTGGTTTTTTCAGTGAGTTCTGTTGGTGCACAGGAGGAGAGGAGTGAGAAATTTAACAAAGGTGTTGAATATTATGCCGCCTCAAATTTCCAGGCAGCGCTTGATAAATGGCTTGAAATCTATGACACAGGATACCGTTCGGCTGCCCTCAGCTATAATATCGCCAATGCATATTTCAAGCTGAATAATATCCCGGGAGCGATACTTTTCTATGAACGTGCCCTGCTTTTAAAACCTGCAGATAATAATATTAACTATAATCTTCAGATTACCCGATCGCTTGTGGTTGATAAATTTGAGGAGATCCCTGAGCTGTTTTTTATAAGGTGGTTCGATTTTCTTTCATTATTGCTCCCGACAAATACCTGGGCCTTTATCAGTGTTTTTACATTCGTACTTTTTCTGCTGCTGCTGTCATTATACATCTATTCCTCAAAATACAGGGTCAAAGTAATTGGATTCTGGACCGCAGTTTTGTTCCTGATAATATCAGCGTCATCACTGGGATTTACCGTTCGTAACAGGTCATTGGTCTATGACAGCCAGAAAGCTGTGATCTTCGCACCTTCGGTCAACGGGAAAAGTTCTCCGGATAATAGCGGAACAGATCTTTTTGTACTCCACGAAGGATCTAAAGTCTCTATTGAAGACACTGTAGGTGAATGGTACGAGATCAGGCTCTCTGACGGCAACAAGGGATGGGTGCCGGCCAGCAGCCTGACAATTATCTGAACCGGACGTACTTTTTGCCCTGAATTTCTGTTATATAGTCAGGAAACTAACTTCCTGAGTCCATGAAAAGGCTGTTGATAATTACCTTGTTCCTGACAATATGCTTGTCATGTAAAAAGACTTCAATTTCACCTGAGGGACCCACCGATGTAAGGATCAGGAATCTGAGCGAATCAGCACTGACTGAAGTTGTTGTCAGAATCGAGGATGAGGAAATCAGTTTCGGGACAATAGAGAAGAGTGCCGAATCGGCTTATCACCGTTTTAAAACAGCCTTCCCGAAAGCATACATATCTGCCTCGATAAACGGAGACACTATTTCAACCGGACCGGTCGATTTTACCTATATGAATTATTTTGGACAGGTCAGGATGACCTATGATGTCATAGTGGAAAACCGGCTTCTTAAAATAAAGAATGTTACTCTTGATTCATCTCTTTAACTAAAAATCGGTTAATTTGCCGGCATAATCAATCAGCCTTTAAATATGAAAAAAAAGCCGGTCAACAGCTCCCGCACCCCTGTTTACAGGGATGCAGGTTTTGAATTGTATGATGCAGATACAACGAAAGGGGCATTTACCAGAGAAACTGACAATGAAAGGATTCCGGAGTTATATATTTATTCCAGGTACAGGAATCCTACTGTAGTTGATGCGGAAGAGGAGATAATGAAGCTTGAAGCCTGTAGCTGGGCGCTTCTGACCCAATCAGGCATGTCGGCTATCGACACGGCAGTTTCGATCTTTCAGAAAGGGGAATCGACAGGTCCATGGCTTTTCTTCAGTGAGATATACGGAGGGACAATTTCATTTATAGAATCTGTTCTAAAGAAAAAACGGGGGATTAAGGTCCACAGTTTTAATCCGGTAAATGAAAAGTATGACCCTGCTGAGTGTGAAAAGATAATAAGCAAAATCAGGCCCGAGGTCATTTATATTGAAGTAATCTCAAATCCCATGCTAATTATCACCGACTTTGTCAATGTGATAAAGCTTGCCGGCAGGTATGGATCAAAAGTTATTATTGATAACACTTTTGCAACCCCATTGCTCTGCAGGCCTCTTGAAGCAGGGGCTGACATTGTTATTCACAGTGCAACAAAGTACTTCTCTGGTCATGGAAATATCACTGCCGGAGTTTTGTGCGGAAATGATCGTGAATTAATGAAATCTGCAATAGAATACCGGAAGTTTGTTGGTCACATGATCTCACCCGATGATGCTTACAGGCTGAATACACAGATACAGACATTTGAACTGAGGTTCAGGGAGCAATGCCGCAATGCTGAAAGACTGGTTGATATTATGAAAACCTATCCGGTCATACGCAAAATCTGGTACCCCGGGCTTAGAGATCATGTTACTCATAATGAAGCTGTAAGGCTGTTTGAAGACCGGGGTTTCGGGGCAATGGTAACATTTGACTTTGCCGGAAATACTGATGATGAGAAGAAGATCAGGAGGGATAACTTTTTAGGAGCAGTCTCTGAAAAAATAAAGATTATTCCTTCACTCGGAGATCCGAAGACAATACTTATGCCTGTAGAGTCGGTCTGGGGATTGAAATATCCTGAGCCTGGAATGATCAGATTATCAGTTGGTTTCGAAGCTTTTTCAGAACTGGAAAAAACTGTAGGGGAGGCTCTTGACAAAATCAAATAAATCCATTCTGATTTTTAGCGCCAGTCAATTGGCTCAATGCCATTGCTTACAAGATAATCGTTACATCTGCTGAAATGTTTATTGCCAAAGAAACCTCTTGATGCAGAAAGAGGAGAGGGGTGAACTGATTCCAGCACCAGGTGACGTGACCTGTCGATAGCTTCCCCTTTTTTCTGTGCAAATGCTCCCCACAGAAAAAATACAATATGGTCCTTTTCGTCGTTCAGAACCTTTATAGCATAATCAGTAAATTCCTCCCATCCTTTTTTCTGATGCGACCCTGCCTGATGGGCTCTTACAGTCAGAGTTGCATTGAGCAGAAGCACTCCCTGCCCTGCCCACCTTGTCAGGTCACCGGATGATGGAATAGGGAGCCCCAAATCAGACCCGATTTCGGTAAAGATATTAATCAGGCTTGGAGGGAATCTAACTCCGTCCCTGACTGAAAAGCAGAGGCCGTGAGCCTGGCCCGGACCATGGTACGGATCCTGACCTATAATGACTGCTTTAACCTTATCAAACGGACAGATATCGAAGGCATTGAAGATAAGAGCTCCAGGCGGATAAATTGTTGTCGTATGGTATTCATCCTTTATGAATCCAGCCAGCCTGGCAAAATAATCCTTTTCAAATTCAGGACTGAGTCTGGATTTCCAGCCGGGTTCCATTTTTACATCCATACCTAAAAATACTTAAAATAACTCAATTTGTATAACAAAATGGACTGATGTTATGACATCAGTCCATACACTGCCATCTACCCACACAACCTAAAACTAATGAAACTTATATCTTTTTATATCTCTTTCATATCAAATTTAAAGGATTATTGGATTATTACATACAAAAATCTATTTTTTTTGACTAATTTGTTAACAACTTTTTTAACCTGTAAAATTCATAGACTTTGTGAGTCCTTCGTGATATCCTTTGTGTGCCTTTGTGGTAAAAAAGAATTTAACCACCAGGGATCTCAAAGGCTGTCACTAAGTAACACAAAGGAATACAGTAAATTAAGAATATTTATAAATTAAACAAATTAAAAGAGTATCCTGGGAAATAATACCTTTACAATAAAACAATGCCACAAGAGATTGAACGCAAATTTCTGGTCAAAGGTGAATTCAAACATCTTTCAATAAGGGAGATGGAAATCACCCAGGGTTATCTTTCTGTCGACCATACAAGGGTTATCAGGTTGCGTTTATGCAATGAAAGGGCGTTTCTTACGATTAAAGCACCTTCTGAAAATACCAGGTTTGCCCGCAATGAATGGGAATATGAGATCCCGTCTTCCGAAGCTATGGAAATTATTAAATTATGCCTTCCGGGTAGAATTCATAAAACAAGATATATAGTTCCTTTCAGTGGTCACCACTTCGAAGTTGACCTTTTTCATGGCAGGCATGAAGGGTTGATAATCGCCGAACTGGAATTAACTGATGAAGAGGAAGTATTTGACAGGCCTGACTGGCTAGGAGAGGAAGTGACAGGAAGACCTGAATATTATAATTCAAATCTTATATAGTTGAATTAAGCCGTATCCCGGTTTAAAGGACTTTTGAATAAATCTGTTTCGGATCGCCCGGACCATAAAATTCCTTAAGGCTTGCCTGAAGTTCGTAACCATTCCTGCGGTAAAACTCTTCAGTCGAAACATATAACGGCCTTCCCGAAGTTTCGATCCATAGGATTTTCCCACCCATTTTTCTGACATCGTCTTCGATTGCCTTAAGAAGGAGTGACCCAAGCTTCTTATTTCTGGAATTCTGATGCACGGCAATCCAGTAGAGGTCCCATGAATGTGTCGAAAAAGCATTCCTGCCATAATTTGCAAATGCAATTACTCCATCATCATCAGCGACCTTAAGCCAGTGATACCCCGATTTTTCTGTTCCCTCCGATAATGTCTCGTCGGCAATTTCAAGGGCTGTCCGGATCTCGAATTCATAAAAAAAATCGGTGGAGCGCAGAATCTCCTCAATACTCTTTCTGTCATTTGGCTTAATACCTTTTGTAACTGTTGCCATATATTTTCAGCGGTTAAGGTCTGTGATTATTCGCCGGAGAACCTCAGTAATAGGTAAACCAGCTTCATTTGTTGCTGCAACGAGACCGCTGTCAGGCGACATGCAGGGATTTGCGTTGACTTCAATAACGAAAGGATTCTCTTTATTGTCGATTCTCATATCAACCCTTGCATATCCTTTCAATCCAAATACCTGCCAGCATTGCAATACAATTTCACTGATTTTTTCAGACAGGACAGGATTAAGCTTTTTACCCGGGAATTCCCTGATAGTATTCTCATATTCAAAACTTTCCTCTACCCATTTTGCTTTGAAATCGACTATTTTGGGTGTATTTTCATCAAAATTGTGAAAAACCATTTCGGCGGGAGGCATAACCTGAGGGCCATTTTCGCTGAAGAGGGCACTTATATTGAATTCGCGGCCATCGATATAATCCTGAATGATCCAGTGGGAATCGTCAAACTCCATGAGCTTTTTCTCATAGCCTGGTGTAAAAGTAAATACAGATTCTCCTGTTATTCCGAGGGATCCATCTTCCCATACAGGTTTTATTATATACCGGTTCCCTGGCTGCAGCATACTGTATTGCGATGGGAAAAATGCAGATGGTGTGTTAATCTGCTGTTCACACAGAATTTTATTTGTCAGCGCTTTGCTTGTGGTAATAAACATTGCTTCTAGAGGGTTTCCCGTGTAGGGGATCGAGTACATATTAAGCAATGCGGGTACAAAATAGCACAGCTCACCCTTATTGTTTATCGATTCAACAAGGTTAAAAACAAAGTCAGGTTTTTCCTCTGTAAGGATAGGTACTTCACGCATGAAATCTGAGGTGATCCCTTTCCTGTATGTCTCAATACCTATTTTATTGAGGTTAATCTCAATATAATCAACCTGATCGAGCACATCAAGCTCATCAGGTAAAGCTCCCTCCCTTGGCTGGTTAAACAGTATGCAACATCTTTGTTTTGTCATATTGGCAAGATGATGCCGCTTGATAGCGGATTTCATAATCATTTCGATAAGAGTCTGATAATTGATCCCGACCATATTCGAAAGTATTGGAAGGTCAGAATGAACAGGATGAAGGCCAGCAAGGGGATTAACTTCTATAAAACAAATACGGCCGTTCCTGTCGGCTTTTAAATCAACCCGGCCGCCGTCGACTCCGCCCAGAGCTTTCCAGACATTCAAAGCTACTCTTTTGCACTCTCCGGCAATTTCGCTGTCCATCGGTTTGTATTTGCAGAAAATCTGATAGTTTTCCTTGAATTCCACTGAATAGGGAAGGTTATCCCTGCATTCTATTTCCATACCTCCGATAGCTACTGCATCATCGCCCGAGCCTATGACACCAACAGTAAACTCCCTGCCCGGAAGGTATTCCTCTACCAGGGCCGGCTGATTAAACCTTTCAAGAAGATAATCAACCATCTGCCTGAGTTCGGCCTTTGAATTAACAAGATTCTTTTCAGTAATTCCCTTTCCTGTACCTTCAGAAACAGGTTTTATAAAGAGCGGATATACCAGATTACATTTATCCAAATCGCCTGAATCAGAAATAAGCATTCCGGGGCTGACAGGTACGCCTGCTGAAGCAACTATAAGTCTTGTAAGATGCTTGTTAAGAGAAATGCCCATTATAACCGGACCGCTGAATACGTATGGTATCTTATACTGGTCCAGAATTGCCGGAACTACCGATTCCCTTCCATCTCCATAAAGTCCCTCTGCAATGTTGAATACAAGATCCCATCGTTTACCTGCTGAGAGAGCTTCTATCAGCTGAAAGCAGTTACCAATCGGTTCGGTTTCAAATCCCATACTGACAAGAGCAGTATCGAGAGCGTCAACAGTATCCTGCTTGTCGAATTCAGCGGTATCTTCCATAGAATAGCCACGATCAAGATACCATGACCGCAAATCATAAGTCAATCCGATCTTCATCTGTATCAGGGTCTATTTTTCAGGGTATTCGCATAAAGTACCCCTGTAATTGCGAAGAACAATATGCTCATCGTTATGTTCCACAACATAATTTGGAAGAAGAGGTATCTTACCTCCGCCACCGGGAGCATCAACGACAAAAGTCGGAACAGCATAGCCACTTGTGAAGCCTCTCAGCCCTTTAATAATCTCCAGACCTTTGGCAACAGTAGTTCTGAAATGGCCGGAGCCTGGGATCAGGTCACACTGGTATAGATAATAAGGTCTCACTCTGACCATTAATAATTTATGCATCAGCTCTTTCATTACAGGCACATTATCATTTATGCCTTTCAGCAGTACTGTCTGGCTTCCAAGAGGAAATCCGCCATCAGCCAGTTTGTTGCATGCTTTTGCACATTCTTCTGTAATTTCCAGCGGATGTGAAAAATGCAGGCTCAGGAAGAGAGGATGGTATTTTCTGAGTATGTTAATCAGGTTATCGGTTACCCGCTGCGGTAAAACCACGGGAATTCTTGTACCGATCCGGATGATTTCAACATGCTCTATCTTCCGTATATTTGAAAGTATATAATCGAGAATTTCGTCAGAAAGTGTAAGAGGATCACCGCCACTGATAAGAACGTCTCTGACTTCCCTGTGGGATGCAATATAAGCAAAAGCCTTTTCATAATCCTGTCGCCCAAGCTTATCCAGCCTTCCTACAGAATGGGAACGGGTACAGTACCTGCAATAGTTTGAACATACCTGGGTAACAGTGAATAATACTCTGTCGGGATACCTGTGGACAATTCCTTTAACAGGAGAAAATGATTTCTCGTGAAGCGGGTCTGATTGTTCACTCCTTGTCTCAAGCAGTTCTTCCACAACAGGCACAACGTTACGGCGAAGCGGATGGGATGGTTTTGAATTATAAATCAATGAAGCAAAATAGGGTGTAATCCTCAATGGAAGCCGGCCTTTCAGGTTATTGATAGCCATAATCTCCTTTTCGGACAATTTCATGATTTTCTTCAGATCTTCGATGCTTGTGAAAGCATTCCGAAGCTGCCATTTCCAATCATTCCAGGATTCTATAGTTGTCAGGGGGAAGTAGCGGTGCATGAACTCCGAACTCCGGTTGCTAACTGACAGGTTTGGGATTACGTTTTGCGAAAAAAACGTGGTTTTCGCGCCAGGCTCTTCATCAGAAGAGCAACCCACGAGGCGGCCCTCCGTATGGCTGGCAGCAACCTCATTTTTGTTAGCGTTCATTACAGTCGATGAAAAATTTCACCTTGTTGTTTTAAATTTACTTGTTTAAAATAGTTTTTAGTTGTAAATAAATTGGGCCAAAAATATATATTCCATAAATACATTGTATCATTCAGCCTATATAAATATTAACATGAAAATTGTTTTATTAACAACATGTATTCCGGCAATGGTCATTAGTAATATCATATAACTGTTTATCAGTATATTATACCTAGGGGACCCTTGCAATAATTCAGAATGAAAAATTCGTTTATCCGACCTGTTTCTTTTCTGATTTTCAATAATTTTTTCATTAAATGGTTTGTCAAAAACTTTAAGACCTTCTTTTATTTTTCAAGAATGCTTTTAAACAATTATTATGCCAGGACTTCGAATGTCATAAATATTTGTAATGTTTGCAATCCGGATGCTCATTGCTGACAAAAAAGTATGCTTTATAACGCACCATTCATATTTTAATTATTTGAACATAACAAAAATTTCACTCATTTGTTTTGAAAAATATTATTGGCACTGATTTCAGGACATTCTTCAGCGATGTAAAGGATGCAGTAGCAGGTTCCGAGCAGGATTTTACGGAAGTAAAGCTCAGCAGGGCAATACTACTTCTGTCGATACCAGCTGTTCTTGAAATGATAATGGAATCGGTATTTGTTATTGTCGACATTTTTTTTGTTTCCAGGCTCGGTGCTGATGCTGTTGCAACGGTCGGACTTACTGAGTCGATGATTACCATAATTTATGCTATCTCACTGGGGCTGGCCACAGCCACGACTTCAATGGTATCGAGAAGAATAGGGGAAAAAGATCCTGAAAAAGCTTCAAAAACTGCTTTTCAGGCAATTTTTACTGGAATTATTGTATCGCTCCTGATAGCAATACCGGGAACAATATATTCTGTCAGATTGCTCGAATTAATGGGAGCTTCAGAAATTATCACAGAACAACTTTCAGGTTACACAAAGATTATGCTTGGAGGCAATATAGTGATAATGCTGCTGTTCATCATCAATGCCATTTTCAGGAGCGCAGGTGATGCAGCAGTTGCAATGAGGGTTCTCTGGCTTGGTAACATTATAAATATTATTCTGGATCCATGCCTCATATTCGGATTAGGGCCATTTCCGGAACTGGGTGTTACAGGAGCTGCTGTTGCCACGACTACAGGCAGAGGGATTGCAGTTCTCTACCAATTCTGGCTCCTTTTTTATGGTAGAAAACGCATTCAGCTATCTATTAAGCAGTTAAATATTAATGTGAAGATAATAACAAGGCTTATAAAACTGTCACTTGGAAGCATAGGCCAAAACCTTATCGGAACGATAAGCTGGATTGCCCTTGTGAGGATAATTTCAGTTTTCGGCAGTGAAATAGTAGCCGGTTATACAATTGCAATAAGGATAGTAAGTTTTGTTCTTCTGCCTTCATGGGGGATAAGTAATGCGGCATCAACTCTTGTCGGTCAGAATCTGGGTGCAAAAAAGCCTGAACGGGCGGAAAGAGCTGTTATGGCAACGGGATGGGTGAATATGATACTTCTCGGAGTGGTAGGCCTTATACTGGTTTTATTCCCTTCCTACTTCATAAGTTTTTTCATTAAGGATAAAATAGTTCTTGAAGCCGGAGTGGAATGCCTGAGGATTGTGAGTATAGGCTTTATCGCGTACGGATTCGGCATGGTCCTTGTTAATTCCTTCAATGGAGCAGGAGATACTACGACTCCGCTGAAAATCAATATTTTTGCATTCTGGTGTATTGAAATACCACTGGCATGGGTCCTTTCGATGAGAGCAGGGATGAATCAGCAGGGTGTATTCACAGCCATTGTGATCGCCGAATCGATAATGACTTTAACTGCCTGGATTATTTTCCGACAGGGAAAATGGAAACTGAAGGAGGTATAAATTTTCCAGATAAATGAATGCCGGCACCGGAGGGCCTTAAGCCTTAAGTGTTCTCAGAGGAAAGATCACCCTCTTTACGCATTTTTTTTATCTGTCCGCGCTTGTGTTTTTCTTCCAGACGTTCGATCCTCGACTTTTTAGTTGGTGCTGTAGGTTTTCGTTCTGGTTTCTCAGTAAGTGCATCAGATATCAATACATAGATTCTTTCAACAGCTTTTTTTCTATTTCCTAATTGTGAACGCTCAGACTGTGACCTGACGATCAGCTCCCCGTCTGAATTAATCCTTGACCTCAACTTCCATGAGATCAGTTCCTTCTCCCTGTCAGAAAGGGCAGCAGTGCACTTAAAGGCAAAGTGCAATTCAACCTTTGAGCTTACTTTGTTGACGTTCTGGCCACCGGGACCGCTGCTCCTTGATGTCAGAAATGAAAATTCACTCGTGGAAATACGTTCTTTTAAATCTTCAGGAGTCACAACTAATATGTTTTCTGATAAAAAGATGAGCCTTCTGTTAACAATGGTAAGGGCGTTGCATGCAACGCCCCTACGACCTTACCTATTCGATACTATTCCGAAATTTCGAATGTATACTCTCCGGAACCAACAGTGAGTGCTACTCTTTTTTCGGCTCCGTTTTCCAAAATCATTTTATAATCACTTTTAGAAGCCGATTTTGGCAATCCTGTCAGAGTTACTTTAGCTAAATCATCAGACGGAAGGAGGATTTTTGCATTTGTGTTTACAGGAATCATGACACGTATAATGATTTTATCTCCTTTTCTTTCCCATCCTGATGCGATAGTGCCATAAGTACTCTCAAATGTTGCCTTTGAAAATTCGAGTTTTTTTGAAATATAGGGATGTATAAGTATCTCCTTATATCCCGGGTTGGCGTTATCGATCCCTGCTGAAATTCTGTACATCCAGTCGCCGATTGCTCCATAGGCATAATGGTTAAAAGAGTTCATTCCCGGATCCTGGAAAGTGCTGTCGGTTTTTTGCCCGTCCCATCTTTCCCAGATTGTTGTGGCTCCCATTTTTACCGGATAGAGCCATGACGGGTAGGTCTCCTGAAGCAGCAGATCATAAGCCACATCAGCATACCCGTTCTGTGTAAGAACATGACAGAGGAACGGGGTACCCAGAAATCCCGTCGAAAGATGGTTCCTTCTGCTTTTGATATCGTCAACAAGCAATTTTGCTGCTTTCGGGCGCAGATCATCGGGTAGAAGGTTGAACATTAAGTGCCAGGACATATGAAGTCTGAGAGTTTGTCCCAACCCTTCCTGCGGGAGTGACATATTCATTGTTAAATACATTTTTTATCTTGTTAAAGAGGTCAGTATAGAGCTTTGCATCTTCCGTCTTTCCAAGCTCTTTTGCGGATTTTGCAAGCAGGTCAGCTGAATATGCAAAGAATGCAGTGGAAATAAAATCGTGTTCGGTGAAGCCATCAGGTTCTGAATGGTTATTTACAGGCGGATGATAAAACAACCAGTCGCCATATTTGCTTCCGCCCTTCCAGATATATGAATCACCTGCTTTCTTCCTTATATATTCGACCCATGCCTTCATGCTGGGATACTGTGTTTCAAGAAGTTCAATATCGCCATACACCTGGTACATAGTCCATGGGACAATAACGGCAACATCTCCCCATCCGGCAGAAGGAGCTGCGGTTTTAGCATTCTGCCTGTTCAGGACATCAGGAATTACATCAGGAACTTCACCACCCGGTTTCTGATCGAGTGCAACATCTTTAAGCCATTTTGTAAAAAAGGCGGCAACATTATAATTAAAGGCTGCTGTCCGGCTGAATGCCTGAGCATCACCTGTCCAGCCCAGACGTTCATCTCTCTGCGGACAATCGGTAGGCACATCAACAAAATTACCTTTCTGACCCCATTGAATATTATGCTGAAGCTGGTTCAGCAGGGGATTTGAACTTTCATAGGTGCCTGTAACAGTCATATCGGAATGAATAACGACACCGGTTATGTTGTCGGTAGTTAGTT
The DNA here is from genome assembly GCA_963753495.1 of uncultured Bacteroidales bacterium. Lineage (GTDB taxonomy): Bacteria > Bacteroidota > Bacteroidia > Bacteroidales > VadinHA17 > LD21. Next base: position 42,293 of record CAVWCO010000024.1, read on the forward strand.
CCCCGGGGAATCCTGTTAACTTCGAGAAAGCGGAACCCCATAAATGTAAATCTCGGCTCATATGTCTCCTGTCCTCGTCCCGCGAGGGTATAATTAAGCTCGACATTTGGCAACCCGCAGGTTTTCAGTATAGAATTCCCCGATATTTATCAAGTACTTCAGCATGACGTATAGTGACAACCGTTCCTTTGGCTCCTGATACCTTCAGCCTGACCCAGCCGACCATATTCTGACCCATATCCACCAGCAAGACTTCCCTTTGGTGAGCGAAATATTTTAACCGGTTTTATTTCCTGGATCTTTTTAACAGGTGCTCCTTCAGAGGCTATAATGTTATTGTTATAATTGCCTGTTTTCACAGTTTCCCATTTTGATTCATCATAATCCGGCAGATTCCAGCCAGTGAGTCTTTTTGTTGCATCATAGGTTTCGCCGTTGTATATGTCATTCATTCTGATAGCTCCGTCGTTGTTGCATTTCCATGATTCATCGGTTATGATGACCGATTCGGTTCCATCGGTATATGTGATCTTCATCTGCATCAGAAGTCCAAGCCTTTTACCGTAAATTGCCCAGTTATTTCCCCAGGCGAGTGTTCCGCGGTACCATCCGTCGCCAAGCACTGCACCAACCGCATTTTTACCCTTTGACAACCTGACGTAGTGACATCATAAACCTGATACTGAATTCTTTTGCCGTATGATGTCCAGCCAGGGGTAAGAACCTGGTCACCGACTTTTTTCCCGTTCAGATGAAGCTCATAAAATCCGTGAGAAGTTACATATACAACTAGCTCTGGCAATATTTTTTTCAACAGAGAATTCTTTCCTGAAATGAGGTGAAGGAGAATAACGGTTTGTGTCGCCTTCCATTTCGATCCATTTTGCTTTCCAGTTTTCCGGTGTAAGCAGATCCGGTTTCCCAGAATGCAGTTTCGACTCCATTTTGATGTTCTTCCTTTATTATCCCATACTTTTACCTGCCAGTAATATCTCTGACCTGGCTTGAGATCAGGACCTTTGTAGGGAATAAGAACTGACTCGTCAGAAGCCACTTCACCTGACTGCCAGACAATTTTTGAACCGGGAAATTTCGGATCTGTTGCTACCCTTATCCAGTAGACAGTCTGCATAACATTATTTCCGGTACCCTTAATTTTCCATGATAATCTGGGGTGTAAAATATCCATCCCGACAGGATTTGTCTTATGCTCCACTGTAAGGTCATAAGTTGACAAATCCTGCGAAAATGTTATGGCAGGAATGAACATAAAGCATAAGTAATAATTTTAATGATTTCATAATATGTACATTAGGTTATTAAAATCAAGATTTGAAATTAATCTATTTTTATCGGATTTCAGAAAAGTAAAATAGTTATTTTTATACTCTTCAGTTAATAACCTGAAACTAATACATTTATTAAATGAATCCAATTGCAGGAATTCTGCTGATAGCTCTTGGCAGCATAGGTGCTGCAAGCTTTTATGTTCCTTTCAAGAAGGTTAAGGAGTGGGCATGGGAATCGTACTGGTTGACACAGGGAGTAGCTGCCTGGCTGATTGCGCCATGGCTGTTTGCATTGATTTTTGTTCCACAGGGTGAATTGATGCCTATTATAAGAGAGTCTCCTTCATCAGCAAGGCTGATGGCAATGTTTTTTGGAGTTTTATGGGGATTCGGAGGACTTACATTCGGATTGAGCATGCGTTACCTTGGTGTTGCTCTCGGCCAGAGCATTGCCCTGGGATTATGTGCTGCATTTGGAACACTTATTCCAGCTGTTGTGTCAGGTCAGGACCTTTTTTCAACCAGAGCCGGCATTCTTACAATCATCGGAGTTTCGCTGACAGTTGCCGGAATTGCAGTTATAGGATATGCCGGAGCTCTTAAAAGCAGGGAGATGACAGAGGAGGAGAAAAAGGCTGCAGTAAAGGAATTTGCCTTGAAAAAAGGAATATTTATTGCAATTTTTGCCGGGATAATGAGTGCCTGCTTCAATTTCGGGTTTGAAGCAGGAAAGCCGATTGAAAATGTTGCACTTGCTCATGGAACAAATCCTTTATTCCAGAAGAATCCATCCCTTATTTTCATTCTCTTTGGCGGATTTATTACAAATCTTGTCTATTGCGGATATCTTAATATCAGGAACAAAACTTATAAGGATTATTTTTCTTCTTCAGGCAGCGTCCTTCTAAATAATCTTGCTCTTTACATTTCTGGCAGGATTCTTATGGTTTCTTCAGTTCCATTTCTTTGGAATGGGATCAAGCAAATTACCGGCAGGGATGGCGGTTTTCGGATGGAGCATACTGATGGCGCTTAATATTGCAATAAGCAATATATGGGGCATTGTTCTAAATGAATGGAAAGGAGTAAAGAAAAAAACAATTATTGTTCTGATCATAGGAATTATTATTCTTATTCTTTCAGCATTTGTTGTTAAACTAGGCTAATTATTCAGATATGAAAAGATTTGGTTTTAAAATGAAACTGTATCCCGGCTTTAAAGAGGAATACAGAAAGAGGCATAGTGAAATCTGGCCTGAACTTGTTACAATGTTAAAAAAAGAGGGGATTGGCAATTATTCGATATTCCTTGATGAAGAGACAAATATCCTGTTTGCATACCAGGAACAGATCGGGAGAAAGTTCCTCTCAGGATCTTGGGACAACTGAAATTGTAAAGAAATGGTGGAAATATATGGCAGATATCATGGAAACAAATCCCGATAACTCTCCGGTTACTATCCCTCTTGAACAGGTCTTTTATATGGAATAGTGATAGGAGAACCTGAGAATTAAAGAAACATAGAAATAAATACCAACGACATAAATTTAATGAAATGAAAAAAGAACTCATTAAAAAATCATATCAGCTTGCAAAAGAACAATATGCTGAACTGGGAGTTGACACCGAAAAAGTCCTTAAGCAGATGGATAATGTAGTAATAAGCCTTCATTGCTGGCAGACCGATGATGTAGGGGGTTTTGAAAAGGAGGGTGCTGAACTTGGAGGCGGAGGGATCCAGGCAACTGGTAACTATCCCGGGAAAAGCACAGAACAATGACTCAGATGCGCGATGATCTCGATAAGGTAATGTCGCTGCTTCCGGGAAAGCAAAGACTGAGCCTTCATGCCATTTATGGAGAGTTTGGAGGAAAGCTGGTTGACCGCGACCAGATAGAGGTAAAACATTTCCAGGGATGGATCGACTGGGCAAAAAAGAGGAAGATCGGACTCGATTTCAACTGCACCTGCTTTTCCCATCCACTTGCAGATGATGGTTTTACCCTTTCGAGCAAAAACGCGAAAATCAGAAAATTCTGGGTTGAGCATAATAAGAGATGCCGGGCCATTGCGGCTGAAATGGGAAAACAGCTCGGAACACCATCGGTCCATAATATCTGGATACCCGATGGGTCAAAGGATACCCCGGTTGACAGGTATGGCTTGCGAAAGCTCCTAAAAAAATCGCTTGATGAGATATTTGCAGTAAAATATCCGAAAAAATATCTCAAGGATTCCGTTGAAAGCAAGTTGTTTGGCATAGGATCAGAATCGATGGTGGTAGGATCTCATGATTTCTACATGGGATATGCGGTTAAGAACAATACAATGATCACTCTTGATAATGGCCATTTCCATCCTACAGAACAGGTAGGAGATAAGATATCCTCGATACTTCTGTATATTGATGAACTACTTCTGCATCTGACCAGGGGCGTAAGATGGGACAGCGATCATGTCGTGACATTCAATGATGAACTGTTGCTCATTGCCCAGGAGATAGTAAGGGCAAAAGTTCTTGGCAGAGTAAATATCGGGCTCGATTTCTTTGATGCAAGCCTTAACAGGATAGGCGCATATGTGATAGGAACGCGGTCAGCCCAGATGGCATTCATGTATGCGCTGCTCGAACCCCATAAGACACTTCTGGAATTTGAAGAACAGGGAAAAACATTTGAAAGGCTGTCATATCTGGAACTGATGAAAACAAAACCTTACGGAGCTGTATGGGATTACTATTGCATGGTGAATAAAGTTCCTGTCGGGCAGGATTATATTGAAGAGATCATGGAATATGAAAAAGAGGTACTTGGCAAAAGATCGTAATAACTTAAAAAAATGTCTCTTATATCAATGTATAAAGGAATATGAAGGAGAAAGTAATTGCAATATTTGATATTGGCAAAACGAACAAGAAACTGCTTCTGTTTGACTATAATCTAAAGCTTGTATTCGGAAGAAGAGACAAAGTTTTCAGAGGCACTTGATGATGACGGATTTGAATGCGATAATATTGAACTTATCGAGGAATGGATTAAGAAATCTATTGAGGAGCTTGTCAGTTCAGAAAAATATGATCTTACTGCCGTGAATTTTGCCACATATGGTGCCACAGTTGTTTATCTTGATTCTGATGGAAAGGATAACCCCGGTTTATAATTATCTGAAGCCGATTGATGAGAACATCCCTGAAAGGCTCTACAGGAGATATGGAGGACAGGATGAATTTTGCAGGAGGACAGCCTCACCTGCACTCGGAATGCTGAATTCAGGGATTCAGATCTTATGGCTTAAAACTGTCAAACCGGAGCTGTTTGCAAAAGTCCGGTATATCCTTCATTTTCCTCAGTATATATCGTACCTGATTACAGGCAAAATCTGCTCTGAGCACACATCAATAGGCTGTCATACCGGACTGTGGGATTTTGACAATATGAAATATCATCCCTGGGTCACCGATAAGGAATTAGATCTTCCTCAGCCGGTCCCGGTTGAAACATATACTGAAATAGAAATTAAAGGTAAAAAGCTAAAGGCAGGAATAGGGATTCATGACAGTTCTGCCTCCCTGGCTCCCTATTTTACAGGGAACAGGGGTAAATTCCTTCTTGTTTCGACTGGTACCTGGTGCATCAATATGAATCCTTTTAATCCTGAAAAACTTTCAGTAGAACAGCTCGACAGGGATTGTCTTTGCTATATGAGTATTGAAAGACAGCCTGTGAAATCGTCTCGGCTTGTTTCTCGGGAATATGCATGACAAGGGAGTCCGCAAATTAAATGAGCATTTCAGGACCACTGATGATTTCTATAAGAATGTTAAGTATGACCCGGAACTTATCAAAATGCTAAAAACCAGGTACCACGGGGACAGGAGAGCATTTTTCAGCAGCGGACCTGAATCCAGGGAATTTAAAGAAAGGATCGATCTGTTTGACTTTGAATCGTTTGATGAAGGTTATCATCAGCTAATGAGTGAACTGTGCGAAATGACAATTGAATCGATCAGACTTATCCTTCCTGAAAATGATGATATTGAAAACATTTATATAACAGGAGGATTTGGAAAAAACAGGATATTCCTGAAATTACTGGCCAAATCATTCCCTTCGAAAAAAGTGTTTACATCTGTTATAAATGATGCAACAGCTCTGGGAGCAGCTATTGTAATCCTGAAATCGGTAAGCGACAAAGAACCTGAACTGAACCTTGGACTTACTGAATATTCTGCCTGATTAACATATCAGCCAGCTTTATAAACAATTGAATGGGATATTTTCCGCCAGTGATACCTGATTCAAGTATCCACCGGGGCAATTTAGTTGTAAGAATTAACGTTGTTCGTATTAATTATGGTATTGTTGAGAAGTCAGGAGAAAAACAGAAAAAAGTATAAATAGTTTTGGCGGCCGGGAATGTATCTTCGTAAACCAAAAGATAAAATTCTTGAAAAATGAAGACAGTTAAAGGTATATTACTCATAATCATGGCAATCAGTCTTAGTACAGCTGGTTTCGCACAGAAAGACTCAAAGAACAAAAAGATCAAAAGTATCATTGTCTACCAGGAAAAGTACGACATGCTTGTTGCGAAGAAATATAAGGATACTGAGCAGTATTTTGATGAAAGAGGCAATCTCATAGAAGATATTATATATAAACAGGGAAAAATCACGAAGCATTTCAAATATCAGTACGATTCGGATGATAATAAAATCAAAGAGGAAGAGTATGATCCATCAGGCAGAATTATTGAGTCGTCTGAATATAAGTATGACAATGGCATGAGAACTGAGAAATATGTTTATGATTCAAAGAAGAAATTAAAATCCAAGAAGACTTACCAGTATACAACATTTTGATTGACAATGATCTCTGAATTTAAAAGTATCCTGGATTCATTTAATTCCATCAGGCTTGAGGAGATGGACAATGTCAGACTTATGGACAGGATCGACACCAAATATCTGCTGCCGGCAAACCGGATACCTGATTTACTGAAAATGATGCAGCCGGGATACCGGGTTCTGGAAATCAACAAATTCAGGATCTCATCATATACAACAATTTATCTGGATACTCCGGATTTCACTTTTTTCAGACAGCATGTTACAGGTAGGACCGGACGAATTAAGGTCAGGTTCAGGAGTTATCATTCCACAGGGATCACCTTTCTTGAGATCAAAAAGAAAACCAAAAAGAACAGGACGGTAAAATGGAGGATTGAAAACTCCTTTTCAGGAAATTGCTGCGATGAATCAGCTGTTGAATTTATTAACAGGCACGTACCGGTTAATAATGAGGTGCTTAACCCTGTTCTTACAAACAGTTTTAAAAGAATAACCCTGGTTGGTTTTAATATCCCCGAGCGTGTAACCATCGACATGGATCTGTTTTATACACTACCCGGAGGAAAAACTGCCGGCCTCCCCCTGGTTGCAATAGTTGAACTTAAAAGCGAAGGATTTGCTGCGCGTACGCACTTCTCCAGGATGATCAAACAGTTATCAGTTTACCCAACAGCTTTCAGCAAATATTGTATCGGAAATGCATTGCTGTACGATCTGCCTCTGACAAATATTCTTAAACCGAAATTATTATTATTAAACAGGATTGAAAATGAATACAATGGATCTCTCAGTGCCTGACGCAGTAAATATTGCCGGCATTCATATAATCGATCTTCCGGGATTTATTGAGTTCGTCCTGCGGTTTTTCCTCAATTTCACGGTTATTATGATTCTTGTGAGGTGGCTCTATTATTCAGCTACTAAACGAAAGGATTATCTTTTTACATATATACTTATATCAAGTGTCGTTTTTCTTCTGTGTTTCCTTCTTGAAAGTGTAAAACTTCAGATAGGATTCGCTCTTGGCATGTTTGCGATTTTCGGAATAATCCGTTACCGGACCGATGCCCTTCCTATCAAGGAAATGACATACCTCTTTCTGATAATAGGAGTCTCTGTGATCAATGCCCTCACAAATACTGAAACAAGTCTGGTCGATCTTCTTTTTACCAATTTTGTTATCGTATTTATTACTTACGGACTTGAAAAAATCTGGCTTATAAAGCATGAAAGTTCCAAGCTTATAATATATGAAAAGATTAATCTCATCAAGGAAGAGAATTATGAGCAGTTGCTGAAAGATCTGCAGGAAAGGACAGGCATTAAAAAGATTAACAGGGTTGAAGTAGGTAAGATAAATTTTCTAAGGGATATTTGTGAACTTACAATTTATTATTATTCTGACAAAATCACCACAGGTCAATACTTCAGACAGATAACTTCAAATAATGATGAAGATGACGATTAAGAAAGCACTTTTATTGTTTTCCTCCTGACCGTGCAGTACAAATCTCATTTGCACAGGATGATGATTTTGGTTTATGGTTTGAAGCAGACGGCAACAAAAATCTGTTTGATAAACTGGAACTTAATCTTTCAGGAGCTCTCAGGACTTATCATAATACATCAGAAATTGAGGAAGCGTTTCTTGAAGCCGGATTGACCTATAAATTCAATAAGTTTCTTATCTGCAGGTGGCTCATACAGATTTACTGAATTCCGTGAAGATGACGAGCTGTATCATCCCCGTCACAAATGGTATGCAACCGTGACGGGTAAATTGCCTCTGGGTGATCTGGATATTTCTGCCCGATTAAAATTCCAGCAACGCTTCAAGACTTATTTTGAGGATGAAGATGATGCAGATCATAAGGAACACTTAAGGATAAGGTTAAAAGGCCAGTATGATATCCCTTCATTTCCGGTGAACCCATATATTTCGTATGAGATTGCCATACCGATGTTCAATGAAAATGTTTCCGGCATTGACAAATCAAGGTTTATTGCCGGAGCAGAATACAATCTCTCAAAAAAACATGCAATTGAGCTGGAGTATATATTTGAAAGGGATTTTTATCCAAAAATGTCGGATATAAATATAATCTCCCTTAATTATAAATTTGAATTCTGAAAAAACTTCTTATTAATTGAAAATAATAGCCTGATTTTCTATTTTTAATCCCTCAAATTGAGAAAATAAAACCCGGAATATGAAAATCAGACAATATTTCTTGTGTTTTTCCTTAATTCATTTTGGTATTCATCTGTTTTGTCAGGGCAGATTCTTCCTGAACGACAATGGCCAGGCTATCGTGGTTATATGGCCAGCGGAGTATTGGAAAATGCCAACCTTCCGGAAACATTTGATTTTGCAAAAATGGAAAACATCAGATGGAAGGTTAGAATACCCGGTATGGGAATTTCAAGTCCAGTGATCTGGGCAAACAGATTATTCATTACCACTGCTGTCAGTGCAGAAGATAAGGCAGGTTTTAAGCCAGGTCTTTATGGCGATGTGACTCCGGTGAACGATACATCGATTCATGAGTGGAAAGTGTATTGTATCGATAAGAACAAAGGTGAAATTATATGGGAAAAGACCTCTTACAAAGGAGTTCCGAAGATAAAACGTCATCCAAAATCGACCCATGCCAATACTACAGTGGCAACAGACGGCCAGCATGTCGTGGCGTTTTTCGGATCAGAAGGACTCTATTGCTATGACATCAATGGCAATCTGCTCTGGCAGAAAAATTTTGGCGTTCTTAAATCTGTATTTTTTACAATGAAAAATGCTGAGTGGGAATTCGCGAGTTCTCCCATAATTCACAAGGGAGTGCTGATAATTCAATGCGATGTGCTCGAAAACTCGTTCGTTGCTGCCTATGATGTAAAAACCGGTAAAGAGCTATGGAAATCAATGCGGGATGAATACCCCGGATGGTGTACACCTAACATTTACACCAATGACGGCAAGACATATGTAGCTGTCAATGGATTCAAGCATCGGGGCGGATATGACTTTGCCACAGGCAAAGAGGTTTGGAAAATGTCGGGTGGAGGGGATATACAGATCCCGACACCGATAATTGGCAATGGACTTATATATTTCAACAGTGCTCACGGACCTTCATCTCCCATAATGGCGGTTAAGACCAGTGCGTCAGGCGATATTACCCTGAAAGATGGTGAAACCTCAAATCAGGGTGTTCAGTGGAGCATATCCAGGGGCGGATCATATATGCATACCATGCTGCTTTACAGGAACCGCCTGTATAATATGAACTGGAATGGCACAATAATGTGTCTCGATCCGGCTACAGGGAAAGAAATATATAATGCAAAGCTTGGAAAGTCAAAGAGTTTTATTGCATCGCCGGTGGCTTCTGACGGAAGGATCTTCATAGTTGATGAGGAGGGTACCGTGTATATTATAAAGGATGGCGATACATTTGAACTGCTGGCTGAAATACCAATGAATGAAATTTGCATGACCGCACCGGCAATTACAGATGGTTTAATATTTTTCAGGACCCAGTACAACCTGTTTGCTGTCGGTAAAAAGTAGTACTTCCTTCAATTATTCTTTTCTTATCTGTGCTATCAGAACCTCCCTTCTGATGCTTCTTACAGCAACTGCCAGTGCCGCTAATCCCGCAACTATTATGAGCAATATCATGATCAGGATGGTTTTCCAGGGCACATCGGAATTCTGTACCAGCGATGGTCGTGTTGCAACAAGGGCTGCGACAAAACCTGTAAATGTTCCTGCAAGCAGAATTAATGCCTGTTCTGCAAACAGGATCTTCCTGATGCTGTTAACAGAAAATCCTGCTGCCATCATTAATCCGAAATCACGTTTCCTCCGGTTGAAATTGCTTAGAAGCATAAAGCCCAGTCCGACAACGCCCAATATCATCCCGATTCCCCCGAGCACCGTAAAAACAGACAAATAGGTATTTGTAACGACAAAGAATGAGGAGAGCTTTTCACCGGCAGATTCAAAATGAACCCCAAATTCTGACAATCGTTCTGTAAGGATATTTTTATATAATTCAATTGATTCGGGATCTCCATCAACAAGAAAAACCTGGCTTCCTGCAATTGAAGGAAAATACCTGCTGAAATTCTCATGGCCTATCAGAACATATCCCTGAAAAACCGAGGATTTTAACCCGGCCGCTATTATTACATTGAGAACCTGTCCGTTTTCTGATCTTATTTTAAGAGTGTCTCCTGCTTTAATTTTAAGACCATATTGCATGACAGTCTGGTCTGCAATTCCATAAATGGTGGCATTATCGGAAGGAATATTCAATGAAGACCAGGGATTTGACTTCCTGAGGTCTTTAGTCATGACACCAAATGAAAATGATCCTTTTCTAATGAATTCCGAAGGGTCAATTCCAAGAAGGGGGGAGAGGCAATATGATTCAGGTTAAGGCAACTGGCATCATTGCCGGATGTTTGTTTTGCCTGAATCAGGGAAATTCCGGCGAGTTCAGGTTCATTCAAACCATACTCTTTCCTGCCTGATAAACTGTTAAGGGTGCCCTTTACAGGCACGGATGATTCTCCCCACAGCAGATACCCGCCCGTACCACCAGCAGGTTTCAGCATATCTCCGCTGATGTTCATTCTGTTAACACCAGTTATTATAACTGCGAACAGCCCTGCGGCAAGAAAAATTACAGGGGCAATAGCACGGGAATTATTGAATGAGAAATATGAAGATGAAATCTGATTCTTCGTTTTAAAACTGTAAACTCCGGTTTTATGACTGACGATATAATAATGACGGACAAATAAGATAAGTGAAGCAAAAACCATAATGCCTGCCGAAAATGAGAGCATCGTGGAATAGTCAGTCAGAAGACATGACATCACGAACAGAATTATTGAACATGAGATAAAAAGAATTGAGAACAGAAGGTTTTTTCGCACCGAAGGCTTCATTGTCCTGCCGGTTTCAGGCATGTTAAGGAATTTCAGGAACCCTCTTGATTTTACTTTTAGAATTACAAAAATTATCAGTATTGTCGCAATGAAGCCAATTATCATGGAACCCGGATCATAACCTGATTTCAGTGTATTTGTCTGAACCGCGCCCTGCCACACGGAATTCAGAGATTTGATTATTAAGGTATTAAATAACCCCCCGGCAAAGACACCTGCGAAGGCGCCTGCAAGTGCTGTTATCCCTGTTTCAAGCAACATGAGTTTTTCAATATCCCTGTTGGAGAATCCGATTGAAAACAGAGTCGTAATCTGCTGTTTCTTTGATTCATAAAATGTTGAAATAACGAGAATCAGCAGTATCAGGGCCGACAGAATTATAAAGAATCCGAGACTCAGAAAAAGAGTGCTGAAATCGACGCTTTCGTCAGCCGCTTCAATCGATTCGCGCGGAAGATCAGAAATAAAAAAACCTGATTTGGAGGGATCAAGGGAACCATCAAATTGCTTCCTTATCTCGGTTTCGCTCATATCATTTTGGAATCGGACTGAGGTTGCGGGCCCGAAATTGTTGCCCCAGAGCTCCCTGCCTTTTTCATAACTAATAAAAGCTTTCGGGGTTCCCCTGAATTTATTCCAGTATTCTTCATCTTTATTGCGGATAAGATCAGTGTTAATTGAAACACCCGCATCCCAGTCGGTACACGATTCACTGCCTGCAATTCCCGGGAATTCAGGCATTAATAACGAATCGGACCATATGCCCTTCATTTCTGCCACCTGTCTGATAATAAAACTGGCCTTTTCTTCCGTAAGACGATTCATCGGATCCGGTGAATACCACGCAACAACTAAAGTATCCCCCACTTTTGCATCCAGATCATCCGCCAGCCAGTCATTTATAACTATTCCGTTCCCTTCCGGAATTCCGTTGTATAACGACGGGTCGAGGGCTGATATAAATGAGTAAGGGGTGAATCTTTTCCCTTTTGCGATGCTGTTGGCCAGATAAGTAATAGAGGGATAAGATTTAATGGCCCGACTACTTATTTCCTCAACCTGTATTTCATCAATAAATATCCTGTCGGATATCAGTTCATATCCGCCCGTTTCCGGAATAAACCTTATTGACAGACCTATATCTTCGGGTGTAAGGATTTCATTGAGGGAATAAGTAGCTTCCCGGACCGAAATATTTTGCCTGTTCTCAATCAGCAGCCTGTTAATTTTAGGTTGTTGTTCTTCACTGTCAACAATATCCGAATGGTTTATAAAGAGATTCATTGGAGTTATCTGGCTGATACCTAATGAAAAATTACCTGATTCATCTGACTTCAGGATCTTTATTGTTTTCAGCACTATTGAACCGGTCTCATCCTTACCCGGGGAAAAGGGAGCATCAGAAGGAATATCGCTGATTTTGTTAAAACGGATTATCAGTTCATCCCCCTGTTTCACCTGAAGGTAATCAGCGAGCCTCTCATTGATAGCCACTTCTCCATTTTCAACATGTATATCCGCATTGCCATGAAATGAAAAGAAACCATCATCGACTGCATAAATTTTTACCTTTGGGGCTGTTTGTCCGGTATTGAAGTGCTGGCAATAGCCATCAATTTCAAGAATTCCTGTGCACTGAGCACCTGTTTTCTCGGAAATTCTGTTTACCAGAGACGGATCAAAATAGCGGATTCCGGAACTGATAAGTATACCCGTGTTCCCAAGCTTTTCAAGAGCAGTTAACTTAAGGCTGTTTCTGACCGATTTTCCTGTCATTAATGAACCGGTTATAACAGCTGTAAGTAAAATTATTATGGCAGCCAGGTATAGAGAACCTTTGAGATTGTAAAGAATTGACCTCCTGACTAAATGGAAATAATTCAGTTTCATTTTGCTGATATGAGTTTCCCTTCAGAAAGGACTAACTGTATTTTCATTTTTTCAGCCAGTTCGCTGGAGTGTGTGGCAAGTATCAGAGTAATGCCATACACACTGTTCATTTGTAAAAGAAGGTCACCAAGGTTGCGGGCATTGTTCCTGTCAAGCGATCCCGTAGGTTCGTCAGCCAGCAGGAGTGAAGGCTTGTTTACCAGGGCTCTCACAAGGGTAACTCTCTGAGCTTCACCACCTGATATCTGGTACGGATACTTATCAGCAAGATCTGTAATACCTGTTCTTTCCATCATATTCAGGGATTCATCGACCTTTTTCTTATATTCTGCATCGGGCAATTTTGATGCAAGCAATGGCAAAAGAATGTTTTCCCTTACTGTAAGATAGGGAAGGAGCAGATGATCCTGGAAAACAAACCCGATATTTTTGTTCCTGTAAACGGCAGATTCTTCATGATTATAGCTCAGTACAGGCGTTCCTTTAAAAAGTACTTCGCCGCTATCAGGCCTGTCGAGTAATCCGATAATATTAAGCAGAGTTGTCTTACCTGAACCGGAGGGACCGGAAATGGAAACAGAATCACCCTCATTTACGGTGAGGCTAAGGTCATTGAGTACAACCCCCCTCTGGTGAAATGATTTCGAAACCTTACTTACATGGAGCATTATTGATTGCTTTATTATAAACTTCTGAAAGTCCGGCCGACATCCTGCCGAGCGAAAGTTCCTGCCTGACCATTTTCCTGCCTGTTTCTCCAAGGCTGGACATCCGTTCCTTGTCTTTTAACAGTTTATGCAGGTTTGAAGCCAGTTCTGATACTGTATCAGGGGAATAGATGATTCCTCCTTTTGTTCTACCGATGATCTCAGGGAATGCACCGGTTGCAGGCTGAACCACTGGGACGCCTGCTGCATTGGCTTCGAGAAGGTACAATCCATAACCGTCATATTTCCTGACCGGAACGCTTATAACATCAACATTATGAAAGAACTCCAATTTCTTATCACCCTGGAATTCCGGATATATCTTTACAGATTTCTCCAGTTTGTGTTCCCTGATCTTCTTTATCTGTTGGGAAATGAAGTTTTTATCTGTGCCTGTATACCCACCGCAGACATGCAGTTTCAATCCCGGGATCATATCCTGATTTTTCATTTCAATGAAAGCATCCACCAGCTTGTCAAAGCCGTTATAATTGTTGATGCGGCTGAAATATCCTATGGCTGATGGTACTCTTTCCGGTCTGGGAACCTGTTCCTTTTCGGGATCAAATCCGAGGGGAACAACCATTACATTATCACACTTCAGTGACGTTTTACTTTTGAACAGTTCCTTGTAATAATTACTGGGTGTCACAAAGATATCCACATAGCCGGCCTCCCTGCCAATCATTTGCCATGCCCTTGAGCGGAAGGGCTCAGCCATATCATCGATCCAGTCATCTTCATTCAGAAGCGAGCAGACAACTTTCACATCTATCCTTTTTTTCAGCTGACGGGCTATCCCAAGGATCAGGGCATTCGACAGATGAATGATATCCGGTTTACCGTCTTTCATCAGGTACTTCACGAGCCTGTCAACCTCCGATTTCCGGAATGCATTATCTCCCTCTATCATGCTGATGGTAAGTTCCTCATATCCCTCGGTACTGGTCGTTCCAGCCTGGGTTGCCGCTAATTTAAGGAATAACCGGGAGTCGAAGAATTTGTCAAGGACGGCTGGCATATTCCTGAGAAATCCCACTTTTTCCCTGAGAAACATGGAGATGGCTCCGAAGAATACATTATTATCAAATCCGCTTTCTTCACTGGTGGTCTTATCGGGAGGCAGATAGAGCGGAATTGCGCTTGCCTGAATGCCTGGAACTTTACGGATAGCTCTCACGTAGAGCATGTCACGGTAACAGTTCCCGCAATAGAATGATCCTCCTGATCCTGTAATAAGGTAAACTATCTTCATAATTATAATATATGACCTATGTGTCTCTCTGTGGTCCCCGGTGAACTCTGTGTAAGTTTTTTTGTTACACAGAGTTACATAGAGATGTCACAGAGAGACACAGAGATTATTTAGCGCCAAAGGCAAGTAACCTGCCATCTTCTGTCAGGAAATAAAATCTGTCCTTTGTTACAGCGGGGGAACTGCTTACCGGTGCTCCTGTATTGAAGTTCCACTGGCTTTTCCCATCCGATATATTAAGGATATAAATTCTTCCGTCAAGGCTCCCGAACAATACTTTAGAGGGAGTAATAACGGCCGATCCGGTTATCCTTCCGTTAGATCTGTAATTCCACTTTTGTTTACCCGTCACCAGATCGTAGCAGTAAAGATATTTATCCTCATTGCCGACAATAACAACATTCTTCCCGATTGCCGGTATTGCAATGATTGACAGGGAAGTTTCCGATGCCGGTACCCACCAGTCGGTTTTTCCTGTTAATAAATCAATGCAGTATAGATTCCCGTCATAGTCGCCAAAGAAGGCTTTAGTGCCTGAAAGAGCAGGAGAGGAGGCAATATAAGTACCGATCTCAATAGTATCCTTCTCCCGGCCGGTATATGCATCAGCTATTCTTATAAAACCATCGCACCCACCGAAAACAATATTGTTGTTGGAGACAGCAGGGGTTCCGTTGACATAATTCATAGTCTCCAGCTTCCACTGAAGCCTTCCGTTCAATGGATCAACCGAATGAAGGAAATAATCGTAACTTCCTATAATTATTCCGGATTTCTTTCCGGTTGACCATGAATTTGCCGATCCGACTATCTGGTTGTCGGTTTTATATTTCCAGGCAAGCTTTCCGGTCTTTTTATCAATAGCATGAAGAGTTCCGTCATTAAACCCTATTATGATCCTGTCGCCATAAACCATTGGCGGAGCCTCTGTAGCCGTACCTCCTTCATACTGCCATCTCTTTTTTCCGTCGGTGCCGACTGCAATTACCGATCCTTTATCATTACCAAAGATTATAAGACCATCGCTTACCACGGGAGATGATTTTGTCCTGGTGCCTGTTTTCAGGCTCCAGATAAGTTCAGGAGATGATGGAAGTTCCAGTGAGGTAAATCCTGTCAGGTCAGGTTTGCCCCTGAAGACCGGCCATTCCTGATCAGAAGGCTGCGCATAGCCGGTCATTAAAGCAGAAAGCAGGTTAAGTAAAATTATAAAGTATCTGATCATTTCCGTGTAATATTGTTAAAATGTCCAAGTGCGCCTGTGGGGCAGACCTCGATTGCCCTCTCTGCTGCAGATGCAGGAATATCAACAAACTCAGCCGTCAAAGGTTCAGAAATGATGGAAACGAATCCCCTTCCGGTAAAGCAGAGAGATGGTTCCTCAAGAGTATCCCTGGTCGATCTTACACAAAGCCCGCACTTTATACATTTTGCATTTTCAAAAATCAGGCCGGTTTTTTGATTTATCTTTTTCAAAATTGGGGCATTCACGAACTTTCCCTTTGGATCTTTCAGGTCGAACAGTTCTGCAAGCTCCCTTAATTTGCAGCCCTCTGCAGCCCTGCAATCGCAGCGCATGCAGCTTTCCGCTTCAGCCGACGCCAATACATAGTCAGTTATTTCCCTGTACCGGGTGATATTTCCTTTGCACTCCTTAACCCATTCCTGTTGTTCACTATCCTGAAGAAGTCCGATACGTGAAGAGAATCTTTTACGAACGTCAGCCTCAGAATAATATGGAGAAACCTGATCCTTTAGCTCCTCAGGCAGATTGCGGCTGATAAAAATCCTGATATTCCTGATCGAAACAGGAGTATCTATCTTCTTCCTGCGGCAGGCATTTTCACAGAAAGCCTTACATGTAATGCATTTCAGTTCTTCCCCTCCAATTTCGGCCCTGATAAGATCTGCTGCCTCTTCATGCTTCCCGGCAATAAGCAATCTGTTCATCAGAGGTATATTGTATCCCACAGGACAGACTATGCGGCATTGAGCCTCACATTCTGCCCTGTGTTCCGACAGAAGGAGAGAAACGGCCTTTTTCCTGAGACTTATAACCTCCTCACCTGATGCATCAATATCCATTCCATCCTGAACAAGGGCGGAGCATGAAGGTATGAAGTTGTTTTTCTGATTATCCTTTACCATGCATACCATACAGGAAGAATAGGGTTCCAATCCATCAGAATGACAGAGGACAGGGATTTCGACCGCTGCCTTTCGGGCCGCTTCCAGTACCGTCTGCCCGGGTTCTGCATCAACTTCGATATTATCTATTCTGATCTTCATCTTTTTCATAAAATAATTCAATCGCATTTTCAGGGCATACAAGCCTGCAATTGTCACATTTTGTACAAAGCAACTGGTCGATTTCATGCTTTTCGTATGGACTGAAGGGTATGGCATTAACGGGACAATCCTGGGAGCATTTTGTACATCCGGTACATTTATCGGTAACAATGTATTTTACCAGATCCCTGCATCTTTTTGCGGGACATATTCCCCTGACATGGGCTTCGTACTCTTCCCTGAAGTACTTCAGACCGGTGATGACAGGATTGGGGGCGGTTTTACCAAGCCCGCAGAGGCTTCCTTTCTGAACTTCATGACAGAGCTTCTCGAGCTCATCGATTTCACCCGGTATTGCCTTGCCCTGTGTAAGCTTTGTAAGGATTTCAAGCATATGTTTTGTGCCTACACGGCAGAAGGTACATTTTCCGCACGACTGCTTATGGGTGAATTCAAGGAAGTACCTTGCCATATCGACCATACAGTCGGTGTTATCCAGGACAACCATTCCTCCTGATCCCATCATTGCTCCAAGATTTGTAAGCTCTTCGTAATCGACAGGGGTATCGGCAAGAGTTTCCGGTATGCATCCGCCTGAGGGTCCCCCAATCTGAACGGCTTTAAATGTTCTTCCTTCGGCAACACCGTGTCCGATCTTTTCGACAATATCTCTTATGGTCGTACCCATCGGAACTTCAATCAGTCCTCCCTTGGCAACTTTACCTGCAAGGGCAAATACCTTGGTTCCCTTGCTCTTTTCGGTCCCGATCGAACTGAAAGCACGCGATCCGTTATTTATTATCCAGGGGATCAGCGAAAGAGTTTCAACATTATTCACCAGTGTGGGTTTCCCTTTATACCCCTTCACTGCAGGATATGGTGGCCTCAGGTGAGGTGTTCCCCTCTTTCCTTCAAGCGAATATATAAGCGCAGTCTCTTCACCGCAGACAAATGCTCCTGCTCCTTCAAAAACCTCAATCTCAAACGAAAATGCTGAGCCAAATATATTGCTGCCGGTAATTCCTTTTTCCACACAGACCTTCAGAGCGTTCCTGACCCTGGTTACAGCAAGCGGGTATTCAGCCCTTATATAGAAGATGCCTTTTTCGGCGCCGGTTGCAAATCCGGCAATGAGCATCCCCTCGATAACCCTGAAGGGGAATGATTCAAGGATCATCCTGTCCATGAATGCACCGGGGTCGCCCTCGTCACCATTACAGACAACATATTTCGGTTTTCCTTCCGACAGGGAAGATATTTCCCATTTCCTGCCCGTAAGGAATCCTGCTCCGCCGCGTCCCCTCAGTCCGCTGTCATATATTATCTTAACTGCTTCAGAAGGATTATTGGCAAGAAGGATTGCCTTAAGTGCCCTGAATCCGTCGAGAAGTGTATATTCGTCGTATGAATCGGGTGTCATGAGTCCGCCGTGCAGGGTTGCGATGCGAACCTGTGTTCTCTGAAAATCATTCAGTATATGTTCCCTTTCACCGGCCGGTATGTTCACCGGACTGTAGATCATATCGTCGGAAAGAAATGTATCGGCAAAGTTGTTCAGTTTAAAACGTATCTTTTTATCGAACGACATTGGTTTGATATGCTTAAGGAGTATCTCTTCAACCTGATCCTTTCTTACGTTTGTATATCTTGAACTTCCTACCTGGTTTGTAACGATCTCAAGCAGAGGCGTCTGGTTGCATACACCGACACAGCCTACAGGTTTGATCTTAATGTTGAGATCGTAATAATCCCTGATGTCAAGCAGCTTTCCCAGGACATCCCTGCTTCCTCCTGCAACACAGCATGACCCGAGTCCTATCCGAACCTCAGCCTCAAAGTCGGGTTCTGCGGATTGTTCTTTCCTTTCCTGCTTCTTTGAGGCTGTCAGGAGAAAATCAGAGACTATCTCATTAACCTGAGTGGGTTTTACATGGCCATATGTTTTCTCATCGATCTGGACCACAGGGGCAAGGGTGCAGCAGCCAAGACAGGCTACCTCCTCTATCGAGAAAAGATTATCGGGTGAGCTGTTCCTTTCTTCAGTAATCTTAAGATCCCTTTTGAAAGCTTCGGATATGAGTTCTGATCCTTTTACATGACATGCAGTACCGGCGCAAATCTTAATTGTATGCCTTCCCGAAGGAATGTGCCTGAACTGTGAATAAAACGTCGAAACGCCTGAGATTTGTCCGGGAGTCACTTCTGTAACACTGCAAATATGCTTCAGAGCTTCGGATGGAAGGTAATTAAGTTTTTTCTGGACCTCCTGAAGGATGAGTATTACTTTATCCTTTCCGGTGCCTGTCTCTTTCACGACAGCTTCAACAACCGATTTAATCTCTTCCAGAGTGAGAGATTCTCCTTCACATTTGCATGTGCCAATATGTTTTGTGTCCTCCATTAATCAGCTGAAATACAATAAATGTTGTTTCTTCCCCGGATGAAAATATTCTTGTCCGAAAAAGCAGGGGTACAGTCAGAGGGTTCGCCCAGGGGCGATTCGGCAATAAGCTGATATTCGGGTCCGGCATTTAAGATATGCATTACGCCGGCACGATCGAGCAGCCATACTTTTTCATCTGCTATTATCGGAGATGCATAAAACTGATCAGAGAAATATTTTGTCCAGAGAGTATCACCTTTCATTGCATCATAACATGCCACATCACCTGTGCCAGTTGCAATAAACAGATAGTTATCCGTGCTTACCGGACTTGAGGCATCCGATGTAAACATGTTATCTTCCCATACTATCGTTGGACCCGGTCCGGGTTTTACGGCAGCCAGTCTGGCGTAATCAGTGACTGCATAAACCATTTTGCTGTTCACTGCCAGCGATGGTGCAACGTCACCAGTCAGTACCTCGATGGTCCATAATTCTTTTCCGGTAACCGCATTAAAGGCGGTAACTTCAGGATTTCCGTTTATAATGACTTGTGGTTCCCCGTTGAAAGTGGCAATAACCGGTGAAGCCCAGGTTGCCCTTCCTCTTCTCATCGTTTCCCATTTTAGCTCTCCGGATCCGGTATCAAAGGCCATCATAGAGACTTTTTCATTTGAATCATACTGGACGATCAGAAGTCCCTCATACATTATTACAGAACAGGAATAACCATAGACATTTTCGGGGGTTCCAATGTTCTTTGCCCATTTCCTCTTTCCGTCCATGTCGAGGCATACAAGATTTCCATTGGCGAATATTGCGCAAACCGACTTGCCATCAGTTGCAGCTGTTGGTGCTGCTATCCCGGTTTCAAAGTCAGTCTCGGGAGGGACCGGTGGTTCTCCGGGGATCCCTGAAGCCGGGGCGCTCCACTCAATCTCCCCGGTTTTCTTGTTTATGCAATAAACTTCGCATGAATTGCCATCTGCCCCTGTTACAAAAAGCTTGTCACCCCAGATTACAGGTGAGCTTTTCCCGTTTTTCGGGACCTGGATCTTCCACTTTATGTTGCTTCCTTCCTCACCGTTCCACTTTACCGGATAACCATTTCCTCCGGCAATTCCTCTTCCATCCTGTCCTCTGAAGAACGGGTAATTTGTTGGATCAGGTTTGTAATTATCGACGACTTCAGCTCTCTCTTTTTTCTTTTCTTTTTTTCTTTCTGAGGCTTTTTCAGCTCTTGCTGTGCTTTTTCCCGAAAGATCCGGAAGATTACTTCTAAGCATGAAGGATGAAATTATTGCGGCTACAGTGAGAAGGGCTACCGTCGCAGCAAGGTACTTAGTGTACCGGACTTTACCTGCGACCTGATCCTGACGTTCACCCGGAATTGAGGGAAGGGATTTTTCACTTCCGGCTATCAGTCTCTGGCACAGGACAAATATCAGTGCTCCGGCCAAAAGAAGGTAAGATCCTGTTTCGACCTGCCGGCGTGACGAAAAATATGCTTTTCTTGCCATAAGATCGAGAGCACGTACCTGTTCAGCTTTAACAGTATTCTCAGGATCTTTGTCAAATTCCTCCTTTATTGAAACAATTGCAGAATTATCAAGCGGATCCATAGTTTTAAGCTGGATAATGCTAAGCACCATGGTCAGGGCAACTATCAGAGCAAAAATACCTGCTCCGGTGCTGATCCCTCTCAGTACCTTCAGGTCCTTTTCGTCAAGTCTTTTCATCCTTTGCTATATTACTTAAATGAATCGGGCAATACTGAAAGCATCTTCCGCAACTGTAGCATTTGCCTTTATGAGGCAAATAATCAGTCCTTCTTGTGCGTGTCGATAGGGAAACAAGACTGAGACCGAACGATATTCCGAGGAAGATCCCCATCCAGACAGATCCTTTCCTGAACCTTTCATGTATTTTTATTTCATCTTCAAACATTTCGTTTTCCGTTTTTCCGGCTTCCTTAAAAGCAATTGCTGCTTTGGAAATAGCCACTACGCCGTTCTCTTTCTCTGCCCTTATTTCCCTGGCAAGCTGAACGTTGCTGTTAAGTCCTGCGAAGACAGGGGAGAGGTTTCTGAACAAAACAGCCCCTCCAACAGCAAACAAAGGAACCAGCAAAATGTAAATCAGAAACCGTTTCCTCTCTTTCAGCGGTTCTTCAACCGGTCGGACAATATCGGACGGGATGATGGCGTCGTACGGACAAACATCTTCACATAACCGGCAATTGGTGCATTCAGCAGGTGTGATGGTGAGGTGTCTGTGGGAAAACCGTGAAAATATATTGAGGAGGACGCCATACGGGCAAAGATACCTGCAGTAAGGCCTGTTAATGAATATCCCGGCAACAAGAAGCAGAGCTCCGAATATAATCATTGTATAAGGTGCATCGAGACGGAATATCCCAACAAACGGATCATACCTGCAAATAAGGAACTGACTTTCCGTTGCAGAAGAAAGAACAGAAAGCCCCAGGTAAATAAAAGGGATCGAGATCATTACCGATTCAACTGCCTTAGGAAGTTTAACCGTGCGGAAACCTGTCAGTTCCTGGATTGTACCGAGGGGACATACACCGGCACAGAAAACCCTTCCAAATGCAAGTGCGAAGATCAGTGGAATTATGAAAAAGAGCAGAGCAGTAAGTGGTATGGCATATCCATCATTGAATAAAGCAAGGGAAACGTTCTGCACCGATCCTACTGAGCAAACGCATCCTTCCCTGAAGAAACCGAAATAGGCAAGGGAAAATACAGAAAGCCAGACCAGTCCCTGCCTTGACCTTTTTTTCAAAGCGAGCCAGGAGGCAAGAGAAAGTGCGCCGATAAGAACTACAAGGTCGATATATTCCCACACCAGGGATCTTTGAAGAGGCACCTGATGCTCAGGATATACATAGCCTGATTCGAACTCCGGACGCGGAAATCTGTCCTGTGCGAACAGGACTACATGCCATGCGAGCATGATGAACAGTAAAATATATGGCAGTTTCTTTTTCAATATCAATTAGATTTTTTCTTTAGGTATATACTGTTCTTTATCGGGAATCCTTGATATTGCATCTGATGGGCAATTACGGGCAATAGCGCATTCATTGCAGTTAACACAGAGATCCTGATTTATCTGCAGGTAAAGTGATCCGTTTCCGAAATCTTTGCACCCCAGGACACATTTCCCGCAGCCGTCGCACAAGTCTTCTTCAATGGTGTATTGAAAATATGGTTCCTCGACGAATGTCCTGGTTATTGCAGCTGTCGGACAGAGCTGGTTTTCAGCTGCAGTGCTTATGGTTTTGGTTCCCTGCCGCAGATAGCCGCCACAGAGATCGCAATAACCGCACATCCTGTAGTTATGCATGCACTTCACGGCCGACGGGGTCAGCACGCATTTAGTCTTGCACTGCCCGCACTGGGTACATTTATGAGGATCGATCTGCCAGACATTACCGGAAGCAGTTACCTTTTTTGACAATGCTACCGGCAGGATAATGACAGGGACTGCAACGAGGATCTTTCCTGCCGTGCGGACAAAATCCCTTCGCGACTGATATATGTTCTTATCTTCCTTCATCTTTCCCGATTAAATAATTGTTACAATCAGTTTCTCCATGGCAAATTCCATTGCCAGGACAGGTACTGCAATCTTTTCCGCTCACAGCTTTTGAGCCAAGAGAGAGGGCCAGGAATGCCAGAAATGCAACCAGCATAGCTCTGATCACTTTTTTTAAGAATTCCGGTCTTGTTAATGTCATCATTTGCGTTTGAATAAATAAAGTGTATTGTTTACACTATTCGCTGCATATATTGTTTTACCGTCAGCCGAAGCCACATCAAGCGGGATCGACGGTATAAAATCATTCTGCGATGATACAAATTCAACGAAATCACCATTGCGGTCAAGAATCTTTATCCTGTTTATTCCTTTTTCAGTTGTCACAAACCCCTGTGGAATAACGGCAAAATGTGAAGGATTGCAGCATCCGCAGAAAGCTCCGGGAGCAGTGCCCGGTTCGCCAAACTGCGAAAACTTTTTCCCGTCCGCAGTCCAGGTTTCTATCCTGCGGTGTCCGGTGTTAGCTACAAATAAAAAGTCATCTGAAAGAGCCACGTCAAAATAGGGGCTGGGTACAACAAATTTTTCTTCTGCCTGGCCTAACATTGAATAGAGTTCGCCATTCTTTTTGAGTATATAAACTATTTTGTTTCCTGCATCGGCAAATACCAGGAACTGTTTGTTGGAATAAACTGAGGTTATTATACTTTTGCCTTCATAAGGACCCCATTCGGTAATCAGTTTGCCGGAGGTTGAGATCAGAAGTACTGTTTCAGTCGTTGAAGCAAAAACTGTGTCACCTGAAACTGAGAGCGCAGTGATCTTCTGGTCAGTTTCTAATTTCCATATGTCAATCAGGTCATTATTGACAGCCTTCACAAAGGAATCACCTCCGAGGTAGATAATCCCGTTGTGTGATGCCGCCACGGAAGAAAGTTCTCCATCAGATACATTATATGTTCTGTCGACAACCCAGCTTTCTTCATATATGGTATCAGACGAAGTTACCGATTCTTCATTGTTACCTGAGCTGGTTGAAGCATCATATATCATGTATCCAATAAAAGCAAGGATAATGATCAGTGCACTGAAAGCTGTTAGTTTCTTGTTCATTGTCAATTGTTTTTTCCGATATAAAGACACAACATATTTCTCGCATCCCTCATTATGAGGTGGTTGCCAGCAACAGCCAGTGGTCCCCATGCTTCAATTCCCTTCAGTATCTCATGCTGAAATATCAATGAAGCTTTTGATCCTTCAAGCCTGAAGAGGTAAAGATTGGCATCATCATCAAGAAGGATCATTTTATCGTCCTTTACAATGTATGGTCCGAGACCTCTACCGAATCTCATCTCTTTCCCGCTGCTCCAGACAAGATTTCTGAGGTCTGACCTGTTATAACAGACCAGCTGTCGCTTAAGCGGACCGGCATTTTCTGGCATTACCGACCACACGAAATCACCGGTCAGGATAGGTGTCTGCTGGTCGCTTGAGATCCCTTCCGCAGCTTTGTGAGTTTCAATAACGACTGCCTTATAATCAGTGCCGTCGTAATCAATCCTCAGCTTTCCACCTCCAGCCCCGTAGCTTCCGAATACAGCGATCTCATTATTTCCAAGAAACAGGGGAGAGGCAGCTGTCGTTGCCGGACTCCATTCCTTTGTTTTCCAAAGGAGTCTGCCAGTATCACTCCCATCAGCGGCCACTCCTACAACGCCACCCACGGCATTGTAAACATACATTCGTCTGCCATGGATCACCATAGGCATTATGGAACCATGCGACATAAGCAATGAATCGGGATTGGGTGTGCGCCACAGAATTTCGCCGTCGGAACACCTGACTCCTATCATAAGTGCTTTACCTCCTGGTGCCAGTACAGCAACATCATTATCAATGAGGGGGCATTGCCCGGAATAGAAATCAGGTGTAATCTTCCCTTTGGAGCTTCCAGGGATCCCAAACTCCTTTTCCATGTCGATGGTCCAGAAGAGATCACCAGTATAAGGATCAACGCACATCACATGCGACCTGGGACCGACCGATACAAGGTATTTGTCGGTAACTGCAGGGATGGTACGGGAGTAACCATGGTTTCGCTTCATATCGACATTATAATATCTTCTCCAGAGCTCTGTTCCTGACTTAAGCGAAAAACAGCGAAGCATATCTGCCTTTCTTCTTTCGTTGTAATCGAGGAGGTAAACCCTTCCGTTCCTGACAACCGGTCCGGCATAGCCTTCCCCGAGTGTTACCTTCCAGACCACAGGAGGGCCGGTGGTATCCCACGATTCTGCCATCTCAAAAGTATCCCTTACAATATTGTCGAAGTTAACTCCCCTGAACCTTGGCCACTCCCCGGGAACAAGCTCATCAAACGTTCCAAGCGAGTCAAAGAACTCACCGACAACAATATTCTCGGACCTTGGTTCTATCTTTGGCCTGTTATCCATACCCGGAACCCGGAGAACGAGATCGGCAGGGTAATGGTCATCGGCAAACCACCACAACAGCATCCCTGCAAAAATCACCGCACTTATTCCAGTGAACAGAGTATTATTTTTCTTTAATATCATAAGCCATTAACGCTTCGCCATGCCTGAGATATAAAACACCATTATGAATAACAGGATGTGCCCAGTATGGACCAGATCCTGATTTGACCTTAAAACTGCTTACCAAATCAAATTTCTCCGGATTTGGCCTTACCAATCCCGTAAATCCTGATTTTTCATCATAAACGTAAAGCATTCCATCGGCCGAAATTATTGATCCTTTGCATTTCCAGTGCTCTTCCCACATCTTTTTTCCGGTGGTCCAGTCAATGCAGCACCAGTTTCCATTGCCATTGTTTAGCCAGTTTGCTCCATATATAAATCCGTTTACAAGTACTACACCTCCATGATGAACATCAAGTACCTCGTCTGTCCATTCTACCGAAGCCTTTTTTCCCTGATCAGCCAGGCTAATCATAACTGCTCCGTGATCATATCCACCCGAAATATATATTTTATTATCATTGTATACCGGAGTAACACACATAATCTGGCCATTGTCGGTCGTATCTTTCTTCCCCAGGGCTGCCAAATGGTTTATTTTCCACAGAATTGAACCGTCCGAAACATCTACTCCAAAAACATACCGGGGAGAGACATTTACCATAAGTTTTAAACCGGGATATTCGATCAGAACAGGAGAAGAGTATGAAGCAGGATCATCAAGGCTTATAGTTTTCCATACCAGCTCGCCAGTGTTTTTATTTAGTGAGATGGTAGTGGTCTCAGGTCCTCCTGAAGTAAAGTAAATCCTGTCACCGTCAACAATAATTGATTCAGCAATTCCCCATGGCCCGTATTTCCCGTTGTAAGTTTCGCTGGCTTTCAGGGACCATACTATTTTTCCTGATATTCCATCAAAACAGGCAATATCGCCGAATCCGCTCGATACATACACTTTATCCCCCTCTACTGTTGGGGTGCATCTGCTTTCGGGATGTGAATCATTCCATATGCGCCCGTAAGGTGTCTGCCATTTAATTTTACCACTGGCATCAATTGCCACCAGGATATCATTCTCATCATCATTGCCGGTGAGGTAAATAGTGTTGTTTCCGAACGACGGTGAAGAATAACCTTTTGGCAATTCAGCATTTGACCATATCAATTGCGGTCCTTCAGCCGGCCAGGATTTCAATAATCCGGTTTCTGAAGAAACACCAGTCCGGTTTTCTTCTCTCCATTCACTTATTGGCTGGTTGTCAGTGATATCCACCGATTGCCCTGTCGACTGGACTTTCAGCCTGAGAAGCGACTTTCGGATCAGATGAAATTAAATAAAAGATTCCGTAACCAAGAGCGCCAATAATGACAAGTGCCAGGATAATTATGATAATTCTTTTCATTTAGTTATAGTATTACTCACATAAGTATGGTTTGACATAAACTTATAATCTTCTTTTGCAAGGCTGCAATTTATAAAAACAGCCTTTCAAATTAAAATAATGTGTCATTTAGCATTTTCAAATGATCAGATTTAATGATTTTTAACAACA
>CAVWCO010000025.1:0-738079 GCA_963753495.1 uncultured Bacteroidales bacterium
TTTGATATCATTTTAATATCATTTTGATATCATTTTGATATCAAACTAAAACGTTTATGATAATTAAGCACAATTTTCTGCTTAGATCACTGAATTACCGGAAACATCTCCTTAAAACCACCATTCATTAACCAATACATGCAATTTGTTGATTTATTTTGAAATGAAGGCAATCATTTTGTAAATTTACTATTAGATGTTATCAAATCATAATTTCATATATAAGAACTAAAACCATGAAAAGTAAGCTCCCGGGACTTGCACTAATTTCAGGTATGATTTTCTTAATTTCATGTCAGTTTAATAATGTAAAATCTTTTGCTGACATGAAAACAGAACTTCCTTTAATAGAGAATTCGATCCGGAGTTGCATTGGATGGGCAAAGGATAAAGATTTTAAGCTGCTTTATAGCATAATCGCCAATGATTCCGATTATCTTGAGGTTGGTCCCGGCCCAAGGGTAACAAAGGGATTTTATGAATTCAAAAAAAATGAA
Source organism: uncultured Bacteroidales bacterium (assembly GCA_963753495.1). Classification (GTDB taxonomy): domain Bacteria; phylum Bacteroidota; class Bacteroidia; order Bacteroidales; family VadinHA17; genus LD21. The sequence goes on from CAVWCO010000025.1 coordinate 498, forward strand.
TCCATCTGGGGTGATCCAGGATTTAAAGCCATTGGTTACGAGATAAGGGATTTGAAAATATCTCTCTCTCAGTCAGGTACAGTTGCATGGTTCTATTGTATCCTGGATGATATCAACGAGTGGAAAGGCGAACCTGCCAGCTGGTTGAACACCAGGTGGACAGGTGTTCTTGAAAATAGGAATAACCATTGGGTTATGGTGCAGATGCATTTCTCCTTCCCAAAAGAATAGGATGGATCCATCCTGGTTGATAAATTATAAATTAGTCTATGAAAACAAATAAACTCTTCGAATATCTTGTGATTCCGGCAGTAATACTTCTCGTGTGCATGACCTTTTTCACCTCTATACCTTCAACCCTTAAACTGTTAATCAGAACTTTCTTTCTGATTGTGTTTTTCATTTTATGGAGATATTTTTCCAGAAGGAATCAAACTGAAGCCAGGGATCTTTCCTTTGCGTTACTTGCGCTAAATCTTGCATTCCTTATAGCTATGCCTTTTACATCTGATTTCTGGAACCTTAATCAGGAAACGTCCAAAGGTTTTGCGCTGATCAAACTAAGCGACTCATTTATAATATGTTCCATTATAATAGTATCGTTTTTGGTTGCCGGATACACTTTAAAAAATCTATACATTACAAAAGGAAGGTTGATAGCAGGTCTTGTTGCCGGAATACTTTTTTTCCTGCTATTCGGATACCTTGCTTTGAATAATCCTCAACAGAAACCAGAAGCAGGATTTGTAAGTAAAAACTGGCCGTGGATACTTATTTTCGTAATTGTTAATAGATTAATGGAGGAGCTTATCTTTAGGGGTGTCTTGCTTGAAAGGTTAAATGTATTCTTCAAACGCTTCTGGTCAATACTTTTAACCTCTGTTTGTTTTGCGGCACCTCATTTTACAGTTATTTACCAGCCAAATGTCATTCTCTTTTCAGGAATAGTGTTTATCCTCGGTATGGTATGCGGATACGCAATGCAATATACTAAAAGCATAATTGCCCCAATGCTTATCCATGCAGGCGCCGACCTGATGATTATTATTCCGGTATTTGCATCATACGGAGTCAGTGGATTATAATTATATTGAAATGAAAATCATTAAAAACCTCAGCACAAATCTGTTTGTGATAGCCTTCCATCTAATAAGTGTTGGATTATCGGGTCAGATCTCACTTGAAGAACCATGGGAAGTTCAGATAAATGAACGGCAGCCTCCTGCAAAAGTGATGCAGGCAATCGGTGTAAAACCAGGTATGATTATAGGTGAGATTGGTGCAGGGCGTGGAAGATATACTGTTTTTCTGGCAAATGAGACCGGATCATCCGGGAAAGTATATGCCAATGATATTGATGAAGTATCTCTTGCCTACCTTGAGAGGGAGATGCAGGAGACTTGGTATCACCAACGTTGAAACAATCACAGGGATTATAGATGATCCTCTACTCCCCGAAAAATCTCTTGATATGGCGATAATGGTGCTCGTTTATCACATGATTGAAAATCCGGATAAACTTCTGGAAAACATAAAAAAGAGCCTGAAGCCTGGTGGAACTCTTGTTATACTCGATCCGTCTGATAAGGAGATCGACAGGGAGTTCGGGATCGACAGGAGCAAACCTGATGTGAAGGTACTAACAATCAGGGAACGCATTGATAAAAGTGCCAGAGCAGCAGGTTATGAAGTAATCAGAGTGGAGACATTTCTTCCGAGTGATCTTATTTTTATCCTTGAACCACTTTCACCAACGGCCAGGAAATCCGCAGAAGAGATTCTCAGATCAAAATTCCTGAATAACGGAATTGAATCATCAATAGAAGAATTTAAAAGAATAAAATCTGATACAGCAAATTATGAGCTGTCGGATATGGTTTTCCGCATTCTCGGTTATGAATTTATTGGCAGCAAATCATATGCGGAGGCCATTACTGTACTCGGAATGGGTATTGAGCTCTACCCCCTTTCATCAAAGCTCTATGGAGAAATCGGGGAAGCATACCTCATGCAGGGGGATAAGGAAAAAGCCAGAAGCAGTTATCAGCGTGCCTCTGAGATAGATCCTGACAATTTTGAAGCAAAATATCTGCTGAAGGATTTTGATGCATTGTTTGATGAGATACATCCTAAAAAAGAATGAACTAAAGAGAGCCAGAAATCATGTTGGGAATCAGAAAATCCATACTATTTATTTTAACTGCACTGCTAACCTGTTCGCCGGGATATGGCCATAAATGATACTGAAAATGCTTTTGTAACATTAAAGGTATGGAAGAGAAACTTTAAAATGTAACAAACTGAGATTATGGAAAATAACGTTTCAAAAGGCACCATAAAGACACAGATTCTCATAAGATTTGTTCTTGCCTTCATGATTTTATGTATTGTTTTCTTTCTCCCGGCCAGAACATTAAGATATTGGGAGGCATGGATTTATATTGGTATTTTGTTTTCAGGTGCTTCCTGTGTCATTATTTATTTCCTTAAACATGACCCGGAATTTCTTGAAAGAAGAATGAGAACAAAAGAAAAAGTCAAAGAACAAAAAATTATTATACTATTGGGATGGGTTCTCTTTCTTCCAACATTTCTTATTCCTGGTTTTGACAGATATTATAGGTGGTCGGAAATACCATTGCCATTGATAATTATATCTGATATTTTCGTTCTTGCAGGTTACTTAATTGTCATAATGGTATTCAGGGAAAACAGCTATGCATCAAGAGTAGTTGAAATAAACTCCGGTCAGAAGGTTATTTCGACAGGTCCTTATGCCATTGTAAGGCATCCAATGTATTCAGGGAACCTGTTGATGTATGGATTTACTCCCATTGCGCTCGGTTCATGGTGGGCCCTTATCGGATCGGTGTTAATAACGGTATTAATCCTATTCAGGATATTAAGTGAAGAAAAATTTCTTTCTGAGAACCTCGACGGTTATAAGGAATACCTTCAAAAAACCAGGTACAGGCTCATTCCGGGTATCTGGTAACTATTGTACCCAAAGCAGTTATGTTTAAAGGCTGTATCCAGGGATATCTGATTACCGGATATTGTATGATTATTAGACAAATATAATGTCTAATAATTTTACGTACTGCAATAATAATACCTTAGCTATAATATTGATATTAATATACTTAGTAATAATGGTACAAAGTTTGATAATATTGTAATACATAAAATCTGGAAATGCAAAAATGAAAAATACCTTCTGGCTGTTCATATTATATCTGATCTTAAACCCCGGGGAGATTACTGCCCAGGGGGATACTGCTGCCCTGGTGATTGCAAAATGGACACTTGAGGATTGCATTAACTATGCTGTCGAAAACAATATCGGGCTGAAACGGCAAAAACTGCTGACCGAATCAGCAGAGAGTGACCTGCTGAAGTCGAAAATGAATCTTATTCCATCGCTGAACTTCGGATCAGATGCCAATCTGGGCTTCGGAAGATCAATCAACCCGGTGACGAACCTGATTACATTCAAGCAAAACATCAGTAATTCCTATGCCCTGAATTCATCAGTCCAGCTTTTCAGCGGATTTGCGACGGCCAACACTATTTCTGCCAATAAGTTTATGCTTAAAGCCGGGCTTGAAACAGAAAAAATTGAAACAAATACTCTGGTAGTTGAAATCCTCATGGCATATTACCAGGTCCTTTATGCCAAAGGCCTTGAAGATGCCGCTAAAATGCAGCTCGATCTGTCAGAGAAACAGCTTTTCAGAATTAAGAAAATGGTGGAAGCAGGAAGAGAGGCACTCTCGAAGGAATATGAGATGGAGAGCAGGACATCGGAAGACAGGTTACTGTTTACAATAGCAAGGAATTCAACCAGCCAGGCGGTTACATCCATGAAACACCTGCTACAGCTTGAACCTGGTACAGCTTTTAATCTTAATATGCCTGGTCTGGACAGCACCTTTATTGCTGATGAAACTTATGATGCCGATAGCATTTACAATATTGCTTCTCAAATACTTCCACGGCTGAAAGCCATTAATTATGAATTAGAGGCGACAAGAAAACAGGTTTCAGCTGCCAGGGGTAATTTTGCACCCCGGATAGTAGTTGGCGGCTCAATCTATACAGGATACTATAAAGTGATAAGCGAGGATGAAGTAATTGAGCAGGATCCTTTTACTGAACAATTGAAAAACAATAACAGTCAGGCAGTTTATGCTTCGCTTAATATTCCGATTTTCAATAATTATACCGCCGGAAGAAATCTGAATCTGGCTAAGCTGAGAAGAAATGATGCAGAGCTTAGACTTGAGCTTGAAAAGAATACACTATATACCGAGATCGAGAACATCTGTCTTGATTATACCCGGGGAAAGGATGAATATACTGCAGCTGTTGCCAATTATGAATTTAACAGGAAATCATTTGAGGCTGTGGAAAAGAAATTTGAGACAGGCCTTATCGACGTTACGGATTATTCAGCCGCACAGACATCACTTTTCAGGGCTGAGACAGAAAATTTAAGAACAAAGCTGTTGCTTCTGATAAAGAGACTTTCTATTAAACTCTATTCAACAGGTGAATATCAGGAAATCATATCAAACCAATTAAATTAAACAAATAAAGCTGCAATGGATACCCCTTTAGAAAAAATGGACAAAGCTATTCCAAAGAAAAAAGGTCTTCAGAAGAAACATATAGGATACATAGTATTCGGGATCATAATTCTGGTGTTGTTCTATATGGCCTTTTTCACTGACCGTACCTCCACGTATAAGGTTGAAAAAGAAAAACTGATAATTGAGACCGTCACAGAAGACCAGTTCAACGATTACATTACGGTACCCGGTACAGTTGAACCCATAAGCATCATATTCCTTGATGCCCAGGAAGGAGGACGCGTTGAAGAGATCCTGATTGAAGAAGGATCAATGGTCAAAAAAGGCGACATCATCCTGAGGCTCAGCAATCCTGACCTCTACCTCAATATTCTCGACAGCGAAGCTCAGCTTGCAGAGAAGGAGAACTTCCTGAGAAATACACAGGTAACAATGGAACAGGAAAGGATCTCAATTAAAAGAGAACTTATAAGCCTTAAGTATGACAATGAAAGGAAACAGCGCAACTACGATCAGAATGTTCAGCTTATGAAAGACAACCTGATCTCGAGGGAAGAGTTTATCCGCTCAAAAGAGGATCTTGATATGGCTATCCAGTCAAGAGAACTCTTTATGGAACGGCAGAAGCAGGATTCGCTCTTCAGGTCAGTCCAGGTAGAGACCCTGAAAGCAAATCTTGAAAATATGCGAAGGAACCTTGGGCTGGTGAGGCAGAGAGTTGAAAACCTTAATGTACGGGCGACTGTCGACGGGCAGCTGGGGCTTCTGGTTCCTGAAATCGGGCAGTCAATATCCCGCGGTGCTAACATGGGACAGATAAATGTTCTTACATCCTATAAAGTAACAGCACAGATCGATGAACATTACATCGACAGGGTCAGGACGCAGCTGACTGCTACTCTCGACAGGCAGGGCAATGAGTTCGATCTGGTTGTCAGAAGGGTATACCCGGAAGTACGGAACGGGACATTTGAAATTGATATGATTTTCGCTGACAGCATGCCTGATAACATCAGAACAGGACAAACCTATTATACAAGCCTTCAGCTGGGACAGCCAAAGGTATCGGTCCTTGTTCCCATAGGCGGATTCTTTCAGGAAACCGGTGGACAATGGATATATGTGCTGGATCCGGCTGAAACATTTGCGACAAAGCGCACAATTTCCATCGGAAGGAAAAATCCCAAATATTATGAGGTGCTCGATGGGCTGCAGTCCCGGAGAAAAAGTAATTGTATCCGGTTATGAAACCTTCGGCAAGAATGAAAAATTAATTTTTAAAAGGGCTAAATAATACTTAATAAGAAATGTCATGATCAAAACCAATGATTTAACTAAGATCTTCAGAACGGAAGAAGTTGAGACAACTGCTCTCAACAAGATCAATCTCAATGTAAAAGAGGGTGAATATGTCGCTGTCATGGGTCCTTCAGGTTGCGGAAAATCAACTCTGTTAAATATCCTGGGACTGCTTGATAATCCCTCATCAGGAAGTTATATCTTTAACGGAACTGAGGTGGCCAATTTAAAGGAACGCGACCGGACAGTATTCCGCAAGGGAAACATAGGCTTTGTTTTCCAGAGCTTTAATCTGATTGATGAGCTTAATGTATTTGAAAATGTGGAATTACCGCTGATCTATCTGAAGATGAAGACCAGTGAAAGGAAGAAAAAGGTTGAGGATGCTCTCGACAGGATGAAGATCACGCACCGGGCAAAACATTTTCCCCAGCAGCTGTCGGGCGGCCAGCAGCAGAGAGTCGCAATAGCAAGGGCAGTTGTGGCCAATCCCAGGCTGATACTTGCAGACGAACCGACCGGAAATCTTGATTCAAAAAACGGTATTGAAGTAATTAATCTGCTTTCTGAACTTAATAAGGAAGGTACAACCATTATCATGGTGACACACTCCGAGAGAGACGCAGGTTATGCACACAGGATCGTGAATCTGTTTGACGGTCAGATAGTATCGTGATAATATTATAGGGACATGCCATGGCATGTCCCTATATATTATATTTCCTGAGCTTGTTATAGAGAGTCTGCCGTGTAATTCCCAGATTTTTAGCAACCACACTGAGATTATTGTTATTCCGTTTCAGGCTTTCAAGTATTGCTTTCTTCTCCATCTCGGCAAGTGTCAGCTCATTCTGATGAAGAGGCTTTGATGAAGGTTTGAATTCAAAATCGGATGGCAGAAGGACAGCAGAATCACTCATAATAACAGCCTTTTCAATTGAGTGCTGAAGTTCCCTTACATTACCCGGCCAGGTGTAATTCGCCAGCTTTTCAAGAGCATGAGTGTTAATTTTCCGGGGAGCCTTTTCATATTTTTCACAATATGCCCTCAGAAAATGATTTGCCAGTATCGGGATATCATCAACCCTGTCGCGTAAAGGCGGAACCTCCACCATAATGGTATTAATCCGGTAAAGCAGGTCTTCGCGGAATCTTCCTTCCTGAACCATTCTCAGCAGATCGCGGTTTGTTGCACATATCAGCCGGATATCGACAGGTGTTTCATGGTTTGAACCCACCCTTACGATCTTCCTGCTCTGCAGAACGCTTAGCAGTTTCGCCTGCGAATGCAGTGAAAGATTACTTATCTCATCAAGAAAAAGTGTTCCCTTATTTGCCAGTTCGAATTTTCCCCTGCGGTCTTCCCTGGCATCAGTAAAGGCCCCTTTTACATGACCAAATAACTCACTCTCCAAAAGGGTTTCGGATATAGAACCCATATCTACACTAATCATCAGCTCCCCTGCCCTCTTCGACCGGTTATGTATTTCAAGTGCGATAAGCTCTTTCCCTGTGCCATTTTCGCCTGTAATCAGAACGTTGGCATCGGTAGCAGCTACTTTCTGAACAATATTCAGAACATTGATCATTGTCGGCGAAGCACCGTGAACCAGTTTCCCAAATCCTTTATTCATAACCTGATAATTGAATTCCGAAATTAATAAATTTTGTCTAATTATTTGACAATATGAAGAATTACCTCATCCCCCAACCCCTTCTCCCAAGAGCAGGTCTTTATACACATCTTTCTTTTTAGAACAAATGCGCTCATTATGTGTAAATTACATATTGTTACAGGGAACATATTTATCGTATTGCATATATTACTTACTGCATAACAATATGCATTTTATTACTGCTTGTCCTTTTATATCTCATAAATCCCTTTTACAATTAATGATTCCGGGACTGATAAAACGATAATAAATCCTGAAAGGATTTAACAAAGGCACCACAGTTAGTGGTGCAATATGAATAACCCCGGTGCCAACCGGGGGTTGGTGACCCCCATGATTATCAGCTCTGCAGGAGCTGAATATGCTGGCAAGGGGAAATACCCTTCATCTATCTAATTCGGGATTATATTAAGACCTTTCAGGGCTTAATGTCAGGAGGGTGACCACTACCTCCGGTTGCACCGGAGGTTATTCATATTAAGTCATATTCATGACTTCCTTTTTAAGCCCCTTACAGGGCTTTGGATCTTAACCAATCAACTTTTCCGTCAGGTGATGAGGAGGTGTGGGAATGAGATATCCCTATCAAATAACCTGATTATGCAGCAAGGAAGATGTGTATAAAGATTAGTCCCAAGAGAGAAGGGGAGTATAGAACTGGTAATCAATATAAAAGTCCCCCTCTCTCCTGGGAGGGGATTCAGGGGGGTGAGGCCAGCTTATAAAAATTAAGATATAATTACATATATTTCTCTGCAACGTTTTGTTACATCGGACGTCTTTATAATAAACCATCTGAAATGACAGTCAAATTAAATTCCAATGAGGTTGTGTTGAAAGCAGGAGATACAAACCAGATAGTTGACAATAAAACAGTTAACGGAAAACTTATAGTCACAAATCAGAGAATTTACTTTAAACCGTTAGCAGACGATGCCACCATTTTTAACCTGGAGATCCTTTTTGAGAATATTCTTGAAGTAATATTTTACAGTAAAGGATTTTTCGCATTAAAGGGACTGAATATAGTAACCCGTGATGGCAGGAGCTTCTCTTTCCCTCTTAAGAAGCGCGATGAGATCGGTCAGCTGATTAACAAAATGTATTAGGGACATGCCATGGCATGTCCATTGATTTTACCTTATTCATACCTCAGCGATTCCACGGGATTTTTCAATGCTGCCCTGATTATCAGAATACTCAAAGTCAATGCGGTAGCAATAATCATAATCAATGCTGCTGAAAGCAGTATACCTGCCCCTACTGCCACAAAATAATCCCAGATACTGTCCATCAGAGCTACCGACAAATAGTATCCACCGGCACATCCCAGAATTGAAGCAATGAAAAGTATGATCAGTAACTTTTTACTTAAGAGAAACATAATCAAAGGAACCGGTGCTCCCTGTATTTTTCTTATTCCCACTTCCTTTGTTCTCCGGATAATATCAAGTGATACAAGGTTGAACATTCCTACCAATGACAAAAGAGTTGCAACAATTGCCAGAAAAAGATTTACTTTCAGAATGCTTCCGTTAATATCCTTCTCTTCCTGCATTAAATCTTCCTGCAGCCTGCCGCCAAAGATCTGGTTTGTGCCTTGGGACTTCCATTTCTCACTGATAAAATCCAGTATATCAGGAAGATCTTCAGGATTTGCCCTTACAGCAAGGACATTGAATTGGTCGCTGCCCGATAGCCTGAGCATTGCAGGTTCAATCGCCTCCCAGACCCCACTCATATAAAAATCTTCCAAAACACCTATTATTCTCAGTGTTGTGGTGTCATAAAGAGTAATTGTTTTACCTGCGCCCTCATTCCATCCAAAATCCTTTACAAGTTTTTGATTTACAATTATAGAATTATTTTCACGGTCGGCTGTTACCCTGGTTTTGTCAAAAAGGCGGCCTTCTATCAGCCGGAGACCCATGGTTTCTGCATACCCTGGTCCCACATCCATAACATCCACTTCAAGTTGTTTATCCGCATCCTTTACAGGTCTTCTATAGCTTCCCCAACCCAGGTGATTCATTGTTCCTTCGGCTGAGATAATCTTAGGATTAGAAATAATTTCATTCCGGAATGATGTGAAAAGCTCGCGGTTGATCGGTACGACAATTAGCTTATCGCGATCATATCCAAGATCCAGAGTTCGTTGATATTCGGAATTCCTGGCAAATGCTATACCCATTACGAGGGCCATTACCGAAATTGTAAACTGCATCGCGAGAAGGATCGAAGAGAGACTTCCGGAACTTTTAAAAAGATTACTACCTTTCATTATGTTCACCGGGCTGAATGAACTTACATGAATTGCAGGATATACACCTGCGACAAAACCTGTAATAAGCAGAAGAAGTACAAGGAATACCCAGAAGAAGGCATACTTGTTGAATGTCAGTTCTATTGACATATAAGCCCAGAGATTGCTGTAGGCTGGAACAAGTACTGAAGAGAAGGCTATACCAACAAGAAGAGCAAAAAAGCAGATTATGAACGCTTCAAACATGAACTGCGCTACCAATTGCCTCCTCTGACCGCCGAACGTTTTTCTAAGTCCTATTTCTTTAAGCCTCTTGCTGAATGTAGAAATGGATGTATTGGCAAAATTCAGGCAGGCGATCAGAAGAATGAATATTGCCATTATTGGCGGAGCCAGCAGGGCTGCAGGATGTAATGAAGGAAAAAGCCCGGAAGACCAAATAATCCTGGTATTTGACCCGACCTCTTTAAGCGGAACAAGGGAAAAACGGTTTATCCTGAAATCTTCCCTTGCCATATTCTGAACAGGAAGATAACTTTTCAGTTTTTCGGTTATCGAAGGGGCAAGTGACTCATTCGGGATCTGTACAAAAAGTACTGTAGTCATAAACTTCCAGTCAGCATCATTCACATCCCACATTAACAGAAAGTTATCAAAGTGCGAAAGAATATCTATTCTGAAACTGGAATTATCAGGCATGTCAGTAAAGACTCCCCCGACTGTAAAAGTGTACTCCTTATTCTGGTCATTCACTATCGAAATAGTCTTGCCGACAGGATACTCATCACCGAATAACGTTTTCGACATTGTTTCGCTGACCAGAACATTGCCCTGACCGGCAATTGCTTTTTTATCACCATTAATTAATGTAAACGTAAAAATATCGAGGAACTCAGGATCGATGTAAGAGACCTGAGCAGGAAAAATATTATCCCCGATTTTGACCGGGGAACCTGTCCTCATAAGCCTTGCTGCTCTTTCTATTCCCGGAATGTCATTTTTGACCTGAAGTCCCAAAGTTGCGGGAACAATTCCATATTCCTGCTCCCTGCCCTTCATATCCCTGAAGCTGGTTACCCTGTATATTTCATTGAAATTCTTGTTAAAACGGTCAAATTCATAGTTGAACATATGGTTAAAGAAAGCAACGATACAGACAGCCAGGGCAATACCCAGCCCGACAATGTTGATCAGAGCGAATATCTTGTTTTTCAGCAGGTTCCTGAAGGTAACGAGCAGGTAGTTCTTGAGCATGTTTCAGAATTACTTATTCATATTTAAGCGACTGGGCGGGATTGACACTGGCTGCTTTCATAATCCTGTAGCTTATTGTAATTAATGCAATGCTCAGGGCAATGGCTAATCCTGCAAAAAGACTTAAAACCCCGGTGTTAATCCGGTAGTAGAAGTTTTCCAGCCATTTCCCTGCAATATAATAAATTAATGGCCATGCTATCAGGGCTGAAATTGAAACAAGGATAATGACTTCCCTTGAAATCACAAAATATATCCCGCAACAGAAGAACCCATCGCTTTTCTCACTCCAATCTCCTTGGTTCGTTGTTCCACCGTAAATGATGTAAGTCCGAAAAGGCCAAGGGATGCAATAAAAATTGCAAGTATTGAAAAGATGACTGCCATCCGGGCATTTTGTTTCTCCTGGATATACATCTGTTCAAAATCCTCATAAACAAAATAATATTGCAGGGGATCGTTTGTGGTAAACTCTTTCCATCTTTTTTCAATCTCACTTATAGTGTTTGAATAATTCTGCGATGATATTTTTACAGACAAATATCCCCCCAGCATATCATCAGTTTTAAGGCAGAACATAAAAGGACCTATAGGATTACGAAGTGACTCAAAATTAAAATTCTTTACAACACCGATTACTTGAAGGTATTCAATCTTGCCATCTTCCCTGGGCTGAATAAATCTTGTCTTTTCCATGTCATTAATACCAAAATCCTTAACAGCAGTTTCATTAATCAAACAAGCTTTCTGATCTGAGGTAAATGATTCATTAAATGATCTTCCTGAAATAAGTGTCATACCATAGGTTTCCAGATAGTTGTAATCGATATAGCTGGTCTGTATCAGGAATGTTTCGTCTTTTCTACCTTCTATCATATAACCATTATTGCTATAGTTACGGCCAGGAACACCGTAGGAACTGGTAATATTAATTACCCCTGGAATCTCCTTAACAGCATTTTTAAATGACTTTGTTTTTGTTCCAAGGGCTCCTGCCCTGTTTATTACTAATAACTGTTCCTTATTGAATCCGACATCTTTATTCAGCATATATTTTATCTGTCGGTACATAATCAATGTACCTATAATCAGTAAAATAGATATAGTAAACTGGAAAACAACAAGTACTCTTCTAAGCCTTCCATTTTGCATACTGCCTTTAATATTGCCCTTCAATACCTCGTAAGGATTAAATGATGAAAGAAAGAAGGCAGGATAGCTTCCGGAAAGTAATCCGACAAACACTGTAAATAGTATTAAAGCAGGTATTGTATACCATTTGGCAATAAGACCCAGTGTCAGACTTGTGCCCAGTAGATTGTTAAAATATGGGATTGTTATTTTTATAAAAACCAAGGCAATAATCAATGATAAAAATGACAGAATAAATGATTCTGCCAGGAATTGTGTAATAAGCATACTTCTTGTAGAACCCCCGATTTTTTTTATTCCGACTTCTTTTGCCCTTCGCGATGACTGGGCTGTTGAAAGGTTCATAAAATTAATCGCAGCGATCAATACAATGAGTATAGCTATGCTCCCGAAAATCAATAGATACTTTGGATCGCTTGCCGCTTTGAACTGCTGCTGAATTGAAGTATCAAGATGGATGTCTTTGAGACTCTGACAAAAGAATCTGTATTTATTTCCCTGTGCAACAAAATCAGTAAATGAAATTCCAAATAGTTTCTGGGCTTCAGGTCCTACATATTTAATTAACAAATCAGTCAATTTCGCATCAACTTTTAAATAGCTTGAATTTGGCTTCAATAATATATACGTGCTGATACTGTTGCTTAACCATATTTGACTGTTTGCTCCTGGATTTGTCAGAAATGAGGAGATTATATTGGCTTCAAAATGAGAATTTCCAGGAACATCAGCCATTACTCCGGAAATAATATAATTAACTGTATCAGATCCTATTTTAAGAATCTTGTCAATGGGATTCACATCGCCAAATATTTTTTTTGCTGTTGATTCCGACAGTACAACTTTATGGGGAGCGTTAAGCAGGTTTTTTGGATCGCCCTTTAAAACGGGTATTGAAAAGAAGTTAAAAAATGAGGAATCTGCTTCAATCAGGTGCTCCTCAGTGAAGGTCTGATTTTCATATTCAACTATTGTCGGACCTCTTCCGTTCATTCTAAGGAAATCTTCAACTTCAGGAAATTCTTTTACCAGAGTAGAGCCCATGGGTGATGGAGTGGCGGATGCGGTGATTTCCTGACCTCCCATTTTGCCATTGAGGATTAATCTGAATATTCTGTCCTTTTTGGTATTATACCTATCATAGGTGGCCTCGTTTATTACAAAAAGCGCGATAAGCAGACTACAAGCAATACCAACCGAGAGTCCAAGAATATTTATAATTATATACGATCGCTGACGCTTGAATGATCTTAAACTGTATGTTATTAAGTTTTTTAACATGTTGATCTGGCATTTAGGGTTATTCGGATTTTAGTGCAAGAGCAGGATTAATCAGTGAAGCTTTTACTGCCTGGAAGATGATTGTTGCAAGAGCAATCATAAGGGTACATGCTGCAATAATCGCAAAAACATAAATTTTCATTTCAATCCTGCTGGCAAATTGTTTAAGAAGACTTGATACTATTATCCATCCTGCTGGCAGAGCAATGATCAGTGAAATGAGGACGAGGAGCAGGAATTCACTCACCATTGAATAAAGTATCCTCAAAATGCCCGCTCCCATAACCTTCCTGATCCCAATTTCATTTGTCCTTCTCTCGGCCGAAAATGCAGATAATCCATAAAGTCCAAGACAGGCTATCACTACAGCTAAAATTGTGAAATACTTCAACAAGCCTGTCAGGCGAAGCTGGGCTCTGAAGAGATTATTATAATCCTCGTCAATAAAGAAATAATCGAACGGGTATTCTGGAATCGTTTTATTCCAGACATTTTCGACATCCTTTAGAGCTCCTGGAATATTTCCGGGTGCTAGTCGTATAAGGATAAAATTTAAAAAATTGGGGTCTGTTAATGCAAATGCAATCGGTTCTATAGGTTGATCGGCTCCTTTAAAATGAAAATTCTTCAGTACACCCACAATTCTTCCGTGGATGCCCATAAAGCTAAAGCTTTTGTCCACTGCATCCTCAACCCCCATAATTTTTACAACCTCTTCATTAACAAGAAAATTTCCAACCGTATCTTTTGCAAAATCGGATACATAATCCCTTGAGAAATCACGGCCGGATACCAGTTCCATCTTCATGGTTTTGATATAATCATAATCGACTGCATTGGTGCCTATCAGAACCCTTTTTTCCGGATCCCTGCCCTCCCAGTCAGCACCACCGGAATTACTTCCAATCCTTACAGGATTACTTCTTGAAGCGGTAACTCCCTCTACAAGTGTTTCCTTCAGAAGTTCATTTTTCAAAGAAGAATATTTAGCCTTCAAGTCCTTGTCTGTGGGCATTGGAATACATACAAGATTCTCCTTATCGAATCCAAGATCTTTGTTCTGGAGGTGTTTCAACTGCATATACATAAAGACTGATGCGACTGCAATCAGGACTGATAGAGCAAACTGAATTATGACAAGGATCTGCCGGAGCCTTCCGTTACCTTTTCCGGATATGGGTTCTCCTTTTAGAATTGCAACTGGCTTAAACGATGAGAGGTAGAAGGCAGGATATAATCCTGCTATAATTCCGGTAATGGTTCCGGTAACAACTATACTTATTATGAACCTTAGACTGAGGAGGTCGTTAAGTATAAAACTCTTTCCGGAAATATTGTTAAACAAAGGGAGTAAAAGTCCCATCAGGATCACAGATAATACAAGTGCAATTAAAACCATGAAGAAAGATTCGAGCATGAATTGTATAATCAGGGTTGACTGATCAGCGCCGGATACTTTCTTGATTGCTATCTCCTTTGAACGCCCGGAAGCTTTGGCAGTGGAAAGATTGATAAAATTAAAACACGCAATAATAAGGATAAAAACAGCAATAAGAGTGAAGATAAATACAACAATTACCGGACCTTTGCTTATCTCATAACCAAACTGTGAATGAAGGTGAATATCAAGCAATGGAAACAGGAGATATTTTGTTGTTGTTTCAGGAAGATATTCCAGAACGACATCGGTCAGTTTCTTATTCACAGCACCAATGTCAATTCCTTTTTCACAAAGTACAAAAGTGAGGATTGAATTATTTCCCCACGAGCTGCTTATTGCTCCTATTTCTGTCAGAAATGAGTAAGGAATAATCCCTTCAAAGGTAAACATGGAATTTTTCGGAAGATCTTTCATTACACCGGTTACCATGAAGGCGTATTTATTATCAAGAGTAAGAGTTTTTCCTATGGGATTAGTTTTCCCAAAATATTTGGCAGCAAGTTTTTCATTCAGTACTATAGAGTGTGGAGAATTGAGGGCAGTTCCGGGGTCACCAATAACCAGAGGCATTGTAAAGACCTTAAATAATCCTGAATCAGCAGCTACTATTGAGGATTCAAAAAATACTTTTTCATCCAGTCTGAACAGGATCTTCGGTAACCGGTTTAGCCTGGTCTGTTCCTTTATTTCAGGAATCTTTTCTTTCCATACAGGACCGCTCGGGTGAGGAGTTACAGTTACATGATAACGTTCCCCTGAATAGAACTGATCCTCTTCGACCCGGTAAATATCCCCTGCATTCACATTAAACTTCTCAAAGCTCAATTCATCCTGAATCCATAAAAGTATAAGCAATGACGCTGTGAGTCCTATTGCAAGTCCAAAAATATTAAGTAACGCGAAAACCTTGTTTTTAAACACATTACGTAAAGAAAGGCGCAAAATGTTTGTTATCATGGGTTGGTTGTAAAAGTTATAATAAGGACGAATTTTTATCACTTACGTTGCATTTTTAAAAAAATAAAGTCTTTATAAGGCATGAAAAAGAATAACATGCCATTTCAAAAGGAATCTGTTAATGTTCTGTTAATGTTCCAGCGAACTTGTGACACTGAAAAATAATAACCTACTTTTAAAATTCATACCAACCTTAAAATAAACCGATGATAAAGAATCTGATCAGGACATCACTCAGGCATATACGTAAACATTCCGCCTACAGCGTGTTGAATGTGCTCGGACTAACACTGGGTATAACCAGTGCCTTGTTCCTTATTATTTATGTTTCTGATGAGTTAAGCTATGACCGGTATCACGAAAATGCTGACAGGATATACCGCGTCTCTTCAAAAATAACAGAACCCGACGACCAGTTCACCTGGAATGTCGCCCAGATTCCCATGGGCCCGCAGGTTGTTCAGGATTATCCTGAAGTGCAATCCTTTGTGCGTTTTATTAACATGCCCAGAGCTCTTTATAAATTTGAAGATAAAGAGTTCATCGAGGAAAATTTTTACTATGCCGATTCCACACTGTTTGACATATTTACATTCAGGGTGATTAGTGGTGAAGTGAAATCAGCTGCAAGGGATCCGAAAAAAATAGTCCTGACAGAAACTGTCGCAGGCAGGTACTTCGGTAGCAGCGATCCGATCGGAAAAACGCTGACTGAAGGTGAAAACACATATGAGGTGACAGGAGTGATTGAAGATGTCCCTTCTAACTCGCATTTCCGCTTTGATGCTATTGCAGCAAGAAATAATCTGCCCAAACAACTTGGAACCTGGGGCAATTTTGGGGTTTTTACCTATCTCCTGTTTCCACGTGACCTGGATATAAAATCTTTCGAAACCAAGATTCAGGGTATGTATGATGCCCATATGAAAACGATATTCGAACCTCTTAAAATTAAAATTGAATACATTCTGGAACCAATAACTAAAATTCATCTTTATTCAACAAATCCAGGGGAACCAGAACCGACGGGCAGCATTACTTATGTTATAATTTTTGGGATTGTTGCTCTTTTTCTCATATTGATAGCGGCAATGAATTATATGAACCTCGCTACGGCCCGTTCGACAAGCCGGGCCAGGGAAGTAGGTTTGCGAAAAGTTGTGGGGTCACGAAGGGGACCGCTTGTGGCTCAATTCCTGTCAGAGTCAGTAATACTGACTATTATATCACTTATAATCAGCGTAATACTGCTAATAGTACTTCTTCCAAAGTTCAACCTTCTTGCCGGGAAATCCTTCAACCTTTCAATGCTGTACAGCCCGGCTGTAATAGTATCGGTAGTTGGCGTAATACTTATAGTGGGAATAATAGGAGGCAGCTATCCTGCTTTTTTCCTTTCACGCTTCAGTCCTGTAACGGTATTGAAAGGTGAAATCACTCATGGATCGGCTGGCAGTCTTTTCCGGAAGATCCTGGTTGTTATCCAGTTTACAATATCAGTTGCCATGATTGTTTGTACACTGGTAGTATTCCGGCAGTTGAAATATCTAAAGAATATGGACCAGGGATTTAACCAGGAAAATGTCATTACACTTCAGCTCAACCAGGGGATGGTCAGAAAATATCCCGTCCTTAAACTTGCTCTCATGGAAAACAATGATATAAAGTATGTTACATCAACAAATACCCAGATTGGAGAGGGTTCTGCCAAAGTTATATTCAATATGGAAACAGACCAGGGGATGGTTCAAAGGGGAATAAATTTTGCGGTTGTTGACCATGATTTTGTTGATGCGCTTGGTATAACAATGGTTAGCGGACGTGATTTTCAGCAGGATATGCCTTCGGATACACTTACAGGTGTCGTGGTGAATGAAACACTTGCAAAAAGGATGGGATGGACAGATGCAATTAATAAGAAAGTCTGAACTTGGTGACGGAAATACTATTCGCGCCAGAGTAATTGGTGTGATGAAAGATTATCATCAGACAGGAATGTATAACGAGATTGAGTCTCTTTTGCTTGTATACCGCGAATTAAATAATATAATATATGTAAAGCTGAGCGGAAATAATCCTGAGCAGACACTGACCTTCATCGAAACCAAATGGAAAGAGGTTTTTCCTGATCAGCCTTTCACATATACTTTTCTGTCAGAGAGGTTTAACAGGCAATTCGATGCTGACGAAAAGAGAGGTAAGATCTTCACAATGTTTACAATCCTTGCTATCCTTATAGCTTGTCTTGGATTGTTCGGACTTGCATCATACATGGTTGAGCAGAGGACAAAAGAGATCGGCATCAGAAAAGTATTTGGTGCAAATGAAAATGTAATCGTCAGATTAATATCACGTGACTTCATCATATTGATCGGCATATCAATCATTATTGCTCTGCCTGCCGCATACTATTTCATGAGCAACTGGCTTGAGAATTACGTCTACCGGACAAAAATCGGAGCACTCCTCCTTATTGGGGCTGCTTTGCTTACTATAGTAATAACTTTTATAACAATAAGTTTCAAGGCATACCAGGCAGCAATTATGAATCCGGCAAATTCAATCAGAACTGAATAGCATTTGCAAAGGTTGTTACAGGAGGCAGGTATTATTTCAAAATCATGCAATTCCTTTTTAAAAATTCCAGAAAGTTTGCAACCTTCCGGAAACTTAATAGTCTTTTACATGAAAATATCACTATTTAATCTAACAAAACACCTCAACGATGTTAAAAAACTTTTTCGTCAACGCCATTCGTAATATCCGAAAGCGCAGCGGATATATTTTACTTAATATTGGTGGTCTTGCCATAGGCTTAACAAGCTTCATCTTCATCTCATTATATGTGATAAATGAACTCAGTTACGACAGGTTTCACACCAATTATGAGAATATTTACAGAATAAAAATTGTGGGCCGAATGGCAGGCGGAGAGCTTGATCAGGCTATAACTGCTGCACCAATGGCACAGGCATTGCTTAAGGATTACCCTGAGGTTTTACAGGTTACCAGAGTCAGAGGGATGGGTGACTGGCTTATCAGGTTTGGTGATAAGAAATTCAATGAAGAGGGTGTCCTTTTTGCTGACTCCACATTCTTTAATGTATTCGGTTTCAAACTTTTAAAAGGAGATCCAGGTACAGCATTAGTCCGCCCGCGATCAATGATACTTACCGAAGAATATGCAAAAAAGTATTTCGGGGATAAGGATCCAATGGGCCAAAGGATGAACGTGGAATCGGATACTGTTCTGTATACGGTGACCGGAGTTATCCAGAATGTTCCTGACAATTCCCATATCAAATTTGATATGCTGGCTTCAATGAGCACATACCCGGGTCAGGCAAATGATCAGTTCTGGATCAGTCATAATTTCTACACCTATATAGTTACCAGTGACGGTACCGACAAGAATATTCTACAGGAAAAGTTCCAGGAGATGATTATTAAATACGTGGGACCACAACTGCAAGAGATTATAGGCCAGACAATTGACGATTTCAGGAAAGCCGGTAATGATTTCAGTTATGTCCTTGAACCCTTAAAGGATATACACCTTAAGGGAGCAACCCAGTATAATCTGGAACCCCCGGGTTCCCTTACCACGGTATATATATTTGCCGTAATAGCAATACTGATACTTCTGGTCGCAATAATCAACTATGTTAACCTGGCCACTGCCAAATCGGCCGGAAGGGCAAAGGAAGTAGGTGTAAGAAAGGTCTCAGGTGCGAATAAGCAGGGACTGATAATTCAATTTCTTGGGGAATCTCTGATTATTGTTGCGATAGCCACTTTAATTGCACTAAGCCTTGTTTATATAATAACTCCGGGTTTCAATCAACTCATTGGAAAAGAACTTTCCTTTAGTATGATTGGCAATATTGTGGGTATATTATCATTAATTGCACTGGTAATAATAATCGGAATCTCTTCCGGGATCTATCCTGCCTTCGTCCTGGCTTCATATAATCCGGTAGAAGTATTGAAAGGTACAATGAGTCCTGGTTCCATGTCGAAAAAATTCAGGGGAGTTCTTGTGGTTTTTCAGTTTACTGTATCCATAGTAATAATCATCGGATCAATTGTTGTGTATAATCAACTTAATTTCATGACAAAAAAAGATATTGGATTCAGTAAGGATAATCTGATTGTAATACGCAGGGTTGATGCTTTCTGGGAGCAGCTGGAATCATTCAGAACACAGATCCTTGAGATTCCCGGTGTTGAAAAAGCTGGATTTTCAAGGTCTGTTCCGGGAACAGAATTTAACAACAATGCCTTCTTTAATGATGATGATCCTGAAAAAAACACCTATCTTATAAATCAGACATCTGTAAGTTTTGATTTTCCGGAAGCCCTGGGGGTCGAGCTTACGGAAGGACGTTTTTTTTCGCGTGCATATGGCTCAGATTCGACTTCCGTCCTGATCAATGAAGCCGCAGTCAAATCACTTGGGCTGAAGGATCCGGTTGGCAAATACCTACTTCAGCCTGCCGGACCACAACAGTGGAACAGGCTGCAAATAATAGGTGTAATGAAGGATTTTAATATTGAGTCGATGCATAAAGCCATAACACCTGTGTGTTTTACAGTCGAAAGAGGGGGTGGCGGTGATCAGTTCGCTGTTGTGAGAATATCAGGAAATGATATTCCCGGTACCATAAGGGCAATCGAAGATACGTGGCGAAACTTTACGCCAGACATGCCGTTTCAGTATGAATTTTTCTCGGACCGGTGGAATAATCTTTATTCATCGGAAATGAAGACAGGAAAGATTTTCCTGATTTTCTCTTTCCTTGCTATTTTTATTGCCTGTTTGGGACTTATCGGCCTGGTCACATATATAACTAACAAGAGAACCAGGGAGATAGGAATAAGAAAGAGCTACGGAGCTTCAACACAGACCGTACTCAGATTACTATCAAGAGAGGTTATGGTCCTTATCATTATTTCATCCATACTGGCCTACCCTGTTGCGTATTTCGGATCGAATTTCTGGCTTGAAGGATTTGCCAGCAGGATATCTGTGAATCCGGTTATATTTATCCTGGCAACTTTGATCACCTTACTGATAGGCTGGATTTCTACGAGTTACCAGACTATTAAAGCAGCTAATTACAATCCAGCCAATGCCCTGAGAATTGAATAATGCAGTCATTTCCTGACAAAATATTTTTCTGTGCTTTTTATGTACTTTTGAGGAAAATATTAAAATGAGGATTGATATTCTGACTGTTCAGCCAGAGCTGCTTGAAAGCCCGTTGAACCACTCAATAGTGAAAAGGGCAAGAGAAAAAGGACTTGTGGAGATCAATGTGTTAAATCTCAGGGATTTTACAAAGGATAAATACAAAACAGTCGATGATTATGCATTCGGGGGCGGTGCCGGAATGGTCATGATGATCGAACCTGTATATAAAGCTATTGAAAAGCTAAAAAGTGAAAGAGAATATGACGAAATAATTTATACTTCGCCCGATGGGGAACACCTCACACAAAAAATGGCTAACACTCTTTCCCTTAAGAACAATATCATTATTCTTGCAGGACACTACAAAGGTGTCGACCAGCGGATAAGGGATCATCTGATCACCAGAGAGATATCGATTGGCGATTATGTTTTATCGGGTGGCGAGATACCGGCCGTCGTTATAACCGATGCTATTGTAAGGCTCATCCCGGGGGCAATGTCGGATGAACAATCTGCCCTCTCCGACTCCTTCCAGGATGATATTCTTGCTCCGCCTGTTTTCACACGGCCCGCAGATTTTAAAGGATGGAAAGTACCTGACGTGCTTCTTTCAGGTCATGCCGCAGAAATTGAGAAATGGCGCCATGAGCAATCATTTGAGAGGACAGCAAAACTCAGACCTGATCTGAATAATAAACCGCTATTTGAAAACAACAGTAAATAAACCATCCACCCTGCTCGAATTTCTCACTGAACTTTATCCTGATTCACCCAGGACCAGGATAAAAAAGCTGCTGAGAAGCGGTACTGTCAACATAAACAGTAAGCCGGTGACATTACATTCATATCCCCTGAACCCGGGTGATATTGTTGAGACCATCCCTCAAACGGTGAAAGCAGCAAAAGCAGGTGTTCCTTTTCCAATTTTGTATGAAGACAAGCATGTAATTGTTGTCGAAAAACCTGCCGGCAAGCCAACATCAAGCACTGATGGAAGTCTGAGCATTTATGAAATTATATCGGAGTATCTCCGGAAGCAAAGTAAAGGAAAAGAAAGGGCGTATGTGGTTCACAGGCTCGACAAGGAAGTATCGGGCGTACTGCTTTTTGCAAAATCCCATGATGCCATGGAAACTATTAAGGAAGAGTGGGTAAAAACTGAAAAGCATTATTATGCACTTGTGGAAGGTATTCCTGAGAAGAGTGAAGACACCATTAAAAGCTGGCTGATTGAAGATAATGCCCAGAAGGTGCATTCGACCCGCGAGTCGCCCAATGCAAAATTCTCAATAACCAGCTACAAAATAATTAAACGGCTCAACAACTACAGCCTCCTTGACGTTAAAACTGATACAGGACGCAAGAACCAGATAAGGGTTCATCTTTCAGATATTGGCTGTCCAATTGTAGGAGACAGAAAATACGGTGCCTCAGCTGATTTCATACGACGTGTCAGGCTTCATGCATATTCTTTATTGTTTCCCCATCCGGAGAGCGGAGAGATGATGACAGTGCTCTCACCAATGCCTGATGGATTCCTCTCAGTAAAAGCTAAAGACGAACACTATAAATAGAAACCAGCAATTTTGCGACGACACCCACAAAGAGCTTGTTGAAACAGTTGACATTTTGAAATGACGAAAAGCTTTCGTAAAATTGTATCTTAATTTCAATATTTCATAACTAATTAATATATCAACAACATGAATGCACAGGATTATATAAATCGTGAGGATAAGTACGGTGCACATAATTACCATCCGCTTCCGGTGGTTCTTGAAAGAGGTGAGGGTCCCTTTGTATGGGATGTGGAGGGAAAGAGATATTTTGATTTTCTTTCAGCATATTCTGCAGTCAACCAGGGTCATTGCCATCCTAAAATAGTCAAAGCCCTGACAGATCAGGCTCAGAAGCTGACTCTAACCTCAAGGGCATTTTATAATTCAGTTCTTGGTGAATATGAAGAGTATGTCACGAAGTATTTCGGGTATGATAAAGTACTGCCAATGAATTCAGGGGCTGAAGGTGATGAGACTGCCCTGAAACTATGCCGCAAATGGGCATATAAGAAAAAAGGGATAAAGGAAAACAATGCGAAGATCATTGCCTGTGAAGGTAATTTTCACGGAAGGACAATCACCATAATTTCAATGTCGACCGATCCGGATGCCAGGAACCATTACGGTCCTTTTACTCCGGGCTTTATAATTATACCCTATAATGATCTTAATGCTCTTGAGAATGCTTTGAAGGATCCGGATATTGCAGGTTTTCTTGTTGAACCCATACAGGGGGAAGCAGGGGTTTTTGTTCCTGATGAAGGATATCTGAAAAAAGCATATGACCTGTGCAGAAAAAACAATGTCCTCTTTATTGCTGATGAAGTTCAGACAGGAATTGCACGGACAGGCAAGCTTCTGGCCTGTGATCACGA
The DNA here is from genome assembly GCA_963753495.1 of uncultured Bacteroidales bacterium. Lineage (GTDB taxonomy): Bacteria > Bacteroidota > Bacteroidia > Bacteroidales > VadinHA17 > LD21. The sequence continues at coordinate 24,041 of CAVWCO010000025.1, forward strand.
GGGTGTCCGTCCTGATATTCTGATACTCGGGAAAGCCCTGTCAGGAGGTATATTGCCTGTTTCCGCAGTGCTGGCCGATGATGAAATAATGCTTACAATAAAGCCCGGAGAACACGGATCGACGTTCGGTGGCAATCCTCTTGCATGCAAGGTCGCAATTGCAGCACTTGAAGTAATTAAGAATGAAAATCTTGCTGAAAACTCAGAGCGTCTGGGAAAAGTATTCCGTGATGAATTGCGTGGTATAAAATCTGAAATGATTGAACTTGTAAGGGGGAAAGGATTGCTTAATGCCGTCGTGGTCAGACCCAAAAATGGAAAAACTGCATGGGATGTCTGTCTGGCAATGAAAGACAAGGGATTAATTGCAAAACCTACGCATGAACATATTATCCGATTTGCTCCTCCCCTTGTGATCAATGAAGCTCAGTTAAGGGAAGCCATCGGACTTATTAAAGAAGCTTTTAAACTTTTTGAATAAACAGATTGTTATTATTCAATAGTCTTTCTTCCGGGAAAAGGAGTACACGGATACATGGATTATGCATTTCAGGCGATTAAAATAATTAATAATTAAGCTTTTATTTTATTATGAGGTATCCCAGAGGAATTATTCATGTAACTATTTTTATTACGATTATAGCTTACTCCTGCAGCACATCGGTAACAAGGGAAATCTTGACCGGGGAGCTTCAGGACCACATAAAATATCTTTCATCCGATTCGCTGAAAGGAAGGCAGACCGGTACGCCGGGTGACAGCCTGGCTGCGTTGTACATAAAGGACCAGCTTGCTGCTGCAGGGCTTGATCCCCTTTCCGGTGACGGTTTTCAGAGGTACGAAGTCACTGATAAGGTGATTGCCGGCGAAAAGAATTTTTTGTTTGTGAATGGAGAAGAGCTGGTTCCGTCAGAAGATTTTATGCCATTCTCGTTCAGCGGTAATTCAGAACTGGAAGCTGAGATTGTTTTTGCAGGATACGGATTCAGCATAAACAACGACAGCCTGAAATGGAATGATTATGACAATACTGATGTCAAAGGGAAATGGGTGCTTATACTCCGGGGCGATCCTGAACCGGAAAAATCCGTAAGCGGATTTATCCCATTTAACAGCGACAGGGATAAAGCACTGCTTGCAAAAGATATGGGAGCTTCAGGTGTTCTTATGGTTTCCGGGCCTCTAACTGATGACAGATGACACATTTGAATCACTCTCATCAGAGGGTTATTCGGTTGAGATGCCAGTTTTAAGAATTAAAAGGGAGTTGCCGATAGAATTCTGATTAAAAAGGAAAACAACTGTCGCTGAACTTGAAAGAACCATCAACAGCACAAGGAAGAGCGCGGGTTTCGTAACAGGAGCAAAAGTAAATGCCGGATCTGAGGTCATAAAGATAAAATCAGAAACAAGGAATGTGGTAATGCTCCTCCCTGGTGAAGATGAAGCTCTTAAAAATGAATATGTTATTATCGGAGGACATTTCGATCATCTTGGTATGGGGCGGATCATCAAGCAGGGCAGGGGATACAGTTGCGGTTCATCACGGAGCTGATGATAATGCCTCAGGAGTTGGTGAAATGATTGAGCTTGCCGAAAAATTTGCCCTCACAAAGGGTAGCCATAAAAGGAGCATTGATATTTGCAGCTTTTTCAGGCGAGGAAATGGGATTGCTGGGTTCAAAATACTTCACTGAAAATCCCCGGATCGACCTGACAAAAGTAAATGCAATGATCAACCTCGACATGATCGGCAGATTGAAGGATTCAAGTTCCTTCCAGATAGGAGGCGCAGGAACAGCAGAAGGTTTAAAGAATCTTGTCAGGTCTCTGAGCGATACAACAAGTATAACTCTTACTTTCTCTGATGAGGGTTAAGGACCATCGGACCATTCATCATTTTACGGAAAAAACATTCCCGTGCTGTTTTATTCAACTGGTGCCCATCTCGATTACCATACACCTTCGGATACATGGGATAAAATAAATTATCCCGGAATGGTAATCGATATCGGACCTGATATTCAGCGTTGCAGATAATCTTGCAAACAATCCCGAAAGGCTGAAATTCAAGGAGTCTGGTCCAAAAGCTGAAGTGAGCCGGACGATGAGACGACAGAGGTGTCACTCTTGGCATTATGCCCGATTTTGCGGGAAATGTAAAAAACGGCCTTCGTGCTGATTTTGTCACCCCTGGCAAACCTGCTGCACTCGGAGGAATGAAGAAAGGCGATATAATAACTTCAATTAACGGCAAGACGGTTAACAACATTCAGGATTATATGTTCCGGATGGGCCAGCTAAAACATGGCCAGACAATCAGCGTGGAAGTCCTCAGAAATGGGAAAAAAGAAGTTTTGTTGATACAATTATAAAATTGGAACGTCTAAGACGATAAAAGCATAATGCAATGAAAAAATTCATTCTTTGGTTCCTTGCGGTTGTTATTACACTCGGCGCAGCATATTACCAGAGAAAAACCGGCCCTACCTACCCGAAAGCGGTTAATGTAACTGTTGAACGACTCGGTTTATGATTTGAACCTCATCCGCAGCCTCGGACTTGATGAACGTCCTGAAGTCAAACTGAAGATCGCTGATACTTCAGTGCAGTGCCAGTACTATTTTACAAGAGATTTAAGACCAACGATAAATATAGTGTAAGTGAATTCAGGTATAAGGTTTATCCTGTCAATTCCTTCATCATGAACAAAGTTTTTAAGATAACTGAAGAAAAGGGATTCTTTGCTGAAGTTCCTCAGCAGCCGCCAGCCGGGAAACTTCAGTATTATATCGAGCTTACTGATTCAAAAGGAACCACTTTCATTGCAAAAAGAATCGCCGGTTGTTATAAGGTTTAAGGGAGCAGTGCCGGCATATATCCTCACTCCTCATATTCTGTTCATGTTCCTGGCAATGCTGTTTTCAACCCTTGCCGGACTTATTAGCAATAGTAAAACATCCTCTTTTCAGGAAGTACACCATTGTGGACACTTATCCTTCTTATTGCGGGAGGAATGATACTTGGGCCTCTCGTGCAGAAATATGCATTTGGCGAATTATGGACCGGAGTTCCCTTCGGCTGGGACCTTACAGACAATAAAACACTGATTGCATTTATTATTCTGGATTATTGCAGTGGTTATGAACCGGAAGAAAGAGAGACCTTTTTACACTATACTTGCTGCGGTTGTCTTACTGCTGATCTTCTCAATTCCCCACAGCATGTTTGGTTCAGAACTTGATTATGCATCAGGACAGGTAACTCAGGGATTAATTATTATATTTTCCTTAAAAATCTCGAAAAATTCTTAAATTGAGTGCAGCAATAAATTTTACCCCCGTCTTTTGATTGAAAAACATAAAAGACAGTGGGTGCAGCAACTCAGATAAGAACCAGCTCTTTATGTAAAGATGGCAAATGTAGAAGCAGCATTCAGAAACATGCACCAGGACCTTTTGGACGGGTGTAAAACAGGTGACCAGAAAGCACAGTTCCAGATTTACAAGTTGTACTATAAAGCAATGTACAACACAAGTCTGAGAATCGTGAACGACCCGATGGAAGCTGAAGATATAATGCAGGAATCGTTCCTGTCGGCCTTTGAAAAAATTGATACTTACTCAGGAACAGTGAGTTTTGGTGCATGGCTGAAAAAAATAGTGATAAACCGTTCTCTCGACGCCCTGAGCAGGAGAAAAGCGATCTTTGAAGATATTGAATCTCACATTGGTATCAGGGATGAAAGCAGTGATGACCTGATAAGGAAAGAAGAAGTTGATATCAGGGTGGAAGAGGTAAAGGAAGCAATCAACAGACTGCCTGACGGATACAGGATAATACTTTCACTCTATCTTCTGGAAGGTTATGATCATGATGAGATTGGAGAAATCCTTCGATTTCAAGCAGCACATCCAGATCGCAGCTTTCAAGGGCAAAACAAAAACTTGATTGCTGAACTTAAGAAAAAGTGAAAAAATTATCAGAAATGAAAAATATAGAAGACATAATCAGGAATAACAAGGAGCTTCTTTGATGAAGCAGAGCCATCAGAAGGACACTTTGAAAGATTTAACAGGAAACTGGAATGCAGATTTTCGACCGGAACAATCAAAAGAAGCATTGTCCCCTATCTGCTGAAGGCTGCAGTAGTTACACTGCTGGTAACACTATCATCACTCTGGACATGGGATCACTTTCATCAGACCTGACAGAAACAGGATGACTCTTGGCGATGTTTCTCCCCAATACAGGGAGGTTGAAAACTATTATGTCCACCAGGTAAATCTTATGGAAAGTGAACTGCGGGATATTGATCTTAAAAACAATCCTGAACAAAAGCAGATGCTTCATGAGGAAATGAAAAGCATGGATTCCGTTTATGTTCAGCTTCAGAAAGAACTCAAAGCCAATCCAAACGATGAAAGAATAATAAATGCCATGATTGAGCATTACCAGACCAAAGTGGAAATAATGTCATATATAGTCGAATCAGCTGAAAGCAGTCAGGAATGAAAATACTAAACAACACAGAAAATGAAAACACAAGTCTATAAATCAGGATTACTCCTTGTATTTGCCTTATGCCTTTCTGTCAGCAACTCTGTCAGCCCAGGAAGTATCAAAGGAATTTCACAAGGAATATACAGCAGGCACCAGATACAACACTCGATATCAGCAACAAGTACGGGAATGTTGTGGTCGAGACATCGGACCAGAATCAGATAACCATCGATGTAAAGGTACAGTTGAATATCCAAACAGGGAGAGGGCGAAAAGCTTCTGAGCTATATTGATGTTCAGTTCTCGGAAGAAGGCGATCTGATAAAGGCAAAACAATTATCGACGAAAAATTCAATTTTACCGGCTGGGGAGGCGGATCAAGAAGGTTCAGCATTGATTACAATGTTAAAATGCCTTCAAGGATAAATTTCACCCTTGCAAACAGATATGGAAATTCAGAACTTGAGGAGATAAGGGCTTGTAAAACTTGATATCAAATATGGTGATCTGATAGCCGATAAACCTTGCAAGGGGTAATGAAAAACCTTTGAATTACCTTAACTCTTGCATACGGAAAAGCTCAAATTGAATCAGCCGGATGGCTCGATGCAACGGTAAGATATTCCGGAAGCTTTGCAATTGGAAAAGCCAGGCGCTCTTGCTCGACAGCAAATATTCAAAAATCCAGATTGAGGAGATCAAGTTCAGTTGTAGGTGAAACAAAATATGACAATATCGAATATCGAAAAGATCAACAACCTGGTACTCGATGCCGGATACACTGATATTAATGTCGGAGAACTGACCAAAAAACTGAAATTTGAAGGCGGATACGGATCATTAACTGTTGATAATGATTCCTGCAGGTTTCGAAATCGATTGAATCAGATTCACGGTACATAGGAGTAAGACTTGGAATTGAAGCAGATGCCAGCTACGAACTCGATGCAAAACTATCATATGGCGACCTTAAGTTTGATGAAGATAATTTCCAGCATCAGAGCCGGATTGTTGAGAATAATTCAAGTGAAACAACTGGTATAGTCGGAAAAGAAAGCTCTCCCTCATCAAAAGTAAGGGTCAGCTTCCTATGGTTCCGTAAGACTTTATTAAAAATCCATCTCCACCACTGTAATACCTGAATCCTCCCAGATCAACATGTTCATCCCGGTAATGATTTAACAATATTCATTGTTGAAAGATACTCCCTTACAAGCTGGCGAAGAATTCCGTTTCCTTTTCCATGAAGGATCCTCAGATTCCGGTGCTGAACCATTAATGCATTGTCGATAAAGTCCCTGACCAGATTCATGGCCTCCTCTCCCCTAACCCCCCTGATATCAATTTCAGGCTTGAAATTCAGTTTTCGCTGTATAATCAGAGGGTCTCTTTCAGGCAATTCTACTTTCTGATCGTAAGCTCTTCCTCAATTCTGATCTGCTTATCCTTTCAATTTTATCAACAGGAACAAAAAATAAGGCTTCCCGTTTCGATCTGGGCCATTCTGTTTTCAATCCTGATGATCTCGCCTGAAGCCATAGTATCTGTCATTCTCACTGCATCGCCCGGTTACAAAGGGCTTTTCGGATTCTTCGGGAATCTCTTCCCTGCTTTTGATTCAGTTGCAGGTTTTATTTTCTTCACCTTTCTTGCAAGTCTTGCCACTTTCTCTTCCGATCCGTCGTTGACAGGTTTAATTTCGTCACCAACAGCCTTTTAAACTCATCAAGCTTTTGCCTTACCTCTTTTGTCTTTTCTTTTTCAGCCTGCGATTCCCTGATCTGACGGATTGTATTTTCTATCATCCTGTTGGATATCATTCAGCAGTGTTTCTGCTTCATTCTTTGCTTTTGCAATAATTTCCTTCCTGAGATCCTTGGCCCCGGATATCTCTTTTTCATATTGACTGATCAAGTTCCTCCAGCCTTTTTTCCTGTTGTCGGATATTCTGTCTTTTAGTTTCCCAGTATCGTTTATCCCTGGCAATATCTTTAAGATTACGGTCATAATTAATATTTTTGACACCTGCCTTTTCAGATGCCCTTCAAGGATCTCTTCAGGAAGACCGATCTTCCTGGCAATTTCAAAGGCAAATGAACTTCCCGGTTTGCCAATGCTAAGCTGAAACAGAGGTTGCATAAGGTGATTATCAAATAACATAGCGCCATTGACTATCCCCTCTGTCAGCGAGGCAAAATGTTTAAGATTCGTATAATGGGTTGTAATCACACCATATGATCCTGATTTGTTCAGTTCACCAAGGATTGCTTCGGCTATTGAACCTCCAAGCATCGGTTCGGTGCCTGTTCCAAACTCATCAATCAGGAGCAGGGTATCGCTGGAGGCATTCCTGACGAAATATTTCATGCTGATAAGATGTGAACTGTATGTGCTTAGGTCATTTTCAATACTCTGCTCATCGCCGATATCAATAAATATGTTCCTGAAAATTCCTGATTCCGATCCTTCCCCGACAGGTATAGTCAGCCCGCACTGAACCATATACTGAAGGAGGCCGACAGTTTTAAGGCAGACTGATTTACCTCCGGCATTGGGCCCGGATATCAATACAATCCTGTTCTTTTCATCAAGCATGATATCAAGCGGAACTACCTTCCTGTCCTTTACCTTTTTAAAAGCCATGGATAAAAGAGGATGTACAGCTTTCCTCCAATAAATCCCGGGGGTTCCGATAGCTGGCTTAATTGATCCCAGCTGATTGCCCAGCAGGGCTTTGGCCCTTATAAAATCGACCTCGCCAAGAAAATCATTTGATTGCAGAAGGTCATCAATATAGGGCCTGATATCGTCGGCAAATGAAGTCAGTATCCTGACAATCTCCCTCCTTTCCTCATATTCCAGTTCAATAATCTCATTATTGATCTCAACTATTTCGGCAGGCTCTATATATACAGTTTTTCCTGAAGCAGACTGATCATGAATCAGCCCTTTAATCTTTCTTTTGTCGTATGAATTCACAGGGATCACTCCCCTTCCGTTACGTACCGATGCCATTGTATCAGAATCGACAATTCCGTCATTCTGTGCCTGTTTCAAAATGGAATTCAGCCGCCTGGAGACATGAATGCTTTTCTGTGAGATTTCATTGCGAATCTCTTTAAGTTTAGAGGATGCATTATCCCTGATATTTCCTTCCTTGTCAATTATCCTGTCGATTGAATCAAGAACATAGGGATAGAACTTAACAGTGCTGCAAATCGATTTCAGGACAGGATAATCTTTTTCATCCTTCTTTTTGAAAAATACAGTGATAGCTTTAATGGTCTCAACTGTCCTTTTAAGTCAAAAACTTCCTGGACTTCAGGAAAGGAACCGATAACACGGATCTTGTTGAGGCAGACGGAAATATCGAAATAATGCTCAGAGGGGAAATAATCTTCAAATGTCAGTAACTGCTGAAATTCGAACGTTGCAGAAATCCTGAAAGATATTGACTCAGCGTCGGAACTGAACCGGATTGCATCAACCTGTTTCCTGCCCATCGGACTAAGGCAGTTGTCGGCAAGCAACTGCCTGATCCTGTCAAAACCTATCTTTGTTTCAAAATTTTCCGGATAAATCATAAAAGATAAAAAGATAAAAGACAAAAGTAAAAGAAAGATAAAAGGTGACGTCGAATGAACAGTCAGAAGTCTGTATTCTGAGGACCGATAGTCGCTGTAAGCCCAAGCCGGTCAAAGTTAAAAAATGTTAAAAGATTCCCCGAATAGAGATTCAGTTTTCTTTTTTTTCTATATTTTGATAATTCTGATAAATCAAAGAAAAAATGAAAAATAAAATAACTTTTTTGAGTGTGGCATTTTTTCTCTTAGTGCCGGCAATAATGTTTTCACAGACAGAGAAGGTTGACCTTACAATGGTTTATAAAATCAAACAGGAAGGGTTAAAAACTCAGCTATTGAGGAGCTTGCTTATGGATTGACTGATTTTGCCGGTCCCAGGCTTACCGGATCGACAGGGGAGCACAAGGGGATATGAATGGGCAAAGAAAAAGATGGAAGAGCTTGGTTTTCAGAACGTAAGAATCGAAGAAGCAAGAGATTTCAACCGTGGAGGCTGGGATAACCTTAAGACCTATGCTGCCATGACAGCTCCCTATTATACAAATTTTGCATGTAATCCTGTAGCATGGACAGGCAGTACAAAGGGGCTGGTAAAGGGTGAAGTAATTCTTCTGGATGTAAAATCGGAGACTGATCTTGAAAAATATAAAGGTAAAATCAACGGCAAAATTGTACTGATGCCATCAACAGCAACCTATGAAGTCAGTTTTGAACCTCTTGCAAGCAGGTACACCGATGAGCAGCTTAAAGAATTATCGAAGGCAGTACAGCAGCAGGGACGCAGGGCTCCAACGGGAGATTTTGCAAATTATGCTGCGCAGAGACATTAAGAGAGAAAATTTCAGAGTTTATTAAAACAGAAGGTGCTGCAGTTATATTAAACAGCTCAGGAACATTCAATGTACCGCGATCAACCGGAGCAAGTTATAATGCCGGCAATCCTGAACCTATTGCCGAGCTGAACCTGCCTGTTGAGGCTCATGGCAGAATGGAAAGGCTGATAAAGCATAATGTACCTGTTGAAATGGAGAGTTGAGATCCAGAATAAGTTTTTTGAGAGTCCGAAAATTTATAATGTCATCGGAGAAATCCCGGGAACTGATAAGCTGTTAAAGAATGAAGTTGTGCTTCTGGGGGGCCATATCGATTCATGGCACGGAGGAACAGGTGCAGCCGATAATGCTTCGGGATGCATTGTAATGATGGAAGCTCTTCGTATCCTCAAGAATATTGATGCAGCTCCACGAAGGACTATCAGGGTGGCACTATGGGGTGGAGAGGAACAGGGACTGAACGGATCGCGCGGGTATGTCGAGAAATACCTGGTGGATCCCAAAACAAAGGAACATAAACCTGACTTCGACAAGTTTGCAGCTTATTTCAATATGGATAACGGAAGCGGAAAATACAGAGGTATTTATTTGCAGGAAAATGATATGGTGAGACCAGTATTCGAAGAGTGGCTGAAGCCATTTGCAGATATGGGAGTATCGACAATTGCAATAAGGAATACCGGAGGCACCGATCACCAGTCATTTGATGCAGTCGGATTGCCAGGATTCCAGTTCATCCAGGATGAAATTGAATACGACCGTGGATATCATACTGTTATGGATACATATGAAAGACTTGTAATGGCCGATCTGAAACACAATGCAGTTATAACTGCATCATTTGCATATAATGCCGCAATGAGGGATGCAAAACTGCCCGGCAAACCAGCTTTGAAACCAAGGACAAATGTCCTTCAGAACCAGATGGCGTTTCCCGAATGAATTAAACGGAGACAGTTAATTGATTACGCAATCCAGTAGGGGCGTTGCATGCAACGCCCTTACTATCATCTGTTCCTAGAGTTTTTATTCTATTTAATTCCTGCAAGATCCAGCATAAATGCATATTCAAGCGCAGTGATCCTGTAACGTTCGAATCTTCCTGATGCTCCTCCGTGTCCTACATCCATATTGCAGTCCATTACAAGAATATTATCATCAGTTTTCATATCACGGAGTTTTGCAACCCATTTTGCCGGTTCCCAATACTGAACCTGTGAATCCCAGAAACCTGTAGTAACCAGGAGATTTGGATAGTCCATTGCTTTTACCTGATCGTACGGAGAATATGATAGCATATAATCGTAATATTCTTTTTTCCCTGGATCGCCCCATTCATCCCATTCGGAAGTTGTAAGCGGAATTGTTTCATCGAGCATTGTTGTCACCACATCAACAAACGGAACAGCTGCAATAACACCCTTATAGAGATCGGGCCTCATATTCAGGATTGCACCCATTAATAATCCTCCTGCGCTTCCTCCCATTGCAAAAAGCCTGTCGGCGGATGTATATTTTTCATTAACAAGAAATTGCGCGCAATCGTTAAAATCAGTAAAAGTATTTTTCTTTTTAAACAGTTTCCCATCCTCATACCAGAAGCGGCCCATATCGCTTCCTCCGCGGATATGAGCAACTGCATAAACAAAACCTCTGTCGAGAAGGCTGATTACTGATGAATTGAATCCTGGATTTGCCGAATATCCATAAGATCCATATCCATAAATCAAAAGCGGTGAAGTTCCATTCTGAACAAAGCCCTTCCTGTAAACGAGTGAAATGGGAACCATGGTTCCATCGCCGGCTTTTGCCCAAAGGCGCTTTGATTCATAATTCGATTTATCAAACCCTCCCAGTACAGCCTGTTCCTTCATCAGTTTCTTTTCCCGTGTCTTCATGTTATAGTCAATCACGGAGCCGGGTGTGGTGAGAGAGGAATAGCTGTATCTCAGAATATCAGTATTTGCATTCGGATTGACATTCATGCCGGCAGTATATGTTTCTTCGCCAAAATCGAGATAATGTTCACTTTTATCTTTTAAATCAATGATCCTCAGGTTACTGAGACCTTTAATCCGCTCGCTCGTTACCAGATAGCCATTAAACAGTTCAAAACCTTCAAATAAAACATCACTCCTGTGAGGAATTACATCCGTCCAGTTCTTCATTTCAGTTTTGTCTTCCGGCGTTTTCATCAGCTTGAAGTTTGAAGCTCCGCCGGAATTGGTCCTGATAAAAAATTCACCACCCAGATGATCGATCTGGTATTCATGATTCACCTTACGGGGTTCAAATACAATTGGCGGAGCATCAGGTTTATAAGCATCAATCAGTCGGGCTTCGGTCGAAAGCGTCTGCTGTGACTGAATAACAATGTATTTCCTGCTCTTGGTCTCGGTCAGGTAGACGCTGAATGTTTCGTCACTCTCCAGAAAAACAGTATCATCGCTAATAATGTTTTCCCCCAGTTTGTGGGATAAAATCTTATTGTCCCGAAGTGTTTCAGTATCCATAGCGGTATAAAAGAGAGTTTTTCCGTCTGCAGCCCACACCATCTGACCTGATACAGAGTCAATTTTCTCGGGTAGCAGGTTACCTGTTTGAAGGTCAATGAAATAAATATCATATTGTCTTCGGCTTACAGTATCGATGCTGTACGCCAGTATCCTGCCGTCGCGACTGACGTTTACCTGGGCCACAGAGCAAAACTCCTGTCCTTCAGCAAGTTTATTTTCATCAAGGATTACTTCTTCAGGAGCATCCAGGGTGCCCTTTTTGCGGCAATAGACAGGATATTCCTTACCTTCAGTGTATCTGGTGTAATAATAGTAACCATTTTCAAGGTAAGGGACTGATTCATCATCTTTCTTAATTCTTCCCACCATTTCATCAAAAAGTGATTTCTGAAGAGCTTCGGTGTGCTTCATTGTTGATTTGGCATACTCATTTTCCATGTTAAGGTAATCGAGAACTTTTTGTGCTTGTTCATCAGGAATTGAGTCAGTTTTCTGATCATCGCTCAGCCGCATCCAGAAATAATTGTCAGTTCTGTTATCAAAGACCTCATGCGGTATCTTATCGGCAATGGGTGGTTTTACTGCATTTTTGCAGGCGCCTGACAACAATAGTACGGTAAAGAAAACAGCTGTTAGAAAAAGTAATTTTCTCATGATGGATGATTATTAGATTGCTAAATAATAATGGCTTTAAGTTAAATGATTTTCGTCTTATACAGGTAGTCCGATATGCATTTTTTACGCATCGACTAAAATTTCAGGATTGTATATAACCAGGGGAAATGACCCGGGTTCCTGGGATGTTACTAATGGTATTATTTTATTAGCGACTGATTTATAGCACGATGAGATCACTAACTTCAATACAAATGACAATATTCTTGATTTATGGGTGTTTCGTACGATGAGATCCTTCGCTGACGCTCAGGATGACAGCTGTGCCTGGAGTAGAGGGCTGGAGGGAAGCAGCAATTATTTATCGTAACACAGCAAATATGTATGTGTAATACAACAAGTATTTTACCTGTAACAATATCATTATTCGGGGCTTTGCATGCAACTTATCTTACTACATTCCGATATGGTTTCATTTTGGTATACCGGAATTTTCTATCAGATTTTTCAATTCCGAAATGTGGTTTTCGTATATTCCCCTTGGATCTGTACCGTATTTTTTGCATAATGATGCAGCATAACCTACAGCAATACCCATCTGCCCTGTGGTGTTCATCACCCTTGGTCCTCCCAGTCCTGCATGGGAACAGCTGAAGCACCTTCCGGCCATGAAGAGATTTTTTATATTTACTGAATAGAGAGAACGGTAAGGTATATAATAATGATCGACCGGGTAATAAAGCGCTTCTGAGAGAAAATCAGGCTGTAATGAATCGGTCTCTATCTGTTGGTAATGAACATCTATATTCCTTTTTTCCATTACCACCGCATCGGGGAATTCAACCATATTCCTCTCATCATTAAATGTATAGATATAATCGCCTTTAAGCCTCCTCGATTCCCTTTTACCGACTAGATAAGAGACCCACTCAAGAGCCAGGTTAGCATTTCCGGGGTTCTTTTTTGCATTGGAGAAGGATCCGTAAATTGCCCTGAACATATGGTCGCGGATATACTCAGCATCATCAACCTGGTGAAGATCATTGCGTGAGAATTCCCACTTCCATGTTCCAGAGGTGGCTGAATAATCGCCTGCTGTAGCCATAGCCCATGGAACATCGGGAAAAGTAGCCGGAGCGCCCGAGTCGTATGTCCGCCAGAGCACTGACGAACCCATAACCTTGTTGTCGGCCGTTGCCGGGCTCCAGAGTTCCCTGTACCTGTCCCAGTTCTCATTGTATTTCAGGGAATCTTCCCTCCCATACATATATTCCGCACCTGCCCAGTAACCAATCCAGCCGTCGCCCGTGCAATCTATAAACAGGGGCGCTGAAAACCTCATTGTTTCTCCGGTTGAAGTATGCCTGGCATCAACAGAAGCTATTGAGTTACCGTTTGTAATGGCAGCATAAGCTCTCCAGTTGAGGAAAAGACTGATATTTTCATATCCCTTTATAAAGTCATGACGCTTTTCGTCATCCAGTGCAGCATCCGGAGAACCATTTGGCCACCACACGGTATTAAGCATGCTTAATATTCTTTCTGATTTCCAGGTAATTCCCTCTGTATGAACCCTGATCTCACTGCTTGCATTCCCACCCAGGACAGGTCTGTCGTGAACTAAAGCTACCTTCATTCCCTGCTCTGCCGCTGCAACTGAGGCTGCGCAACCGGCTATCCCGCCTCCGACAACCACCAGATCAAAGATTTCGGATCTGGCAGGATCTTCAGTTTCAGCCAGCAGTCTCTTTCTCCATGCTGAAAGTGCACCTTCTGCTTCAGGAGGTTCTTTTTTTAAAGTACTCAGGTAAATTGCATCACACCTTCCTTCAAAACCAGTCAGATCTTTAAGTTCCAGAATATTTACTGTATCATCAATAGTAATTTTCCCCGCATATTGCCAGCTCCAGTTTTCTTCGCCGGTGCCCAATTCGGATTCCAGTTCCTCACCGTTGAAAAGCAGCCGGAACCTGCCCGGAGCTTCCCATTCTCCGGCCGCCCAGTTCTTTGTCCTGACCCACACAAAATATATTCCGGTTGATTCAATATTAATTTCTGTCTGAGCATTTTGAACAGGAGTACCCATACCATGGGCAAGCAGGTATGGAGATCCCATCTGCTCGACAAACTGAGGATCGACAACCCAGCCTCCTTTATGGCTGAAACTTTCAGCTTCAATTAAAACCTCATGGATTTTAGTTTTGCACGAAGAAAAAATCTGTAAAGTTATCAGTGATAAAAGAAGGAGATTTCTCATTTTTAAAAATTAAATATTGTCAAATCGTATGGAGTGCGTGGCATGCTACGCCTTTACCACCCTATTTCGTATCAATTCCTTTCATTGAAAGCTGGATCCTTTTGCGGTCGATATCGACGTCGAGCACCTTCACCATTACATGCTGGTTCAGCTTCACTACTTTGGAAGGATCGCTGACGTATGAATTGCTGAGGTTGGATATATGAACAAGGCCGTCCTGTTTAATCCCAATATCAACAAAGGCACCGAATTTTGTAACATTTGTTACAATTCCCGGGACTATCATTCCAGGCACAAGGTCCTCCATCGTATGTATATCGGCAAAACTGAATTCCTTTATTTTTGAACGCGGATCCCTGCCCGGCTTTGAAAGCTCATCCATTATATCCTTTAATGTCGGCAAGCCAGTTGTTGGTGAAATGTACTTCTCCAGTTTAATCTCCTTACGTTTTGCCTCATTGGATACCAACTCCCTGACATCGCAACCTATATCAGCTGACATTTTTTCAACGATATGATAACTCTCTGGATGAACAGCACTTGAATCAAGCGGATTATCCGCATTTCTGATCCTTAAAAATCCTGCACTCTGTTCAAATGCTTTTTCTCCCATCCTTTTAACACTCATCAGTTCTTTTCGCGATCTGAACGGTCCGTTTTCGGAACGGTAATCAATTATATTCTGGGCCAGCTGCGGACCAAGACCTGAAACATATGTCAGCAGATGACTGCTCGCCGTATTTACCTCCACTCCCACTGCATTCACGCAACTTTCCACAACAACATCGAGAGAGTTCTGAAGTTTCTGCTGATCAACATCGTGCTGATACTGGCCCACACCTATCGATTTGGGATCGATCTTTACAAGTTCGGCAAGAGGGTCCATCAGCCTTCTTCCGATAGAGACCGCTCCCCTTACTGTTACATCATAATCAGGGAATTCATCACGTGCGATTTTAGATGCTGAATATATTGATGCTCCTGCTTCGCTTACAACGAATACCTGTATATCCTTGTCGAACTTGACCCATTTTATAAAGTCTTCAGTTTCACGGCCTGCAGTACCGTTACCTATAGCGATAGCATCGATCTTATAGGCATTGACAAGGGATAAGATTTTTTTTATTGACAGGGCAGTCTCATTTTGAGGCGGATGCGGATATATTGTCTCATTATGAAGAAGGCTTCCCTGCCGGTCGAGGCAAACTATCTTGCAGCCTGTCCTGTATCCCGGATCGATGGCAAGAACATTTTTTTCACCAAGAGGCGATGCCAGCAGGAGTTGCCGGAGGTTATCCGCAAATACTGAGATAGCTTCCTCATCAGCTTTTTCCTTTGAAATATTCCTGAACTCCGTTTCCATCGATGAAGAGAGCAGTCTTTTCCAGGAGTCCTTTACAGCTTCAGCTACAATACCTGACGAATCATTTATACCCTTCACAAACAGTGAATTAAGTATATCAAGGGCACTCTTTTCATCAGGTTCAATTGTCAGGCGTAAAAATCCTTCTTCTTCTCCCCTTCTCATAGCAAGGAGTCTGTGCGAAGGGCATTTTCCCAGGGATTCTGACCAGTCGAAATAATCGCTGAATTTCATTCCTTCCGATTCTTTCCCTTTAACAGCCTTTGAGTAAATCACGGCCTCCTTTTCAAAAAGACGTCTCATCTGTTTCCTGGCTTTCTCATTCTCACTTATCCATTCGGCAATAATATCGGAGGCTCCTGCAATGGCATCTTCAACTGTCAGCACCTGATCATTCAGAAATTCGGCAGCCTTCTGTTCAGGATTCTGTTCTTTCTGTTCAAGAATGATTGAGGCAAGAGGTTCCAGTCCTTTTTCCCTGGCAATTGTTGCACGGGTTCGTCGTTTCGGTCTGAATGGCAGGTAGATATCTTCCAGTTCTGCCATTGTAAGAGCTGATTCGATTTTCAACATTAGCTCAGGTGTCATTTTTTCCTGCTCATCGATCGACTTGATAACGCTTTCGCGCCGGGCGTCAAGGTCTTTAAGCCGGTTGTATTCGTCCCTGATGTGCATCAGCTTTACCTCATCGAGGCTTCCTGTCATTTCTTTCCTGTACCTGCTGATGAATGGGATTGTTGCACCATCATCAAGCAGCCGGATAGTGTTTTCCACCTGCCACTCATGAAGGCCAAGTTTCTTTGCTACCAGAACAATATTTTTATTGGCACTCATAATTCAATTTTCAAATTTTCAAATTTTCAAATTCACCCTTCAGCTATTCAACATATAACACAAGCCCTTTTAAATATTCACTTTCAGGGTGGTATATATTTACAGGGTGATCGGGCGGCTGGCTCATCTGGTGCAATATCTTCACTTTCCTTCCGGTGTTTGCTGCCGCGGCAAATACCGATTTTCTGAAATTCTCTCTTGTAACAACCTGCGAACAGGAAAAGGTGAAAATTATGCCGCCATGCCTGATCTGCTCAATAGCCTTCATATTCAATCTTTTATATCCCTGAAGGGCATTCGCCAGAACGTTGTTATGCTTTGCAAAGGCGGGCGGATCAAGAATGATCAGATCATATTTTTCTTTTATATCATTTAGGAATTCAAATGCATCAACCTGATATGAGACATGACGTTCATCATCTCCGAAATTAAGTCTGACATTCTCATCTGCCATTTCTGAGGCCGAAAAAGAACTGTCGACACTGTGAACCAATGCCGCATCTCTCATTGCGTATACTGCAAATCCTCCTGTATATCCGAACATATTAAGGACGCTCCTTCCTTTTGTGAATTCTGAAAGAAGCTTCCGGTTTTCGCGCTGGTCAATAAAGAATCCGGTTTTCTGCCCTGTTGTCCAGTCAATCCGGAACCTGAATCCGTTCTCGGTTACAACAACAGGATCCGAATTTCCGTAAAGGAACTCATTAACACCTGATATCCCTGATTTAAAGGGAATTGTCGATTCACTCTTGTCATAAACTGCCGTTACCTGATCGCCCATTAAATCAGAGATAATGGCTGCAATTTCTTTTCTTAACCTGTACATGCCCACAGAATGCATCTGCATTACAACAACCCCATTGTAGAAATCGGCAATCAGACCCGGAAGGTTGTCACCCTCAGCATGAATCAGCCTGTAAACATTTGTTACATCACTTCCAATCAGGCCAACTGATTTCCTGAACTCTATTGCGCTTATTATCCTGTTCCTGAAAAACTGTAAATCCGGTTCTGTATCCTCAAATGAAAGGATCCTGACTGCTATAGTTCCCGGCTGGTAATGGCCGACTGCAAGAAAATTATCCTTATTATCATAAACGCTGACAATATCACCTTCAGAAGGATCCCCATAGATTTTTTTTATTGCTCCTGAAAAAATCCATGGATGATATCTGCGAACCGCCTGGTCCTTACCCGATTTGAGTACTATTTTCGTTTTTTGCACTTGCAAAATATTATGGATGATTTACTCCTTCCCCATTTTAGGGGGAAGGTCGGGAAGGGGGTTTATGCTCCCATTTACCAGTTTTCTGTATATCTGATAACATACCCACGCATCAGTTGCTGCATATATCTGCTGAGCCTCGGAAAGGTGTTCTGCCTCCCAGTCGGTAACCTGCTGACGTTTGGATATCCTGAACCCGAGGACGATCGCAGAGAGTTTTTTTAATCCTGAACACTGAATCCCAAACTCCCTTACAAATTGCTGCAGATCGATAAATCCTTCAGGCGAGAATCCCTTCACCCTTTTAAGAAACCTTATATCATCATGAACTGCCACCCCTGCTTTGATTACTTCATGATTTGCAAGAAGTCCGGCGAGTTCTGATGGTATCCCTATTTTATTGATCCTGATCAGACAGGCAAGATTCTCATTTGCCAGCTGAATAAGAGAAACTTTGTTTTTTCTCCCTTTTCTGAATGAGGGCCTGGTTTCAGTGTCAAATCCCAGAATCTCCGAGTCCAGCAGTCTTGGAAATATATTTCTGAAAGATTTTATATCCTCTACAACCACTATCTCACCTTTGAACCATGACAGTTCGCACTTTTCAAGCTCCTCCGGAGTTATCGATTCTTTGTAACTGTTATTTACCATCTCCTTTTAAATCCTTTTGCCGTTTTGAAATAAACCATGCGGAGGTATCTCTTTCCTCACCCGTGATATCTTTTAATTCTGCTTTTCCAATTTCCTCACCTGAATAAATGAACCTGTGAATTGCTCTTAAGGAGTTTACAAGCTTTTGACCCCAGTAGTTCTCAAAATTCTGTTTGCATTCCCATACAGCATCATTCATCACCTCATTAGTTCCGGTCTGGTAAAGCAGAAGAAAATCCTTAAGATCCTGGTAGATGTCGGCCATATTCTCTGAAATACTTGAAAGAACCGGTCCCTCTGATTCACTCAGCTTCTCATCAAATACCTCGAGGTAATCATCAGCCGTCCCTAATTTCTCCCTTAAAACATCATGCATAGATGTCCAGTCCGATTCGGTTACGAAGTTTTCATTACCGTCATCAAAGAAAGGTTCAAGCGATGGCAGAAGAGATGCTTTGAGGTAGAGGAAAGGCAGAATACGCTGAAGGATTTTAAGCAATTCATCTCCCTTCAGCTCCGCCGCATGCTCTGCATATTTACAGAACTCATTTGCAGCTGCAGTAAATTCAACAACATTTCTTGAAAAAACCGGATCGGGATTCTTACTCATAATATCAAATTCGTTGACCTGCAAAATTAGATATTTTGCCACGAAACAGTACCGAAAGTAACTTAAAGTTTAATAACTTTAGCCACTCAGGTCACAATAGTCACTTAAAACTTCAAAACATATGAAACAAAACATCTCCCTCTGGCTCGTAATAATTATCGCTGGTTTCTTTATTACTGGATGTAAACAAACTGGCAACAAGCTTACCGATCAGGAAGTATCAGAAGGCTGGGTACTTCTTTTTGACGGACAGAGCCTTGAAGGCTGGCGTGATTTCAAAGGCAGTACGGGAACGGCAATTACAGCTCCATGGAAAGCAGAAAAGGGAACATTGACATCGCTCGGGCTTGGAAGCGACAGTACAGGATACATAGTCACAGATAAGCAATATGAGAATTTCATAATAGCCTTCGACTGGAAAATCTCTGATGGCGGTAACAGCGGGCTACTTTACCATGTAGTGGAACGTCCCGAGTTAAAAGTTCCGTATGTAACGGGTCCTGAATTCCAGCTCATTGACGATGCCGGTTTCGCCTCCCCTATTGAGGAATGGCAGAAAGCCGCAGCTGATTATGCAATGTACGTTTGTGATACGACGAAAAAAGTTCTCGAAAAAGCTGGTGAATGGAACACTTCAAAGATCGTCTTTGACAATGGTCATGTGGAACATTGGCTCAACGGACAGAAGGTGATTGAGTTTGAGGCATGGACGGAAGACTGGTTTAAACGGAAAGAGAGCGGCAAATGGGATTTTGCCCCTGAGTACGGACTTGCAAGGAGCGGCCATTTTGCAGTTCAGGACCATGGAAGCAGGGTGTGGTTTAAAAATATGAAAATAAAGGAATTACCACGAAAACCAAAGCAGGAATCGCTTTTTAACGGGAAGGACCTGACCGGATGGGAAATATATGGAACTGAAAAGTGGTATGTCGATAACGGAGAGCTGGTTTGCGAAAGCGGACCTGACAAGGAATACGGCTACCTGGGAACACGTAAATACTTTGATGATTTTGACCTGACCCTTGAGTTTAAACAGGAGGCTAACGGTAACAGCGGTGTCTTCATCCGGTCATATATCAAAACCGGAGTTCAGATATCAGGATGGCAGGTTGAAGTTGCACCTCCCGGTAATGATACAGGAGGCATCTATGAATCATACGGGAGAGGATGGATCTGGCAGATCCCCGATGAAAAGGAAAAAATCTTAAAAAAAGAGGAATGGAATACAATGCGGATCAAGTTAGTTGGAGATAATATCACAACATGGCTTAACGGAGAGGTAATGACTGAACTGACCGATGAAAAGATTGGACAGGGCAAAGGCCGGATAATGCTCCAGATACATAGCGGAGGCGGGATAAAGGTAAGGTGGAAAAACCTTCAGCTAACAGAGCTGTGATAATTTAATTGTTCAGCTTTCCCATGAAAGTTTGTGATCTTCATCCTGTACTATCTTATTATGATCCATAAGCCAGCGGATCACTTTTATGACCTTTTCTTCGGGATAACTGATCATATTAACAAGCTCTTCAGGATCAGGTTTCTGTGCTTCAAGGATGGCTTTTATCTCTTCAAGGATCAGATCAAATTCATATTTGCTCAGGTCGAGTTCATTCCTGTCGCGGCAAACATCACAGATTCCGCATCGGTCCGATTCCTCGCCAAAATAATCAAGGAGGATAACCGACCTGCACCTGTTCTTTGATTCAGCATATTCGATCATTTTTTCGAGACGGGCCGAATACTTTTCTTTTACGTGAAGATAATTGTCAGGCGAAATCATCAGGGCTTTCCTCATAAGCCGCTCTTCAGTAAAGATAACCAGTGCTGTCTTTTTACCTGGAATATACCTGATTATGTTCATTGAAGAGAGTTTCACAAGGTACTGATAAACGGTATCCCGCGATATTGCAGATTTTCTGGCCATCGACTCTTCATTTATGGCTACATACTCTGTAAACATGCCTGTGTATGACCTGAGCAGGAGCTTAATAAATCCGTCGAATGACTCATTGGCAACCTGGAATTTGTACAGATCATCGCGTCCGACAATAAAATGCACCCGGGAAGGATTATTGATCTCTTCCGTGAATTCCATATATCCTTCCCTCTGAAGAAATGCAAGGCTGTTATAGGTTTCGATCACAGGCAGCCTGAATCTGGAAACAAAATCCGCCATATTGAAATCGAAAACATTGTCTTTCCCTGATCCCAGAGGAACCATAAGATAATTGCAGAGAGCCTCATATATATCCTTGATCTTCTCAACAGGGGGAAATTTATGTCGGAGCGACTCATTAAGCCTGTTTTTGTCGGATGGGGAGTAAAGCAACACAGCATATGCGGGCTTGTTATCCCGTCCCGCCCTGCCGCTTTCCTGGAAGTAGTTTTCGATGGCATCCGGGATATCCCAGTGTATCACAAATCGTACTTCGGATTTGTCTATTCCCATGCCAAAAGCATTGGTGGCTACAATAACACGTGTCTTCCCTGACGACCAGGCAGCCTGTTTTTTATCCCTGATTTCGTCTGACAATCCTGCATGATAATAATCGGCGCTTATACCCTTCTCTACCAAAATTTCGGCTACTTCCCTGCATCTTTTTCTGCTTCTGACATACACGATTCCGCTGCCATTCACCTTTTGAATTGTCTTAACCAGATAGGCGCCCTTTTCCTCTGCATGCCTTACCAGGTATGAAATATTTTTCCTGGCAAAGCTCATACGAAGCACATCCCTCTGCCTGAATGCCAGTTTATCCATTATGTCCTCGATTACCTGAGCGGTTGCAGTTGCTGTAAGTGCAAGAAAAGGTACTTTTGGGTCAATAAGATTCCTGAGAGTAGCTATTTTGAGGTAGGAGGGCCGAAAATCATAACCCCACTGAGAGATACAATGTGCTTCGTCGATTGCAACCAGCGACAGGTTTAGCCGGCCTATCTTACCCTGAAAAATCTGGGTTGAAATCCTTTCGGGTGAGATGTAAAGAAATTTATAGTCACCAAAAATACAATTTTCGAGGGCATTGTCGATCTCTTCCCTCGACATTGCGGAATGAATAGCGATCGACTTAATTTCAAGGCTGTTAAGGCGGGTCACCTGTTCTTTCATTAATGCGATCAGCGGGGTAATGACAAGACAGGTACCCTCTTTTGCCAGGGCCGGCACCTGGAATGTGATCGATTTACCACCGCCTGTGGGCATTAAGGCCAGGGTATCGCGTCCTTCACCCACCGATCTTATAATATCTTCCTGGAGAGGTTTAAAAGAAGTAAATCCCCAGTATTTTGTCAGTATTTTACGGCATTGTTCAATATATAAAACCGGCTGAGCCATATACAAATGTAAGAACTTGTTTTCAGAGTCCTGATTTTTTTTTGTAATTTGCGCCCACGAAAACTAAAAGGATCATATAATGTCATTTATTAAAGATAAGATACTTTATGAAGGACTGACTTTTGATGATGTGCTTCTGGTACCTTCTTATTCCGAGGTTCTTCCGCGGGAAGTCGATCTAAGCTCAATGTTCAGCCGGAACATCCGGATCAATACTCCGATTGTTTCAGCAGCAATGGATACTGTTACTGAAGACGAACTGGCAATTGCCATTGCCCGGGAAGGCGGCATAGGCGTTATCCATAAAAACATGTCGATTGAGAAACAGGCAGCACAGGTAAAGCGGGTTAAAAGGGCTGAAAATGTAATGATCTTTGATCCTATTACCATAAGTCTTGAAGCAACTGTGGGTGAGGCCATGAACCTGATGAGCGAATACAGGATCGGAGGTATTCCGGTCGTGGATAAAAATGGAATTCTCAAGGGTATCGTTACAAACAGGGATCTCAGGTTTGAAAATAACCGTGCCAAGAAAATAACCGAGGTGATGACGACAAACCTGATCACCACCAATCATCAGACAAATCTTGCAGCAGCAGCGCGAATACTTCAGAAGCATAAAATTGAAAAGCTTCCGATGGTTGATGAATCGGGCAAGCTTATCGGACTCATCACATACAAGGATATTACAAAAACCAAGGACCGGCCTGATTCATGCAAAGACGAAAAAGGAAGGCTCAGGGTTGCAGCGGCTGTCGGTATTGCATCAGATACCTTACAGCGGGTCGAAGCACTTATAAATGCCGGAGTTGATGCTATTGTAATTGATACAGCTCACGCCCACACAAAGAGTGTGATCAGGATCCTGAAAGAAGTAAAGAAAGCCTACCCTTCAACGGACGTTGTGGCAGGTAATATAGGAACTGCAGAGGCTGCAAAGAGACTGGCTGATGAGGGTGCCGATGCACTTAAGGTGGGAATCGGACCAGGTTCAATATGCACAACAAGAGTTATCGCGGGAGTTGGTATTCCGCAGCTTTCAGCTATATACAATGTTTTCAAAGCGATTGAAGGCGCCGGGATACCTGTTATTGCTGATGGTGGAATAAGATATTCGGGCGATATAATAAAAGCCCTGGCCTCGGGAGCTGATTCAATTATGGCAGGATCACTTTTTGCCGGTGTGGAAGAATCGCCCGGCGACACAATCATCTATAACGGCCGTAAGTTCAAAGCTTACAGGGGAATGGGATCAATTGAAGCTATGCAGCAGGGTTCCAAGGACCGTTATTTCCAGGATGTGGAAGACGATATCCGCAAGCTTGTCCCTGAAGGGATAGAAGCCAGGGTTCCCTTTAAAGGCAACCTCGCGGAAGTTATTTACCAGATGACAGGCGGGCTGAGAGCCGGAATGGGTTATCTTGGCGCAAAAAACATATCCATTCTGAAAAAAGAAGGCAAATTCGTCAGGATCACACACTCAGGAATTATCGAAAGTCACCCGCACGATGTAACTATTACAAGGGAATCTCCTAATTACAGCAGGAAATCTTTTGAATAACGGATCTCAGCAATATACAATGGAATTAAGGTCACTCCTTTCGTTCGTGGTTTTCATATTATTCAGCGTTACCTGTTATCCGCAGGACCCTGACGATAAAGTATTAATGACAGTGGCAGACAGGGAAGTGCAGGCGGGTGAGTTTATAAGAATGTATAAAAAAAGTCTTGACCCGCTTAACAAGACCGACATTAACGATTACCTCGAACAGTTCATCGCTTTTAAGCTTAAGGTGGCTGATGCCATTGAACAGGGGTATGATACAACTAAAGCTTTCAGGGAAGAGCTTGACGGATACAGGAACCAGCTTGCACAGAGTTATCTGACTGATCCTGACATAAAGGAAAAGCTGCTGCGGAAGGCATACCAACGGTCGCTTTCGGAAGTAAATGCATCCCATATTCTTGTAAGCTGTACTCCCGTTGCTTCACCAGAAGATTCAATCAAGGCTTATAAAAAGGCTATTGACATCAGGGAGAGGATAATCGCAGGAGAAGATTTTAATAAGGTGGCAAAAGCTACCTCCGATGACAAGTCAGTACTCCTGAACAATGGCAATCTTGGATATTTTACGGTTTTTCAGATGATCACACCATTTGAAGAAGCCGCATATACACAAAAACCGGGAGCTATTTCAATGCCTGTGAGAACTCCTTACGGATACCACATTATAAAAGTAATTGACAGGCGCCCCTCCAGAGGCAAAATCCGGGTTGCACATATCATGAAAGCAGCTCCTCCGGGGGCCAGTGAAGAAACAGTAAAAAAGGCGGAGACAGAAATAAACAATATCTATTCCAGACTCACAAATGGTGAATCATTCTCAAATCTGGCTTCAGCCTATTCCGATCATAAGGAATCAGCAGCAAACGGAGGTGACCTTAACTGGTTCGGAGCAGGAGAGATCATCAGCGATTTTTCCGAGGCTGCATTCGCAATTAAGGATACAGGAGATTATACCAAACCTGTGCGTTCTGTCTATGGATTTCATATAATCAAACTTCTGGGCAGAAAAGCACCAGGAACCTACGAAGAGACAAAATCGTACCTTGAAAGCAAGCTTAACCAGTCGAATCTTATTTCAGCAGGTAAGAAATCATTCATCAATAAGCTTAAGAAAGAGTATAATTTCAAAGTCAATCCTGCTGTTTATGAATGGTTTGTAAAAAACTCCGACACTCTCATCATCCAGGGTGTTTCAAAATATGACCGGAAAATAATTCCTTCAGGTAATATATATACCTATTCAAACCAGAAACTTTCGGCAAAAGCTTTTGCTGATTACCTTGAAAAGAGAAGCAATATGGTAGTGACAAAGAACCCTGAATACTATATTGACACATCGATTGAATCAATACTATCGGATGAAATCATGAATTATGAGAAATCTGTTCTTGAGAAGAAATATCCTGATTTCAAATATCTTATGCTTGAGTTTCATGACGGGATACTGTTATTCGATATCTCGTCAAAAAAAGTATGGAATAAAGCACAGGAGGATTCAGCCGGTTTGTTTAATTATTATGAACAGAATAAAAACAATTACCTTTCAAAAAAGAGTATTGAGGGTAATATCTACACACTTAGAGAATCAGGAGGAGAAAAAAAACTTGCCTCGGCATATAAAAAGTATTCACGCAAAAGGGACCCCGATGCAAAGATGATGCAAAAGTTTAATATAAAAGGGGATACGCTTCTTACTATAATAAAGGGAAAATGGTTTACCGGTGACGATCCGGAAATTGACAAAGTCATGTGGAGCACCGGAACGCACTCCTTCAGCAAAAATGGTTTTCCGTCAATTATTGATATAAAAAAAGTAAATATGCCTGAGCCACTGGCCTTTAATGAAGTTCAGGCAGAAATGATTTCGGGTTACCAGGAGTGGCTTACGGGGGAATGGATCAGGCAATTAAAGGAAAGATACACCGTTAAAGTTGTTAATCCAGTTTTTGAAGAAGTAAAGAAAAGAATTGGTAATGAATAAGATAATTGCTACGGTATGTATTTTGATTGCATTGCACGGCTGCAATTCTGCTGGCACGCATGCAAAGCGTATACCAGTCGCAATGGCCGGTAATGTTACATTATATTACGATGAGATTCCTGACCAGGTAAAAGATGCTGTTACTCCTGCTGACAGCGCAGTTGCAATCCAGAATTTTATAAACAAATGGGCCAGGCGTGAACTTATGTTCCGGAAAGCCGAATCAAATCTTTCCCCCGATCTCAGAAACGAAATTGAAACTCAGCTCGGGGAAACAAGGGTGAATCTGGTTGTTTATGAATACCAGAGGATGATGATGATGCAGAATATGGATACAATTATCACGAGGGAAGAACTGGAAAGTTATTACAGTAACAACGGAAACAACTTCATACTTCCGACAAACATAGTTAAGGCGCTGTTTATAAAACTGCCAGTTGAGACACCCGGCATCTATAAAATTAAAACTCTCTCAAGGTCAGACAAGCAGAAAGATTTTCAGGAACTTGAGAGTCTCTGCTACCAGTTTGCCGAGAAGTTTGATGACTTTAATGAAAGCTGGATAACAATGGACAGACTTGCCCTGGAACTAAAGGAAGAGATCAGCAATCAGGAAAATTTCCTGAAAAGATCGAGATATCATGAATCGAGCGATTCATCATCGGTTTACCTGATCACAATTTATGATTACAGGCTCAGAGGCACTCTTGCTCCGTTTGAATATGTTGAAAGGGACATAAAAAGAATAATCTGGAATAACCGGCGGCTTGAGTATATCCGTGACCTTGAAAACGGAATTTTTAATGAAGCTCTTAAAGTAAACGATTTTAAGATTTATTGATGATGAAGATAAGAATAAGGTTAGCGTTGCTGACAGTGACAGGGTTAATGTGGGGTATTTCATCTGCAAATTCCCAGGTACTTGTGGAATCGATAGCTGCAATTGTGGGTAATGAGGAGATCTATCTTTCAGATGTGGAAAATGCAGTTCTGGACGTTAGAAGAGGAGGCACCAGGACTCCTATTCCTGATATCAGGTGTGGCTCATTTCAGGAATTGCTTATTTCCAAGCTATTTATTGATCAGGCCAGAATCGACAGTATAGAAGTTACTGACGATATGGTTGAAAGTGACCTGAATATAAGAATGAATGAGGCCATAAGGCAGGCAGGAAGCGAGAAGGCGCTTGAAGAATACTTTAAAAAAAGCATGTTAGAGATCCGGAGAGATATAAGGAAAGCGCTGGTTGAGCAACAGGTGGTCTCTGAGGTACAGAACAGCATTGCTGCCGACCTGTCCATTACGCCAAATGATGTAAAAAGATTTTTCAATGCAATTCCAAGAGACAGCCTTCCGGTAATTCCTTCAAGGGTCCAGATCAGCATAATTCAGCTCGATCCTCCCCGGAATGAAGAGAATAAAGCTGATGCAAGGCAAAAACTCCTTGATATCAGGAGTCAGATACTTGCTGGCAAGCCCTTTAACGTGCTGGCTATCATGCATTCTGAAGACGGATCAGCCGTTAACGGCGGGGAAGTTGGCTATAAATTGCGCGGGGAGCTTGAAAAAGAGTATGCAGAGGCTGCATGGAGCCTTACAAAAAATACAGTATCAAAGATTGTTGAAACCAAATACGGATTTCATATTATTCAATTGATCGACCGGAAGGGCGACCTCGTAAATACCCGTCATATTCTGATCAGGCCAAAAGTAAAACCGGAGGAAGCAGAAAAAGCTATCTCCAGGCTCGACAGCCTGACAAAACTGATAAGGAAAGATAGTCTGAAGTTTGAAAACGTAGCCATCAGATATTCGACCCATGCCGACAGCAGGATCAACGGCGGTAAATTTGTCAGCACAAATCCCTCGGACCGTATCAACTGGTTTTCACTCGATGAACTGAACAAGGAAATGTATGTTAAAGTCAGGGATCTGAAAACCGGAGAGATTTCTGATCCTTTCCAGACAACTGATGATATTGGGAATACCGTATTCAGGGTAGTAAGGCTCGATGACGAAATACCTGCCCACAGAGCTAACCTTAAAGATGATTATCAGTTCTTTTATAATGCAACTACTGCAAGTGTCCGTCAGACCACATACATGGATTGGATCACCAAGAAAATTGAGACCACCTATATCAAGATAAGCGATGAATTCAAATCATGCAAATTTCTTGAACAGGGATGGTTGAAATAGTATCAATGATACCCTCATTCTTTTTATTAACATTTAAGAAAGCAATTCTATCAGCAGGCATTCTGTTTTGTTCTGCGGTTTTCTTCAGTCAGGATCTCCCACAGCAGAAACCCGGAAAGAGAATGATTGAGGTTTTAAATGCCGATGAGGGCATTGATGAAATCGAAAGAAACACCGGAAAAAGGATTACCCGGCTTCTTGGAAACGTCTCGCTCAAACATAACAATATTTTTATGACCTGCGACAGCGCCTGGTTCTATACAGGATATAACCAGATTAAGGCATACAGCAGAATACATATGCAACAGGGCGACACCCTGGAGCTTCGCGGCGACAGCCTTTTCTATGACGGAGGTTCTGAGACAGCATCTGTTGATGGAAATGTAGAGATGATTGACAAGGAAACCCATATTTTTACACAGTCGGTCAAATATGATGTAGCAAGGAAAATTGCCAGGTACAACACCGGAGGCAGAATAATCAACGGCCAGAATACCCTGACAAGCATCATTGGTATCTATTACACCTCCGAGAACCTGTTTCATTTCAAGGATAGTGTGAAAATCGTGAATCCCGATTATCTGATGACTGCCGACACTATGGATTACAACTCAAAAACTGAAACTGCTTTCTTCATGGGTCCTTCGGAGATGGAAGGTGATAGCATTTACCTGTATTGTGAAAGAGGCTGGTATGACACAAAAAATGATATCTCCAGAATCTGGAAAAATGCAATTATTGATAACAGACAGCAGATTATCAGGGGCGATTCACTCTACTATGACGGGATAAAAGGATTTGGCCTTGCCTACAACAACACAAGTATAACCGATACCACAAATAACATAATTGTAAAGGGAGATTATGCCTGGTACTATAAAAGCCCTGAAAGATTCATGGTAACAAAAAAGGCTCTTTTTATTCAGATTGCCGATAATGATTCGTTGTTTCTTCATGCCGATACGATAAGCGCAATAACAAGGTCTGACTCTGCTATGAAAGATTACAGGCTCTTAAGGGCTTACCATGGCTGCAGGATTTTCAGCAATGATTTCCAGGGCCGATGCGATTCCCTTGCATATTCATTCCGCGATTCGGTGATCAGACTATACTATTCGCCGGTTATATGGTCGGAGGAGAACCAGCTTGTTTCCGATTCGATGGCTATCTTCACAAAGAATCAGAAGGCCGACAGGCTGGAATTATATAATTCAGTATTTGTAACAAGCCAGATTGATGATTCAAGATTCAATCAGATAAAAGGAAGGACCCTCTCCGGCTACTTCAAAGATAATGCGCTATATAAAGTTAACATAGAAGGTAATGGGGAGACAATATATTTTCTTATCGACGGGGATGAAGTTGTTGGAGTAAACCAGGCAAAATGTGCCAGTATTGAAATATATATTGAGGACGGTAAAATAATAGAGATCAACGAGTTTCAGAACCCTGAAGGTGTTATTGATCCGCCATCAGAGGTGATCCCCGGAACTCTCCGTCTCGAAGGATTTTCGTGGCTTGAACATTTAAGACCTAAAAAAGTGGCGGATATTTTTATAAAATAAAGAAGGCTGACCATAAAGTCAGCCTTCTTTTTAGTATTCATCTTCGTTAAAGAAGAAGTCGTCCTTGCTTGGATAATCAGGCCAGATATCTTCAATACTTTCATAGATATCTCCTTCATCCTCAATCTCCTGTAAATTTTCAATCACCTCCATCGGGGCACCTGACCTTATGGCGAAATCAATCAGCTCATCTTTTGTGGCAGGCCATGGAGCATCCTCAAGTTTTGATGCTAATTCAAGTGTCCAGTACATGTCTTATGATTAATAATTTATTTAACAAAGTCTGCAAATATATATATTATTTTATTTAAAAAACAATACTATATTTTAACTTTTAGGATCGATTAAACAGACCAGTTAATTTCCTTATTATCAAGCTCTAAGCTGATCAGGCGGGATAAAACGAATAAATAATCGGAAAACCGGTTAAGAAATTCAGGTACTATTTCGGGAACATCTTCAGAATTTTTTAGTTCCACAACACTCCTTTCTGCCCTGCGGCAAACACATCGTGCTATATTACAATAAGATACAAGTACGGATCCTCCAGGGAGGATAAAATTCCTTATCGGGGGAAGTTTAGCTTCCATCCTGTCAATTTCATTTTCAAGAAATGAAATGGATGTTTTTTCAGGCAGGCGATCATCCTTCTTTTTGTCAGCCTTTTCAGTTGCCAGGGTAGCAGCACATCTCATCAGCTGATCCTGGATGTAGATGAGTGTATCCCTTCGGCCTGAGTTCTCCCTGAAATCTCTTAGAAGGCCAATCCATGATAATAACTTCATCGACAGAACCATAGGCTTCAACACGGGGATTGAGATTTTGGAACTCTTCTGCCTCCAGCTAATGAAGTAGTGCCATCATCACCTGTACGGGTATAGATCTTCATTTTTCAGGTGGAAATATGAAATCTTTAAATTCAGATAAATAGAAAAAAGAGATTATCAGGCCTTAACATATTTTTCGTTACATAATCCTGAGCAATCTCTCCGTCGAACAGCCTTATTATGCGGGCAGCATGTTTTGCAATATCTTCCTCATGTGTAACAACGATCACAGTATTTCCTTTTTTGTGAATATCATCAAGAAGCCCCATAATATCAATTGATGTTTTGCTGTCGAGGTTTCCTGTCGGCTCATCAGCAAGGATAATTGATGGTTTGTTTACAAGAGCCCTGGCAATTGCAACACGCTGTCGCTGACCGCCCGATAATTCATTTGGTTTATGGGTCATCCTGTCGCCGAGGCCAACCTGTTCAAGCGTTTCAATTGCCACTTTTTCCCTGTCTGCTTTTGGAACTCCTGCATAAATCAATGGTAAAGTAACATTTTCAAGAGCAGTATATCTTGGAAGAAGGTTAAAAGTCTGAAAGACAAATCCGATCTCCTTATTCCTGATTTCTGCAAGAAAATCATCCTCCATCTTGCTGACATCGGTCCCATTCAGAATATATGTACCACTGGTAGGGGTATCAAGGCAGCCAAGCAGGTTCATCAGAGTTGATTTTCCTGATCCCGACGGCCCCATAATAGCAACATATTCATTCTTTCCAATATCGATCGAAACCGACCTTAAGGCTCTTACAATTACTGATCCAACCTGGTAATTCTTAACAATATCCTGAATTTCAATTACTTTATCCATAACAGTTTAAATTTGAAGTTTCGAAATTAGACTAATTATATTAAATAAGAAATTATTAAAACTTAATTTTTGTTAATACCTGACCACATAATTAAGATGATTTAATCCCTTCCTGAAAAAAACAATACCCATGCTGAAAATATCAACTGACATAGTCACATTTTTATGATTTTTAATCTCGCTCCAGGCATCTGCCATCTCCCTTGAAGAATTGATATCATCAATTATGACAACAGTGTTATTATCAGACATATCTGCCACCTGGTTAAAATACCTTATAACGGGTTCTTTCCTGTGATTTCCATCAATAAATACCAAGACCGGGAGTAATCTTTTCTCTTTGCAGCCGGGGTAAAGTGTTTTCGAATGATCCATTGATGAGCCTGATATTGGTAAGTCGTGCTTCCCTGAAATTTGTTATCGGCAATTTCAGATGTTTCCCTGCATCCCTCCATCGTTACAACTGTTGAATTTCCGGCATGAAGAGGCCATATACATGGTACTTATACCCAGAGAAGTGCCAAATTCCAGCACAAGCGGCTTTCCGAAAGCTTCTTGACATGTTTGAAAGCAATAATCCGTATTTCTTTGGAACCGCTGAATATCTGGCTATATCAGACACTTTTCTATGACTGGTTTTCAATTTATATGATCCCGCTCCAAGATCATTAACTGTTATAGACCGCGGATCGTTAAGTAATCTTTTTCTTATCTTTTCAATACTAAAGACAATATCAGGCTCAATTTTATTCCGGAAAATACCGGAAACAAGATCGAAAGCAAACGGACTATGGATTCCATGTCCGTTCCTGTGCTGTGAAAACAACAGGTATTTAATAAATCTCACAGCACTGAAAACACTCATATTACAATGGAGTATACATGTTAGGTCAGGTCATCAAAAATAAGTAATTTCGGGTATCTTTTTTCTAATTTATCCCGATTAAAAGATGCAGGATTTTCTTGATACAGATATTACATTTCTGACCGGAGTTGGTCCAAAAAGAGCTGAGTTATTCAGTAAAGAACTCAATATAAATACGTTCCGGGACCTTTTTTATTACTTCCCATTTAAATATATCGACAGGACCAAGTTTTACAGGATTGCTGAACTCGATCCTGAGCTTCCGTATGTGCAGATAAAGGGATTAATAAAAGGATATTATACCGAAGGACATGGAGCGGGGAAAAGGCTGGTTGCTGATTTCAACGATGAAACGGGGAGTATCAAACTGATATGGTTCAAAGGGACAAAATGGATAACCGGAAGCTTTACACCGGGTGTGGAATACATCGTATTCGGGAAACCGGGTGTATTTAATGGCATGATAAATATAATCCATCCTGAGATAGAGGCATCTGAAAAAGTTTCACAAAGGATATCTTCTTCACTGCAGGCCCAGTATAGTACAACAGAAAAACTTAAAAACCAGTTTATAACTTCAAAAACAATAAGCAAATTTATTGGAAATCTTCTGAACCAGATAAAATTCAGGATCCCGGAAACATTACCCGCTTATATAGTTGGAGGATACCACCTTATGGATCTTCATGATGCTCTGCACAAGATACATTTTCCCTCAAATCAACAATGAAATTGAAAAATCGAGATACAGACTTAAATTTGAAGAGTTGTTCTTATATTCAGCTGAATCTCTTAAGGTTCAAATCCAACAGGAACACGGAAATACAAAGGATTTGTTTTTTCCAGTGTGGGTAATTTCTTTAACAGTTTCTATTACAACAATTTACCTTTTTCCCTTACTGGAGCGCAAAAAAGGTTATGAAAGAGATAAGAAGGGATCTGGGATCAGGAAAGCAGATGAACCGTCTTCTTCAGGGTGATGTGGGAAGCGGGAAAACCCTTGTTGCACTGATGAGCATGCTTATAGCCATCGACAATGGTTATCAGACATGCCTTATGGCTCCCACCGAAATCCTGGCAAATCAGCATTATGAAACGATCTGCAAAATGGTTAAGGGAATTGGTATCAATGTCAGTCTGCTTACAGGGTCGTCGAAAAAAAGCCTTCGTAAAATAATTGATGAATCGCTTAGGGACAGTTCGCTGAATATACTGATCGGAACACATGCGCTGATAGAGGAAAATGTAAGGTTCAATAATCTCGGCCTCGTTATCATCGATGAACAGCACAGATTCGGGGTTGCACAGAGAGCAAGGTTATGGGAGAAAAGCATCAATCCTCCCCACGTTCTGGTAATGACCGCAACTCCAATCCCAAGAACACTTGCAATGACTCTTTACGGCGATCTGGATGTCTCGGTAATTGATGAATTGCCGCCTGGCAGGGTTCCGGTAAAGACAATGCATTTCAATGATTCAGAGAAAAACAAGGTTTTTGGTTTTATAAGGAGCCAGATTGGCGAAGGCCGTCAGATATTTATTGTATATCCACTGATACAGGAATCGGAAAAGATGGATTATAAAAATCTTGAGGATGGCTGGGATACAATTTCGAGGGTCTTCCCTGCGCCAAAATACTGCATAAGCATTGTTCACGGTAAAATGACTCCTGCAGAGAAAGAAGCTTCGATGAGGCTCTTTAAGGAAGGCCATGCACATATTCTGGTGGCAACTACAGTGATAGAGGTAGGTGTCGATATCCCGAATGCATCAGTAATGGTAATTGAAAGTGCGGAGAAATTCGGCCTCTCACAGTTGCATCAGCTAAGAGGCCGGGTCGGAAGGGGAGCTGACCAATCCTATTGCATTCTTATGAGCTCAGATAAGCTGTCGAAAGAGGCAGCTACAAGGATTGAAGTAATGATCAGGACAAACGATGGCTTTGAGATAGCTGAAACTGACCTCCAGCTTCGGGGACCGGGAGATATTGAAGGAACAGTTCAGAGCGGAATTCCATTTGACCTGAAAATTGCCAACCTGGGAAAAGACGGACAGATAATTGAATATGTAAGAAATATTGCAGAAAAAATTCTTGCCAGGGATCCCATGCTTGAAGATCCGGTCAATATTGATTTTAAGAACAGAACTTGAAAAGATTGTTCAGCGTGAAGCAGTCGTGGAGTAATATAAGCAGATTAATTAGAATCAATATAAATAATTAAATTACATACGAAACCTGACAAAAAGCAGATCAGAATTTTACAGGATTAATAATTTTGCGCCCTTCATATAAGACGCATGCAGCAATGAAAGATTCAGGTACACACGGAGCAATTCAACACGACGGAACAGTGAAGAAAGTTGATGCCAATTCCGTACTTGTAGCATAACATCATGTTCGGCATGCTCAGGGTGTCATGCTGAAGGTATGTGCGGTATTTCAGGAAAAGAGGAAAAGATAATTGATGTAACAGGAAAGTACAATGTCTCGCCCGGCGACTCCGTAACTATTATGATGGAGCAGGCAACAGGTTATAAAGCGGTAGCTATAAGCTATCTGGGTCCACTGGTATTAATTATTGTCAGCCTGATTATCCTTGATTCCATGTCAGTTAAAGAGCTGTTGCCGGTTTGATTTCTGTTTCTCTTCTGCTGCCTTATTTTGTGGTCCTTTATTTATTTCGGAAAAGTATTAACCGGAGTTTCACCTTTACGTTAAAAACATAATTAATGAGTTCCACTGTACTGATAACTATAATCTGCCTGAGTCTGCTTGCATTGTTCTCAGCAGTTATTCTCTATTTTATTGCTCAGAAATTTAAAGTATTTGAGGATCCCAGGATCGACGAGGTGCAGGCTATACTTCCGGCCGCAAATTGCGGAGGATGTGGTTTTGCAGGATGCAGGAATTTTGCAGAAGCACTGGTAAAAGCCGATACATTTGAGGGTCTGAATTGTCCGGTCGGCGGAGCACCGGTAATGGCAGAAGTAGCCAGGATCCTCGGAAAAATAGCTCCGGTAGTAGATCCGACAGTTGCCGTGTTATTATGTAACGGCACACCGGAATTCAGACCCCGGACATCAATATATAATGGAGCATCAGATTGCCGTATTCCAACAGCCTTTACATAGGAGAAACCGATTGCAGCTACGGCTGCTTTGGGCAATGGGGATTGTGAAAGGTCCTGTAAATTTGATGCATTACACATGGACCCGGGAACAGGGTTGCCGGTAATAATCGACGAAAAATGCGTTTCGTGCGGAGCATGCGTAAAAGCCTGTCCGCAGAAATCTTATCGAATTACGAAAAAAAGCAAAAAAAGACAGGAAAATATACGTTGCCTGTTCCAACTGCGATAAGGGAGGTCCCGCAAGAAGAGCATGCAAAGTGGCCTGCATTGCCTGCAACAAATGCTTTAAGGTTTGCGAGTTCGGTGCGATCACAATTGAGAACAATCTTGCGTATATTGATGCCACCAAATGCACATTCTGCAGAAAATGTGTTATCGAGTGTCCGACAAATGCCATAATTGAACTGAACTTCCCGCCCAGAAAACCGAAGGCTGAAGTTCATGCTGAGGTTACCAATGTTTAGTAATTATGCTAATTAAAAATATAATAATAGTGCTGAAAACATTTCCCCTCGGAGGTGTTCATCCACCTGAAAACAAGCTGACGGCCGATCTTCCGATTGAATATCTTCCTGTTCCTGAAAGTGTTATAATACCTGTCTCCCAGCATATAGGTTCTCCTGCCAATCCTGTTGTCAATAAAGGAGATGCAGTAAGGACCGGTCAGATTATTGCCGCCGGTAAAGGATTCATATCGGCCAATATTCATTCCCCGGTATCCGGAAAGGTTAATAAGATCGACTTTGCTTCTGACAGTACCGGATACAAACAAACTGCAGTTTTTATTGATGTCGAAGGCGATGAATGGCTGGATACAATCGACAGGAGCAAGGAAATAATCAGGGATATAAAACTCTCTCCGGAAGAGATTGTCAAAAAGATGTTTCGAATCCGGAATCGTTGGATTAGGCGGAGCTACTTTCCCTTCGCATGTAAAGCTCACGGTACCAGTCAGGGAAAAAATGTGAAGTACTTATTATAAACGGAGTCGAATGTGAGCCTTATCTAACCGCCGATCACAGGCTCATGCTTGAAAAAGGGGAAGAAATACTGACAGGTGCAACAATCCTTATGAAGGCCCTGAATGTCGAAAGGGCAATGATTGGAATTGAAAACAACAAACCGGATGCAATCGCCCATATTACAAAGCTTGCCACATCATTTAAAGGCATCATCTGTTCACCCTTTAAAGGTCAAATATCCGCAGGGTGCCGAGAAACAGCTTATAAAAGCTCTTACTAGACAGGGAAGTACCATCGGGAAGATTACCACTTGATGTCGGCGCTGTGGTTCACAATGTAGGAACTGCGTTTGCCGTTTATGAAGCTGTGCAGAAGAACAAGCCTCTTTTTGAGAGAGTTGTAACTGTCACTGGCAAATCGCTCTCAAAGCCTGGTAATTACATGGTAAGGACCGGGACGTCTCTTACCAGGCTTATTGAGGCAGCCGGCGGCCTTCCTGATGATACCGGAAAGATCATCAATGGTGGCCCAATGATGGGCAAAGCCTTGAATAATACTGATGTGCCGGTGGTAAAAGGGATGTCAGGGGTCGTTATTGTTCCGGCCGGGGAATCGTTAAGAGATGAAATCAAACCATGTATACGGTGTGCAAAATGCGTTTCAGCCTGCCCGCTTAACCTGGAACCTTTTCTTTTAATGACAATATCAGAAAAAGGCTTATTCGAAAGGGCTGAGAAAGAGAGAATAACAGATTGCATGGAATGTGGTTCCTGCAGTTTTACATGCCCGGCCAGCAGACCATTGCTCGATTATATCAGGCTTGGTAAATCATCTGTGATAAAAATGGCACGTGCAAGGAATTTGAAATAACAGGAATTCGTAAATAGATATGAGTAATCTTCTTAATGTATCACCATCGCCGCATTTACACGGAAAAGAATCGACGCAAAAGCTGATGCTGAATGTTGTACTGGCACTTATACCTGCCTTTATAACTTCAGTTTTTTATTTCGGAACCGGAGCTGTAATAGTAACAGCTATCTCTGTTGCATCCTGCCTTCTTTTTGAATATCTTATACAGAGATTTATTCTGAAGAGACCCCTTTCAATAACCGACGGATCAGCACTGGTGACCGGGATACTTCTTGCTTTTAACCTTCCTTCCAATATTCCGGTATTAATAATTGTTATTGGAAGTTTTATTTCAATTGCTGTTGCCAAAATGACCTTCGGTGGCCTGGGCAATAATCCGTTTAACCCGGCGCTTGTGGGACGGGTCTTTATGCTGATCTCATTCCCTGTCCAGATGACCAGCTGGCCGCTTCCAAAAGGATTCGGCACAGGTTACCTCGATGCAGTAACCGGGGCTACACCGCTGGCTGTAATAAAGGAAGGAATAAAGAACGGAGAACCATTATCTCAACTTATGGATAAAATTCCCACTCCGTCACAGATGTTTCTGGGGGATATGGGAGGATCGATGGGAGAAGTCTCAGCAATCGCACTTATTATAGGATTTGTTTATCTTCTCTGGAGAAAGGTGATCACCTGGCATATTCCTGTCTCCATAATCGGGACCATGGCAATTTTTACGGCAATTCTCTGGTTTGTAAATCCTGAAAAAAATGCCGATCCGGGGTTTCATATCCTGGCAGGCGGTGTTCTTCTTGGAGCCATATTCATGGCGACAGATTATGTCACTTCGCCGATGAATCCGAAATCAATGATCATTTATGGCTTTGGCATCGGATTAATTACTGTAATAATAAGAGTCTGGGGAGCCTATCCGGAGGGTGTATCTTTCGCTATTTTAATAATGAACGCATTTGTGCCGCTTATGAATGCTTATATTAAACCTAAAAGATTTGGGGAGGAGGTAAAAAATGGCTAAAACCGAATCGACATTTAAGAATATGGTTTTATCGCTGACTCTGATATCACTGGTATCTTCAGCCTGCCTGGGTATTGTTTATGAATTCACTAAAGAAGCCCATTGAGCTTTCAAACCTGAATAAGAAACTCAACGCTATAAAACTGGTGGTTCCTGAATTCAACAATAATCCTAACGAGGAGATGTTCCGTCTGCCTACCGGTGATGGTGACAGCCTCGAAATATATCCGGCTAAAAAAGATGAAACAATTGTTGGATATGCCGTTAACACATTTACATCAAAAGGATTCAGCGGAAACATCAGTATGATGGCAGGATTTAAACCTGATGGGACAATATTTAACATCACGGTTCTTGAACATAAAGAGACTCCCGGACTGGGGACCAAAATGACTGAACCGGAATTCAAGGACCAGTTTAACGATAAAAACCCGGCAGAATTTGAATTGAAGGTTAAAAAGGATGGAGGCCCGGTTGATGCAATTACAGCAGCTACCATAAGCTCAAGAGCCTTTTGCGATGCTGTCAGCAAAGCTTATAATACTCTTCAGAAAGGAGGAATGAAATGAATCAGCTTCAAAATTTTACAAAAGGATTATTAAAGGAGAATCCTATTTTGGTCCTGGTCCTCGGGACCTGCCCTACCCTTGCCACAACATCTTCGTCGCTGAATGGATTGGGAATGGGGGTTGCCACAACATTTGTGCTGGTAGGTTCAAATGTTGTTATTTCGCTACTGGCAAATCTTATTCCCGACAAAGTAAGGATACCTTCGTTCATTATAATAATTGCATCATTTGTTACAATAGTCGATCTTGTCATGCAGGCTTATGTTCCAGATCTGTACAAGACCCTCGGGATTTTTATCCCGCTTATTGTCGTTAACTGCATAGTACTGGGTCGTGCAGAAGCTTATGCAAGCAAGAACTCGGTCTTTCATCATTTCATTGACGGACTTGGAATGGGCCTGGGATTTACTATTGCACTCGGCATTCTCGGCGCTTTCCGGGAAATAGTAGGAAGCGGCGCAATATTCGGGCATAAATTTATTCAGGTGACGGGATACTTGTATTCATTCTGGCACCCGGAGCATTCATGGCGCTTGGGATATATGATAGCGCTTGTTAATAAAATCAAAAAGACTTAAAATAATAGAGTCAATGGAATATATTCTGATCATTATTTCTGCACTGATAGTCAATAATGTAGTTCTTGCTCAGTTTCTCGGAATATGTCCTTTCCTGGGCGTTTCCAATAAAGTGAGCACCGCATTGGGTATGGCCGGAGCAGTAACCTTCGTTATCGTCCTCGCCACTATGGTGACTTACCTGATCCAGGTTTATATACTTGACAAACTGGGCATTGCATTTATGCAAACCATCACATTTATCCTTGTGATAGCAGCCCTCGTTCAAATGGTCGAGATCATCCTGAAGAAAATCAGTCAGCCGCTCTACCAGGCCCTTGGAATTTTTCTTCCTTTGATAACCACGAACTGTGCTGTTCTCGGTGTGGCAATTCTTGTGATCAAAAAGAATTATAATCTTCTTGAAGGAGTGGTTTTCGGTGCCGCAACAGCCCTTGGCTTCGGTCTGGCTCTGATCATTCTTGCCGGAATAAGGGAGCAGTTTGAACTGGCTGATATTCCCGAAGGAATGCGCGGTGTGCCCATCTCTCTTGTTACTGCCGGTATTCTCGCTCTTGCATTCATGGGTTTTACCGGTATTGTAAAGTAAATCCTGGTACCAGGTGCCAGGTACAGGGTACCAGGTGATTTGCAGAAAAACCAGCAACAAGCACCCGGCAACCAGCAACAACCAACTAAGGTTTACCTTATTGATTAAAGTATGCTGATTTCCGAATATTATAATATTCTTGGGCTTCAGAATAACTCTTCGATCGAAGAGATAAAAAGAGCTTACAGAAAAAAGGCCAGATTGTATCATCCGGATATTAACCAATCGCCTGATGCAAAAGAGATGTTCATTAAAGCGACCGAGGCTTATGATTTCCTTATGGCAAGCCATGAAAAAGGACAGCTTAATGACAAAGATTATTTCAGGGTTGTTGAAGATTGGAGGAAATACAGACAGGACAGATCACGACAGAGAGCACAGTATTATGCACGGAGTTCTTATGAACGTTTTAAAAACAGCAAATACTACAAATCCACCCGAATACTAAACGCCTCTTCAATTATCTTTAACTTCGCAATGGCGATTACAGTTCTCATCTTTACAGTATTCGGATATATCTTAAAGCTGAGAAATCCGGTACCCGGAGAAGAAACACAAACACTGATGTCATTTATTCTCCTTCTAACAATAAGCCTGATTTTGTTAATTTTTGCCATCTTTTCTCTGAAAGGTTATATTGAAACGAACAAAAAACACCGGAAGAAACAATGAATCAGTGGCATGGTTTTTGAGCCGGATTGATATATCTGCCGGGCATCATCAGACTATTTGCACTATTTGATCGTTTAAACCTAAAAAATAGAATATGGCAAGCAAAATAATTGTAAAACTGGCTGCTGTTTTTATAATATTCACACTAATGGCAATGTCGTGCAGTAAATCAGAGGAAGAGCTCCCAAATGAACCTGTTCCGATAAATCTCACACAGGACCAGGTTGCCCTGATTGAATCAGGCAATTCGTTTGCCTTCGATATTTTCATGAAAATACTCGGCGGCGCCGGGGAAAATGAAAATGTCATGATCTCTCCCCTGAGTATCTCATATGCGCTGTCGATGACTCTTAACGGAGCTGATGGGGCAACCCGCGATTCAATGTTAAAAGCATTAAGGATGAATGGGATAACTCCGGACGAAATAAATGATTCCTATAAAAATCTGACCGGTGCCCTGTTGTCGGTTGACAAGCGTGTATTGATCTCAATCGCTAATTCTGTATGGGTTGAAAAGAATTTTACTGTAAAGAAGTCATTTACAGATATTCTGACAAACTACTATGATGCTGAATCCAGATCATTTGATATAAATGATGCTGCAGCACCTGATAAGATAAATGTCTGGATCGAGGACAAAACTAACGGACTGATAAAGGAGATGATAGACAAGCTGGAGGATAATACTGTAATGCTTCTTATCAATGCAATCTATTTCAAGGGAAAATGGAAATCACAGTTTGACAAATCCAAAACTGTGGAGATGCCGTTTTTTAAGTCTGGCGGCAATCAGGTTGATGTTCCGATGATGAAACAGAAAAATGATTTCAGAGTTCACGAAGGAGATGGTTTTGTCGTGGCTGAATTTCCCTATGGACAGGGGAACTTTGTCATGGATATCATTATTCCCAACGATCAGAGCGGGTTTAATAACACTCTGGCTATGATAAGTGATGAAAATTATACAAGCTGGATAAACCAGATGAACAAGAGGGAAACAGATCTATCGTTCCCCAGATTTAAATACGGGTTCAGGAAAAAGCTGAAAGACACACTTACCGATATGGGGATGGGGATAGCTTTTAATGACGGTGCTGATTTTTCAAATATCAATGATATGTATGACCTGCTGATAAATGATGTAGCGCATCAGTCCTTTATTGAAACAAATGAAGAAGGGACAGAAGCTGCGGCAGCCACTGTTGTTGAAATAGGATTGACATCGGCGCCTCCGACACCTCTGGTTCTTAAGCTCGATCATCCTTTTATTTATATTATCAGAGAAACCACAACCAATACAATAATTTTCATGGGAAGGGTTGCCGATCCCTCAGCAAATTAAAGTGGGGTTAAAAGTCTGTCATAACCTCCGGGAAGGCCTTCCACCGAAAGGGGAAGGTCTTTTTTTGTTAATGATTTATTTGAGTTAAATTTAAGGACTAAAGTCCTGGAGTTATCCTTTATCTTTTAACCACGGCTTTAAAGCCGTGGTTAACGCATAGAAAAACTCACATGACTTTAGTCCTTAATATCATTTATGGCTAAACTGGCGAAAGAGCTTACCCTTTACGGGTTGATAATGGTTGCAATAGGATCATGTATAGGATCGGGAATATTTGTCACTCCATCCCAGATCGCAGGCCTTATTCCATCATCATCACTGATTATTCTGGTCTGGGCTCTCGGCGGGCTTATTGCACTTACAGGAGCTCTGACTTTCGGGGAGCTTGGGGCACTCTTCCCAAAGGCGGGCGGTATTTATGTTTTCCTAAAAGAGGCTTATGGCGGTTGGCTGGGTTTCCTTTATGGTTGGGCATACCTTGTAATAATCACATCCGGATCGATTGCAGTACTCTCACTGGCCTTCTCGCATTATCTCAGCTTCTTTATACCAATGGATAATACCTGGAAAACCATAATAAGCATAATCACTATTTCATTACTCACTGCGCTTAATGTTTTCAGAGCAAAATTCGGGGAGATCTTTTCAAATATTTTCACAGGTCTTAAAATTATCGGAATCCTTATTATTATTTGTTCGGGGATCATATTCGGCAGCAGTGGCTTTTCGTTCAGCGATTTCAGATTTGTCATGCCAGCAGGCACCGGACTATCCGCTTTCGGAGTTGCCCTCACCGGAGTACTCTTCTCTTATGGTGGCTGGCAGCATGCTTCATTTCTTGCCGGTGAGACCAAAAATCCTTCAAGGAATGTTCCGATAGCCATGATTACGGGAGCTGCCGTTGTAACACTGATTTATCTTCTCGTAAATATTTCCTACATGCTTCTCCTTCCGGTTGAAAAAATCGTTTCTTCAGAAAAAGTTGCCGCAGAAGCAGTCAGTACTATCATTCCATTTGGAGGAATACTTGTTGCCGGACTCATTGCCGTCAGCACTTTCGGGACAATCGGTATTTACACTCTTTCAGCACCCCGTATTTATTATGCTATGGCAGAAGACGGTCTCTTTTTCAAGGGTATAGCCAAAGTCCATCCAAAATTCAGAACTCCGGTAAATGCAATTATTATACAATCAGTGTGGTCGGTTATTCTTCTGCTTTTCTGGGGGACTCTTGAGAATCTCATCACCTACACCGTATCAGTTGAATGGATTTTCTACACTCTTGCAGCAGCAGGCATTTTCATATTCAGAAGGAAACTAAGGAATACAGATCGGCCATACAAAACATTCGGATATCCTGTAACTCCCCTTATATTCATAATTATCAATATTTGGTTCATTATTAACATTACGATAAACAAACCATTGCATATGTTAATAGGCTTCTGTTTCCTCCTCTTGGGAGTCCCGTTTTTTCTGTATTTTAAAAGAAAAAATCCTGATCAGCGACCCTGATCAGCCCTTTAACAGGATTATTTGACTCCTGATGAAGTTAAAAGGGATATTAAGTACCGAGGAAAAATACTCACCCCGCTCCAGTATATCTTCATCTCCCTCTTCGTAGTACCAGTTGATTATGAACTTCTTATTTTTCAGCTGAACATATGATATCTTAAGGAAAAGCTGGATGAGGAGCTTGGTACTGGCACTGTTAAAGTATTCGAGGGTGATATCCAGGCAAGTGACATCTGCTGGCGTTTTAATATATTCAATCACCCACTCCTCAACAGGTTTGAAACAATCAATTATATTCTCACTGATCGAACGTCCTTTGATCTTGATTATACCCGACGGTTTTAAAATTATCTCCGGGGAACTTTTGGTACCCGGTAGTATCAGTTCCTTCATTCTGAAAAAATCCTATTCTTCGAATTAATAAGTTAATAACAGATAACGGTTGATCTACCCAATCTGTTATACAGTTTTTGTTTTTTTGTCCTGAAAACTCAGAATCTGGCAAGCGGAATCACATCTTGACCGGTAAATTCACCTTTCAGATACTTATAGTATCCTGTTATGCCTATCATTGCAGCATTGTCTGTAGTATAGCTCCGGGGCGGAATGAATATATTCCAGCCTCTCTTCCCTCCCTCGGCGGCAAACGCATTCCGCAGACCTGAATTTGCAGAAACGCCTCCTGCAATCCCCATTTCTTTTATTCCTGTTTGCTGAGAGGCTTTAACCAGTTTACCTGTAAGAATAGTGACAATGGTATTTTGCAGGGATGCGCAGAGGTCAGCCTTATTCTTTACTATAAACTCAGGATCTTCCTTTATCCTGTCCCTGAGGAAATAGAGGAAATTCGTTTTCAATCCGCTGAAGCTGAAGTCGAGTCCTTTTACCGATGGTTTTGAGAAACTGAATGCATTCTTATTTCCCTGAGCTGCAAGCTTGTCAATTAAAGGGCCGGCAGGGTAAGGGAAATCCATAATCTTTCCGCATTTGTCAAATGCCTCTCCGGCAGCATCATCAATCGTGTTCCCAAGTATTTCCATTTCCAGATGCTTCTTCATCACTATTATTCTGGTATGGCCCCCTGATACCAG
Organism: uncultured Bacteroidales bacterium; assembly: GCA_963753495.1. Taxonomy (GTDB): domain Bacteria; phylum Bacteroidota; class Bacteroidia; order Bacteroidales; family VadinHA17; genus LD21. The sequence continues at coordinate 68,531 of CAVWCO010000025.1, forward strand.
CAGGCATAGAAAGGGGAAAGAAGGTACCCGGTTACCGCTCTCTTTATCCAGAATAAAATGAGCCATGACATGTGCCTGAAGATGATTAACTTCAATCAGCCTGAATACCGCGGGCAAGCGCAAAACCTTTAGCAAATGATGTGCCTACAAGAAGAGAGCCCAGCAATCCTGGTCCACGGGTAAATGCAACAGCATCTATTTCATCCGGCTTCACTCCGGCTTTTTTAAGCGCCTGCATCCGTTACCGGAACAATATTTGCCTGGTGCGCCCTTGAAGCCAGTTCGGGAACCACACCGCCATACGACATATGTATTTCCTGTCCTGCAATAAGGTTCGAAAGAATATATCCATCTCTTACCACAGCAACTGATGTGTCATCACATGAAGATTCTATGGCCAATATCGTAACTCCCATACCTACTTTGATTTTCCGTATATTTTAGGTTATTTTGATGTATAAAAATTAAAGAATTTTTAATGCTCAAAAGTATTAAAAAATCACTTAAGTATCTTGCGATCCTGATCGGTATCATTTTACTGGTTCCTACGTCCTTTTCACTTATGCTTCGTGTTCCTGAAGTTCAGACCCTTATTGTCAAAAGGATCACCGGCTATCTGTCTGAAAAGTTAAACTCTACAATCTCTGTCGGAAGAGTCCAATATTCATTTTTCAATAAGCTGGTTCTGGATGAAGTTTTACTCAGGGACCAGCACAGCGACACACTAATATATTCGAAAAGGATTGCTGCTGGTATTATCAGAATTGACCTGGGGAAAAAAACATTAAGGCTTGGCCAGGTGGAAATTGATAAACCTACTTTTGCCCTTATCACCGATTCTGCAGGGTTAATGAATCTTACCTGGGCACTTGACAAATTAAGATCTTCAGATAGTACAGGAGGAAATAGCAGTACTCTTATTTCAATCAGCAGCATAAAAATCAGGGAGGGAAGATTCCTGCTCCGGAATATGAGGGATTCTGAAACAAGCACCAAGATCAATTTCAATAATCTTCAACTGGCCGGTATAAATTGTGAATTAGACGATTTTATGACAGGAAATGATTCAACTACATTCAGGATTTATGACCTGGAATTTTCTGAACTGAATGGGTTCCTTGTCAGAAGTATGAATTGCAGGGCTGTTTTTGCTGATAATGATATAATATTCAGGGATCTCTTCCTATATCTCGACAGCTCGATAATAAATGCGGAACATATTGTTATCTCTCCTGATTCATCAGGCTCTTATAACCGATTCAGTGATGAAGTCAGGCTTGACTTTGCATTTCAGAAGTCACTTATAAGCAGCGCCGATCTGAGGTATTTTGTACCATCGGTAAGCGAGCTTGATTTATCGCTGGAATTATCAGGCAAAGTCACCGGAACAATAGCGGAATTAAAAGGCAGAAATATACAGTTATCTTATAAGGACTACAGTAATCTTGATTGTGATTTTGATATTTCGGGCCTGCCGCTGTTTGAAGATGCATTCATTTATATTAAAGTTAACAGTCTTAATACCAATGCTGAAGATTTTAATGGGATGAGGTTATCCAATGCTGCTAATCTTAAACTGCCAGAGGTACTTTATAAAATGGGGGATGTCACATTTAACGGAAATTTTACCGGTTTCTTAACCGACTTTGTTACTTATGGCATGATCAGAACAGAAATTGGCAATATCAGCACTGATATCTCATTCCGTCCTGAAGAAAAAAACGGATTCAGGATTAAGGGTTTTGTCAGGGGAATTGATGTGGATCTGGGGCAGATTGCCAATAACAGTGAGCTCTTCGGTAAACTGACCATGGAGACTACTGTCGATGGTCTTGCGACATCCTCGAAAAAGATCTCAGGAAATCTCAAAGGGAAAATTGACAGTATTGAGGTTAATAAATATGTTTACCGCAACGTTGCTCTTAACGGATTATTTACTGAGAAAACATGGGATGGAGATATTAAGATCTCTGACAGCAACATTAAAATGGATATGCTGGGGATGCTTGATTTCAGCAATGAGCTTCCGGAATTTGATTTTACCCTGAACCTATCGGAAGCTAATCTTTATAAACTGAATTTCGACAAAGCTGATACCACTGCCTATATTGCAATGCTTGCCACTGCAAATTTCAAAGGAAATAATATTGATAACCTTTTCGGAGAAATACGGTTGCTCAATTCAACCATAAGGAAGTATAACAACAAGCTCGAATCTGTACAACTTCTCATTAAAGGCATTTACAGAGAACAATAAGCCGGCCATTTCATTAAGGACTGATTTTGTGGATGCTGACCTGAGAGGCTATTATGAATTCGGTGAGATCGGATATGCTGTTAAATCAGCGCTTGCTTCACTGATGCCATCGAGGTTTAAGGCTCCTGTCTCAGAAAAAGGCCATCCGGGAAATGATTTCAATTTTTCCTTAAACTTCAAGAATACTGATAAGATAAATAATTTCTTAAAAACTGGTCTGCTCTTATCAGACAAAAGCGCAGTAACAGGCACAATTTTTCAGGACAGCATTATCCTGATTAATGCAAATGCAAAAATGCTAAATTACAGGAATAACATTTTCAATGATCTGGCAATCAGTGCTAACTACTCAGGAAATAAATTTATGGCAGATCTTAAAAGCTCATCTTTATCGATCCTGGGGCAGTCAGATCTTAAGGGATTTACAGCAGGATTCCATACCAGACCTGATAATTTTACATTTAATTTTAACTGGGACAATAAGGAAGAAAACCTTCAAAAAGGTTCTTTCACTGCCAGGGGATCATTCAGCAAAAAGGAATCAGGACAGGAGGGTGCATTGCTGAAAATAGAAATTGATTCCTCGGATGTCTATACCAGCAATAATCTCTGGAAGGTAAGGCAATCGTCTGTCAGCATTGATTCTGGCACAACCCGGATTGACAGGTTTACAATAGCCGGCCGGAATAACTCTTATTCAATTGATGGAACCATTTCAGGTAATAGCATGGATACTCTGAAGATGGAATTCAAAGGCATTGATCTCAGTGCTTTAACCAGATGGGTAAAAAGGAAAAGAAGGCAGATGATGATGAACTGCAATTTAACACCAAAGGTATTATTAATGGCAATATTTATATTTCAAGTGCTCTTAAGAGATCCATTAATTGAAAGCAACATTACTGTCGATGGTTTTTCAATTCTGGGGGGAGAATATGGTGATATTTCAATTAAGTCAGCCTGGAATTCTGAAAGGAAAGTTGCTGATATAAATGCAAGCAATAACTTAAATGGCAAAGAAAACATAGATATCAGAGGAATTTATGATCCGGGAACAAAAAAATTCAACCTGGCTGGAAATACATCCAATCTGCCTGTCGATGCGCTTAATCCTCTGTTGAGTTTCTTTGCAAGCGGAATTAACGGGACTGTCTCGGGAAAAATCAATCTCGACGGTGCCCCTGGTGAACTGTATCTTACCGGTGCTCTGATGGCTGAAAATATATCAATGAAAATAGACTATCTGCAGACGAGATATAAAGTTAATGACTCAATAAGATTCGATAAAGCAGGGATAAAGTTCAGGAATATAAAGATCGTGGATGAGAAAGGTAATTCAGCTATCCTTTCTGGCTCAGTATATCACAAATCCTTTAATGACTTTTCAACTGACCTCATTATCACGATGGATGATAATGATTTCCTTGTCATGAACACGCAGGCAGAAGGATAATGAATTATTCTACGGAACAGCCTATGCAAGAGGTGTAACTACCATTAAAAGCGGCCCGAACCTTCTTTCATTCGATATTTCAGCCAAAACCGGTAAGGGAACAAAGTTTTTCATTCCACTTAATTCAGGGCTTTCGGTTTCAGAGTACTCGTTTGTAACGATTTGTAACCCGTGATACCGTCAGGGAAGATGACAAAAAAAAGTCGCAGACAGCCCTGCTGCAATCGCCAGGTACCATGCTGGAGCTAAATTTTGACCTTGAAGTTACTCCCGATGCTGAGGTTCAGCTGCTTATTGATCCAAAAGCCGGCGATGTAATAAGCGGAAGCGGAGAAGGGAAACTTAATATCAGCCTTGACAAAAAAGGTGAATTCAGGATATATGGCGATTATATAATTGAAGAGGGGGAATATCTTTTTACGCTTAAGAATATTTTAAATAAGAGGTTTGATGTTGAGAATGGAGGAAAAATAACTTTCAACGGTGATGTCGAGAATGCAGAAATAGATCTGACAGCAAAGTATAAGAACCTGAAAACTTCACTCTACCCGATATTGCAGGATGAAAGGTATAATACAGGATCCCCGTCGAGCCTCAGCTGAATCTGACAGGAAATCTTTTTAATCCGGTGGTGGTATTTAATATTTATCTGCCAAATGCCGATGAGGAGACCAGAACATACCTGAGAAATGCCATTACCACCGAGGAAGAATTAAGCAGGCAGTTCCTTTATCTGCTTGTAATGAACAGCTTCTATCCTGATCCGTCATACCGTTCCACGTCAGGTAGCTCATCTGCCACATCAGGAACATCCGCAATGGCTGTCACAACAACCGAGATGCTTTCGAACCAGCTTAGCAACTGGCTGTCGCAGATAAGTAATGATTTTGATGTCGGATTTCTCTACAGGCCGGGCAACAAAGACATTAATCAGCCAGGAGCTCCAGGTAGCACTATCAACCCAGCTTCTAAATGATAAAGTAACAATAAATGGGAACTTTGATGTTAGAGGACAGGAGAATCCCAGCGAAACCCCTCTGACAGGAGATTTTGATATTGAATATAAAATTACCGAGAAAATAAGATTTAAAGTATTCAACAGGTACAACAATCCGTACACCGGCAGACGGTGTACAGTATACCCAGGGTATTGGAATTTTCTTTAAAAAGGATTTGATAAATTCTCAGATATTCTGAAGAAAAAAGAGGAATCTGAAATGAAAAAAGAGGAAGAAGTAATCCTTCCCGAATAAGAGTTAATAACTATTTTAACATTGTTATTAACACAGAATAATAGACCATGCGGTTTTTCCGTTTTTTAATATCTTCGCCCCTGAAAAATAAAGGATGAGAAGATAATTGATTCTTATACACTAATTAATAAAAGGGGAAAATATGGGATTTTTACAATTTATTCATGCAGGATGGACCAGCGGCAGTTCAGTCAACTGTCAGCAGCAAAACTTACCCTTCTTGATTTTGCAATCAAGGGAGGATGGGTAATGATTCCGATCATTCCTGCTGTCATTGGTGGCAGCCTATATTTTCATTGAAAGATATTATGTTATAAAGAGAGCTACAAGGGAAGATACAAATTTCATGAACAGGATCAAGGATTATATGCACGACGGTAAAGTTGATGCTGCACTTGCACTATGCAAATCGACCGACAGCCCTTCGGCGCGTATGATCGAGAAAGGCATAAGCAGGCTTGGCCGGCCGCTCCAGGATATAACCACTGCAATTGAAAATGTCGGTAAGCTTGAAATTTCAAAGCTTGAAAGAGGATTCCCTACACTGGCAACAATAACAGGTGCTGAACCGATGCTTGGATTTCTTGGCACAGTTATAGGTATGGTCCAGTCATTCTATAATATGGAGCAGGCAGGAAACAATATTGATGTTTCAATGATGTCCGGAGGGATTTATACAGCCCTTATTACAACTGTCGCCGGGCTTATCGTCGGTATCCTTGGATATTTTGCCTACAATACACTGGTTGTAAAGACTGAAAAGGTGGTTTTCAACCTTGAAGCCACAAATACTGAATTTATGGATATTTTGAATGAACCGGTAAAAAACTGACGGTAAAATGGCAATATCGCAAAGAAACAAGATAAGCATAAATTTCAGCTCGGTAGGGATGACTGATGTTGTATTCAACCTTCTTATATTCTTCATGCTCACATCAACGCTGGTTCATCCTACTGCTCTGAAACTGCTTCTGCCAAAAGGGAGTACGCAGACCTCAGCCAAACCACAGACTACTATTTCAATCACCAGCGATCAGAAAGTACTATGTGGAACAGCAGCCGGTAACACTTCAGGAACTGGAGAATGTCCTTAAAACAAAGCTTGGAGCCAATCCTGAAACATATATTTCGCTTCATGCTGATAAAAGCGTACCTTTCGAAACCGTTGTGGCTGTTTTAAATATTGCTCAGGCAAATAATTATAAATTAATAATTGCAACATCACCCAAATAACGATCTGAGGAGAATTCCTTCTGAAAAAAAGAAAGGGATTATCGGTACATCAATAATAGCAGTTTCCTTGTTTGTTATTTTGATAGTAGTAGCCTTTGCACCTCCTGTACCACCTGAAATTGAAGAAGGAATACTTGTGAATTTCGGAACTGATGAAACAGGAATGGGAATGATCGAACCTTCTCCTCCTGCTGTCCAGGAAGAGGCATCTCCTCCCCCGCCGGCAACTGCAACAAAAGTCCAGAATGAAGAGCCTTTGCTGACACAGAATAATGAAGAGGCTCCCGAAGTAAAAAAAGTCGATCCTGAAGTTGAAAGAAAACGGCTTGAAAAGATCGAAGCTGACAGAAAGCTGAAGAGCAGATTGAAACTGAAAGAAAAAAGAAAGAACAGGAAGAGCTGGAAAGAAAAAGAATTGAAGCCGAGCAGAAGCGGCAGGCTGATATAATGAACAAAACACGCGATGCCCTGGCAAATTCAAAAAATGCAGGAACCACTTCCACAGGTGAAGGTGAAACCGGCGGAGCCGGGAACCAGGGGGTTCAGACAGGATCAGTGGATTCAAAAAACAGGGGTGATGGCAGCGGACTTGGGAACCAGGGAATTTCTTATGATCTCCAGGGACGAGGATTTCAATCGCTTCCCAATCCCAAATATGATTACCAGGGTGAGGGAAGAGTTGTTGTTGAAGTAAGTGTCGACAGGGCAGGAAAAGTAATACAGGCAGTACCCGGATCAAAAGGATCTACAACCCTTGATGAATATCTGCTGAGAGTTGCCAAAGAAGCTGCGCTTAAGGCTACGTTTGAACCAAAGGCTGATGCCCCTGCTGTACAGAAGGGAACGATTACCTATAACTTCAAACTCAGATAAGTCTTAATTATCCCTTTCGAAAACTTCTTTAAAGGAAGTAAAAATATTATCAATCAGATTATTATCCTTGATTATATAGGCATTTATTCCCTTCCTGGCAAGCTCAAGGACAATTTCTCCTTTTTCCTGACCCGAAAGTATAATAACAGGAGTGTCGGGCTTTAATTCTTTTATCCGGTTAAAGACTTCCATTCCATTCATTACTTCCTGATTTTCGCTGACAAAAAAATAATCCAGTATTACCAGATCGGGATTTTTGTGAATTTCACCCAGGCACTCTTCGCCGAAACGGAATGACTCCACAAGATATCCTTCTGAAGCCAGTCTCCTGGTAACAATACGAGTAATCAGGGGATCATCATCAACAATAAATATAAGTTTTTGTTTTTCCAATGCGTAACGGATTGATCGCTGCTTTCTTCCAAAATACTAAATAATCCTCTAATTTAAACTGAGAATTGTCATTTACATTGAAAAGAGCGGGAAGGATTCATCATTTTCACAACCTTCTCCCCTACTCTCTTTATAACAGCTTCATTTTCAATATTTGAAATCACTTCATCGATAAGCTCCACAATTATTCCCATATGTTCTTCCTTCAGACCCCTGGTTGTAATTGCAGGAGTGCCCACCCTGAGTCCTGAAGTCAGGAATGGAGACCGGCTGTCGAACGGGACCATATTCTTATTTACAGTAATATGTGAAAGAACCAGGGTATTTTCAACCTTCTTTCCTGATATTTCCGGAAATTTTGTCCTCAGATCAATAAGCAGAAGATGATTGTCGGTTCCTCCTGAAAAACTTTGTATCCTTTGTCCATGAATGCTTCAGCCATCACTGCTGCATTCTTTTTCACCTGCTACTGATATATCGTTGAATTCTGGAAGAAGAGCTTCACCGAATGAAACTGCTTTTGAAGCAATTACATGTTCAAGCGGTCCGCCCTGGATACCCGGAAAAACAGCTGAATTAAGAAGTGAAGACATCATTCTTACCTCTCCTTTAGGGGTGGTGATACCCCATGGATTAACAAAATCCTTTCCCATGAGAATAATTCCGCCTCTGGGTCCTCTGAGAGTTTTATGAGTGGTTGATGTCACTATATGTGCATATTTCAGCGGATTATTCAGTAGTCCGGCTGCAATAAGTCCTGCCGGATGTGCCATATCCACCATCAAGAATTGCCCCGACTGAATCGGCAATTTTTCTCATTCTTTCATAATCCCAGTCGCGCGAATATGCCGATGCTCCGCCAATTATCATCTTTGGTTTTTCTCTAAGGGCAAGCTCCTCCATCATATCATAATCGACAAGCCCGGTATCTTCTTTAACACTATAGGCAACAGGCCTGTAAAGAATACCCGAGGAATTTACCGGTGATCCATGCGACAGATGGCCGCCATGAGCCAGATTAAGTCCCATAAAAGTATCGCCTGGTTTTAGAACAGCCATGAAAACAGCCATATTGGCCTGGGCTCCTGAATGGGGCTGAACATTCGCATATTCAGCATTGAAAAGCTGTTTAAGCCGGTCAATCGCAATCTGTTCGGTCTGGTCAACAATTTCACATCCTCCGTAATAACGGTTCCCGGGATACCCTTCGGCATATTTATTTGTCAGAACGGAACCCATGGCTTCAAGAACCTGAGGACTGACAAAATTTTCTGAAGCAATTAATTCAATACCATTTATCTGACGCTGGCGTTCTTTTTCAATAAGGTCAAATATCAATGTGTCTTTTTTCATTAGTATGTAATTTTTAAATAATTGGTGCAGGGTAAAAGGATAATATCCGATTAATTACCGGAATCCATTATTGCTTGATACAAACAAATATAATGCTTATAAATTTAAAATTATGACGTACAAAATATTTTCCTATTCTTCTGAAAACTGAATGAGCAATTCACGGTATGTTGCATAAATCCTTGATTTTGAAATAAAACCGACATAATATCCTTTATCCAGAACAGGAAGATTCCATGCATCTGTTTTACTGAAGTTTCCATTACTGTTTCAATGTTTTCCTTTACATCCAGATAGGAAGGAGGAATTGTCATCAGATCCCTGATACTGGTGATGTCATACAGTTCGTTTTTGAACATAATCTCCCTGACATCATCGAGCAGACACAACTCCTTCAAGGATATTAATTCATCAACAACAGGAAAGATGTTTCTTTTCGATTTTGAAATGACTTTGACAAGATCGCCGAGATGTATCATTCGATTTGACTTTTATCAGATCCCTTTCAATTTCCTTCCTCCAGTCCATCATGGTAAGAACAGCTTTATCCTTGTCGTGTGTTATAAGCTCACCTCTTTTTGCAAGCTGAACATGGTAGATAGAATGACGTTCAAAAGCTTCTTGTTGTTATAAAAGCGATGGTAGATGTAATAATAAGCGGGATAAGAAGCGAGTAACCTCCTGTTATTTCAGCTATCAGAAAAATCGCTGTAAGTGGAGCATGCATCACCCCTGCCATCGTGCCTGCCATTCCTGACCAGGACAAACCGGTTATCCGGGATATCGGCACCGGCAAATTTACTCAAGCAGATTTGAGATAACAAATCCGTGTAACTCCTCCGATAAACAGTGTCGGAGCAAAAATTCCTCCTACCCCTCCTGCGCCGTTGGTGGAACTGCTTGCAATAACTTTAAGCAAAACAAGACCGGCAAAAAATAAAATATATACCAGGTAATTATCAGCCCATCTGAAAAAAACGGAATTCTCAATTAACAGCATCGGCATTCCCCTGAAGAAGAGACATGATAGTATCGTACCCTTCACCATAAAAAGGAGGGAAAAGATAAATAAGCAACCCAAGAACTGTTCCTCCGATTGCAAACCTGATGAAATGGTTCTTAATCTTTTCATACCTGCTCTCAAGGAATAGTGTCATTTTCGAAAAAAAGAGCGAGACCAGTCCAGTGACTATTCCAAGCACCAGATACCATGGAATGTTGCTGATATTGAAAGCTTCGGTAATATTGAATGTCAGCAAAACATTATCTCCCATCAGAAAATAAGCACAGTGGCTGCCGTTACTGATGATATAAGCAGTGGAACGATCGATGAGATTGTCAGGTCGAGCATAAGAACCTCAAGGGTAAAAACAATGCCTGCAATCGGAGCTTTGAAGATCCCGGAAACGGCGCCGGCAGCTCCGCAACCTATCAGGAGTGTAACATTCCTGTAGTTCAGTCTGAAAAATCTGCCGATGGTCGATCCGATCGATGAACCTGTAAGCACAATCGGTGCCTCAGCTCCCACCGAACCCCCGAATCCGATTGTAATTGTAGTTGCTACAAGAGATGTCCAGGTATTATGAGTCTTCAGCCGGCTCTTCTTCCTTGAAATTGCATATAAAACCCTGCTGACTCCATGTCCGATATTATCCTTTACTATATACCTGACAAACAATAATGTAATCAACATGCCAAGAATAGGATATGCAAGATAAAAGTAGCTCCCCGATTCGGGGGTTATACCTTCAGTAAGTATCCTGTTTGTATAATGGATCGCATTTTTAAGCACTGCAGCGGCAAGAGCGCTGAGCAATCCGACAACAAGGCTAAGGATATAAACTAATCTTACCTGATCAATTCCGACAAAATAACGAGTATAGAATTTTCTTAAAAACCTGTTTCTGAACATAACTTTGCAAATATAAAAACAATAACAATCCTTCTCCGATTTTTAACTAAGTTTGTCTTTTTGTAAGATCTCGCGGTATGATAAACTTCAGAAGGTTCAGGCTTGAAAACGGGCTGAGAGTAATTATTCACGAAGACAGATCGACTCCTCTTGTGGCAATGAATCTTCTTTACGATGTTGGATCGAAGGATGAAGACCCTGCAATGACCGGACTTGCTCACATTTTTGAACATCTTATGTATTGCGGGTCAGCTAATATTCCGGAATATGATCTTCCTCTTCAGCTTGCAGGAGGAGAGAACAATGCATTTACAAATAATGACATAACCAATTATTATCTTACATTACCATCTGAAAATATTGAAACAGGATTCTGGCTCGAATCTGACAGAATGCTGGCACCCGACTTTACACAAAACAAACTCGATATCCAGAAGAATGTCGTAATTGAGGAATTCAAACAGCGTTACCTTAATCAGCCATACGGGGATGTAATGCTTCTTTTAAGGCCCCTGGCCTACTCATGTTCATCCTTACAGATGGCCTACAATAGGCATGGAAGTCTCTCATCTGGAAAATGTAAGCCTTGACGATGTCAGGAATTTCTTTTCTTCCCGTTATACACCAGGTAATGCAATCCTGACGCTTGCAGGAAATATCAATACCGATAAAGCACATGATCTGGCTGCAAAGTGGTTTGGCTCAATTCCCGGAAGAGCAGCGGCAGAAAGAAGGCTACCCTCTGAACCTGCCCAGAAAGGGGAAAGGAATCTGAAAGTTGAAAGAGAAGTTCCAGCTGATGCATTGTATAAGGCATGGCACATGGGTAAGCGTATCAGCGATGATTTTTATACCCTCGACCTCTTAACAGACCTGCTGGCCGGAGGTGAATCAGGCAGGCTGTACAACAAGCTTGTCAGAGAAAAAAACCTTTTCAGTGAAATCAATGCATATATTACCTCTGATATTGATCCAGGACTGGTTATACTGAGCGGAAAACTCATGAAGGGAACAGATATCAAAGATGCAGATAAAGCTGTTAATGAAGTCATTGACGAGTTAAAAGACTCTTCACTGACTGAGAGGGAACTGGAAAAAGTAAAAAACAAGTTTGAGTCTTCCACAGTTCTTTCAAATACCAGTATACTGAATAAAGCCATGAATCTTTCAGTTTACGAATTACTTGGAGATATTCATCTGGTGAACAGGGAGACAGAAAGATTCAGGGCTGTAAGCAAGGAAATGGTCAGGGAGGCTGCGGTCAGTTATCTGAATCCGGAAAACTGCACGACAATATTTTACCTTTCAGCCACAAATAAGTGACTATGACCAGTTTTAAGCGAATACAACCATCGGTTTTTCCAATTAATGCCGGCATGGACATGCCGGTGGAACAGGTAACATTAAATAACGGAGTATCCCTGTACCTTATTAATGCCGGTACTGAAGATGTTATGAGAATGGAATTCATTTTCAGGGCAGGGCTGGTCAGGGAAAACCTTCCGCTGCTTTCAACTTCGACCAATATGATGCTTACAGAGGGTTCGGAAAATCATAGTTCGGAAGAACTGAATGCGATTCTTGACTATTACGGAATATTTTTAAACCTTACCGCTGAAAAGGATATAGCCGGTTTAACTGTATATTTTCTGAATAAGCATATTGAAAAAGCTCTGGAATTAATAAAAGAGATTCTTTTCCATCCTGTTTTTCCTGAAAAGGAACTGAATATGCTTATGAAAAAAAGGCTTAACTGGTACAGGATCAACAGGGAAAAAGTTCAGAATATTGCCACCGACCAGTTCTTTGAATCAGTTTTTGGACCAGATCACCCGTATGGCCGCCAGATCCGGGAAAATGATTATGAAATGATGAGCCCGGAGCTCCTGAAAGATTTCCATTCAAAATTCTATCTGCCCGAAAATATGACTGTGATAATATCAGGCCGCATCCATGAAAAAACCACTGATCTTTTCGGGAAATATTTCGGTGAGCTATACTCAGGGGAGATTTATACGGAGGTTTCAGCAAATGTATTCAAAGGGTCATCTGAAAAAAAGATTCACATTAAAAAAGAAAGGTGCAATCCAAACCGCATTCAGGATTGGTTCTTCAACAATCAATAAACGTCATCCTGATTATCCGGGTCTGAAATTTCTCAATATGATTCTCGGAGGTTATTTCGGATCGCGGCTTATGAAGAATATAAGGGAAGAAAAAGGTTTTACTTACGGAATTAACTCTTCAATCTCCTCACTAGATCATTCAGGTTTCAAGGTAATTTCAACCGAGGTCGGAAAAAAGAACGCGGAAAAGGCTGCTGATGAGATATATAAGGAGATCAGGCTGCTTCAGACAAAACCTGTTGCACAAGAAGAACTTGAGGTTGTGAGGAACTATATGTCAGGCGAAATGGTCAGGATGTTCGACGGTCCTTTTGCACTTGCCGAAAGCTTTCAGGGCAGTCTGGGAATATCGGCCTTGATTACAGCTATTTCACAAGGCTTATGAATACTATCATGACGATTACTCCTGATGAAATATTAGGGCTTGCGGGAACTTATTATAAAATTGAAGATCTGTATGAGATTACAGCCGGATGAAAATCATCACCAGATATATAGTAATTATGATGCTGGCTTTAATCCCGGCTTCGATGGTTGGTCAGGGAGATGAAGATCCTCCGGAATCCCCGGTTTTTAACTATGTAACTATTAATGAGATAACCGGAAGGACAGAAATGACCTGGTCAGCAATTCCTGAACCGGATCTGGCTGGCTTTGCAGTGTACTATTACAGAAATGGGGAAGGTTATATCATTGATACAGTTTTTAATCCTTCAGCAACAAGCTTTTCTTTCCTGAATCCATACTCAAATGACCGAATTGAATCTTATGTTATTGCAGCCTTTGACAACTCAAGGAATATCAGTCCTCTGTCAAATAACCTCAGTACAATATATACTGATCCTGAAATAGATACTTGTAACAACCGAATCAATATACGTTGGAACAAATACTTATCAACACCAGTAAAAGTAACAGGTTATGATGTACTTGTTTCAGTTAATGGCGGGACATACTACCTTGCGGGACATGTTTCTGATGATGTAAGCACCTTTACTTTGGAAAATATTACAAACGGAGTCCGGTATTGTTTTATAGTAAGAGCAATCCTCGAAAACGGCATGGCTTCGGGATCAAACAAACCCTGTGTTGATGTGAAAACACAAAATATCCCGGCCTGGATCAATGCCGATTTCGCTACCGTAACCGAAGCTGATGAAATAGCCCTTTCATTCAGTATCGATCCTTATTCCGAGACCGATCTTTACTCACTTGAAAGAAGAAGCGGAAACTCAGGATCATTTCAGCAGATTACAGTGATAAGAAGTGATGAAAAAACCCTGTTATATACAGATAAAACAGCTGACCCGGATATAGTTAATTTTTATAGAATTTCAGCGATAAATAGCTGCAACATTCTGGCGGTCAGCTCAAACATTGCATCAAATATTGTCCTGAATGCTCTAAACACGGGCAGCGATATCATTCTCGAATGGAACCAATATCATGATTGGCTTGGTTCTGTTTCGGGTTACAGGCTTTTCACAGATACCGGCAACGGATTCAGGGAAACAGCATTACTTGGACCTGCTGATACCACATTTTCATTGAGCATAGCTGAAATAATGTACGGATTAACAGAGGGAAAAGTGTGCTTTTATGTGACCGCCTCTGAATCGGGTAATCCTTACGGAAAGAACGGAGAGAGCAGTTCAAACCAGGTCTGCGTAGAAATTGATGAGGTTATAACAGTTCCGGATATATTTTCTCCTGATGGCGACCTGTTGAATGATTTATTCAGGCCCGTGATCACTTTCACTCCCGCTGAGTACACGTTTGTAATAAGCAACAGACAGGGAAAAACTCTTTTTGAATCGAAAGATTTCATGGAATCCTGGGATGGAACAGATAATGGGAATCCTGTTCCTCAGGGGGTTTATCTGTGGTTTATAAGGTTGAAGACCCCGGAAGGGAAAAGCATCTCCCGCACCGGAACCGTGACTATCATAAAATTCAGATAAATAGTAGTTATTCTTTTTTTAAAATCACCCGGCAACAAGCACCCATCAACCCACCTGTGCTAAAGCTTCGGTGGGCAAAGCCAGCAACAATTCTTAACCCTGCTTAAGAATCTCATCTAATAGAGCTATATTTGTATCTTACAGGAAAGGATACAGAGAGTATTTATGGGGAGCAAGGATATTTTTGATGATGAAGATATAAAGCATATTCAGTCTGAATATGATTCACTGGTAAACAATCTTTTAAGGTGCAAAAATCCCGGAGACCGGGAACTTATAGATAAAGCATTTAATCTGGCAAATAAAGCTCACTGGAATATGCGAAGGAAGTCCGGTGAGCCTTATATCATACATCCTATTTGCGTTGCAAAAATTGCAAACCAGGAAATCGGACTTGGAGCCAGGTCAATAGCCACTGCTCTTCTTCACGATGTGGTTGAAGACACAGATTATTCCATTGAAGATGTAAATAAGGATTTCGGACCTAAAATAGCTTCCCTTATTGACGGACTTACAAAGATATCAGGCACATATAATAAGGGGACTTCCTCATCGATGCAGGCGGAAAATTTCCGGCGGATGCTGATGACGCTCTCAGACGATCTGAGGGTGATCCTGATTAAGATTGCAGACCGGCTTCATAATATGAGGACCCTCGATTCGATGCCGGAGAACAAAAAAATGAAGGTTGCAGGTGAGACAATATTCCTTTATGCCCCCCTTGCAAACAGGATCGGTCTCTATGCGATAAAAACCGAGCTGGAAGATCTCAGCTTTAAATACCGTCAGCCTGTTATCTATGAAGAGATATCAACAAAGCTTAAACACGGGGAAAAGAAGTATTATTCACTGATAAATAAATTCAGCCTTCCGATAATAAATAAGCTAAAGGAGGCAGGTCTCTCCTTTGATATAAACGGACGTCCGAAATCGATCTTTTCCATATGGAAAAAAATGCAGTCGAAAAATGTTCCGTTTGAAGAAATTTATGATGTACTGGCCGTTCGCATTGTTTTTGAGCCTTTACCGGGAATCCCTGAAAAAACAACCTGCTGGAATATTTACTCCATGATCACTGATACTTACCTTCCAAAACCTGACAGGCTGAGAGACTGGGTAAGCAGGCCTAAGCCCAATGGCTATGAGGCACTTGCACCTTACAGTTATGGGACCTGAAGGCAGGTGGGTCGAGGTCCAGATCCGGAGCAAGCGGATGGATGAAATAGCTGAAAGAGGTTACGCAGCTCATTATAAATACAAAGGCGACAATACACCCGAAACTGAGTTGGATAAATGGATCAGGCAGATCAAGTCGATGCTCGCAAATCCGCATGAAGATCCGGTTGAGTTCCTCGACGAATTTAAAATGAACCTCTTCTCATCCGAAATAATGGTATTCACACCAAAGGGAACTCTTGTCAGCCTTCCTAAAGGAGCAACTGCCCTTGATTTTGCCTACGAAATACATACCGAAATCGGCAATAAGGCAATCGGAGCCAAGATAAACTTCAAGCTGAATCCGGTTAATTCAATTCTTATGAGCGGCGACCAGGTTGAAATCATCACCTCAGATATAGGAAAACCCGAAAAAGAATGGCTCTCATTTGTATGCACCTCCAAAGCCAAGGACGCCATAAAAAATGCCCTTAAAACAGAATCTACAGGCAGGATACAGAAAGGAATGGAGATCCTTGAATCACGGCTTGCCGAACTTGGTGCTTCGCCAAATACAGAGATCCTGAGAAAGATCATGCAGTCATTTGACGTGCTGAACAAAGATGAATTATATTCGGGGATTGAACTCGGTACATTAAACCTTGATAATCTTAAAAAGATCATCAGAAAGAATCCTGCCAAAAATGTTATTAAATACTGGGAGCTGAAGCTGTTGGGCGGGAAAAAAGAAAAAACAGAAGAAGAAGCAGAGGTCAGGGAGGAAAAAATCGATCATGCATCCCCGTTCCTCCTAAGGGAGAATGTGGAAAATTCCGAACAGTCATATGAAATTGCAAAATGCTGCAACCCAATCCCCGGTGATGAAGTAATCGGATACCATTCCCCTGAGGGTACTATAGTAATTCATAAGCCGAAATGTCCTGTTGCAATAAGAATTATGTCCAATGAAGGGAACAGGATCATTGCAGTAAGGTGGGCGATACATAAGCTGGTTTCCTTCCTGGCAAGGGTCAGCATGACGGGTGTCGACAGGATCGGAATGGTAAATGATCTGACAAATATTATATCGTCTGAGCTTAAAGTCAATATGACTAATATCAATATAAGTGTCAAAGACGGGATATTTGAAGGGACTATCGACCTTTATGTGCATCACACACAGGACCTTAACAACCTTATTCTCAAAATATCAAATGTCAGGGGCATTGACAGCATCAAGCGTGTCGAAGATTTTACCGAATAGACTCCTGCACTTTACCCTCAATCTGTTTCTGATAAAAAAATCCTATTTTTGTAATTATTTTAAATTAGACCAAATATGATTAATGACGATACCAGGTCAACAGTCAAACAGATTTTTACTGAATACCTTGAAAAGAAAGGGCACAGAAAAACTCCGGAGAGATATGCCATACTGGATGAAATTTATTCAAGGAACGGCCATTTTGATATTGAGACGCTCTATATTTTTATGAAGAACAAGAATTACCGGGTCAGCCGTGCAACCCTTTATAATACAATTGAACTGCTTCTCGACTGTAATCTTGTCACCAAGCACCAGTTCGGAAAGAATATTGCTCAGTTTGAAAGAGCTTACCAGTGCGGACAGCATGATCATCTGATAGATATCGAAACAGGCAAGGTCCTTGAATTCTGCGATCCCCGTATACAGGAAATAATTAAAACAGCCAGCGGACTTTACAGCTTTTCCCCGATATATCATTCATTATATATTTACGGTAATTTTAAGAATCCAAAAGCTGACTGATTTCGTCCTTCTTATGTTCCGAAGGGGTTTATTAATCACATTAAGAAGGATCAAAAATGTAGTTAAATTACTAGTTATCACAATATTATTTTAAAATTTGAGTTAGAAAATTAAAAAATCTGACTCATGAAAACAAAGCTTGTTCTTTTAAGTTTAATGTCCGTTCTTATGTCAGGATGCTTTGCTCCGATTAACCTGTCGTACGAAAGTGCAAAAACTCTGAATAAGGGGCAGATAGAAGTTCGGGGTATGTACTCCAGATATAATGCAATGAACGACACACTCGAGACTGCATTAATCAATCAGAATTACGGAGTAAGTGTTGGTTATGGCTTTACTGATAAATATACGCTTAAAGCCAGGTATGAATATATTTCTCCCACAATTACATTTCAGAAAATTTTCGATGAAATAAATGAAGAATTCAATGAGATGAATTCAATGAGTTATTTTGAGATAGACAATAAGCTCATGCTCATTGACAATACACTGGCAATAAGCTTGCCCCTGGGAGCCTATTTCTACAACACTAAAGCAGTGGATATAAAAAACGGAGGCATGGGCTGGTTATCTTTTGACCCAAGAGTCTATCTCTCCTTTTTCAGAAAAACGGATATCTTTGAATTAACTGTTGTACCAAAACTTCATGTGCTTTTTGGTACTTTCGGAGGGTACGTCACACCTGGGATAAGTCTCGGTATTGGACTCAGCAGTGATCTTGACAGATGGTCAATCAGACCGGAAATCGGATATGACACATATCTTTCTATGGGTGTTGGTGCAAGCTTTAATTTTAACACTGGTAAACAGGGCAGCCAATAATACACTGCTGCCATATGAAGTGAATAAGATTTTTATCAACAAAATTTCAGCAGAAGGTCACAGCTCTTAAAAAGATTATATCTTTCGTTATCTTTTTTATGAGTATAAAAACTTATTATGAATATTGATATACTTCTGGGGCTGCAGTGGGGTGATGAAGGTAAGGGTAAAATAGTTGATGCATTAAGTCCGGCTTACGATGTAGTTGCACGATTTCAGGGCGGACCCAATGCGGGCCATTCACTTGAATTTAATGATGTTAAGCATGTTTTGCATCTTATACCTTCAGGTATTTTCCATCAGGGTAAACTTAATATAATTGGTAACGGGGTTGTCCTTGATCCGGCGGTCTTTAAAAAAGAGATCGGGACACTCGGGGTACCTCTGGATGAATTAATTAAAAGGCTTGTTATTTCCACCAGGGCAAACCTGATCCTTCCCACCCATAGAATCCTTGATGCAGCCTATGAGAATTACAAGGGCAACCTGAAGATCGGATCGACCCTGAAAGGAATAGGTCCTGCATATACTGACAAAGCCAGCCGTAACGGGCTGAGGGTCGGAAACATATTACAGGACAATTTCAAAGCTCTCTACAATGAGCACACAGCAGCTCACCTTTCGCTTTTGAAGAATTACACTTTTGAGTTTGATCTAAGGGAGTACGAAAAGGGATGGTTTGAAGGAATTGAATTATTAAAGAAATTCAGGATTGAAAATACTGAATACCTGATTAACAGGCTTTTGTCTGATGGAATGAAAGTCCTGGCCGAAGGCGCCCAGGGGACCATGCTTGACCTTGATTTTGGCTCATACCCTTTTGTAACATCCTCAAATACAATCAGTGCCGGAGCCTGTACAGGACTTGGGGTTTCCCCGAAAAGCATAAAGGAAGTATTTGGCATATTCAAGGCTTATTGTACCAGGGTCGGCAGCGGACCATTCCCGACAGAATTAAATGATGAAACCGGCGAGCTATTGAGAAAGAAAGGATGTGAATACGGGGCAACGACAGGGCGCCCCAGAAGATGCGGATGGCTCGACCTTCCTGCCCTGAAATATGCTGTAATGCTCAACGGAGTAACTCAGCTTTTTATGATGAAATCCGATATCCTTTCAGGATTCAGAACAGTAAAGGTTTGCACTTCATATAAGGTTGACGGCAAGGAACAAAAAGAAATTCCTTTCGATAACAATGCAGCTCCTGAACCGGTTTATGCTGAACTTGAGGGATGGGATGAGGACATCAGTGCAATTAAGGATTTCAAATCCCTGCCTGCCAATCTTAAGAAATATATTGATTTCATTGAAATACAGACCGGATTACCAGTTAAGCTGGTTTCAGTTGGTCCGGGCCGTACCTCAACAATCTTCCGATAGCAGATTAGCTATCTGTGAACGTAAAGCCAGGTATCAACATCAACTGTTGTCTGAAACACGTTCAGGCGTTCAATTGCCTTTGAAAACTGGTCATATGATTCAGCCACAACCAGTTCAAAGCTACTATCGGTCATCCTGATTACCCTGGTATCATAGCCTTGTTTCCGGTACTCCTCCGCCCAGGCCTGGGCATATTCCGGAGTAATAAAGCTGCCGACAACAATGTTGAATTTATCAATTGCTTCAAATGCAGCTTTCTCAGCTTCAGCAGCCATTCTCAAAGAATCCAGACGGGCCTCCTCTATTGCTTTAAGACGGTTTTCAACTCTCTTCAATGAGTCTGCAACACGAACAAGTTTCTGCTCTGCTTTTAACATTTCGAGAGTTCTTGCTTTCTTACCGAATAACCCCCTTTCCCTGATATTTTTGCATGAAGGAAACAATATCAGGAATACCAGGAAGAAAATAGTAATAAAATGTCTCATAATGAATTGCTTAAGATTTGTGTAGATGCATACAAACTATTGGTTCAAGACTAAAATCAAATATACATATTATTGAAAACCAATCCAAATGATATTAAACTTATCAGGCTGGCCTGATTAAAACAGATTTTGTATATTAGACGACTGAAAAGTAATGACATAAATCTGTTGCCCGATGAAATCTCTTATACAGTTTTTTGAAGAAAGCGTAGAAAAGTTCGAGAGCAATGTTTATCTATGGGAAAAACCCCAGGAAAAATATGAAGGAACGACTTATGGAGAAACACAAAAGCAGGTTTATGAATTTGCAGCCGGGCTTATGAGGCTTGGGATAAAGAAGGGCGACAGACTGAGCCTTATTTCAGAAGGCCGTAACAACTGGGTCATTGGAGAACTGGGAATACTTTACATTGGTGCAGTAAATGTACCTCTTTCAGTCAAACTTACTACCGAGGAAATCAAATTCAGGATAAATCATTCAGGATCAAGAATGGTTCTTGTCTCATCAATCCAGGCCAATAAGATTAAACCGGTAATCGGCGATTGCAGGTCAATAGAAAAAATCATCCATTTTGATACACAGGAAGAATATCAGGATAACGAAATTCATTTTAATGAAGTAAGAAAAATTGGAAGGGAATGGCTCGAGTCGCCTGAAAACAAAGTGAAATTTAAAGAGATTTTCACATCCGTCAAACCTTCCGATTTTGCAAATATCTGTTATACTTCCGGAACCACGGCCGATCCAAAAGGGATAATTCTTACTCATGGAAATTATGTCACTAATGTCTACCAGTCATACAGCCTGATGGACATTCCTCCATTCTACAAGACACTGCTTTTACTTCCATGGGATCACTCGTTTGGCCATACCTGCGGTATATATGCCTTTATGGGGAAAGGTGCCAGCATCGCTTCAGTCAAAACAGGAAAAACACCCATGGAGACCCTCAGGAATCTGCCATCATGCCTGAAAGAGATAAAGCCAAATCTTCTGATGAGCGTTCCGGCCATAGCTAAAAATTTCAGAAAGAATATTGAAAAGGGAATTAAGGAAAAAGGCAAAATGGTTGAAATCCTATTTAATCAGGCAATTAAAATATGCTATTCCTATAATAAGGAGGGTTGGAATAAAGGCCGCGGATTACAGAGAATCAAAAAACCATTGATCGACCTTTATGATAAGATATTGTTTAAAAAAATCCGTGAGAATTTCGGAGGAGAGCTTGACTATTTTATTGGCGGAGGTGCCTTGCTTGATATTGAACTTCAGAGATTCTTTTATGCGCTGGGAATACCGATTTATCAGGGTTATGGGTTGACCGAAGCTTCTCCCGTCATCTCCTCAAACTCTGCAGGCAAACACAGGCTTGGTTCTTCCGGTGCCCTTGTCAATAACATGGACCTTAAGATTTGCGATGATGAAGGTAAAGAGCTGCCTGTTGGACAAAAAGGAGAAATTGTCATTAAAGGCGGTAATGTAATGCACGGGTACTGGAAAAATGAATCGGCAACCCGTGAAGCTATAAAGGATGGATGGCTCTACACCGGCGATATGGGTTATCTGTCAGAAGAGGGGTTCCTTTATGTCCTTGGACGATTCAAAAGCCTTCTGATTGCTGATGACGGCGAAAAATTCAGTCCTGAAGGAATCGAGGAAGCAATTTCCGAACAGTCAAAATATATCGATCAATGTATGCTCTATAACAACCAGAAGCCGTACACTGTAGCTCTTATTGTCCCGAATCAATATGCGCTTAAAGTTTATCTCGAAGAAAAAAATCTTACAGCCGTTTCAGATGAAGGGAAAAAGTCGGTAACAACCCTTCTGGAAAATGAGGTAAACGAGTATCGTACAAACGGGAAGTACGGTCAAATGTTTCCACAGCGCTGGCTTCCTGTTGCCATTGGTATCCTTGAAGAGGGATTTAATGAAGAAAACGGATTAATGAATTCTACAATGAAAATGGTCCGTGGCAAAATAATGGACAGGTACACAGATCTTATTGAATACCTCTATTCTCCCGATGGCAAGGACGTGAGCAATGAAAGGAACATTGAGGAAATTGAGAAAATGAAACTGGGCTGATACTTACCCGGGAATTTCAGACAATCAGGCGGCTTTTAAAAGGAAGAAAGGTCATAAAATCGGCATGATGCACTATGTATGCCTCTGTCGATCTCTTGACAAGATCACCTTCATGAGCATGAGCGGCAATGATATGGCAAACCTCCGGCGGCAAGCCGCATTCATCGGCAAGCGAAACACCCGAGAAAGGGTGCCTGATGTACTGACCGTATTTTCCCTGAATTAATTTACCATCTCCATCTAATTCATATTCAAGCAATTTACCCACATCCGCAAGAATAGCTCCCGCAATAAGAATATCCATATTCACCGGAAGATCCTTGCCAAAGAATTCATTCATCTTCTCCCCGCTCGCTTTAGCAATATGCACGACGCATCTTTTATGCTCCATGAAACTGACTTTCAGATCCGGTCCGCAAAGAAGCGTAAACGGTATAATATCAAGGTCCTCAGCTTTCAGGACACTCCTCTCAAGAGCAATTTCCCATGTCCTGGCGGTTTTTTCCCTCAGCGATTTGTCGTTGATCCATTCAAGTTCAGGCCAAAGCCTGCTTACAGTCGTGTTCATTTATTATGTATTGTAATTATCTGATTCTGGAAATTATTGCATCGGTCATCTGTATCGTCGAAGCTGCACCGTAATCTATTACTTCCTGACGACCAGTCATCTTCATCATGTCGTATGTTTTAACTTTGCCCTCCATTATGATCTCAGCAACTGCTTTTCTTATCTTTTCTGCGATTGTTTTCTCATCAAGATAATCAAGCATCATGCAGGCCGATTCGATCATAGCAACAGGATTTACTATCGGTACTTCATAACCTGCGTATTTTGGTGCCGAACCATGAGTCGGTTCAAATACTGCAATTCCGTCTGAAGAAAACTGAGCACTGCAAGCAAAACCAAGCCCCCCTATCAGTCCGGCAAAAGCATCTGAAGCGATATCTCCGAACATATTCCCGGCAACGATAACCCCGTAATCTTCAGGATTCTTAGTCAGCCACATCATCTGGGCGTCAATATTTGTATTATTAAGCTTTATTCCCGGGAAAGAGCTCTTTTGGATCTCTTTTGCCATCTTCCACATCAGTCCTGATGTTTCCCTGATCACATTGGGTTTTTCGCAAACGGTGACTGACGAATAACCATTTTTATCTGCATATTCAAACGCAGCAGTCAGTATCCTTCCGGTAGCCTTTTTTGTAAAGATCCGGGTTGAAACAGACAGCTCATTAACAGGTACACTGCCAAAATTCTCAGCAAACCTGGGGTGGCTTTTCAATGCCTGATAAACATTTTCCGGAGGATTTGTCCATTCAACTCCTGAGTACAGGCATTCAGTATTCTGGCGGAAAATGACAACATCTATAAATGGTTCCTCAATGGTATTCCCTTTCCCTCTCCTGATGAAGTTGAGAGGATTACCTTTATACGACTTGCAAGGTCTGACACAGATATCAAGATTGAATTTCTGACGCAGCCCCACTATCGGGCTGGAATAGACCAATCCTTTTCCCTGCAGAGCAGGGCTGAGCTCAGCTTTCGCTTCTTCATTGGGTTTGGATGTTATTGCTCCAAACAATGCAATCTTATACTTTTTTAACAGATCCAGTGTCCTCTGAGGCAATGGATTACCCTCTTTGCACCAGAACTCCCAACCTATATCCCCATGTATGTAACCGGCCTCAAAACCTGAAGCATCAAGAACTCTTAAAGCCTGATTTAATACGATTTTGCCAATGCCATCACCCGGTAATGTAACAATAGTCCTTTTAGCCATAGATTTTTAATTTATTAAAATATCACGTCAATCGTAAAAATAACAAAATTTGTCCGATCTCTTATCCATTAATTTTTGACACCGCAGTTGATTAATGTAAAAAAACTGTACTTTTATACTTTACTGTTTGATTATTTTTCGACATGAGCATTTTATCTGAATTAAATCCAGCACCAATCTGGATCTATTTCGAAGAGATCTGTAAAATACCCCGTTTAAGTAAAAATGAGGGGAAAATCAGACAATACCTTCTGAATTTTGCATCTGTTCATAATCTTGAGTCAAAGGAAGACTCAGTTGGAAACATCATTATCGTCAAACCGTCATCCAAAGGTTATGAGAGCAGAAAAACAACTGTTCTTCAAAGTCATATGGATATGGTTGGAGAAAAAAATGCCGATTACCCTCACAACTGGCTGACTGATCCCATCATTCCCCGTGTCGATGGTGAATGGGTTACTGCCAATGGAACCACTCTGGGAGCTGATGATGGTATCGGAATTGCGTCACAGCTTGCGATACTCGCTGACACCAGCCTGAAATCGGGTAAAATTGAATGTCTTTTTACCGTCGATGAAGAATCAGGTATGACAGGAGCACTCAATCTTGAACCTGGTTTTTTTGAAGGAAGGATACTGATTAATCTTGATTCTGAAGACGAAGGGATCCTCTTCATTGGTTGTGCCGGCGGTATGGATACTGTTGGTGAACTGACTTATAAAAGTGTTCCTTTGAAAAGCGGAATGACCGGATTTGAAATTTCCGTCACAGGTCTTCATGGCGGCCATTCAGGTGATGAGATCCACAAAGAATATGGAAATTCCGTTAAGCTGATGAACAGGATCCTCTGGAACCTGTCGAATAAGTTCGGTATTTCATTGTGCCGGTTTAACGGTGGAAATCTCCGGAATGCAATCCCGAGGGAGGCGTTTGCACTTATCGCGGTTGATAACATTGAAAGAGATCAGGCAGCAAAGTGGGTAATGGATTTCCAGGGGGTCCTGAATGAGGAATTTGGTGAAATTGAGAAAGATCTTAAAATTGCGATTAAAGAAGTCGAAGCTCCTGCATCATCAATGGATAACGAAAGCCAGGTAAAGCTTCTGAATTCGCTTACCTGCTGCCCGCATGGTGTCATAGCCTGGTCGAAGGAGATGGATGATCTTGGTTGAAACATCAACAAATCTGGCATCAGTGAGTTTTATTGAAGGCAATACAATAAGGATAGTTACTACCCAGAGGAGCTCTGTTGAATCATCCAAATACGATGTTGCAGCAATGGTTGAGTCGTGCATGAAACTTGCCGGAGCAGAGGTAGTGCATTCTGACGGTTATCCCGGATGGAAGCCCAGCCTTAAATCAGAGATCCTGAAAATTACCCGTAAATCCTATAATAATCTTTTTGGTAAAGAACCCCTTATAAGAGCTATTCATGCTGGTCTTGAATGCGGCCTGATCTATCAGAAATATAAGGGTATTGATATGATTTCGTTTGGCCCTACAATCAGAGGGGCCCATACCCCGGAAGAAAAAATTGAAATTGCAACAGTCGGGATGTTCTGGGAACTGCTGACTGATGTCATCAGAAATATACCATTTAACGGCAATAGGAAGCTTGTCCTCTAACCCACCCAGGGATTCAGTCACAGACAAAAAACTCATCTTTTCCTGCGGCGCATACCGGACACATATAGTCAGACGGAAGATCGCTGAAAGAGATCCCTGGCTCAATTCCTGATGAAATATCACCCTCTTCAGGGTCATATACATATCCGCAAATAGCACATTTATATCGTTCCATTGATTCTATTCATTAACCATTTATTTTTCTGACAACATCAATTACAGTACCGTCGACCCATTTTATTGCTGCAACTACCTTATCCTCAAATACGGGCTTTGATGGCTTACCGCATATCTTTTCTGCTTCATCCCTGAGTTCGCTCAATGCTTCTGACAGGAAGCCCGCTGTTCCTGACACTTTCAATCAGGTCCTGGCGCAGCGGATTGATGGCAATTCCTCTCTCAGTGATGATTACATCGATGAGCTCTCCTGGGCCGCATAAAGTAGTAACCTCATCAACTATCACGGGTATCCGGTCGCGGAAAAGAGGCACAGGAAGAATAACATTACGGGCGTGAAGGCAATTCTGCCATCCTCCTATTCCATGAAGGAGATATCCGTCTGAATGAGTCACAACATTCCCGTTGAAATTCAGGTCAACTTCAGTAGCTCCCAGGATCATAATGTCCATCATGCTCGTAAGGTTCCCTTTGGAATGATAATTATAGGCATTAAAAACAGAGTAAGGAATATGATTGGCATTTTTCCCTATTGAATTAACGGAATCAAGATCAAAAGCCTGGGCATCAAGAATATAACCCATCTGTCCATGCTCAAGCATGTCAACCATGTATTTAGTGCTGCCTCCAAACCCGAATTTTGATTTCCAACCATTCTTTTTAAAGATTTCATGAATAAAGACAGCTATAGCCAGAGAGGTTCCTCCGGCCCCTGCCTGCATTGTAACTTCGTCTCTGAGTATCCCCGACTTTTCAAGGAATGCAGCGGTTAATTCAGCAATCAGTAACCTGTCGGGACTTTTGGTTACCTGCGTTGTACCTGAAACAATCTTCTCCGGGATCCCTATTTTATTCACGACAACAACATAATCAACGTAATTCCCTTCTATTTCCATCGGGAAGCACGGCATTTCAATAAGGTTATCAGTTACAACAATAACTTTATCAGCATACAGCATATCCGCCTTTGTATATCCAAGGACGCCGCAGGCCGAATTACCACCTGTGCCTCTGGCATTCCCGTATGAGTCGGCTGTGGGTGCTGCCAGGACTGCAATATCAATTTTCACTTCCCCATCCTGAATAGCCTGAACGCGCCCTCCGTGAGAACGGAGTACTGCTGTCCCTGTCATCCTGCCCTCCGATACAAACCGTCCGAGAGGCCCGTTCATGCTTCCCTCAATCCTGTTGATAGTACCATCTTCAAGGTATTTGATCAATAGGTCGTTGCAAGGGAAGGATGCTGATGGAAACCAGACCAGGTCCTTTACTCCCATTTCAGAAGCAATCTCAAATATTCTGTTGCTTATAAGATCCCCGTCTCTGAGATGATGGTGAGTTGAAATTGTCATTCCGTCTTTTATTCCGCATCTCATAAGGGCTTCCTCCAGAGTAGTGACCACTTTATTGCCATCCTCAGGATAATCAGAACATGATGGTATACGGGGGCCAAATTTATTTCCGAAAGGCTTGTGTTTACCAACGCCCTTAAAAGGGATTACCGGAATTCCGTTAATTTCAGCCGGAACAGCTCTGCCAGCTGCATTGACTACTGTAGGGATTGACATAATACCTGTTATTTGTAAAATTTTCTCAATTATGCAGGAATCTCATTCATCCAGTTTTCTGATAAGGAACCAAGTCTGACTGCAAGATCAATTGTTTTCTGAGCCCTGGCGACCACAGGGGGATCTATCATCTTTGTACCAAGCGCGACCACGGCAATGCCTTTTTTTCGGGCATCTTCGAAAGCCAGAACTATCTTTTTTGATTTATCAATCTCCTCCGGTCCGGGGGCAAAGCCATTCTTTATTACCCGGATCTGCCTGGGATGAATACATCCCATCCCTTCAAATCCCAATGCCTTGGATGACAATACATTCTGACGAAGAGCCTCCATGTCGCCGACATCTGAGAATACAGAGTCGATTGGCTGAATGCCGGCTGCCTTCGCCGCATTAATTAACCGTGTCCTTGCGTAAAAAGACTCATTGCCTTCCTGTGTCCGGGGAACTCCAAGGTCGGCTGTGAAATCTTCCAGTCCAATTGCTATCGCAACAACTGCCGGGGACGATCTGGCAATTTCGAACGCCATTTCAACTCCAAGTGCAGTTTCAATTATGGGCATCATGTGAACCGGATTTACAAGTCCGTATCTGTTCTTTATCTCAAGGATCCTGCTTTCAATATTCGTTACTGTTAATGCGCTTTCGCATTTTGGGATAAGGATAAGATTGACATTATGAGGAACCACATAATCAAGGTCCTTCAATCCTCTCTCACCCTGGTTAATTCTGACCATTCGTTCTGCCCCTTTAAAATCTAACTGACGGAGGGCGTTTCTGACCAGGATCCTGGCTTCATCTTTTCTGTCAGGGGCAACGGAGTCTTCCAGGTCAAGAATTATACCATCGGCTGAATGAAGTCCCGCATTTATCATCATGCCTGGAATATTCCCGGGTAGATAAAGTCTTGAGAACCTGAATATATCAGGTGAGGTTGAGTATTTATTTTCTTCCAGCATAGCGGGAAGATACTCACCCTCTGAAGCCGTAAGCTTTTTTATTGCCGATTCAAGGCGGGCAGACAATACGAACGGTAATGCGCCTGAATCATCGATCGTTAGCAAGGCATTTTTTATTCTGAAATAATCAAGGATCCCGATGCATTGCTGACGGATCGATTCCCCATAGAGGGTCTGAACCTTCGATTTCAGCTCAATTTCAATTCCGCCCACGCTCCTGAGCTCAATGGTTATTTCGCAGTCGGATCTTATCTTAGGACCGGAATTTCCTGATGTTGCACTGCTATGGTTCATAGTACTAACAGGTTTGTTTCATATACAAACCTACTATTTTTTTTCAAGTCCGGAGGAATCTGAACAGAGCGAAATCCTTTTATCTTCACAAATCTCAATCAGGACACCTGATGCAGATTTTGGATGAAGGAATGCAATATCAAGTCCTTCAGCCCCTTTCCGGGGATTATTGTCGATAAGCCTGACACCTTCTTTTTCTGCATGCTTCAATTGTTCAGCAATATTATCGACCGCAAATGCAATGTGGTGAATCCCCTCTCCTCTTTTCTCAATAAATTTCCCTATAGGTCCCTCAGGATCTGTTGATTCAAGCAATTCAATCTTGGTCTGCCCGACCATGAAAAAAGCTGTCCTGACTTTCTGGTCAGGCACTTCCTCAATATTGTAGCATTTTAAGCCGAAAACCTTTTCATAAAAGCCTATTGATTTTTCGAGATCTGCAACTGCAATCCCAATATGTTCGATATGTGAAGGGTTCATTTGATAGAGATTAAATAAGAACAATCAAACAACAAAATTAGCCGCTTAAAAATACTTAATGCAGATAAAAATCATATTAGGATGATTTTTAAGAATAGTCTGCCTTTCAGAAAGGGAACTCGACAGGTGAAGTAATTTCAGATTCTTTGATTTCGGGCTTTTTAGCTGCCTGGTGTACAGGATTCCCGTCGACATAAATTGCCTTGTATGGAATAGTCGGACATGCGAACTCACAATGCCCACATCCTATGCAGATATCCTGGTTGGTTTCAGGAATTACAAGGTTTCCCTCGTAGGGTATCATATAGACTGCCTTTGTGGGGCATGCTTCAGAACAGGCTCCGCATGCTGTCTTTTCAGTCTTGACAATGCAGTTATCCTTAATGAAATTGACCTTGCCTATCTGGGTTAGTTTTTTTGCCTCCAGTAACAGTGGATTCAATGCACTGGTGGGGCAAACTTCGGTACAAACCGTACAGTTGAATGTGCAGAAGCTTTTATGATAATCCATTACAGGCTGCAACAGTCCGGTGATGCCATACTGCCTCACAGAAGGGACGAGCACATTATTCGGACAGGCAGTGATGCACATTGAACAGGCTGTACAGTTCCTGGTAAAATGCTCGATCGAACCTGCTCCGGGAGGACAGACAGGCGAAGTGATCGCTTCCTTCACTGTTGATTCTTTTTTCGGGACCGGGACGCCCTTTTCCTGACCTTTAGAATATTGTGAAATGCCGAAAAACATCAGCAGGGAACCTGCAACAAACCTGCGTTTGCTTTCATCAGTTTTATGGTCAGCGTTTTTTGAGCTTACCAGGCCATATGAAAGAGCTTTCTCGGGACAGCTGGTAATACAATTAAAACAATCGACGCATCGGCTGACATCAATATTATAATTCAGGAAATCAATACATGTAGATTTACAGGCTAACGAACATCTTCCGCAGCGTGTGCATTTGCTATCATTGAATTTGATCCTGAACAGGGAAATCTTTGAAAGAAGTCCGAGCAAGGTTCCAACCGGGCAAATCATGTTGCAATAGAGACGACCTTTTATCAGCGACATGATGCTTATAAGAAGCAAAAATGCCACCGGTATGGAATATGTTATAAGGCTAAACCCCTTAATATCTGTATGACTGAAAGTATAAATGTCGAATTTGCCGAAAATATTGGCAAGGAAATTATTAACAACTAAAATAACCGGCTTGACGAAAAGAGTCGCAAAGCGTCCGAATATACTGAAGGGATCGAGCAGGGTAAGAAGATATATACCCCAGACTATGGTTACTCCGATGGTTATTACAAGCAGTGCATACCTTACAATTGTATGAGGACGCTTAAACCCGAACCTCCTGAATTTTTTCCTGATCTTTCCTCCTATTCTGCTGTTTACGTCCTGTCCTATACCCAGAGGACACAGGAATGAACAATAAGTACGGCCTGAAAGTAAAGTCAGCAGAACAACAACCAAAAATCCGGCTGCAGCAACTGTTTTAAGATTAAAATATTTAACAGCCGACGGAATAAATTGAAGATAAAGTAGATAGTTGATATATTTAACAGGGATAAGCGACCTGAAATCGATAAAGACTAAAAAAAAACAAACCAGAACAACTGCAGAAAAGACGATCCGGAATTTTCTGAGAAAAGAGGAGGTCATTATGATTTACATTTTTATACGCTTAATATTGAGGGATTCAAGATTCATATTGCCCAGGCCCATTTTATGTGCAATAGGGATATAATCTATCTTCTGGGGGTCAACTCCAAGCATCCTGGCTGAAGCAACATCACCTGCAACCCAGTCGGCCGTAAGAATCTGCGATTTCATCATGACCACATCTTCTTTCGAAACACCCTGAGGTCCGTGCTTTACCATTACATTGTAGCAATCAACAACATTAAGTGCGGGTTTCTTCTCAAAAAGTGCATAATCAGCAATGCACTGATGCAGATTATTTGAGTGCCAGTATCCTCTGTCCCATACTAATCCCATGTTGTTTTTGAGACAGGCAGTCATCCTTGTTGAATTATGGTCTTTAAGTACCGGAACGTTAATAAAAACGTCTGTTTCCAGCAATATTTCATGGACTTTTGCTGTTTTCAGTTTTATACCGCCCGGAATTTCGATAGCCTGATAATAATTCTCCGAATTACCCGGAACTACCTTGGCACCCGCTGATTTTGCTGCTTTCTCTATTCCTGAATTTTTGTATGTGTTTACCCAGTTATCACAGGTGTGATCAAATACATAAACCTCTTTTGCCCCAGCCTTAAAACAATGTTCTATAATCCTTTTTACAAGGGCAGGATTGGTGTTGGCTGCCAGTTCAGGAATTACATCCCATCCAATATTTGGTTTTACCAGTACCTTCTGGCCTTTCTGAACAAAAATACCCATCCCACCCAACTCCTGGATTCCTATGTCAAACATTGCATCAGGGTTTCCTCCCATCACTGCTACCATATCATATTTTGCGGCTGCGACCGATGAGGCCCAAAGCTTTTCATATCCGCCAAAGCTTAAAGCCGCTCCCGCAGCAACCCCTGCCCCTACTGAAGTTCTAAAAAACTCTCTTCTTTTCATTGGTAATCCTTTAATTTATTTTATTACGTTAGTCGAAAAGTGTCGAAAAATACAACTTTTTTTTTATTATCCCGCATTGAATGTAAATTGTATATTAGCAACGGATTTATGTTAAACAGGATGTTCAGTCATAAATTCTAACATTAAGCATTATAATTTGTTGTACTATTTCAATATGATTTTATTATGACAGTACTTTATTATGATTGTTTTTCAGGAATTAGCGGTGATATGAATCTTGGTGCTATGATAGACCTGGGTGTGGAATTATCATATTTAAAGAGCGAGCTCGGAAAATTAAATCTTAAAGGATGGGATCTGATCGCTGAGAAGGACCAGCGACATGGAATTAAGGGAACCAAAGTAACTGTTAAACAACTGGTTCATGAACATGCTCACAGGCATCTTTCGGATATTGAAACGATAATCGGCAATTCATTACTCTCTGATGCCGTTAAAAAGCTGAGCATGGAAATTTTTATGAAACTAGCTGTGGCAGAATCAGCAGTGCACGGCATCCCAATTGAAGAGGTTCATTTTCATGAAGTTGGGGCAATCGATTCTATAATAGATATCACCGGTGCAGCTATCTGTTTTGATGCCCTGAATGTCGAAGCTGTTTACGTTTCAGAAGTTGAGCTCGGAGGGGGATTCGTCAATTGCGATCATGGGAAACTTCCTGTTCCGGCTCCTGCTACAATTGAGATAATAAAAGGCATCCCCGTCAGGAGTGGTGGAGTCGATTTTGAAGCGACTACACCGACCGGAGCCGCTATAATATCGGTACTGGGTACAGAATTCCGCCCCACCCGGCCCCTTAAAATTGAAAAGACAGCCTATGGCATCGGCCACAAGGATCATCCTGAGGTGCCAAATCTGCTGAGGGTTTCTATTGGCGAAACATTGACGCCATCCGGATCAGGACATGAAGCCATTCTGATCGAATCGAACATCGATGATATGAACCCTGAGTTTTATGAATATATCTCCGAAAGGCTTTTCGCGTCTGGAGCATCTGATGTTTATTATTCGCAGATCATTATGAAAAAAGGAAGACCCGGGATTGTGTTAAGTGTTATTTGTGAACCAGGATTGGAGGACCAAATCAAAGAAATTATTTTTACCGAATCCACAACACTTGGTTTAAGGACTTTTGATTTTAAGAAGGATACACTTGTACGTGAATTCAGCAAATTGGAAACCGCTTACGGAGAGGTAACGGTTAAAAGGTCATTTTATAACGGCAAAGAGGTTTCGGCAAAACCAGAATATGATGAATGTAAAAGAATTGCGAAGGAAAGTGATATCCCTATCAAAGTGGTCTATAATAATATTGTTTCATTACTGACAAAGAATAAACAATAAATAATGGATAATAAAAAGGAAAAGCTTGATAATATCTTAAAGGGGCTGAACTCTTTTGTAGTAGCCTTTTCCGGTGGTGTCGACAGTTCATTTCTTCTTTTCAGGGCTCATGCCATTAAAAATATCAATATGATTGGAGTCACCATCAGGACACCCTATATCCCGGATGGTGAAATAAAGGAATCTGTTGAGTTTGCAAAAACTCATGGTATTAATCACAGGATTATTGACCTCCCTTTTCCTGAATCTATAAGAAATAATCCGGTCGACAGATGTTACATATGTAAAAAAACGCTTTTTACAGAGTTGCTTTCATTTGCATCAGATAATGGTTACAGGTATATCATTGATGGAACCAATGCTGACGACATGGGTGTTTACAGGCCCGGACTTAAAGCATTACATGAGCTCAATGTCAGAAGTCCTCTTCTTGAAGCCGGACTAACTAAAAAAGAAATCAGGGAAATGCTCCGCGAGGAAGGCCTTTCTGTATGGGACAAGCCTGCATTGGCCTGTATGATGACAAGAATCCCTTATAATACCAAGGTTGATGAGGGAATGCTTCAAATGATTGAACAGGCTGAAAAATATCTTACAGAGAAAGGTTATCCCGGAGTCAGAGTCAGGCTTCATGGTGAACTTGCCAGGATAGAATGTCTGCCGGGTTATCTGGAAAAAATGATACAAAATCCTGATAAAGAACTTATAATTAAGAACCTGAAGAAAATTGGATTCAGATATGTATCTTTGGACCTCGAAGGATACAGATCGGGTAGTTCAGATCCGGAAATTTGACAGTTATGACCAGAAATGAAATCAGGAATCTGCTCACAGAAATAAAAAGCGGAAGCAAAAGCGTTGAAGATGCACTGGAAGTGCTTCAGAATTTTCCATATACAGATCTGGGGTTTGCCAAGATCGATCATCACCGTGAAATGCGTACCGGTTATCCTGAGATTATATATTGCGCCGGGAAAACGGCTGAGCAGGTTGCCGCGATATTCAGCGTGATGTCGGCAAAAGAGAATAATGTTATAGGTACAAGGGCCGATGAAAAGATTTTTGAATCAGTTAAAGCTATCATTCCTGATGCTGTTTATTACCAGGTTGCACGGATTGTGAGCGTTCAAAGAAAAAAAACAGAATTTACTTCAACAAAAATAGCTGTAATAACAGCAGGTACATCTGATATGCCGGTAGCTGAAGAAGCAGCAGTTACTGCAGAGCTTCTGGGAAATAAAGTGGTTAGAATTTATGATGCAGGTGTTGCAGGAATTCACCGCCTTGTTGATAAACTCCCCGAGATAAAAAACTGCCGGGTCATAATAGTAATAGCCGGTATGGAGGGTGCTCTTGCAAGTGTTGTCGGCGGACTTGTGGATAAGCCGGTGATAGCTGTCCCTACAAGCGTTGGTTATGGCGCAAACTTCGGAGGTATTTCCGCTTTGCTCGCGATGCTTACAAGCTGTTCATCGGGGGTTACTGTGGTAAATATTGACAATGGTTTCGGAGCCGGATTTTCTGCAAGCATGATAAACCAGATGAAGTGATTCCTTATCATGAAGGGAGATCTGATTCTTTCTACAGCCTATTTTCCTCCTGCTGAATACTTCAGCCTGATAAACAGCGCAGGTTCTGTTCTTATTGAGCAGGAAGAGAACTACATCAGGCAGACAAGCAGGAACAGATGCAGCATTCTTTCATCGAACGGGATTCTGATACTTTCAGTACCGGTTATGAAAGGCAGCAGCATAAAAGCACGCGTGAAAGACGTTACAATCGATTATTCAAAAAGATGGCAGCAGGTCCATCTCAGGGCGCTGGTCTCTGCATACAACAGATCACCATATTTCCAGTTTTATTTTGAATCGCTCGAAAGGATATTGCTCGGTAATAAAAAATATCTTCTCGATCTTAATGATGAATTGCTTTTTAAGTGCCTTGAGATACTGAATATTAATAAGTGTATAAAGCACACTTCTTTTTATGAAGCTGGTTCAGCGAGGGATATGGATTTCCGTTACAGCATAACCCCAAATAGTGCTTCAGTATTTATATCCAGGCCTTACATCCAGGTATTCAACAGCAATGAATTCGTACCAGGGCTGAGCATTCTTGATCTGATTTTCAATACAGGACCAGAGGCTCCGCAGTATTTATAAAAAAAGGGGCTGTCGTTGCAGCCCCCGATCGGAAAATGATCAAACCATTAATAACCAAATTTAAACCCCATAGTAACTGTGTAGATATTTCTTGAAAAGTCAAGATTTGCTATTGCTGATTCTGAATATGTATTATAAAGGATATAATTCTGATTGTTGCTGAGATTTACATAGCCAAAGTCGATACTGAAGGTTTTTTCTCTGAAACCCAAACCTGCAGACAGCGATCTGTAATCCATATTAGCATTTACTTCTCCGGTTTTAAAGGCAGCGCCGTAATAGCCATATCCACCCCTGAAATAAAGATTATTAAACCTGAGTTCACCACCAACACGAAAGTTACTGGCACCTTTCAGTGTACTTCTGATCTCTGAATTCTTAAGGCTGTAATCGTAATAGTCGCCGGATTCCGAGAACTTCGCAGAGCTGTAATCAACAAACTCATAGTCGAAACTCAGCAGGGCAACTTTTTTAAGCTGGTACGAAGCTCCTGCAAGCACCCTGAAGGGAGTAGAAAGGTGATAACTATAGACCACAGGATCGTTTTCGTATTCATAATGAGCATTGTCGGTAAAATTCGAACTTATATTATCGTAATAATACTCATCGATCCAGTAAAATGTAGGTGCGTGAAAAGCAAGTCCGATCCTCAATTCTTCGGTTGGCTTGTAGATGGTTCCAATCTTAAATGATATCCCCGTGCCGTAATTTGTAAAATGTTCGGTATATGTGAAATTATCGAATCCTGAATCGAGGTAATAATCGGCTTCTTCCTGATGATCATAATGGCCGATATAATTAACTGTATTGATCCCAAAGGTTGCTCCGAAGAATATTTTATTTGAATAGTTTCCTCCGATGGAAATGGCATGTTCGCCTGTCCATCCTTCGTTTGGAATAATACGCCTTATTTCCTGACCGTAATCGGATGAAGGACTATCCCCGTAGTTATTGAATACTGTTCCGTAGGTACTGCCCCCTGTCAGAGTTACAGTATCAATGAGCCAGGCATCATAAGCTATGCCTGCTGCTCCTGTAAGATCGCTGTAATAAGTTCCAAAGCTGGCATCGGCCCAGGAATCAGTCATTGAATTGGTTCCGGTTCCCTGAATTCTTGTTATTGAGTTCAGGTTATTGGTCTTGTTAAATGAGTATCCGAAATTAAGTGATACTAAACCGGTTGGTTTTTTACTTGAGATCAGACTGGTAACAATACCTGCCTGTCCCAGGTTCCAATCATACAGGTAGTCTTCAGATACTCCATTAAAGTTGGATCTTGATTTTATATGAAATAGCTGAGGTGATACACTTATTTCAGATGATCTGAAGACACCCAGTCCTGCCGGGTTCTGACTAAAGGTCGACATGTCTCCGCCCAGGGCTGTAAATGCACCGCCCATTGCATTGAACCTTGCAGTTCCCTGATAAAAAATCTGAGAATATCTAAGAGCATCATCGACATTCTGAGCGAATATCCCCTGAAATGTGATGATTGCTGCTGCTATTGTGAATATTACTTTTTTCATTGAATCATGTTTTTGTCGATGAGACTACCTGCACTCTGTTTTAGAATGGACTTAGAATCAACATTATGAACTTATTATATTATTATCTCCTGCCGCCGGATGATGATGAACCTCCGCTCCTTGAAGAGGAGCCACCGCCAGATGAACCTGATGAGATTGAGCCTCCGCCGCCGCTGCTGCTGCTTCTTGAAACAGATCCACCACTGTATGATGAACCGCTGCTGTATGAAGATCTGCTTCCTGAACTTACTGAACCCGAAGAATAGGAACTACCGGAGCTTCTTCTCGACGGGGTTGAATAACTTCCTGAGCTGTTGTAGGAAGAGCTTGACCTGCTTGCAGGTGAATATGAGGAACTGCTTCTGGTACTGCCTGAAGGAGCCTGTGTATTCCTCTGTATGGTACTGGTTCTGTTTGTAGCAGAACCGCTGCTTACTCTGCTGTTATTAAAACTCTGGTTACTATTCTGAATTGTATTGGTATTGGTATTTGTGTTTACCCTGGTATTATTATAAGATGGCCTGGTGCTTGTTCTCGGAGTAGTATAACTGGGAGTATAGGTCCGGTTTACTGAATTGTATTCAGGCCGGGTTGTTGTAACTGTGCTCCTCCTTGCCGGTGTTCCGGTTGCACTTTCACCACCAGATTTTACCGACTGCTGGGTAGATGATTTCTGAGTACCGGCAGCAGCAGACTGGGAAGTTGTTGTTCTCCTGGTAGTAGCAGTGGTACCTGACTGTGTTAATGAAGTTCCTGGCCTGCCTGAAATTGCTGTAGTTCCTCCTGTAGGAATATCAGTACCTCTTCTTGAAGAAGCTGATACTGGCGAAGTACCGCCATCACCCCTTACGTTTGTTGAAAGAGTACTTGGTTTTTCTCTTCTTCCGTATGTCGGGTAGTTGTCATAATCGTTACCATATCCTGGATATCCACCGCCGTAATATGGAGGATAATAGCCTGGATAGCCACAGCAATAGCCCCCGTAAGGATAACCCCATCCAAAACCTAAATAAAATCCCCCATATCCGAATCCGAAACCTCCGTAGAAACCTCCGTAACCGCCGTAATAGTAGGGGTTATAATAGTACGGGCTGTAATAATCATAATAAGGGTATCCGCCGTAATAGCCGTACGAGTTGTAGTAATAAGGATCTGTCCAGTAGGGATAGAAGTAATTACCGTAAAATCTGTTTATTCTTCCGGCATATGAATAATTGCCTCCATAGTAATAATTTTCTTCAATAAGATTAGGATCACTGTAGTTTACTGCATCAGTGTATTCTTTTGATACCAGTGTATCAGCAGCGTATATGTTATCATAATAAGCTTCCGATTTCAGGTCACCCTCGGTAACCGACCCGACGGTTACAGTCTGAACTTTCGCTACAGGCTGATCTGAGCTTTGATAATAAAGATCATCATATTCTGTTCCCACATAAAGTCCTGAAGAACAGGAAGCTAAAGTGAGAAGTGCTATTCCGAATATGTAAGATGATGCTTTCATTTTTTTAGTTTCTAATTGGTTTGAATATTAATAATCAAATTTTGTACCAAATATGCTTTTTTAAGAATCTTTCTGCTTTTAAGCAAATTTAATATTTTTTCTTTTAGTTGCAATTTAATTTATAAACTTACCACATGAGAGCATTTTTGATAAGATCACTGTGCAGTATTTTGCTTTCATGTGGAACCTCTGTTTTTTTTAATCTCCAAGTTTTGACTACTTTTACGAACCAAATTATTGGGTTAATCGTATAATTCAAATACTATTCCAAACAATGGCTAAGTTTTTAACAAACAGGGATGATAATTACGCACAATGGTATAACGATCTGGTTATCAAGGCCGATCTGGCTGAGAACTCGGCAGTCAGGGGGTGCATGGTCATCAAGCCATATGGCTATGCTATCTGGGAAAATATCCAGGCCCAGCTTGATAAAATGTTTAAGGCAACCGGACATGTAAATGCATATTTTCCACTCTTTATCCCGAAATCGTTTTTCAGCAAAGAAGCTTCGCACGTTAAGGGTTTTGCCAAGGAGTGTGCCGTTGTCACCCATTACAGGCTGAAGATGGATGAGAATGGCAAGGGAATAGTTGTCGATCCGTCAGCAAAACTGGAAGAGGAGCTTATTATCCGTCCGACTTCAGAAACAATAATCTGGAATTCCTATAAAAACTGGATACAATCGTACCGCGATCTTCCTATTCTGATAAACCAATGGGCAAATGTAGTAAGGTGGGAAATGCGTACCAGACTTTTTCTGAGAACAGCCGAATTTCTCTGGCAGGAAGGACATACTGCACATGCCACCCGCGAAGAGGCAGTTGAGGAAACAGAAAGGATGATCAATGTTTATGCTGAATTTGCCGAAAAATATATGGCCTTACCTGTAATTAAAGGGTATAAAACTGAAAATGAACGATTTGCCGGGGCGCTTGACACATATACTATTGAAGCTCTGATGCAGGACGGGAAAGCGCTTCAGGCCGGAACAAGTCATTTTCTCGGACAGAATTTTGCAAAAGCATTCGATGTTCAGTTTACCGATAAAACAGGTAAGCTGGATTATGTATGGGCTACATCGTGGGGATTATCGACAAGAATGGTAGGCGCTCTGATCATGGCTCATTCCGACAATCACGGACTTGTTCTTCCTCCCAGGCTGGCTCCCCTGCAGGTGGTTATAATTCCTATTTACAAGAACCCAGAACAGCTGGCCAATATCTCGGAAAGAGCCGGAATAATTAAAGCTGACCTTGAGAAATCCGGAATATCAGTAAAATATGATGACAGGGATAATAATAAACCAGGATGGAAATTTGCTGATTATGAGCTGAAAGGGGTTCCGGTCAGAATTGCAATAGGCCCGCGCGACTTTGAAAACAGCACCATTGAAATAGCCCGGAGGGATACCCTTGAAAAAGAGACGATTCCGATGGCCGGGGTAACAGATCATATAAAGGGTCTGCTGGAGGATATACAGGCAAATATCTACAGGAAAGCGCTGAAATTCAGATCAGAAAATACATTCTATGTTGATAATTGGAGCGAATTCCTGGAAATAATTGATAATCAGGGAGGATTTATAATGGCCCATTGGGATGGAACCCCTGAAACTGAGGAAAAAATCAAAGAGGAAACCAAGGCGACAATAAGGTGTATTTCTTTTGACACCCCTGATGAGGAGGGAAATGTGTTTACTCAGGAAAACCATCAAAAAGACGTGTCCTGTTTGCAAGATCATATTGACAACCGTGATAACGGAATATTTTCATTTTATATTTACTAATTTAGGGGAGAATAATAACAAATTTATTGAATCATGCCGGAACTGGACGAAAAGAAAAAAGCAATTGTTGGGACTCTTAAGGAAAAATCGCTTTTAAAGCAAAAAGTATATGACAATACTCTCGAATGGTTCAGTGAAGTAAAGGAAATTCTTAAAGACCTTGCAAAAGAAGTAAATACAAATCTTGGCGGAATAGATTCAAGGATAAAAATGGAATATACCGACAGGAGCAATTTTGATGCCCAGATAAAGGTTGCCGGTGATATTCTGCTTTTCAGCATGCATTCAAATATTTTTCAGTTCGACAGGGAGCATCCTGCCTGGAAAACACCTTATATCCAGAAGAACAAATTCAATGCATATTCAGGGATCATAAACATTTATAATTTCCTTTTTGATTCGTTTAAATATTCAAGAATGGATGACCTGGGATACCTGATCGCAAGGATTTTCATAAACCATGAAAATCAATACCTTGTTGAAGGCAAAAGGCAAATGGGAATGTTGTTCTCAAATTATGGAAATGAAGCCCTCACAAAGTCTTCTTTACAGGTGATAATCACAACTGCAATTCAATATTCCCTTGAATTTGATCTGCTTGTGCCACCATATGATACCGTAAAAATAGCCACTGTAGGGCAGGCTGAGGCAAAAATTCAACACTCAAGGGTAATAACAGGAAAACGTCTTGGATTTCAGTTTAACTCAGATGACGTGCTGATCAAACCCCATGAAACCTGAATCTGAAAATATAAGACAATACAGGCTATCCGTAAGACTCTTATTCATTCCGGCATTTTTCTTTATTTTCATCTCATCCTACCCACAGGATGCAGCACCAACCGACTCACTGCTTAAAATCCGCGGCACCGTAAGGGCTTTGGATGCCATAAGCATTAGATTATCATTTAACAGTCCCGTTAATCCATCATCATCAAAACTTATTCCTCCTTATGATTCAGAGAATGAAAAAAACCTGATTTTCCTTGACACATTGAAGAGCAAGGCCTCCAAAACGCTAATTACCAGAAAATTGTACGATTTTGTAATCATTTCCAACGGACCTGCCTCAGGTAAAGTGATAACAGGCTCGAGCGATGGAAGCTACAGGAGCTATTCAGGAATGAAAATAAGGAAAATTGAAATCAGGCGGCTTGGTGTTTTCGGAACGAATATCAATATCCCTGGTTATTATGACCCGAATAAAATTGAAGACCTTCTGAATATGACACATGCCAACACTAATGAGAGGATAATAAGGAAAAACCTCCTGTTCAGTGAAGGTGATACAATTTCTCCCCTTACTTTAAGCGACAATGAAAGATATATACGGGAACTTCCTTACATTGATGATGCCAGGATACTAGTGGTTCCTGTTTCTGATGCCGATGCCGATATTATTGTAGTGACAAAGGATGTCTATTCACTTGGTGCGAAAATCAACTTCAGCGGCTTTGATAAAGCTTCAGTTTCAGTTTTTGAAAAAAACATTTTCGGAATGGGACACCAGTTCGGGATTGACGTACCATACAATGCAGATCTGTCAAGTTCTCCGGGTTTTGGTGTGAATTACATTATAAATAATTTCAGCAGGACATTTATTAATACCAGAGCATATTATTATAATGCTCTTGGCAAAGAGACATATGGATTTGACCTGAACCGGAAACTGGTTAGTTCCACCACAAAATATGCAGGCGGAATAGCAGCATATGCAATGTTTACTTCCGATGACCTTGATTCACTTCCAGAACCAGCTCCAGTAAAATACACTATGCAGGATTACTGGCTTCTAAGGTCTTTTCTGTTGAATAAAGAATCTGTAGTGAGATTGATCGTTGGGATAAGGTACACAAATAACAATGTCTTCAGTCGCCCGTATATTGAACCTGATTCATATCATCAGCTCCAGAAATATCAGATGTTTCTTGGTTCAGTTTCGCTTTCCGCCCAGAAGTACTATAAAGCCAACCTTATTTATGGTTACGGACGAACTGAAGATATCCCTCACGGAGGACTTATCAATCTCACTTTTGGAAGAGAGCTGAATGAGTTCAAAAAAAGATACTACCTGGGGGCCACCGTGTCGGTGGGAGAACCGGTAAGAAGGATTGGGTACATCTATACCTCTGCAGGATTTGCTGCTTTCAATAATGAGGGGAAAACCGAACAGGGAATGGTCATGTTCAGGACAAACTTTTTTTCTAACATGTCATATTTAGGAAGCTACAAAATGAGACACTTTCTGAACATCGACTACACAAGGGGAATTGGCAGATATACCGATGAATATCTTGATTTTATTTCTGAAAATGGTTTTTCGGGATTCAGAAATGATTCAACAGGAAATTCCCAGAGACTGACGGTCGGTTATGAATCTGTATTGTTCACTCCAGTCAATTTCTATGGTTTCCGGTTCGCAGTCTATGGATTTGCCGACTGCGGATTTCTGTTCGGAACACATGATTATATTGGAAGTGGAGATATTTTGTCGACAATAGGTGTTGGTGTAAGGATAAGAAATGACAATCTTGTGCTTAACACTTTACAGATCAGGCTTTGTTTCTATCCGAATCTGCCTGACTATTCAAATATTAACCATCTTCTGATCAGCGGAGAACAGCTTCTGAAACCTGATAATTTTGAACCTTCGCGACCATCAATATTACCTTTTAAATAGTGCTGCATGTTTATGACATTATATGAGGAGTTCCTGAATTATATCAGGGATAACACTCTTTTCGGAAATGACAGCAGAGTTCTGCTGGCTGTAAGCGGGGGAATAGACTCAATGGTAATGTCACACCTTTTCCTTAAGCTTGGGACAAATATCGGTATTGCTCATTGCAACTTCAGCCTTAGGGATGGGGAATCTGACAAGGATGAAGAACTTGTTAAGGATTTTTCCGATAATAACCGAATGCCTTTTTATAGAATCAGATTCAGGACAAAAGAATATTCAGTGAGTAAGGGAATATCAGTTCAGATGGCGGCAAGAGAATTAAGGTACGCCTGGTTTGAAAAGATAAGGGAAGAAAATAATTATGATTTTATTGCGGTTGCCCATAACCGGAACGACAATATTGAGACCATGCTGATAAATCTGATCAGGGGAACCGGAATAACCGGGCTTTCGGGGATGAAGCCGGCCAGCAACAGGGTAATCCGTCCGATACTTTTTGCCTCGCGCCCCAGAATTGAGGAGTATTGCAGCGAAAACCGGATTATGTTCAGGGAAGACAAATCCAATGCGGACACCAGGTACACAAGAAATAAGATCCGACATCTCGTTTTGCCTGTTTTAAAGGAGATAAATCCATCAATCGAGGATACATTATCTGAAACAGCCGGCAGGCTGGCAGGTATAGATGAAATTGCAACAGACTATATAAATGGATTAAGATCGAAGCTATCGATAGAAACAGGTGGAACAATTATTTTTGATATTGAAAAGCTGGCAGAATTGAAAGCAGGCAAAGCACTGATATTCGAACTTTTCAGTCCATATGGTATAACAGGAACCACATCCGGAGACCTTATAAATATACTTGCAGGCAGTACGGGTAAACAGATTTTCACCAAAACCCACAGAATGGTCATAAGCAGGAATGAATTGCTTGTTTCTCCCATTGAAACCCAGAAGAAGGATAGTTATGTAATTAACACTCCTGAAGATCTTCTGATGGTTCCGGGAATAGACTCTGCAATGATAATTGACATTGAATCAGGCTTCAAAATACCTGACAGCAAAAACATTGCTTCAGTTGATCTTGATAAGGTCAGATTTCCGATGCTCATTCGTACATGGGAAAGTGGTGACGCTTTCGTCCCTCTTGGAATGAAAAAGAAGAAGAAGCTGAGCGATTACTTTATCGACCGGAAATATTCGCTTTTCGATAAGGAGAAGGCTCTCATTCTTGAATCAGAAGGCGATATTGTCTGGCTAATCGGGGAAAGGATTGCTGACAGATTTAAGGTGTCAGGAATGACGACAAGAATATTACAGATTAAAGCACATAAGTAATCAGGGATTCCTTAATCCATGAATCCCCCTGTCGATCATAAGAAGATCAGCCATTACTATTGCCGCAGCAGCTTCAACTATAGCTGGCATTCTGAGTGCTATGCACGTATCGTGGCGGCCTTTTACACTGAGTTCTGTCATGTCTCCCT
The DNA here is from genome assembly GCA_963753495.1 of uncultured Bacteroidales bacterium. Lineage (GTDB taxonomy): Bacteria > Bacteroidota > Bacteroidia > Bacteroidales > VadinHA17 > LD21. The sequence goes on from CAVWCO010000025.1 coordinate 113,059, forward strand.
TGCTGAAATCATATGTTTTCTGCGAAACACCGGTCGATGAGGTCGGTTTAACTGCAACCCTGAAAATTATCTCATTTCCATTTGTTATGCCGCCATTTATGCCGCCTGCGTTGTTTGTCAGTGTCCTTCCGGTTTTATCTGCAAAGGAATCATTGTGCACCGATCCCTTCATTGAAGCAGCTGAAAAACCCGATCCAAACTCGATTCCCTTGATTGCCGGAATTGAGAAAATAATATGACTAAAGGCAGATTCAACGGAATAAAAGAAGGGTTCTCCCAGAGCTTTCGGAGGATTAGTAACCATGCACTCGATAACTCCGCCAATTGTATCACCTTCAGCCATAGCGTTTTCAAGAGCCCGATCAATGTCGTTGGTGCCTCCTGCAGAAATAAGCCTGGCTTTGATAGCTGCAGGACGGATAATGAGTTTTGCAATTACGCCTGCAACAACCAGTCCCCAGGTAATCCTGCCTGAAAAATGGCCGCTTCCCCTAAGATCGGCAAAACCTGAGTACTTAACCCCGGCAACATAATCAGCATGACCGGGGCGGGGAACGCTTTTAAAATCATCATAATCAGTGGAGATCTTATCGCTGTTCCTTGTCATTATAGTGATTGGTGCCCCTGTGGATAAACCATTGTAAATTCCGCTTAAAATCTCAGGCACATCAGCTTCGTGCCTGCCTGTTGTTCCTTTGCTCCCACTCTTTCTCCTTGAGAGATCGCCTATAAAATCATCCGGTTTGACAGAAATGCCGGGGGGACAACCATCAACAACGACACCGATCGCGCTTCCATGAGATTCGCCAAAAAGGGAAACTTTAAAAACTACACCAAAGGAATTCATAATGATAAGTATTAGTTGCCAGGTTTACTTTGCCTGTAAAAATCTATAACTTCGTCTATAGGTATCTTAGTGACAACTGCTTTCCCTATTTTTTCAATAAAAACAAAATAAACATCGTTGCCGGTTTTTTTCTTATCCCTCCTAATCAGATGACTTATCTGATCATCAGGAATATCATGCCTTCGAAGGAGCCTGAATACCTTTAAAAGAGCTACTATTCTTTCATATTCCGGAGAAGTTATCAGCCTTCTGGATAAGGAAAAACCGGCTGCCAGTTCAATTCCTGAAGCAACAGCATAACCGTGCCTGAAAGATTTATATGCCTCGATCGCATGTCCGTAAGTATGTCCGAAATTGAGTATTCTTCTCAATCCAGATTCCTCTTCATCTTTTGTAACAACAGCGGCTTTAAATTCCACTGCCCTGGTTACAAGAGCCGAAAGAAGTTCCCTATCTCTTTTTATTATCCTCTCATGGTTGCTCTCAATGATCTCAAACAGCTTCTCATCTCCTATTATTGCCGTCTTAATCAGTTCGGCCAATCCTGAAAAATACTCATCCTCCGGAAGTGTCTGAATCATTGCCGGATCGCAGATTACAAACTCAGGTTGTCTGAAGCAACCCAGAATATTTTTGATCCCTCCAAGGTTGACACCGTTTTTACCTCCAGTACTTGCATCCACCTGTGAAAGAAGAGATGACGAGACATATGCACACTTTATTCCGCGCATATAAATTGAAGCCAGGAATCCGGCAATATCACAGACAACTCCTCCTCCGATGCCCAGGATAAAGCCCGTCCTGTCAATACCGGATTCAATAAGCCTCTCGGCAAGAGATTCTATTATTTCCATCTTTTTGCTCGGCTCTCCTGCCTTAACTGCGAAGACCGGAAAATCAGGAAATCTGTTTCCAAAGATCCGGTGTACGTTATTGTCAGTTATTATTACCACACCAGTTTTGGGAAGCAATTCGCCAACAGATTCCCATTCCTTACCGATAAGAATTTCAGAAACGGCACCTTTTGTCTTAATTACTATTTTTTCCAACTGACTTAACTTTTATCCCATAAAGTTAAAAAAACATCCGTAAATCCATATTGTTGACTCAAGTTGCTAGTTGCTTGTTCCTGGTTGATGGTTAAATTATTGATTCATAGTAAAATATGAATATTTATAATTATTTTTCAAATAATACCTTAAAAATCATAATGCTCATTCTCAAATAACTGGCAACCAGCACCAGTTAACCAGCAACTTAGATTAGCTACCAATACTAATGCCGGAATTTATCACTCATCTCAAAGCCCTGGTTTTATGAAAGAATAAAAAGTGTTACCTTTCAATTCCATATCCTGTACCCGGCCATGACTATTAAAGAAAGATACAAAAAAACCATTGAATATTTTCTGATTAACCGGCCTGTTGCGGAAACTGAGCTTTCATACGGCGATCCTTTTGAGCTTATCGTGGCGGTTATATTATCAGCCCAGTGTACCGACAAAAGGGTCAATATGATAACACCTCCCCTTCTTGAAAAATATCCCGATGCAATTTCGATGGCAAAGGCTGAACCTTATGAGATTTTTGAATTCATAAAATCATGTTCATATCCCAATAACAAGGCAAAGCATCTTTCAGGTATGGCCAGGATGCTGGTCAAAGAATTCGGAGGGATTGTTCCTTCAGAACTTACAGACTTACAGCGATTACCAGGGGTGGGAAGGAAAACTGCCAATGTTGTAGCTTCTGTTGTCTTCCGCAAACCGGTAATGGCTGTCGATACTCATGTATTCAGGGTCTCTGTAAGGCTCGGACTGGTGAGAAATGCAAAAACGCCATTAAGCGCCGAAATCCAGCTGACTGAAAACATACCTGAGGAAATGATCCATAAAGCTCATCACTGGCTTATATTGCACGGCCGTTATGTATGCAGGGCCAGGAATCCACTCTGCAGCGAATGCGGATTAAAGGAATTCTGCAGGTACTACAGTGAAAAAATTAAAGATAAATAGAGTTTTAATATATAGTAATGAACCAAATCCGCGTTTTTATTAAACATTTTCAGAATATGCCCAATTTTATCCATTTATTTTTCACCTTTTAACATCTGTATGGCTGAAAACAATACTAAATATGAAGAACTCCTTGAGGCGAACAGGAAACTGAAGGAAGAAGTTAATTCCCTCAGATTGAAAACCGTAAACAATAAAGATCAGTATCTTTCAGGGAATGCTGCCGACCCGGGTCAATCAGGAATTATTATCAATGAGATACTGGATACCATAAGCAGTTACCTTGCAATATTCGGAATTTCTAAAGATGGCAGGACCATACTCCTGGATCTTAATGATAAGGCTGCAGAGGTGGAATCGGTAGGAAAAAGTGAAACGAAAGGAAAAGACATTATCGATACCCCGCTTGGAAAAAGAATTAATCTGGTTGAATTGATAAACAAGGTCAACAAAACCGGGATCGCCGACAAAATTCCTGTTTCCGCATACAATGACGATTCAGAAGGACACTATATAGGATTAAAACTGACATCGGGACATATTCTGGTTACATGGGAGCCGGGTATACAGCAGAAAAATGATGATGACCTGATCAGGCAAAACCTGATTTTTGAAAAGTTTGCAGAAATGCTTCCGGAAATGATCTATGAGGTGGATCTGAAAGGAAAAGTGAAATACGGAAATACTCATGGCCTTAAATTTTTCGGATACACAAAAGCGGATATTTTAAAAGGAATACATTTATCTGAAATCTTTCCAAATCATTTCGACAAAATGATAGAAAACCTGAAAGGATTGGATTCTCCTGAACAGGTTTCAAGCAACGAATACTCTGCCAGAAAGAAAGATGGAACTGAGGTTCCCATTCTTACCCATTCCTTTGCAATATTCCATCATAACAGGATCATTGGTTACCGTGGGGTTGTGACTGATATAAGCAAACACAAAAATTATGAGGACCAGATAAACAGGGAAAAAGCTTTCCTTGAGCATCTTATTGATTCAATTCCCGAGGCTGTTGTAATTATTGACACCAGCGGGAAAATCACGAAAATAAACAAGGAGTTTGCAGATCTTTTTGGTTATACGCCTGATGAGGCATTTCAGAAAAACATAGATGATCTCATTGTTCCTGAAGAGTTTAAAAATGAAGCTGTCAGCATAAAAACCCTTGCTGAAGAAAAACATAAACTGGTAAAGCTGACTGTGCGGCGGGATAAAAAGGGGAATAATATCCATGTTTCACTTATTGCTACAAAGATTCAGATTAACAACGAAATAGTCTCTTTTGTGGGTATTTACAGGGATGTCTCAATTGAAAGAAAGAACCAGACTATCCAGGAGATACTCTATAATATTTCAACGGCAGCTCTTAACCAGATGGATATAAAGGATATCTATCCGACAATTGTCACCGAATTAAGCAAGATATGGGACACAAATAACTTCTTCATTGCTCTATATGATAAAAAGAATGATACTTTGTCAATGCCGTTTTTCTCAGATGAATTAGATGAATTCGAAAATGTTCCTGCACGTCAGACAATTACAAAATGGGTAATCACCATGAAAAAGCCTGTTTTGCTTAAATTGAACGATCTGAAGGACCTTGAGAACTCGGGCAATATTGCCCTGGTTGGAACTCCGTGCAAAATATGGATGGGGGTGCCACTTAAAGCCGACAAGGAGATTATAGGCGTAATGGCCCTTCAGGATTATCACGATGAGGAAAAATTTTCACAGGATGATGTCAATGTTCTTGAGTTTATCGCTAATCAGGTAGCCATTGCAATCCAGCGGAGGACAATGATCGATAATGTGATACAGGCGGGACATAAAGCCGAGGAGGCAGCTCAGTCCAAACAGCAGTTCATGTCGACAATGAGCCACGAGATCCGCACTCCGCTTAATGAGGTGATCGGGATAACCAACCTGCTGATGCAGGGTAATCCGAGAGAAGATCAGATGGATTTTATCAAGACTCTGCGATTTTCAGGAAATCACCTGCTCACTCTTGTAAATGATGTCCTCGATTATAATAAGATGGAATCAGGGAAAATAGTGTTTGAACAGGCAAGGTTCAATCTCGATGACTTTCTGAATGACATTATGAGGACCTATTCATTCCGGTCGAAGTCAAAAAACATCGAATTTGACATTGTCAAAGAGAACCAGTTGCCTTCCGAAGTGACCGGAGATTCAATCAGGCTTAACCAGATTCTCTCAAATCTCCTGTCCAATGCACTGAAATTCACTCAAAAGGGCAGTATTCATGTAATTCTTAAAGAACTTAAACGGGAAGAAAAAAATTCAAAGATCGAATTCCTTGTGAGAGATACGGGAATCGGTATTCCAAAAGACAAGCATGAAATTATTTTTGAGAGTTTTACCCAGGCTTCACCTGATACCACAAGGCATTTTGGAGGAACAGGCCTTGGACTTGCAATTTGCAAGAAGCTGGTTGAACTGCAGGGCGGTACCCTTGACCTGGAAAGCGAACCCGGTAAAGGATCAGCATTCAGATTTGTCCTGTCCTTCGGTGTACCTGAAAAAAGTGATAAAGTTCCTGCAAATGAAGCTGCAGAGTCATATTCCGGACTTCAAGGCAAAAAAATACTCGTTGCTGAGGATAACAAGATCAACTTCTTTGTAGCAAATAAATTTCTCTCAGGATGGGGGGTACAGGTAACTCATGCCGAAAACGGCAAGATCGTTCTCGATATCCTGGAAAAGGAAGATTTTGATCTTATAATAATGGATTTGCATATGCCCGTTCTCGATGGTATTGAAGCCACCAAAATAATCCGGAAATCAGATAATCCAAGAATAAGAACTATTCCCGTCGTCGCTCTGACAGCAGCAATAATGTCGGAAAGTCATGATAAGATTGAAGATCTGAGCATCAACGACTATGTATTGAAACCATTTAAGCCTCATGACCTTTTTGACAAGATCCTGAGAAATATTAAGTAGCTGCCGCGAATATATGATTATTTAATGCAGTAGCGGCTTAAGTATTCCGTGGCTTTTCTGTTGCCCAGATTGAATGATCTCCTGAAATCAAAACATGCATCATCTTTTTTCCCGGAATTCACAAGGGAAATTCCTTTATTCAGCCATGCGTCTGAATTCCCCGGCTGAAGATCGAGCGACATGCTATAGTCTTTTGCCGCCCAATCCCACGATTTTGCTACAAAATATGCGTTGGCCCTGTCAATATAACATTCCGCATCGTTCGGATGAAGCTTCAGGTTTTCAGAAAAATATGTGAGTGCTTTTATATTATCACCTGAAGCCGATTCGACTTTTCCGGCAAAGCTGAGGGCTTTTTTGTTTCCCGGATAAAGATCAATGTACCTGGCTATGTCCTCCTTTGCTTTACCGGTTAAACCTGTTTTTCTGTAGCATTCTGCCCTAAGCAACAGCAGTTCAGGATCAGGAATTCCCATGTCAAGAAGTCTTGTATATGTTGATGATGCACCAGCCTGATTACCTGAGGCTTCCTGTGTCTTTGCAAGAATTCTCAGCGCTTTTTCATTTTCAGGCTCCTCTGCCAGCAGGCTGGTCAGGGTTTTGATCGTCTCGGGATATTTTTTTTCAGTAAAGCTTATCAAAGCTCCGGCATATGCTATGCTGTTATTTCCCGGATAATTCCCCGAAAGGCCCGACAATAGGCTTTTGGCCTCAATTATGTTTCCTGTCGAAACATAATATTCAATTTCCGCAATACCCTTTTCAATAGCGTCATACCATTCCTTCTTCCAGAACTGACGCCATTCCGGCCTGTTTTCTATCAGGCTGAATGCAGGATCGAGAAGGATATCCTTTTCGCTTTTCCTGCAGGAAGATCTGAGGCAGTATTCAAGATGATACACCGAGGTTGCTGCATCACCTTTCAGTCCGTATATCCTTGCCAGGCCATATTCACCCGATGAAGGTGCAATATTATTTGCCGAATTGAAATCATTGATAGCCCCGGAATAATCTCCTTTTGCCATAAATGCTTCAGCGCGTCCGATATAGATCCGGCTTTCCTTGAAGCTTTCCAGTGCCTCTGTCATGATGATGATAGCATCGTCAGGCTTCCCCTGTTCAACAAGAGCCTGGCTTTTCATAAGATAATCTACAGGTTGTTGTCCGGTCATTGCCAATGTGCAGGCAAAGAGCGGAATGATCAATAGTATTTTTTTCATTTCTGAAATCCTCACTTTGTTTTACAACTCAGGTTTTGTGACAGTAGCTCCCTTCTCAGTTATAACATGTACAAATCCTGAAAGATGGAACTGTTCAATACCTGAGATTCTTCTTTCATACACTTCGCACTGGTAGAAATAGACCCCCGGAGAAACGATATTCCCCTTGTATGTGCCGTCCCAGTTAAGTTTTGGCTCTTCAGTCTGAAATATCAGAACCCCATAACGGTTAAAAAGTTTAAATTCTACCTTTTCAACCAGTCCGGATGATTTTGCCACAAGCCAGTCATTTATATCATCCCCGTTGGGAGTAAAAACATTAGGGATCTCGTAAAAATTACACGAATCGACGCAGATCATAACAGACTTGAGCCCTTCATTCCCTACCTGATCAAATGCAGAGACTGCATAGCATCCTGCAATAATTTCCCCGGGATAATGTTTGTACGAGGAGATGTTTTTGTCATTTATGGTTGTCAGAAGGCTAAGATTTTCATCGTTTATCAATTTGTAATAAATATTGTAACCCACCACATCTGTTATGCAATTATTATCACTGAAACTCCAGCGAACAGTATTGTAAAGGCTGTCGCACTCGCTTGTGACAGAAATTTCAGGCTGGCAGGGAGGTTCATTGTCAACAGGTGTCGCACAGGTTTCCTGTGAATAATTGATCAGGTTCCTGGGCAGATCCGTCGCTGAGTACCCTCCGGTAGACCTTACTTTGTAGCAATACTGATTCCCGTTAATAAGCCCTTCGTCGACGAATTCAAGCAAATTAGTGGTTCCTATTGAATCATATTTCATGGTTGATTCATTCAACCTGAAGAAATCATATCTGGTATTGATCCACGGGACATTCCTGCTTATTTCAAACCTCACTTTTCTGTCGCCCGGATTTGCCACAAGTAATACTGATGAAGCATATCCTGGTTCTCCTACAAGGAACCTGTTTCCCGTTGCATTATTATACAGCTCAATTTTATAAATAAACCCTCCAGTCTGGGTATTTATAAGAGTATCAATAAAAGAAGTTTCATTAAGAGTAGCGGTCAGAATAGATCTTATCTGCTGGTAATCGGTCCCGGTAATTCCTGTCGCCCTGTAAATAATATATTCATACGGTCCAAGTGCAGGAATAGTGTCAAGCCTGTCGGGCTTTTTCCAGCTGACAATTATGGAACCATTGGTTGCAGAAGTAGTTCTTACACTTACCTGGGTAATTATCGGGACTCCCGAAACGAGTGACGAAGGGATTTCATTGGAAGATTTGCTTTCAGCTCCATTCAGATATACTGCAACTATCCGGTAGGCATATTCTTTTCCGAAGACAAGACCCTGACCGTTGTCAGTGTCGAGAAATGAAACAGCCGAACTTCCTGCAATATATCCCACTTTAACAAATCCGGTTGAAGAAGGAATCCCGGAAGTGCACGAATCAGGTTTGAAAGATGAAGCACCCTCCTTCCTGTAAATGTTAAAGCCTGCAATGGCTGTGGTACCGTAATTATCCCAGGTCAGCCGTACAAATTTTCCTTCAGGAACAGCACTTTTAAGAACAGGGGAAGGACCCAGGACCTTTATATTCATTATATCTATATCGGAAAGCTTCAATTCTGTATTGTAGTCATCTGCTTTAATAATGATATTGTAAGGCTGGTTTCTCACAGCCTCATGACATGGGATCCATTGAAGCCTCGATGTTGCAGAGCCGGGCACCGAATCAACCTTGGTAAATGTTGCAGGGCAGGCTTCAATCGTGAAAATACCCGATGTGGCCTTAAGGCTAATGGGATCATTGTTGGGATCTGTTGCAGTCACGTTAAAATCCACGATATCCCCCACCTCTGCGCAAATATCCTGAAGAGGGCCATTTACCGGAGGTTTATTATCAGTATCAAACACTTCGATCTGCATATCTCGTACAACAATGCCGATTTTTTTACCATATCTCCATTCCTGGATTTCCATTGCAACATTATATTTCCCTGTATCTCGCGGGGTATCCCATATCAGGTCGCCGGTGATCGAGTCAACCTTTATATAGTTGGTGGCCGGAGGCAATTTGTAGTTTTCAATAGGTTTTCCGTCTTCGCGTGTACAAACCGTAAGCTGCATAAGAAAGACTGTCGCCATCAGAATCAAAAGCACCGGGATTATGGATAAAAACATATCCGCGTGCAGCTTTGTCATAAGGTGGATTAAGAAGAACCGGTGTATTATTACGTCCTATTGAAGGGTTGACGATAAGGATTGTTGAAATTGAAAATACCACATTGACAGAATTTGGAATGTTAAGGACTCCCTCATTCCTGTTGGGATCCTGAACCACTATTTTGTAAACTCCCGGGCCGGGGTAAGTATGGGTTATCCTGTAAATATTCCTCTTATAGTAATTCGGAAGATAAAGGATGCTCTCCCTGTTGGCAACCGAGGTTGAGTTATCTCCCCATTCAATATCAAGCTGAGGCCGGTCGGCATAGCTAAGGGTGTATGTAAACGTCGTTATTGTGATTTCAAAAGAAAGATCAGACAACTGGACATATGTGATTTCTCCTGCCCGGTTATGAGTAGCTCCGGCATTTAAAAAACAGGAAAAGAAAAGTAAAGCAATTATCAGAATTCTTATTTTAAGGCTCTTCACTTTGTATAATCTCCTTTCAACCTTTAGTTAATTAATTTTAAATGTCTTTTCAGTTTCAACGGCTGTAAGCCTGACTCCCTCCTCAAAACTGTTCACCCTCACAATGGTCATATTTGACTGATCGGAATATAGTGAGGTCATTATAAGATTCTTTACAGTAATAGTATTTACTTTTTTTACGGAACTTAAAACCAGATTCATTCTCAGTTCATTATCCGACAGATCCATGTTCTGAAGCTCTGCTGACATTTGCCTGCTGTTAACAGTGATCCTGAGCCTGTCATTTATATATTTACCCAGAGTCTCCCGGGTAAACTGATCATTTTCCGAAAAGTTCAATTTTTTCTGATCTTCACTGCTAATTCCTGAATCAAGAAGGAAATCATCAAAGTATATTCTCAGAAACACATTAAACAATTCCTTATCGGGCGTATAATCGATGCTTAACAGAGAAACATGAACCGGATGAGCTGCCAGCAATAATATGATAAACAGAAATCTTACCATTAAAAATGTTTATAAGGCTTATAAGTATCATCAAAAATCAGACCAACAATCATAAATCAGTCTATAATATCAACCCGGTCCCTCAGGTACTCAACCGTTCCTACCTCGACGAATGAGAAGCCCGATCTGCCCGAGAAATTCCCTGCAAGTACAACGATTATGTCCTCATTTTTCACCAGATTCTCCCTTGTCAGATTCTGAAGAGCAACCTTCAGGAAATCATCTATTGACTTCTTCTTTTCCTGATAGCTTGCATAAATGCCGTATGAGAGTGCCAGCTCCCTCATAGTGCTTTTCAGATAGCACTGAGCGAGAATAATATTATACCCCCTGTAAGCTGCCATATCCCTTATTGATCTGCCTCCCATTGTATCGGCAATTATTCCCTGTGCATCTATCCTTACCGCTGTTTTGACTGCGACTTTTGCCAGGTAGGCCGATATTTCACCGCTTATTCTGACTGAAGGCATATCGATGAATTTTTCCTTATTGTTCTCCACTTCAAGAGCTACCTTTGTCATTGTCTTCACAGCCTCAACAGGATATTTGCCATTTGCAGTTTCGCCGCTTAGCATTATAGCATCAGTCTGTGAATATATAGCATTAGCAATATCGCTTACTTCCGCCCGTGTTGGTCTGGGATTGGTTATCATTGACTGAAGCATCTGGGTAGCCACAATTACCGGTTTTCTACGGTCAATGCATTTAGAGATCATCATTTTTTGAATCCCGGGGATCTTTTCATACGGGATTTCAATACCCAGATCTCCCCTGGCGACCATTATTCCATAAACAACTTCAAGAATTTCATCAATGTTATCAACCCCCTCCTTGTTCTCTATTTTGGCAATGATTTTGATCTTGCTGTTGTATTTGTCAAGAACAGCCTGCACATCAAGAACATCCTGTTTTGACCGCACAAAAGAATGTGCTATAAAGTCGACCTCATTTTCTGCTGCCATTTTTATGAAAGCCCTGTCCTTTTCAGTAAGAGAAGGGAGACATATTTTAACACCGGGAAGATTTACACTTTTTCTTGATCCCAGGACACCATCATTTTCAATCACGCACTCCAGAAAGTCGCCATCTTTTCTAACTGCCCTGAGCTCAAGGTCACCATCATCAATAAGGACAGCCGTTCCCGGAGGTACTTCAGAAACGAATGCCGGATAAGACACATTAATGATCTTGTCTGTTGTTTTTCCACCCGGATTCCCTGCCATTAATATGGTATTACCCTTTTTTAATTCTATCGGAGCATCACAGATTGTGGTTCTGATCTCGGGACCTTTAGTATCAATAAGGATTGCAATTTTATCGGAGACCTCCCTTGTATTCCTAATCAGTTTCAGTGTACCATCAATATCAGCGTGGGCTGAGTTTATCCTTATAACATCCATTCCCTCCCGGTAGAGTTTCTCAATAAAAGCGGGTTCACATCTTTTGTCATTCAGCGTAGCAACAATTTTTGTCCGTTTCTTTGGCATCAGCTTATTTTTTTCTTATTAATTTCAATCAAAGCTTCCACAGCGAGCCTGTAGCCATCGAGGCCGAGTCCGATTATGCTTCCGGCACAGACTCTTCCTGTCAGGCTTGTATGCCGGAACTCCTCACGAGCTGCAATATTGGTAATATGAACCTCGATCACAGGCGTTTTGATTGAAGATATCGCATCAGCAATTGAAACTGATGTGTGTGTGTATCCGCCTGGATTCAGTATAATTCCGTCGTATGAAAATCCCGATTCGTGAAGTTTATTAATTATTTCACCTTCAATATTCGTCTGAAAATAGTCAAACCGGATGGCCGGGTAGATAGATTTGAGAGTTTCAATCCACTCTTCAAATGACAGTGTGCCGTATTTTCCGGGTTCTCTTTTTCCCAGCAGATTAAGGTTCGGCCCATTTATTATTTGAATTTTCATCGTGATGATTTTTCGAAGGTATTTAGATTGTAAAAATAACTAAAATTGATGGATTCACATGACTGCACTGTAATACTTTGTGTTACTTTGCAATATAAACCATATCCTGAATTTATCGATGAGCTTATCCTGGAAGGAATCCGGTAAACACTTTGAAACCTGGCTCAGGCTTGAGAAATCCCTGTCGGAGAATAGTATTGAAGCATATATGAATGACATCAGAAAGCTGGAAGATTTTACAGTTGAAAACGGCATTGATAAAGACCCTGTCGAGTTAACCTATGCTGACCTTCGGGAGTTTATCAAATGGTTCGGCAAGGGAAATCAGAATGCCAGGACGCAGTCAAGAGTTCTTTCGGGAATAAGGGCCTTTTATAAATTCCTTTTAATCGACGGAGAGATTGATGAGAATCCGTCTTCACTTCTGGAATCACCGAAAATCGGGCTCAGGCTTCCCGAAGTCCTTTCAGTCGAGGAGATAGACCGGATAGTTGAAGTGATTGATCTGAGTAAACCTGAAGGACACCGAAACAAAGCCATAATCGAAACATTATACGGATGCGGGTTAAGAGTCTCCGAGCTTGTCAATCTGAGGCTTACTGATATCCACTATAGCGAAGGATTTGTAAGCATTACGGGTAAAGGCAACAAGCAAAGGCTTGTGCCAGTAAGCAATAAAGCGCTTAAGGAGATTGACCTGTACAGGATTGACAGAAACAGGTTAAAAGTAATTTATAACGAAAATGTTGTTTTTCTTAACAGGAGAGGCAGGAGACTTACAAGAGCTATGATCTTCACAATGATCAGAAATCTGGCTGGGAAGGCAGGTATCACAAAAAAGATAAGTCCCCATACATTCCGTCACTCTTTTGCCACACACATGATAGAAGCAGGAGCTGACCTCAGGGCGGTACAGGAAATGCTTGGTCATGAGTCGATCCTTACCACTGAGATCTATACTCATATCGACCGGAGTTATCTTCGTGATTCACTGATAATGTTTCATCCGAGATCATGAATTTTCAACAGGCTTTTCAAATTCAATTTTATATATTAAATTTGCACCTTGTTTTTAAAAATCAACAATTTAAGTTTATATCAAATTAATAAAAGTATGTCAAAAGTTAAAAGAGTTTATTCCTTTGGCAGGAAGACTGCAGAAGGAAAAGCAGACATGAAGAACCTTCTTGGAGGTAAAGGCGCAAACCTTGCAGAAATGTGTCTACTGGGGCTTCCAGTGCCTGCCGGTTTTACGATTACAACCGATGCGTGTAATGAGTATTATGACAACAACTGCACTCTTCCCAAGGAATTAATGCCTGAGGTCTGGGCTGCAATGAAGCTGACCGAAGAGACGATGGGAATGAAATACGGTGATCCGAAAAATGCATTGCTGGTATCGTGCCGTTCAGGTGCGCGAAAATCAATGCCCGGAATGATGGACACTGTTCTTAATATCGGACTTTGCACTGAAACCATCCCGGGTTTTCTGAAAAAGACCAATAATCCCAGGTTTGTATGGGACTCATACCGCCGTCTGATCATGATGTATGCCGACGTTGTTATGGAAAAAGCTGAAGGTATTGAACTTGGTGAAGGAAAAGGCATCCGCAAACAGCTTGACTCAATGCTTGATGAATTTAAGAAAAAGAAAGGTTATAAATCAGATACCGAGATATCCGCCGATGAGTTACAGGATCTTTCGGAAAAATTCAAGAAAAAAGTAAAACAGGTGCTTGGCAAACCTTTCCCTGATAATGCAAAAGAACAGCTCGAAGGAAGTATCAAGGCAGTATTCAAAAGCTGGAACGGTAAAAAGGCAGTTTCCTACCGTCGTATTGAAGGAATTCCCGACAATTGGGGTACTGCAGTAAACGTACAGGCAATGGTATTCGGGAACATGGGCGATTCATCAGCTACAGGTGTTGCTTTTACCCGCAACCCAGCAACAGGCGATAACATTTTCTACGGAGAGTGGCTTGTAAACGCTCAGGGTGAAGATGTTGTTGCAGGTATTCGCACACCAAGCCCTCTGAATAACGAAACCAAGAATGAACAGAATAAGCATTTGAAAAGCATGGAGGAAGCCATGCCGAAAACATACAAGGAACTTTATAAGATCCGCCAGATCCTTGAAAAATCGTTCCATGATATGCTGGATATTGAGTTTACAATCCAGGAAAACATACTATACATGCTGCAGTGCCGTGCTGGCAAGAGGACAGGAACAGCCGCTCTCAACATGGCAATGGATATGCTGAAGGAAAAACTCATCGACGAAAAAACAGTTGTCACCCGTGTTGAACCGGCGCAGCTTGATGAGCTGCTTCATCCTATATGTGATCCTGATGCCGAGAAAAAGGTCAAGCCTATAGCTAAAGGTTTGCCTGCAGGACCAGGTGCTGCTGTTGGCAAGATAGTATTTACTGCCGAAGATGCAGTTGCCTGGAACAGGAAAGGACATAAAGTAATAATGGTCCGTGAAGAAACAAATCCGGAGGATGTTGAAGGCATGCGTGCTGCCGTAGGTATTCTGACTGCAAGGGGAGGTATGACATCTCACGCTGCACTTGTTGCACGCGGCTGGGGTAAATGCTGTATTGTCGGCGCTGGTGGTCTCCATGTTGATGCATCAGCTAAAAAAATAAAAGTTGCCGGAACCGACCTTGTACTTAAAGAGGGTGATATAATCACAATTAACGGCACAAAAGGAAACGTTTATACAGGGGCAATAGAACTGATGGATGCTACTGAAAACCCGCGTTTCCAGTCATTTATGAAGATTGTTGACAAATATCGCACAATGGGTGTCCGTACCAATGCTGATACTGCCGAAGATGCAAAAATTGCGCGTGATTACGGAGCTGAAGGGATTGGCCTCTTCCGGATCGAGCATATGTTTTACGGCAAAGGATCGGAACAGCCTTTGTTCATCCTGCGTAAAATGATCCTCAGTGCAAATGAAGCAGAACGCCGCAAAGCGCTTAATGAATTGCACAAATATGTAAAGAAAGATATGAAAGCCACCCTGGCAGCCATGGATGGATTGCCTGTTACATTCCGCCTGATGGATCCTCCTCTTCATGAGTTTGTTCCACAGGGAGCTGAAAAACAGGCAGAACTTGCAAAAGCTCTGGGCATTAAAAAAACAGATGTAGCAAAACGCGGCGAAGCTCTTCATGAAAGCAATCCTATGATGGGACACCGTGGTGTTCGCCTTGGCATTACCTTTCCTGAGATAACTGAAATGCAGGTGCGTGCTATGTTCGAAGCAACAGCTGAACTGCTTAAAGGAGAAAAAGAATCCGAAACCTGAATTGATGGTTCCGGTAACCTGCGATGTTTCCGAACTTGATGTTACCAAAAAGGTAGTTGACGAAATTTATGCAGAGGTATGTAAAAAAGCCGGCCTTAAGAAGATCGATTACAAATATGGTACTATGATCGAAATACCCAGGGCAACTCTCCTCTCCGACCAGATGGCTAAAACTGCTGAATTCTTCTCATTCGGTACAAATGACCTTACCCAGATGACTTTTGGATTCAGCCGTGATGATATCGGCGGATTCCTGAATGACTATCTTGACAAGAAGATGCTGGCAGCTGATCCGTTCCAGACAATTGACCAGGAAGGTGTTGGACAGTTAATTACAATGTCCGTTGAAAAAGGACGTGCTACCAGACCGGATCTTAAAGTCGGGATTTGCGGAGAACAGGGAGGTGATCCTGCTTCAGTGGAATTTTGTTTCAAAACAGGACTGACATATGTAAGCTGTTCACCTTTCAGGGTTCCGATCGCAAGACTTGCAGCAGCTCAGGCATCGATTAAATACGGAAAATAGATACTATTTATTCCTTAAATAGAAAAGGGCATCCTCCACGATGCCCTTTTTCTTTTCATGCCTGTCCCCAAAACTATTTCTATTTTGTCTAACCATATTAAAGACCGCTGATAATTTATTTACCCTATCAATTTAGTAAAATTCTTGATTTCACATACCATTGTCTTCAGCCAGCGGTACTTTAATAAATTAAATAATATTTGATACATTTGAAATCATTTTTATCTTCAAAATTACCAACTATGATTACCCCTGACGATCTGAAGTTACGGAATTGAAAACGTAACTGATATTATCTATAATCCATCCTATAACCTTCTTTTTGCTGAAGAGACAAAACCCGGACTTGACGGATATGAAAAAGGAATAATTACAAGATCCGGAGCAGTTTCGGTTGATACCGGAATTTTCACCGGACGGTCTCCAAATGATAAATATGTAGTACTTGATGACACAACAAGAGATACTGTATGGTGGAAGTCGGAAAAAACAAAAGTCTCTGATAATAAGCCCATAACAAATGAGATATGGGAACATTGCAGGAACATTGCGGCAAAGCAGCTTTCAGGTAAAAGACTGTTTGTTGTCGATTGTTTCTGCGGGGCAAACAAGAATACCCGGCTGTCAGTAAGATTTATCCTTGAAGTGGCATGGCAGGCTCATTTTGTTAAAAATATGTTTATCAGGCCTGAACCGGAAGAGCTTGAAAATTTCGTACCTGGATTTGTAGTTCTGAATGCATCAAAAACAACAAATCCTGACTGGAAAAAACAGGGACTTAATTCCGAAAATTTTGTCTTTTTCAACCTCACTGCAGGCATGGCCGTTATTGGCGGAACATGGTATGGCGGCGAAATGAAAAAAGGGATATTCTCCGTAATGAACTATTACCTTCCTCTTAAAGGGATAGCTTCAATGCACTGCTCTGCCAATGTTGGGAAGAAAGGGGATATTGCAATATTCTTCGGACTTTCCGGAACCGGAAAAACAACACTTTCAACTGATCCCGACAGGGCTCTGATTGGTGATGATGAGCATGGATGGGATGATGACGGGATATTCAATTTTGAAGGAGGCTGTTATGCAAAATGCATCAAGCTGAGTAAGAAAAATGAACCTGATATTTATAATGCAATCAGACGCGATGCACTGCTTGAAAATCTTGTGGTACTGTCGGACGGCACAATTGATTTCAATGATGATTCAAAAACTGAAAACACAAGGGTCTCATACCCTATTTATCATATTAATAATATTGTAAAACCTGTTTCCAAAGCAGGACATGCAAAAAAGGTGATTTTCCTTTCTGCCGACGCCTTTGGTGTATCTGCCTCCTGTAAGCCGTCTTACCGAAGAACAGACAAGATACTATTTCCTCAGCGGATATACTGCCAAGGTTGCCGGAACCGAAAGAGGAATTGTTGAACCGGTTCCTTCATTTTCAGCATGTTTCGGAGCTGCCTTCCTGATGCTCGATCCTATCATTTATGCAAATGAGCTGACAAGAAAAATGAAGATGCATAATGCCGAAGCATGGCTGGTAAATACAGGATGGATGGGAGGACCCTACAGCACCGGAACCAGGATCGATCTCCCGACAACACGGAGGATAATAAATGCAATACTCGATGGTTCAATAAATAAATGCGAATTCACAACTCTTCCTGTCTTTAATCTTAAGTATCCCTGACAAGATTGATGGTGTGGACAGTAATCATCCTCGATCCCGGCAAAGGCATGGGAATCTCCTATCAAATGGCATATTGCTGCAACTGACCTGGCATTGAAATTCATAAATAATTTCAGTAAGTTTGCATCTGAATGAAGAGACTGCAAAACTTGCTGAATTACGGACCAATAGATCTGATAATGATGATTATCATTGATATTGAACGATCATTCTTAAATATGAATATTCCTTACTCTTGTATTGTTCTTGCATACCTGCTTGGATCAATTGCCTACAGCAGTATGGGTCGGAAAAATGTTTCATAATATTGATGTCAGGGAACATGGAAGCGGAAATGCAGGAGCAACAAATGTAATAAGAGTACTCGGATGGAAAACCGGAATCCCTGTTCTGATAATTGATCTTGTAAAAGGATGGCTTGCAGCAATGCTGCCGGTGTTTTTCAATCTTGCAGATCCAGGGACAGCTCTTCTTACAAATCTTCAGATACTTGCCAGGAGTAACTGCAATACATCGGTCATATTTTCCCTGTTTTTGCAGGATTCAGGGGAGGAAAAGGCGTTGCAACGTTTTCGGTGTACTGCTTGCAATCAACCCCTTGCTTACAATATCCTGCATAGGAGTTTTTCTGTGCAGTTCTTCTTATTACAGGATATGTTTCGGTCTCATCGATGAGTGCAGGAATTGCTTTCCCTGTATTTCTTTTCCTCTTCTTTGACACCCCTTCAGTATATTTTAAGATATTTTCAGTTTTGGTGGCAATCGCACTTATTAATAACTCACAGGAAAAATATTACGAGACTTCTGAAAGGAGAAGAATCAAGACTTATCAAAATTGGCAGGAAGAAAAAAATAGGAGTGATCTCCTCAATATCTCAGTTCGCTAATCAGAATTGTTCCAGAAGCTCAATCCGTTTTCTATCGGGGGATGAGTTGCAAACAGATTAGCAAATGAGAAAGATGCTTTTTTTTCATTTACCTGAGGATTTTCAATAAACATCTGTGCAACATCTTTTCTTTTTACTGCTTCAATCGTTGGATCAGCTGAGACTTTTCTCAAGAGCTGAAGCAAGCGACTAGAGGCCTGCTGTGTGAGTTCTGCAGAACCTGCATCAGCAAGATATTCACGTTTTCTCGAAAGAGCAAACCTGAAAAGGGAAGCCATAAGATAACCAACAAGTGCAAGAAGCAGAGCAATAATAATTGCCCCCCCTCTTTCTTACCTCTGCCAATCCTTCCGAACTCATCGATCTGAATATCATCTCGGATATAAATCCAAATATCCCGACAAAGACTATTGAAATTATCAGAAGCCTTACATCCCGGTTCCTGATATGAGTAAGTTCATGGGCAATAACTGCTTCAAGCTCCTCATCTTCAAGCTTATCTATAATCCCTCTGGAGAGAGAAACTGAAAAAGTCTTTGATTTAATTCCGCTGGCAAATGCATTCAATGAATCATCTTCAATAATATTGACTTTCGGCATCTGCATCCCTGTTGAAATGCAGAGATTTTCAACAAGGTTATATACTCTTTTGTTTTCCTTCCTTTCAAGAGGTTTTGAATTTGTAGCAGTGTTAATCATCGAAGAATGTGAAAACCATGCAATTATAAACCAGATAATTACACCGATCAGTAATCCATGGGATTGTCTGAAAGAAACTGATCTGTTAACATCATGCAAAGCCATCTGCTCATCTTCAGTGCTGACTGACATAAAAAAGAAGAAAAGCCAGGTCAAGCCATAAAAACACAACAGGAAACATGATCAGAATCAATACTGAATTGGTATTATTCCTCCATATCTGGCTCTGCAGTCCGAAATACTTCATATATTCAGAACTTGATTTGAGGAGGTTCCTCTAGCAGCTGCACGCTGATCTCCAAGTTCGAACATCGGCTTCACGTTTGAAATTGAACAAGAGTAGCAATAATGTTGGAAGGGAAGATTTCAGTTGCAACATTAAGTTCTTTTGTGGCAGAGTTAAAGAATCTGCGTGCTGCAGCAATCTTATTTTCAACATCTGAAATTTCATTCTGAAGATCCATAAAATTCTGACTGGCTTTAAGATCAGGATATGCTTCGACAGAAACCTTTAAGTCCTTCAAGAGCTGTTGATAACCTTGTCTCAGCAGCAATCTTTTCATTAATAGTGGTTGCTTTCATGGCATTTGTACGTGCTTCGGTAATTTCGGTCAGAACACCCCTTTCATGCCCCATATATCCTTTAACGGATTCAACAAGCTGAGGGATAAGATCGTGCCTTTGTTTAAGCTGAACATCAACATCTGCAAAAGCCTGTTCCCTGTTATTTCTCAGCCTTACAAGCCTGTTATAAAGCGAAATTGCAATCAGCACAAGAAGAACAATGATCCCAAGAATAAATAATAATATTGCCATTTTTCTGTTTTATTAATGGTTAATAAAATTTCTTAAATCAGATAAATTTAAAAATAAAGATAGATATTTTTGCTATATTTAATATTTAGCGGATGTCTATGATTTAAATAATAATTTATAAATTATTATTCATTATAAAACTAATTAACTATGGAAAAGAGTTTAAAAGGAACACAAACAGAACAGAACCTGCTGAAAGCATTTGCAGGAGAATCACAGGCAAAGAACAGGTATGAATTTGCAGCAAAAGTTGCAAAGGAAGAAGGATATGAACAGATTTCGGGAATATTTCTTGAAACAGCACTGCAGGAGCAGCAGCATGCCAAAAGATTTTTCAGATTTCTCGAAGGAGGAATGGTTGAAATAACTGCC
This sequence comes from uncultured Bacteroidales bacterium, assembly GCA_963753495.1. GTDB lineage: Bacteria > Bacteroidota > Bacteroidia > Bacteroidales > VadinHA17 > LD21. The sequence goes on from CAVWCO010000025.1 coordinate 133,494, forward strand.
ACCTATCCTGCCGGCAAAATCGGAACAACAAAAGAAAATCTTTTGCTGCCGCTGAGGGGGAACATGAAGAATGGAGTGATCTCTATCCTGCTTTTGCAAAGGTAGCTGAAGAAGAAGGATTTAAAAATATTTCAGCTGCATTTAAGGCTATTGCAGCTGCTGAAAAAGGACATGAGGACAGATACAGGAAACTTCTTGAAAATGTAATGAAGGACAAGGTATTTGAACGTGATGAAAAAGTATTCTGGTATTGCAGAAAATGCGGTTATATTCATTTCGGAACAAAACCCCTTAAGAATTGCCCTGCATGCCTGCATCCTGAAAGCTATTTCGAACTTACTGGCGAAAACTATTAATTGATGATTGAGGGAAAGAAGATGCTTGAGCTTATAATCAGCGTCAGAGCGACAGAAAATACAGCGACAAACCGGTTGAAAAGAAAAGCTTGACAGGATTATTGAGGCGGCAAGGATGGCTCCTTCAGCATGCAATGCCCAACCATGGAAATTTATTGTGGTAACAGATCCCTGAACTGATAAGTGAACTCGCTGAAGCTGCTTCGGCCAAGATCTCGGGATGAATAGTTTTGTCGGCCAGGCTCCTGTCCTTATTGTAATTGTCAGGGAAAATCCTAATTTTTCTTCAAAGGTAGGCGGAACAATTAAAAACAAGGATTACTCTCATATTGATATCGGTATTGCAACTGAAAATATCTGTCTCCAGGCAAATGCTGAAGGAATCGGATCGTGCATAATGGGATGGTTTGATGAAAAACAGGTAAAAAAATCCTGGAAATTCCATGCATCCAAAAGAGTTGAACTGATAATTACATTGGGATATTCCCTGAGCGAACACAGGGAAAAGAAACGGAAACCGCAAGGAGGTAACAGTTTCGTATAATAAATATTAGATCAATTATGAATTATCTCATGCATGCAATCCTCTCCTGAAGAAGCGGGCTGCACTAATTAGCATCTATTCGGGGGACTAGTTACAGTTAATCTCTCCAGTGCCGTCTTTAATTCTTTTCACTGCCTCAACAAGCAGTTCATCGGAATTGGCATATGATATCCTAATGCATTCGGTGCTCCGAAAGCATCTCCTCCTACAACAGCAACCTGTGCTTTGTCAAGAAGATAGAGTGCAAGATCGTCAGAATTATTAATCTTGGTATTTCCATCCGATTTTCCAAGATAATACTGAATATCAGGCATAACATAAAAAGCTCCCTGCGGAACTCTTACCTTATTCCCTTAATCTCCTTCAGCAGTCCGCAAATAAGGTCGCGGCGGCGAAGAAATGCTTCTTTCATCATCTGATGCGAATTTCCTTTCCCTGAATAGCAGCCAGGGCTGCTCTCTGGGCAATTGAACATACACCTGAAGTGAACTGACCCTGAAGCTTATTGCAGGCTTTTGCTATCCATAGAGGAGCTCCGATATAACCAATCCTCCAGCCTGTCATGGCATATCCTTTTGAAACTCCGTTAACAGTAATCACCCTGTCATAGATAAAATTGAAAGAAGCCATACTTACATGTCTGCCTTCAAAAATGATATGTTCATAAATCTCATCGGAGATTATAAAAAGCCCTTCATGTTTTTCAACAATCCTGGCAATCTTTTCCATCTCATCTCCGGTATAAACCATACCTGTCGGATTCGAAGGAGAATTGAAAATTATCAGCCTTGTTTTGCCTGTAATTGCAGCTTCAAGCTGATCAGGCTTTATCTTGAAATCATTTTCAATTGATGCTTCAACAACCACAGGTTTGCCTCCTGCAAGGATTATCTGATCATAATAACTTACCCAGTAAGGTGCAAGAATTATTACTTCATCTCCCGGATTAACTATCGAAAGAATGACATTTATAAGAGAGTGTTTCCCTCCTGCCGATACAATTATCTGATCGGGAGAATAATTCAATGCCGTTCTCCTCCCTGAATTTCTTCGAAATTGCTTCCCTGAGATCATTATATCCCGGAACAGGAGGATATTTTGAATAATTGTCATCAATGGCCTTTTTGGCAGCCTCTTTTATATAATCAGGAGTGTTGAAATCAGGTTCTCCAAGACTCAGACTTATAATATCAATTCCTTTTGCTTTTAATTCCCGGCTCTTCTGAGCCATTGCAAGTGTCTGAGAAACTGATAATGATTTGATTCTGTCTGATAAATATTCCATGATTAAGGATATGAAGTAATAAATGTTAATAAGGCCGGAATCAAATGTATGAAGTAAAAATGAAAAACAAAAAGAAAATTTTCAGGCAGATCTATTCGGAATTAAAGTGAGATCCCAAGATGAATGCATTTGTGAAAACCTGCCTGTACGTAAGCATATCTGTGTGTTCTCCGGAAAATCAATATTCATGAGAAATATATTCGGAAAAAATATCTTACGTTTGTATTAATAAATAATCTGAAGAGCTATGGAAATATTATGGACATAATCAAAATCACGATCCCGGCACTGATAGTATTTTTTACTGCATGGGTACTTTTAAGAAATATGATCAGGAATGATCAGGACAAGAGAAGACAGGAGCTCATTCTTCAGAACAGCCGGACTGTAACTCCGATAAAGCTTCAGGCATACGAAAGAATAGTTCTTTTTCTTGAAAGGATATCGCTTGAATCACTGCTTGTAAGGGTAAGTTCACCCGATATGACGGCCTCACAGCTTCATTCCGCATTGCTTACAACTGCAATCAGAAGTGAATTTGAACATAATCTTTCGCAGCAGATCTATATGAGCCCGCAGGCATGGGAAGTTGTCAGGAATGCACGTCCAACATGATAAAAATAATCAACAGTGAAGCTGAAAAGCTGCCAGCCTGATTCATCAGGCATGGCACTACAGCAAACGGCTACTTGAAAAAATAATGGAACTCGAAAAGGAGCCTACACGGGTTGCAATCGATTATCTTAAAGATGAGTTCGCATGATATAGATCTGAATCCATGGGAATTCAGGTACCTATATTTTATCTACCCTCAGAACCCGCATCACGGAACACATCTACAGACAACCTATTCATTATAACAATTCCACACTTCTCTTAACAAACGTACTCAGCTCCTCGCCCCTCAGCATATTATTTGCAAGCAAAGCAAGATCGATAAGCTGTTTTACAACTTTGTTACCTGCTCCATATGATTCAAGAATATCTTTTCTTGCAGTTTTCGACAGTCTGCAAGTTCTTTACGGAGTTTTTCAAGATCATCTTTTTCAACCTGGCTTATCTCATCTGCTTTCTTCTTCTTATGCTCCTTTTCCATAAAAGCAATCTCTTCCTTGATCCTCTTTCTTTCCTTATTGTTTTCCTTAAGCTTTGTTCCTTCCTGAGTCTGAAGATCTTCAGAAATCTTTAATCACCAGCGGATGGTTCGGATTAACAACCAGATTATAACTGTCAGGCAGTTCCCCATAGAAATTCATCCCTCCTCCCATCTGCGACATATCCTTCATCCTGCGCATAAATTCCGACTGGGTAATAATTACAGGGCTTCATTCTCATCGAGTGTTTCAAAAACAACATTATAAATCTCCTTCGATTTTACCCTTACATTAAATACACTTTTCAGATCTTCCTGCTGTTCCTCTGATAAGCTTTGATTCCGTCGTTTCTTCCTTCTGAATAAGCTTATCAACCACATCTGAATCAACCCTCACAAACCTCGAATCCTTAAGTTTTGTTTCAAGATGATTTATAAGATGAACATCAAGCTGACCATCAAGAAGAAGGACATCATATCCTTTGTTTCTTTGCCTTTTCGATATAGGTGTACTGATCGGTTTTATTTGTTGAATAGAGATAGATAAGTGATTTATTTTTATCAGTCTGATTTTCCTTAATCAGTCTTTTCATATTCCTCAAAAGTAAAATACTTATCATCAGTATTTTTAAGAAGGGCAAATTTCGAAGCTTTTTCATAGAATTTTTCTTCAGTAATCATTCCGTACTCAATGAACAGCTTAAGGTTATCCCATTTCTTCTCAAATTCTTCACGGTTATTCTTAAATATATCATTCAGCCTGTCGGCAACTTTTTTTGTAATATGGCTCGAAATCTTCTTCACATTTGAATCGCTCTGAAGATAACTTCTTGAAACATTAAGAGGAATATCAGGAGAATCGAGAACTCCATGCAGAAGAGTAAGAAATTCAGGAACAATGCCTTCCACAGAATCGGTAACAAATACCTGGTTGCAGTAGAGCTGGATCTTGTTCTTCTGAATCTCAATATTGCTTTTTATCTTCGGAAAATAGAGAATACCGGTAAGCTTGAAAGGGTAATCAACATTAAGGTGAATATTGAATAGAGGTTCATCACCTGACCGGATAGAGCTCCCTGTAAAACTTCATGATAATCTTCATCTTTCAGGTCGGCCGGCTTCAGTGTCCAGGCAGGTTTTGTGTTATTTATTATCTTGTCCTTGCCGGTTTCAACATATTTGCCGTCTTTCCATTCTTTTTCCTTTCCGAAATGCAATTTCAACAGGAAGGAATTTGCAGTATTTTTTCAGAAGCTCTTCAATTTTACTTTCTTCAAGAAAATCTTTTGAATCCTTATCAATATACAAAATCACATCAGTTCCCCTGTTCTCCTTTTCAACTCTCTTCAATCTGAGTATTCAGGACTTCCGTCACAGCTCCATTTAACTGCTGGTTTGCATCATCCTGGTACGATTTTGTGATCACTTCAACCTTATCCGATACCATAAATGAGGAATAGAAGCCAAGACCAAAATGTCCGATTATTGCATTTGACCTGATCTTTATATTTATCAAGAAAATCATTTGCACTTGAAAAAGCAATCTGGTTAAGATATTTGTCAATTTCCTCCTTTGTCATTCCTACTCCGTTATCGGAAACTGTGATTGTTTTCTTCTTCTTATCAACCGAAACCCGTATTGTCAGATCACCCAGATCTCCTTTATAATCGCCTACTGAAGCCATTGTCTTAAGCTTCTGGGTGGCATCGACTGCATTTGAAATAAGCTCACGCAGAAATATTTCATGATCAGAATAGAGGAATTTTTTTATTATCGGGAAAATGTTCTCAGTTGTTACTCCAATTTTTCCGGTTTGCATATCGATATGTTTAATTGTTAAACATAATTAATCTGCCGTTGCTACTTTCAAAAGATATGCCGTTAATTTCAGACTGACAAATAGTCACTTTGATGGGTATGAGGTATGGGGTATGGGGCAGTTAGCAAGGAGCTTTTAATCACTAATAAATACCCTGAACTTGGCAACCAGCTCACAGTACCCAGCACCTAAAGAATTTATTTCTTATTCCGTATATCAACGTTAGGTTTGAACCGCCACATCCCTTTCTCGAGGTTATAGGCATCATAAGAATAGTCGGGGGCATAGAATTCCTTTTTCCCTTTCAGGGCAGGGGAGACCGGAACAAGGTGGTCAAAAACTATCGACTTGTCATTACGGAATTTTAAAGAGATTACTGCCTCCGAGCTGTATTCAAGCACTTCCCTGTATTTCAATACGTTACCTGAAACGAATAGCTTCTTCCCTAAAATGATCTTCCCGTCAGGTGTAAAGCTCAGTATATCAATAATCTTGCGTGAAATTGATGGGTTGCCATAATCAATGCCCAGGAGAACCCAGTAAGTCTGCTTGTCTTTTTTTACATCCCTGAGATCATAATAAAGTGCACCGTACCAATCGCTTTCAGAATAGATAGTATCATCTCTGACCGGTTCTTCACGATAGGGCCCTTCAATCTTATTGACAAAGTTCTCTTTTCCTGATCTGTGAATAAAATAACAGTAATACCTGCTTTTTGAACTGTCGAGCAGCAAATTCCACGTAAGGATTTTAAGCTGGGAATTATGAGAGAGTATTTGTCCAAGATTTCTCAGGTTGTTAAACTTATGGGTAAAAACCGTATCAGATCCGGCATAGCTTTCAATAAAAAGCTTTATGGAATCATTTATCCTTATCCTTTCCGTATCCTCCCGGCTGATTGGCAATCTTCTGAAAAGATTCCCGAGTGTGGATGAAATATCGGACTTAAGATCCTGACTGTAAACAAGTGAGCTGTTAACCCCAATGGCAAGGATGAATACCAGAATAATCCTTCTCATTTTTTAATTACATTTTTTTTTGAATCATCAAGAAGGCGGGTCAGTTGACCGCATGCCCACAAAATCTCTTTGTTGCTGATTGTTAGAGGCGGTGCAATCCTGAATGAGCTGTTGCAAAACAGGAAATAATCGAGGACCAGTCCGTATTCGGGAGCCTTTGCAATGACATAACTTACATATTCCGGTCCTGCAAGCTCAACTGCCAGAAGAAGCCCCTCCCCTCTTATTTCCAGTATCAGATCATGTTTAAGATGCTGCCTGAAAAGTATCGATTTTGCCGGGCAGTTATCCGCGAGATTTTCTTCGGTCAGGACCTTCATCGAAGCCAGACCGGCAGCACAGCAAACAGGATGGCCTCCGAATGTTGTTATATGTCCGAGGGGCGGATCTGACATCAGGGATGACATGATTTCAGGTGATGAGATAAACGCTCCCAGGGGCATTCCCCCTCCGAGAGCTTTTGCAAGCAGCAGTATATCGGGAATAACCCTGAACCTGTCAATGGCGAACATATGACCAAGCCTTCCAAAGCCAGTCTGTATCTCATCAAAAATAAGAAGGGATTTTGTTTCCGTGCATTTTTCCCTGACAAGTTCCAGAAATCCGTTTTCAGGAAATATAATACCTGCCTCGCCCTGAACAGGTTCTATAATGACACATGCGGTTTTATCATCTATCAAATTAAGGGAATCAGAATCATTGAATTGTGCCTGGAATGAGTCGGGAAGCAGTGGCCGGAATGCACCCCGGAATTGCTCGCTCCCCTGGACGCTCAATGCTCCGAAAGTGCTGCCATGGTATGAGTTTCTGAACGATATTATTTTGCTGCGGCCGGTAAATCTCCTGGCCAGCTTTAATGCACCTTCGGTTGCCTCGCTTCCGGAGTTGACGAAATAGCAGCAACCCAGATTCTCCGGGAGGAATTTCGAAAGGTATTCAGCATATTTTACCTGAGGAGCCTGGATGATCTCACCATAGACCATTAAATGCATATAGGTTTCAGCCTGTTTCCTGACAGCACTGACCACTTTTGGATGGCAGTGCCCTGTATTGCTTACTGAGACGCCTGAAATAAGATCGAGGTATTTTTCTCCTGAAGGGCCATACATATACACACCTTCGGCTCTTTCAATCTCGAGCATTAAAGGAGATGGGGATGTTTGTCCGAGGTATTGAAGAAAAAGCTGCCGGTTTGTGAGCATGTGACAGTTTGGAAATTATCTTGCCATCACGTTTATATCGTTCAGGAGTGAATCCCTGAATGATTTTCCAACCGGAATATTTTTCACTGTATGCCCAACGGTTATATCAAGGGAGTTTTCTTTAATAGCCAGGATCATACTCTTATTAATAATAAATGATCTGTGGACCCTTATAAAGACTCCGGAGGGAAGCTGGTTTTCAATGGCCTTCATTGTAAAATGGATGGTGAACTTGTCGGTATTTGTATTCAGTGTGACATAGTTCTCGAGGGCTTCAACAAAAACAATTTCCCTGAGTTTAAGCTTTACCAGTGATGAGCCTTTTTTAATAAATATTTCTTCATCGCCTGATGTGCTCAACTCTTTAGGAGAAAAATATCTGACTACCTTATCAATAGCTTTGCAGAACCGCGCGTATGAGATTGGTTTAAGGAGAAAGTCAACAACATTGAAATCGAAAGCTTTAAGGGCGAATTCCCCTCCACCCGATACAATAATTATATTTGGCGGATGGTCGAGACTCCCAATAAAGTCGAAGCCATCCATTTCAGGCATTTTGATATCAAGTAGTATAAGGTCGATATCCTTATGTTTTCCAATTTCATTTCGGGCAGAAACAGCGTCGTTAAATACGCCGATAAGATTAAGGGAGGCATATTTACTGACATAACCTTCCAGAATCTTGCAACTCAAACTATCATCATCGACAATTATACAATTCATTGCTTTCTTTTTTGAACAGCAGAAATCAAATCAAAAATAGTAAAAAAATTGAATACAAATTTAGGAATCAAAAATAATTACATTTAATAAAATAATAAAACTTGGTTAAATTGTTGTTTTTAAGCGTAATTACCTTATCAATAACGACATGTCAAATTTTTAGTAAAAAAAATGGGGTGTAATAATTACACCCCTCAGCATTCTCAATCGATTAAGATTAAAGACCTTTGTTAAGTGCCGGAGCTGCTTTGAATTTTACAACTTTTTTAGCAGGAACATTCAGTTTTGCACCTGTACGGGGGTTACGTACTACTCTTGCACTTCTTTTGTCAACTTTAAAGGTACCCATGCCCGGGAGCTGGATTCTCTGACCTTTTTTCATTGCTTTACTGAAAGCACCAACGAATGCGTTCAAAGCTTTGCCTGAATCTTTGATAGAAAGACCTGCATCACCAGCAATTGCATTTACTAATTCTTTTTTTGTCATAATGAACTTTTTAAGGTTAGACCAATGGTTCTAATTGGGTACAAATATATTTCATTTTATATCATATGCAAATAATTTTTGTCTATTTTGCGCAATTAGTGCCACTTTTAGTACAAAAAGCCATGTTTTTTCACGGAATCAGGCTGATCTGAAAAAATAACGCAAACCCTCATCTGGTCGTGTTTCCCGGATTTTCTAAAATCCTGTTTGTTAAAATCCTGTTAATAAATAGTTTATTTATTTGGTTATCTGATATTTAGTGTATTTTCAGGAATAATTCCCCAAAATCAAAAAAATATTATCTTTGCGGCGGAGAAATGGAGAAATGGCAGAGCGGTCGAATGCGGCGGTCTTGAAAACCGTTGTCCGCCTATCGGTGGACCGGGGGTTCGAATCCCTCTTTCTCCGCCAAAGGCATCAGATCAGACCCGCAGCATTAGCTGCGGGTTTTTTGTTTTATGAAAAGTCCGAACCATGATTCAATGGATGAGGGCTTTGAATAAAACAAAAAAGCCCGTAGGGCGATCTGATCTGATGCCTTTGATGCTTCCCCGCTTAGGGATCGCCGAAGGCAATCCCTGGATTTGCCTCACCATACTGATAGCCATCGGGACCTCCCCTAAGTGTGAGGACCTTTGGATCATGTTATTAATTCGGTGGACTGGGGTTGCCTCCCCTGCAGACCGGCTCCTTCGCTAAAACAGCCCACTTCCCATCGCTCAATCTGGCTCCTCCCTAAAATTAGCCACTGGCTAATTTTTTAACGGTCAGCCCCTTAACGCTCGGCCCTGCCAAAGGCATCATGCAAGGTGGATAGTTTTGTTTAAGAAGTATCTCAGATTCGTCCTGCGCAACACGGCACCACAACCTTTTGATGAATGTTGGGAACTGGAGCGAGGATCGGTTTTCAATATTAATTATATCTTTACATTCTCCCAATTTTCCAATTATTAACAATTTCGGGATTGTGAATATGAAGGATCTCTTCATAATTATCAGCCACAGGTAGCATTTTTATGAAATATCTGAAACTGCTTTTATTAAAACTTCGTTTAAGTTCATGCTTTTATGCAGTGGCATTAGTTTTTCTGGTTCTCGCTTCATGCCATACCCCGGCTGAAATTTCCACTGGTGATAGAACAATATCATTCGATGAAGGCTGGCGCTTTTTAAAAGATACACTTTCAGGCGCTGAATCGCCGGATTTTAATGATTCAGGATGGAGGATCATCGACGTTCCTCATGACTGGAGTATTGAAGATCTGCCCGGACAAAACGGTGTGGATATAATCGGTCCATTTGATAGATCCGCCATTGATAAAGGTACTACCGGATACATGGTGGGAGGCACAGGCTGGTACAGGAAAAGCTTTACCATCATGGATGAGGATAAGGATAAAATTGCCTTCCTGCAATTTGACGGAATTACTGTGAGATCCGATGTTTGGCTTAACGGAAAACACCTTGGATTTCATCCTTATGGATATACTCCTTTTTACTATGATATTACTTCTTATCTGAACCCCCCGGGAGAACCTAACATTGTTGCTGTCCGCGTTCAAAATGAAGGGATGAATTCACGCTGGTATACAGGATCAGGTATTACAAGGCATGTTTGGCTCACTATGGTAAATCCTGTTCACATAGATATATCAGGCGGATTATACATTACAACACCCGTTATAACAGAAAATTCTGCAGATGTTAAAGTTGAAACGACAATTGTAAACTCCGGGAACAGTGATGAAAGTATCGTCGTGCATACCGATTTGTTAAATCCTTCAGGCAAGCTGGCTGCAACTATTACCAGCAATTCAATGGTGGCGTCAGGTCAAAAAATACAGGTAATACAGGTAATTCCGGTAAAGATGCCATCTCTCTGGTCGATCGATGAACCGAATCTCTACCATGCGAAAGTAACTGTGCTGATAAATAATAAGATTGTTGATGGTCTGGCAACTCATTTTGGGATCCGCAGTATTAATGCAGATGCGCAGAACGGGTTTACTATCAATGGTAAGTCGATCGAAATGATCGGTGGTTGTATTCACCACGATAACGGGCCTCTGGGAGCTGCTGCCATCGACCGTGCCGAGGAACGTAAAATTGAGGTGCTGAAAAACAGCGGCTTCAATGCCATCCGGACCGCTCACAATCCTCCGTCATCAGAACTCCTGGATGCCTGCGACCGGCTGGGAATGGTAGTTATTAATGAAATCTTCGATGTGTGGGAAACGGCTAAAAGGAGTCAGGACTACCATCTCTATTTCAGGGAATGGTGGCAGAAAGATGTGGAGTCGTGGGTAAAGCGTGACAGGAATCACCCGTCAGTCATAATATGGAGTATTGGGAATGAAATCCGTGAGACTTTTGATACCTCAGGATTAAGAATTGCCAGAAATCTGACTGAGGAAATTCGCCGGAATGATAAGACACGATTGGTAACAGAGTGTTTTGTTGATTTCGCATGGATGAGGGGTCAGAAAAGCAAATGGGACGAGATCCCGGAGCACATGGACCTCTTTGATTTAACAGGCTATAACTATGCTTACAAGAGATATGAGGAGGATCATATTAAATATCCTGACCGTGTTATGGTTGGAACTGAAACAAATCCTCCACTAGCGCTGGAAAACTATAAGATGGTAATAAAGCATCCTTATGTTATAGGATATTTTGTCTGGACAGCTACTGATAACCTCGGTGAGGCAGGTGTTGGCCTGTCACAATTAAGGGACATGGCCCCGGATACGAGTCAGAAACAGGTAGCCGGGCAAGGCTTTTTCAGTCGTGATTCATGGCCGGCATTTACCAATTACCAGGGTGATATCGACCTGATCGGAAACAGAAAGGTGCCTTCATATTATCAGCATGTTGTCTGGGGTAAAAGCAAAGTTGAAATGTTCGTGCATCGTCCCGTCCAGGAAGGAAAAAGAGAGGTAACCAGTAACTGGGGGTTTCCTGATGAGCTTAAGAGCTGGAACTGGTCTGGTCATGAGGGTGAAAAATTGCAGGTACATGTCTACACCCGCAGTCAGCAGGTCCGACTTAAATTAAATGGTAAAATTGTTGGTGAAAAAAATGTGGATCCGGGAAAATCAATCACAGCTGCATTCGAGGTTCCCTATGAGGCTGGAACGCTTATTGCATACTGTTATGACAATGCTAAGGAAACAGCATCACAGACTCTTAAAACTACAGGTAAACCAACAGCAATAAGACTCACGGCTGATCGGACTAAAATCAAGGCAAACTGTAACGATCTGTCATATATAAGGGCAGAAATAATAGACTCTGAAGGCAATATTGTTCCTGATGCAGATGATATAATAGTTAGCTTTGAGGTAACCGGCAAGGGCGGTTTGGCAGGTGTTGGGAGTGGTAATCCCTTGGATATGTCGAGCTTTCAGCAACCAAAGAAAAAAACCTGGCAGGGAATATGCCTGGTTATAGCACGGCCGGGAACAAAGACCGGGAAAATAAAAGTCAGGGCCACCGCTGAAGGATTGAAGAGAGCTTCTATAACAATATCAGCTAAATGATGTGGCCAATAAGCCCTGAAACGTATGATTAATAGGTTAATAACGTAAGAAACGTTAAAATTGTTTAAACATTTTGAGGTGAATAAAACATTCCCTAAGTTTGAGTTACTTAAAATATTGATTATGTGAAATTCAGGAGCCGGATAAATTAACATTATTGGGACCTGATGCAGGCACTCCATTTTACTCACAAACATAAAATATAATGAAAAGACGAACATTTGTTAAATCCGCCGCCGCAACCGGTGCCGGACTGATTATCCTTCCGGGGGGTATCCTTTCAGGACAAAACCCCAGTGATAAACTAAACATTGCCCTGATCGGGGCACATGGACGAGGGAGCCAGCATTATGGAGCATTGGAGAGCGAAAATGTGGTTGCCATTTGCGACGTACATGCAGGTAATATGGCTCTGGCTGCAAAGCAATATCCCAATGCAAAGCAATACACCGACTGGAGGAAATGCCTCGATCAAAAGGATATTGATGCCGTATTGATTTGTACTCCCGATCACCACCATGCCTTTATCAGCATCTGGGCCATGAACCGCGGCAAGCATGTTTTTTGCGAAAAACCGGTTGGCGAATGCGTTACCGAGGCACGCGAGGTGCGGAAGGTGTACCTGGCAAACAAGAATAAGCTGGCTACCCAGCATGGGACACAGCGCCATGCCAATGAAAATTTTGACCGCGTCGCGGAGCTGGTTCGTGGCGGCGCTATTGGCGATCTGAAAGAGGTAATTGCATGGGGCAACCGTACTCATGATAAAACCGGTTATCTTCCTGCAGCAGGACCTGCCCCAAAGGACATTGACTGGGAACAGTGGATTGGTCCGGTTCAGATGCATCCATTTAATCCGGGCTATTTCGGCGCAAGACCGGGAGCAGGTTGCCTGCTGTGGAACATGTACCATGATTTCGGCAGCTGGCAGAACGGAGACATGGGCGCTCATACTATGGACCTTGCCTGGAATGCAATAGATGCCAGTCAACCTACAAGTGCCTGGGCAGAGGGAGACCCTTACAATCAAGAGGTTGTAGCCTCGAACCTTCATACAAAATTCAATTTTCCTGCCAACGACTGGCGTGGACCAATTACTGTTGAATGGTACCAGGGTAAGTTAAGTCCGGCCTCTCCGAATCCAGCCATTGATATTCTGAAAATTGGCCATGGTGCAATGTTCAAAGGCACCAAAGGGACTCTTGTTGCTGACTTTACCAACCGGATGCTTCTTCCGGAGCGCAGCGGAGCCGATATGACTTATTACAAACCACCAACCAAAGACCAGGTTGCACCTCCAATGGGCGGTTTCCAGCAGCAATGGTTCAAAGCATGCAAGGGTAACCTGAAGACTGATTGTGATTTTGACTACGCTGGCCGTATGATAGAGACATTAATGCTTGGGCTTGCTGCACATCAGGCTGGCAAGGAACTGCAATATGATCCTGTTGCCGGACAAGTGACGAATGATGCCGCTGCCAATGCATACCTGACTAAGGAATATCGCAAGGGTTGGGTGCTTAACGGATAAATATTTGTCCGCTTTCCGGATGCCCGGGCAATTACGTAGTATTGAATATTTATAATTAACATTGGAATGAGGAAGAAATCAGGATTTAAAATTTCTATAATATTTTTTATTGTTACCGGTATTTGTTCATTGTCATATGGCCAGGAAGCAGGCTCATTCACCGATGCCAGGGATGGTAAAGTTTACAAAACTGTTAAAATAGATGATCAGGTGTGGATGGGCGAGAATCTTGCCTTTAAGACTGAAAGCGGATGCTGGGTTTATGATGATATCAAAGATTATGTAAAGACCCATGGTTACTTGTATTCCTGGCAGGCTGCAACCAAAGCCTGTCCTGCTGGCTGGCGACTGCCATCGGTGCAAGACTGGTGGTATTTATCTACCTATCTTGGAGGTGATGATCAGGCAGGCGGAAAACTGAAAGAGACAGGAACAACTTCCTGGAAAAGCCCAAATACCGGCGCAACAAATTCAAGTGGTTTTACTGCTCTCTCAAGTGGCCGTAGCGGTGACAAGAATATGGAATATATAGGAAACGCAGCCTTTTTCTGGACAAATGTTGATGATGATGATGTCACCAGCTGGTGTGCGGCATTATACTCATCAAAGAGAGAATTATCTCTTTTCCCGACAGATAAGAAAGATGGTTATTCTGTTCGTTGTATTAAAATCTCTGACAAGGTCCAGGAAGTTTTTGATTTCTGGTGATTTAATAAAGATGAATGTAAAGCTCTTAATGACAACAGATCCTGAAACTCATATTACCAGGACTTTATATTCCATACCTGGTGATAATGAGAGAGTAATCAATGACTGATAAAAAGAAGTCAGGTGCTTTGACTTCTTCAGGACATTGATTTATTAGCAAACCGATCACCCTTGGTAATCCCTGCATATATCACCGACGATTACGGCTTCAACCTGAAGAGGAGGTAATCGCTTGGATCTGGGGTCACTTTTCCACAATCTGGCTCCTTCGCTGGAAGCTGTTTCAAAAATGTTATTTTGGTTTTTCCCCTTTGAGCAACTTTATGTTGTACTTCGTGAAATAAAAATCGTAAAATTGTGAAACGTAATAGAATCGAAGATGGTCATAATCATTCAATGTAAAGACCGTGTTGGTCTGGTTGCAGATATATCATCAACTTTGGCAAAAAATGACTTTAACATTATTTCCATGCGGGAACATGTAGATTTGGAAGAGAATAAATTTTTTGCCAGGCTTGTGGTTGACGGTATTAAAAATCCACAAAATATTGAAATGGCAATAATACAAGTATTACCATCCGGTGCTGTCGTTAAAGTAAATCCTTTGCCGGAGAAAAAAATAGTTATTCTGGTTACAAAAGAATATCATTGCTTAAGCGATATCCTCACACGAAATCATTTCAAGACCCTTGGAGCTAATGTACAATGTGTTATTGGCAATCATCCTGATTTAAAAGATATTACTGAACAATTTAGTATCCCATTTCATTTAGTTTCGCATGAGAATAAAAGTAAAGAAAACTTTGAAGCTGAATTGACTAACATAATTCTTCCGCATAAACCAGATTATTTGATCTTAGCCAAATTTATGCGTATTCTATCACCTGAATTTATTACTTCTTTTAAATTAAAAATTATTAATATTCATCATTCATTTTTACCTGCCTTTATTGGTGCTTACCCTTACAGGCAAGCATTGAAACGTGGAGTTAAAATAATTGGTGCAACGGCACATTTCGTAACAAACGATTTGGATGAAGGGCCAATTATTACGCAAAAAACTATACCAGTAAATCATTCGTTTGCGCTGATAGATCTTATAAAAGCTGGCAGAGAAAATGAGACTGCAACCCTTGCCAGGGCCATGCAATTGGTTTTTGAAGACAGGGTATTTGTTTTTAATAATAGAACTGTAGTGTTCGAATAAGTTATCCTTTTTGGATATTATTGTTATGAATTTTTCTCTTATAAACCTGTTTTTTTATGAAAAGGAATCTCTTACCTCTTTTTATCTAAATACGAGGGAGCCTGAGCGACAAGGGATAGATTTGTTACAACCGTTAGGTGCCGGAATGGTTTTAAAGTCCCGGTTTTGAGCAGTAAACTTTGGAGACGCATCTATCCGGGTTTAATTCTCATTACTAATTAGCGTTGGGTGCAGGAGCAAAAGCTGAGTAGAGTAGCTACGAACCTCAGCAAAGCGGAGCCCGGCGAAGCCAACCGACCCAGGGGAGCTCACCGAAGTCAAATCCCGCAATGATTGGTCAAAATCCGTTACAACCTATCCCGCTTTTTCGATAAAAAGAGGGAACCAACTTAACTTTATTGAAGGTGTTGTAAGCCGGTATATTTTATAGCTTCTTCCCAATATAGAAAACATATCCGTAAAACTCTTTATACCTGGTATATAATAGAGCCTCATGCCGTTCGCTTGATATGAACTCTTCAGCAGTTTTATTCCCTGCATATTTCTTTAGGAAAGCCTCCTGTGCCATAACTTGCGGAACATAGAAATTTTCAGTCCAGCAGTTTTCA
Organism: uncultured Bacteroidales bacterium; assembly: GCA_963753495.1. Taxonomy (GTDB): domain Bacteria; phylum Bacteroidota; class Bacteroidia; order Bacteroidales; family VadinHA17; genus LD21. Next base: position 149,619 of record CAVWCO010000025.1, read on the forward strand.
GGCAGGATAAAAGTTGCAACGGGAATATATCCGGCTTTTTGCATCTGGGCGACCTTATTTGGAATAGTGTCAATCTCAGGATATGCATCAAGCCAAAACTTATCGATTTCGTCAGGTCGTTTTTCGGTAAACCACGACACTTCTGAAACTGCAATATAGCCTCCCGTTTTCAGGAATTTACACCACTCGTTTAACCCTCGTTCAAAACCGATATTATAAATAGCTCCTTCCGACCAGATCAGGTCTAATTCTTCATTTTTAAAATGGAGGTTATCCATTGAACCAACGACACCTTTAATTCTATCTTGAAGATTCAGTTTAACGGCATTAGAGTTGAACAGGTCTATAAAAACGGGAAATAAGTCGATTCCTGTAATATGACCCGGCGCATGCTGAGCCAGCACCATTGTTTGACCACCGGTTCCACAACCGATGTCGGCAATGCGGGATTCATTGGTAAGATTATATATAAAACTCAATGCTTTGATGGTTACTTCGGGGCTACCTGGTCCTTGTCGTTCTATGCTTGAAAAATATTCGCAGATTAAATTGAAATCGAATTCGTGAATTGATTTATTTTCGTTACTCATGATGTTTTAATTTATTATTTGGGCAATGTCATTTATCTCGATGTTAATGTTCTTGCTTTTTGCCGCTGAGATTATTTGTTGCATACGTTCCTCAGACAATAAGTTACAGTAATCCCGAGCGATACAGACTGGCAGAAACAGTGGCTATCACAAGGTTGTAAGAGGTTCATCATTATTAATGACTCTTAGTGTACGTCCCATACAGGTGGTTTTAAATGATATCCCTGAAATTTGGTAAAAAGCATTTATGACTATGATTCATCTGGTTGTTTCTTGGTCTCCCTTGTGACGCTATAATATTTTTTCAATTTATTCTTTAATTGGTAATATTTAAAAATACCAAAAACTAAAAAGATAATACTTAAAACAAGCGACAAGTAGCCTAGCCACTTGATTTTTTCAAAACCCTGTAACTGCAAAAACGCTATTCCTCCCAAAACCAGGTACAGAGAAGTTCTTATGTATGCAAACAGGGTTCTTTCGTTAGCTAATCTGGTACGTTCCAATGCCAAATAATCCCGAAGTATTATTTCCTCTTTGTTATCAAATTCATAGCTTGAGTTAATATTTTTTTTCATAGCATGTGTTTTGCTTTGGTCAGTTATATCATTTTAGTTTGCCCGCATTTTAATCGACGTTTAAATCTCATTATGTAGTTCGTCTAATATGGGGGAAAAACGCCCAGGAATCAATAATAAACCACCAAATTCAAGGATGGGATGTGTATGAAATAAATAATTCCAAAAATTGCTCTCTAAAGGAATCATTATTAGAACCTAATTAGTCCTCTTTATTTTTAAGGATAAGAAAATACTAACTGTAATTATAATGGCATATAAAAATCAACGACCATTCGATTGGAATTTTGTATAAGTCAATCAGCAGCATCTTTATACCAACAAAAACCAATACTACTGCAAGACCATAACTCAACAACCAGAAGCGATGCACTATACCTGCCAATGCAAAATAGAGAGAACGTAATCCGAGTATTGCAAACACATTGGACGTATAAACAATAAACTGATCCTGTGTTATTGCTAAAATAGCAGGGATACTATCCACTGCAAAAATAAGGTCAGTAGTTTCTATGAGTAATCAAAACCAAAAATAAGGGCGTTGCAAATCGTTTACCATTGAGTTTTACAAAGAAATTATCTTCCTGCAAATGAGGTGTTACAGGCATGAACTTTTTAAAAAACCTTATTAGTGGATTTTTATCAGGTTCTATCTTTGCATTATTATGATAAAACATTTTATAGCCAGTATAAATCAACAATGCACCAAAAATATAGATGGTAAAATGAAATTTTTCAATGAGTGCAACTCCGGCAAATATGAAAACCACCCGCATTATTAATGCACCTAAAATACCCCAGAACAGGACTTTATGCTGATATTTTGAAGGAATCTGGAAGTAGGTGAAAATCATTATAAATACAAAGATATTGTCCACACTTAAAGCCTTTTCAATTAAATATCCGGTAAAAAACTCCAGAGCCTGCTGCCGACCTCTCCAATAAAAAATTATTGCGTTAAAAACCAATGCAAGGAAAACCCAGATAAAAGTCCATGTTAATGCTTCCTTTACAGATACTTCGTGGGTCTTTCGATGAAAGACGCCCAAATCAAGTGCTAACATCAGTAATACAAAGGCATTAAAAAGTATCCAAAATATAATGGGTGTGTCCATAACTTCTATTTTTGCAAATAAACCACTTTTTATTTATTGGCTTACGCTTTTAGTACAATCATTTTAGCAGAGAATTAAGTTTCATTTAGTGCATTTTTGACGAAGCGACTAAGCTTGTTCTTATCGAGTGCACCATTTATTCTGACACCACTGCAAACATCAATAGCAAAAGGCTGAACTTCCTCAATTGCATATCTGACATTTTCAGGTCTCAGCCCTCCCGCCAGGATAATCGGACATTTTGCATTATCACGAATCTGTCTGCTAAGATTCCAGTTGTGCACTCTGCCTGTTCCTCCCAATTCTTTAATTTTCAGGTTTGGGTTTCCACTATCAAGCAGTAATGCATCAACATTATCTGAAATTCTGACGGCCATTTCCACCGAATTTGAATCAATAACATGAATTACCTGAACTATTTTGACAGAGGGTAAGGCTTCTCTGATTTGAGAGTAAGTCCCCACCGACAGCAAATCAACAATTTGAATTGTGTCAGTATAAGTTCTTCGGTGATGTCTAATTATCTCCTCAGCAGACGTTTCACTTGTCAGGAGAAAAGTCCCGATTAATGGTGGAACAGATTGAGCAATTTGCCTGATCAATTCGTCAGGAATAGGTCCCGGTCCGCTGGGCATTTTTGCAACCAGTCCAATGGCATCAGCACCAGACTCGATGGCTAGTTTTGCTTCGTCAATGGTACTGATGCAACAGATTTTAATACGTATTCTCATAAGAAAGTTTTCTCAGAATCACATGTGTTGTTATTTTATTAACAGTAATGGGGCGATCCGGATTTGTCTCCTACCCTATTCCTGTCTATAAAGCTAAAGCAAAAAGCAAAAACAATGGCAACCTCTTCCCAGTTCACAACGTCTGGCTGGAAAGTTGTGCATGAATTTTCGCTGTATGAAATTAAGTTTGTTAATTCCGGAGAATGTTACCCATTTTTTGAAAAAAATGAATTAGACCTGCAGCGGCCCCCCTGATTATTCCAACTATGGGAGGTACAGCTACTTAATTAAAAGTATAGGAACGTTTATATTTATTTAGGTGGTCCGCCTACAATCGGAGGAACATCATACTTTGCCGTGCGGTTGTCTTTGATCACGCCCGACCAATTCAGGCCGAATGCAAAGTCATAGGTGTTGCCGTCGCTGTCAGCATGACATTTCATATCCCGCGGCACATCCTCGAATTGTGCCTCTACGGTCTCCATATTCGCAGGCATTTGAAGTGGCAGTAGTCCGGACGGCTCTACCTGACCAGCAATAATCTCAAGGAATGCTTTGTCGTGCAGATAGGCTGACCTGTCACCACCGAATCCCACAAGGATTGCATCGACCTCGCTCTCGAATTCCTTGAACACCATTGGATTTGACACGTTTAGAGCAACAATGACCTTGTCTGCCGCAGATGCGGTTTTCAGTACGAGATCCAGATCACTTTCATTCCTGATGATTGCGGTCTTGCCGAAATATGAGCGATTCTCCTTTACCAGTGTCTTTATATCGCCATAACCATCAGGCGATGTCTCTGTCACCTCAATCATATCTCCGCCGATAGACTCCAAACGCACGAATTCTGAATTTGCAGTGTAGGGACGATATTGCAGTGAAATAGGCAGATATGTATATTTACTGCCGTCGGTTGTAATTCCTCCGAATCCCATGTAAGTTGGATTCCCGTTTTGAGGACTGGTTATCCTGACAAGAGCGAAGTCACACTTGGCTATTTCTGCTGCAGATGCCCGTATGATATCCTTTGGCGATACCGTGCGATTGCCCTTGTCATCCGCCGGGCCTGTAAGTTTCTTAGCCAGCGCATCAGTTACGACATTGAAGTACTCTCCGGCTGCTTCGAGATTGAATGACTGGGTTGGCAGATGCCGGACTGGCTGTCCGCCCTGTAGTCGCTGCTGAATACACCCTAGGGATATACACGGTCGGTTTTCCTGCTCCTGCCGATGCCTGGTGAATAATGCCGCCACTGTTCTTCAGCATCACGATAGATCTGAGCATTGCCTGGTAGCCGCGGGCGTTATGCTCCGCATTGTTTGGTACCGTTTCGGCTTTTTCGATGCTGAGATATGGGTTGTCAACTAATCCCGATATTGAAGTGGGTTCTCAGGATTCTTTCAGTCGAGTGTCTCATGATCTCATTCATTGCTTCTTCGCCGAGTTTCTCAACTCCCAGTTTATAAGCCTCCATAGCCAGATCAATGTCCTCCTGGCCGGCTTCTGCCCTCACCGCCGAAGGCATCACATCCAGCTTCCAGGATCGCCAACATGCATTCAGCCGGAGTCAGATCTTCCACACCGAAATTCTTGCCTGTAATGATCCCAAAGTCAGTCAGGATATAGCCATCCCAGCCATACATTCCTCTCAACACGGTGTTGATTTTATATGAGCTGTAGCTTGATGGCGACACGCTCTCTGCCAACTGGCGAACCATCCGCTTCAATTCCTACGGAAAAGTTCGTCATGGCAGCCGTTACTGTTTCAGTCTTGCCCGGCAATTCCAGACATGCAACAAATGGCAGGAGATGAGTGAAGAACTGACCGCCCGGGAATACGTTGTATGCTCCGTCACGCGTATGCGACTCGCGTCCGCCTTCGGCGGCACCGTCTCCGGGCCAGTGCTTCATCTGGTTGTTCACACTGTGTTCACCCCAGCCCAGATCATTTCCGGCTGTCGTCGTAGGTAGATTGCCATCCGTTAATTATGGCTCTGGCCATATCCATTGACAGGGCGGGGTCTTCGCCGAAAGTACCGGAGATACGTTTCCAGCGTGGTTCTGTAGCCAGGTCCATCTGTGTGGCGACCTGCATCGAGATTCCCATGGCCCGCCACTCTTTTGACATCAGTCTTCCGTATTCGGCTCCGACCTCAGGATCAAAGGTTGCCGCCATAGCAAGGTTGCTTGGCCATTCGGATACGTCTCCTGATCTTGGGTCGGATATCCAAACCGCAGGAATACAGACGATACTATCAAGGCTCTCGATGTATTCCTGTACCATGTTGTTCCATGAAGCCTTTACTTTCCCTGATGTATTCGCCCCGGGTGCCCGCAGCTGTCTGTAACCCATATCCAGTGCTGTTTCATAATGTACATCATCAAGTGCATCAGCGTTGACACTCCCCATACCGAATGGATTCATCTTCATGCCCATCATCTGATCGATCGGAATTTCTTTAACGATGCTGCCGCCCTTGTTTTAAAGTCAACGCGCCAGTCTTCAAACTGATCCAGCAGGTTGTTCCTGTTGAGATCTTTGAATGCGTATCCGTCTACCTGGATAAGCTGAAGCCCGGAACTCTTTGAATATCCGAGGGTAGCCCCGTCTTTATTTGTTACCATAGTCCAACCGTCCGGAGTCAGTGATTCCGCCCACTTGACTCTGCCGGATCCAAGACGGTCAGGTTTTCTGGGATAATCTTTGGTTTTACTTGCAGGTAAAAAATAAAGTAGCAATACCTGCCAGTATTACCAGGATAAACAAGGTTTTTTTTGATGAAGTAATGTCTTTAAATAAGTTCATTGGTTTACCTCTTTCTTTTTAAAAGTTATTATTATTTAACCAGGGATAACCTGCACAACCAGTGGCAGATTTTTGTACCAGAGTTGATCAGCTTTGTTATTTGAAGTTCTTTCCATTCAGGTTTTTAAAGATAGTGAGATATTGTATTTCTCCAATACAATCAATTAATTAATTTACAAGCCCGAACAGTGTTTCCATATATACATGCTCTAATTGCAACAGGCATCATAAATACGCAAGAGGCAGAAATAGTTTCAGAAATTTTGTCGCGGCATTTGGAAAAATCTCAAGAGGTGAAACCAGATTAACCCCATTCTACAGAGCTCATTCAATATTAGAGATAGTCCAGAGCATGGAAGCATCTGATATTTCCAAAGTGATATATTGGATTGATTGCGGTGATATTTTACGTGTTAGCGTTTCGTTTAGGTTTATTAAATTTACCTGGATATGTTATTCTTGTTCAAGTTGTTCTATCTCGTCAATATCTTTATTGAGCTTCATAAAACGTTCATAAATTGAATATTTAAAAGTAAAATACATCGACGAGAAGAAAACCAGGACAATCAACAGCAATTAAATAAGATTTGACATGGTAAACCTCATTTAATTATAAAAAACAAAACATAATCTTTTATTTATTGCTGTTCTATATATAGCTGATTTCATTTCGCATATTTCAAAACCACTCCGCCTGTTGAAAGTTGCTGTGTCGAAACGAGAGTTAAATTTTTAGGAGAAATACCTTGTCTGAAAAGTTGTCGTCCACTACCTAAAATAACTGGTGCAATTCCAATTCGGTATTCGTCAAAGAGGTCGTCATTTATAAAAGTCTCCGAAAGGTTTGCACTACCGAAAACATACAAATCTTTATCCCCTTTCACTTTAAGTTGCTTAATTTCGTCAGTAGCATTTTCACTTATTAGAGTCGTGTTGTTCCAATCGGCAAATTTTAGTGTTTTAGAGAAAACAAGTTTGGGGATTCTGTTCATCAGGTCGGCAATTTCTCCTTCTTCCTTAGTCCAATATGCCGCCATGCCTTCATACGTTATACGTCCAAAAACAAGGTAGTCTGCTGAATGTAATTGATCAATGCTCAGTTTTTCAAGCTCTTGTCCCCAAACAACATTATGAAAAGACAAGTCCCAGTTTTGATTTCCTTCAAAGTAACCGTCAAGGGTTATTAAATTCCACATAATCAGTTTTCTCATTTTTCCTGTCTATTATGTCATTAAAAATCCCCATTGGAAAGCAGTATCGCTAATTAAATTCTCACTTGTCTTGAACCTGCCGGCCCCTTGCGGGCGCAGCGATTGACGGGGTACAAGGTTTCCAAATGGACGGGGTGCTATCCTGGTATTGTTACTTTTATTAACAGTAATGGCGCGATATGGATTTATTTTCTTCTTGGTCTGTCGTTTTCTTATCTTGCTGTTTCTTATCATATCACCAGAAACCGGTACTTTTAAAAACCAAAATCAAAGAAATGCTAAAAATCGAAATTTAGACCCTTAGTGAGCCGCGGAACCCCCTAGCTCCATAGTAAGATTCTGCACCATTGTGATACACGAAGACATGGTCATAACGACGATCACAAAAGAGTGCACCGCCGAGTTTTCTAATTTCAGCAGGTGTTTTCACCCAGCTCGATGTTTTTGTATCGAAATTCCCAAGTTTCTGCAAATCACGATATTGTTCTTCTGTTAAAAGTTCAATACCCATGGTGGCTGCCATATCTATAGCGGTATCTTTTGGTTTAAATTCTTTCCTTGACTCCAGCGCTTCACGGTCATAACAAACATTTCTGCGGCCTTTAGGACTTTCCGCTGAACAATCATAAAAAATGTATTCGCTCGTCTTTTTATCATAGCCTACAATATCCGGTTCACCACCGGTTCTCTCCATTTCATTGATTGACCAGAGTTTTTCATGTATTAGCGTCCAGCTTTGATTGTACAATAGCCCATTCAAGACTTTTATGGCGGTTCATGTTTTTCTCAAAACGGGCTTTTAATGCACTGAGAAGCTCTTCACGTAGTTCTGGTGACAGCTTCTTTTTTGTTTCAAGGTTTGACATAGTTTAACATTCTAAAAACAAAGTATCTTAATGTTATTTTAATTAACAATTAAGATGGTTCTATGTTCAACCTTAATGCTCTCTAATGTAATGGAAACCCTCACTTAATGCTAACGGCCCGGCAATAAATGGAGTTTGTGGTACCCCACGCAAGCACCGAACAGTCCCGATAGCTATCGGGAGCAATCGGGACCTGCGAAAGATAGAGTTGTGTCGGTTGCAGGATTTTAAAATTGTCATACGTGCTTATTTTAATACTCACCATACTTTGGGAATCAACCTATATCGGATTTTCTGAGTATACTCTCGATAACCAGTCAATTCATTAATTAGAGTTACGTCTTCAAGATGTGTTCTAATCAATAATATCAAAATTGAAAGAATCACTGGTACAATACTCCACAGAGAACCTAATAGTAATGGAAATCCAAGAGTTGAAATTATCATCCCAAAATACCCGGGATGACGAATTATTTTATAAAGTCCTGTATCACAAACCGTATGACCTCTTTCTGTTTGAATCCTGACTACGGTTGAAAAAAATTTATTTTGCCTTTTTGCAATTAGAAAAAATGAATGTCCAAAAAGAGTTAGTATTATCGCTAAAATGTATAAGCTCCAATGAAGGTTTGGGGACCAATGAAATCGTCCCGAATCCAGTCCTGAAACAATAAGCATTATTAAATAAATTGTAGCAGATATACTTAATAAGAGTTTATCCCATTTTTTTATCCCTTTCCCAGGTTTAAGACGTTCATTCATCAACTCAGTATTTCCTATTGATGCAATAACTGTCATTAGGGTCATTAAAAGATACATTGATAGATAAAGCCACCCTTGCCAATAATTAATACGACCCGCACTAATAAATAGCGCCAGAAAAAAGAAAAGCGCAACAGCAAGACTTTTTAAAAAAAGTTGTATTGTTTTCATGACACTAATTACTGTCCGTTTTTGGTGTAGGATTAATTTTTATTCTCGATTTATAGGGCTATCCTAATGCAACATCGAGAAGCATCATAGTTGCAAAACCCACCATGGCTCCAATAGTTGATAAGTCTGTTTCATTTCCAGTTTGTGACTCCGGGATTAATTCTTCCACTACCACAAAAATCATCGCCCCGGCAGCAAACGATAGTGCGTAAGGTAATAAAGGAGTTACTGTTAAAACCAGATAGCGCACCTAAAACACCTGCAATAGGCTCAACAATACCCGATAATTGTCCATAGTTAAAAGCCTTTAATCTTGAAAACCCTTCTCTTCTTAGTGGGATTGAAACAGCAGCTCCTTCCGGAAAATTTTGTAGCCCGATTCCAATTGCCAGGGCAATCGCACCTGCAAGCAACCCTGCATCAGGATTGTTTGCCAATGCACCAAACGCCACACCAACTGCTAATCCTTCAGGAATATTGTGAAGTGTGATGGCAAGAACCAGCAACACGCTTCTTTGCCACTGGGTTTTAATGCCTTCTGCTTTATCTACAGCTAATCCCATATGCAAATGAGGAAGAATTTTGTCAATCAATAATAGAAATGCACCTCCGGTTAAAAAGCCAACCAATGCCGGTACCCATGGAATGGAACCGCTTTCTTCAGCCATTTCAATGGCTGGTTTTAAAAGCGACCAGAAACTGGCAGCAATCATTACTCCAGCTGCAAAACCGAGCATCGAATTGAGAATTTTTTTATTGATTGTTTTAAAGAAGAAAACCATCGATGAGCCCAAGGCTGTGACTAGCCAGGTGAATAAAGTTGCTCCCAGTGCCAGTAGTATGGGATTGTATTCGAGTAACCAATCTAAATTCATAGTTTTACCCCTTTAGTTTTCGTCTTTTAGGAATATTCATACTGAATCCCACCGAAAAATAATTCATTTGTTGATTCAAACCAATTCCAAATGAAAAATCAAGTTGCATATTATCTTTAATCAGATAGGTCATGCCAGAATCAAAGTTAGAAATCCAGTCATTAAATTCAACGACTTCACCATAAGTTTCAAAGTAAGCACGTATTCGTTTTGCTATTCCCAGACCAAGAGCAGCGGAATATGTCAAGTATCCTTTCCCATCGCCAAAGTAGTTATATCCGATATTGTAACCCAGGTCTATGAAATCAGTAATGGTGTGCGAAATGGCAAGCTTATTAACGATTCCCAAATTATCATTCGTTACACTAATCGCTCCGGTTGGCAACACCAGGTGCGAAATAAATGCTATCTCAGAATTAATGGAAGGATTTTTAAGGATTTGAATTTTTGCACCCAATTCCAAATCACTTAATCCAAAGTTATCTTCGGATGTTTGTTTGTTTTTAATATGTACCAGTTGTTCAACTAATCTTAACTCGATGCTTTTTGTAAGCCCGTACCTTAATAAAGTTGTTGGTATCAGAAGCAGTTGCTCCGAACTGTTTGCAAAATTGTAATTTCCCAATAATACACCGCTTTCAAATTGAAAACTATATAAAGGAATTGTAGTTGACGATTCAGTTTGGTCAGGTCTGTCGGTTACAATCTCTTGTGCTTTCATTTCAAAACTGATAGAAATCAAGTTTAATAGTAATATGCATTTTTTAATCATAAGTCTGTTTATTGGCATCACTTAAGCATAACGGCCCGGCCATAAAGAGCGTTTGGATTTTTAATTTTATTGTCCGTGTCAGGTGGTCGTAGCAAATATTATGTCTTGGCAATATCTTGTTTATTAGGTGATTGTCTTAAGTTTTTTTTACCTTTTAGCCATTATATTTTCAAATCTTGTGTTACTGATTGGGTGATGACTTATAACCTCATTATTATGAATTATGCAAAAAGTCCTTTTATTTTAGTCCATCAAGATCTTAGGTCCTCTTTAAAAACAGATGCCGTAGTTAGGCATTTATTTAATATTCCCTTGTTGAATCTTTCTTATTCTGTCCAAAACATGATCACATAGAATTATGGATCTGATTACTAAGCTGTCCGGGCTGCAGAAGGCAACCGAGGACCGACCAGAATATAGTTTGCAAAGCATCCATTAATTATAATTCGGGACGAGCTCGGCGAAGCCAATACTATACATTCTCTGCAATTATGTTCTTATATGTTTTGGTTTCTGCATATATTTCATCCTTGAAAGGATTCTTTTTCTTCTTAATAATTATAGAAGACTGATATGAAAAGAGAGCCAAATTTGTCAGTAGAGCAATTAAACTGACTGTAAAGAACGCTTCAGGCTTATGGGTTGAAGGTACAGGAGCAATTTTGTCAGCAAACTGTGGGATGGTCATTACAAACATTATCCACAAGGCCAGAATTGACGCCCTATGCTGAAGCCAAAAGCAAAAACCACGACAAGCTTATTAATTATACCATCCGTATTATGAGCTGTTGTTGTTACTTAATTTATTATCTGTCACGCTAATAGTCATCTTTAGTATCAGCATTTTCTAGGATTAATTGAACCACATCATAACCGACAGCATCGAACATAATTTCTATGTTTGTTGTATGGTCTTTATTAGGGCTCATTAATGCATCTTTAACCAGAAAAGCTTTGTAGTCATGGTTGAAGGCTCCCAGCCATGTAGCCAATGCACATCCCGTTGCGCTTAATCCACAGATGAATAAAGTATTACAACCTTTTTCTTTTAATACTATGTTAAGATCAGTCTTGTTAAAACTGTCCGGATAAGTTTTAATAACCATCTGGTCTTCAGGTTTTATCGAAACAGATTCTGGGAATTCAAAATCCTCTTTCCCCTGTACTAGTCCATGTTGCTCGTTAGAATGATAAATCCTGATAATTGGAAAGTCATGTTTTCTGAACAAATCAATAAACATATTGATTTTGAACAGAGCAGGTTCAATGTCCCTAGCAGGAATAAACTTTAAAGAGAAGTTTTGAATATCAATGACCAGAAGTGCTGGTTTAATCTTATTATTCAGTCCCATATTTTATTTTTTTGTTGTCTAAAGTTAAAGATTTAAAGCTTAAGAATACCGTTACAGGCAAGTTACACTTTTTATTTTTTGGCAGAAGTTTGGTCAAGTTCAGATTCTATCTTATAGTCGTAATTATCTATTTATTAGCGCAATTGCCCATAACGGCCCGGCGGTTGAGGGAGTAAACGTTGGTGGCGGCGTCCGCCGATACGATCCCGATAGCTCTAACGGGACCTGGGACATTAGCCAGTAAGCTGTCACGGTACATGGTTTTTATTTTGGGCATATGCGCGCTTTGCCAGCCGTAGCTTCAGCGAAGGCTGGTGTCCGGGTGCAAGAACCATTGCAAAGCTGTCTTGGGTGCAGGAGCAAAAGTTGAGGAGCTTCGCTTTGCGGGATAAACTCCGCGACGAACCGTAGCCCCGCATTGCGGGGTAAACTCCGGCGAGCTCGGCGAAGCCAACCGACCGAAGGGAGCTCACCGAAGGTAAATCCCGCCTCGGCGGGGCAAAAAGTGTGACGGCCTGTCCCGCTTATTCAATAAAAAAGCGGGAAACAACTTACCCATATTGTCCGTGTTATGTGCTGTTCTGTTCCTTTAATTTTGGGGAGGGTTTATTCTTTCTTTGTTTTTGTGATTTGTTTTTGAATTTTATCTTATTCCAATACTTTTAAACTATCTATATGTAAAACATTAACGCCCCTATTTTTGAAAATTACTATCATACTATCCTTCATTTCGGTTGATTTAGATAAAATTGCTTCTTCAAAAAGATTAACCGTGTAGTTTCTATTCTGTGAAGCTTCAACAGTTGCATTTATACATTCAGCAGCATCCAAACCCACTATATACAGTTCACTTACTTTATTGCTGGTCAGGATACTATCGAGATTTGTATTCTTAAAAGAATCTTTTGCTCTTTTAATAACCTCTAAACCAGAAGTTGTTTTTATCCTTTTATCAAATTGTGCTCCCGGGCTACCTTTTGCGTAAGAACTATTTAATAAATTAATTAATGGATTTGATATTTCACTTCGAATATGAATTACTAGAATGTTTTGATTATTGAAACTATCCGTGATCCGGTTTATGTTTTTTATCAATTCATCAGATTTCTTTTGGAAGAATGGATACATGGAAAGATGTCCTGTTGTAGCCTCCTGAATATCAATAACTAAAAGGGCAGATTTATGGCTGCTATAATTGTCAATTGGTTGTCCCTTAGTTACATTAGATTCATATTGCCCTGCAATTATTAAGTTAATAAAAACAATTACGACGAAAAGAATTATGGCCCCCAGAATTCCAAAGATTATTTTCTTCATTAGTCCTTTTTTCTTAGTCATTGTCTTACTATTTACATACAAATCTCGATAGCTAAGCAGTAATTGTCGAAGTTAAGAAATTTGCTTATTCTGTTATGGTTAATTCTTAAGGAATTATCTAATGTACACATTTGTAATGAATTAACCATAACAACCCGGCAATATGGAGACCCTGCCCCGCCTCAGCGGGAGCCGGGCGTTAAGTTCCGATGCCCTTTATTGTCAGTGTTAGCTGCTGACCATTTTTAAATAATCAGCAGGAGTCATCACAGGGATTTCAGAACCTTTATAATCTTTTATGTTTCTTGTTATCAGGACGTCAATCTTTTTATAATCGAGAGCGCAATTGTATTGTATACTGTCCTCAAAATCAGGGAATCCTGATGTAATTGCATACTTTATGGTTTGCTGGTCAACTTTTAGGATTGTCAACAATCTTGATATACTGTCCAGTTTGGCTATTACCTTATTATGGGACTCAATCTTTCTGAGTACATAATATAAATTACTAAAAGTTAAGGATGATACATATCCTTTGAGCTTTTTTCGTTCTATCAGGGTAAAGATAATAGCCGCTTCTCTTGAATGAGGTTCTCTGTCGATCAGAAAGTCAATAATAACGTTTGTGTCGATGAAAATGTCAGTCATGTTAGAGATACTTTTTAACTAAGGCGTCACCAAGTTCCTTTTTGTAGTCAAAGTCAGCAGGTAAGTTTACACTACCGAGTAATGATTTTACTCTGGGAGAATAATCAGTCTCTTCAACAGGAGTATTCTTGGTCAGGAGTTTGAGATAGTTTTCTACAAGATCCGAAAGGCTCCTTCCTTTGGTCTTTGCATAGACTTTTGCACTGCGTGCAACATCTTTATTTATGCTTAATGTTAATTTTGCGTCCATTTTACGTACGAATTATTATGTAAATATACGTAAGATTTGTAAAAAGGTCAAGGATTCATAAAAAATTTACTAATGTGCAGTCGAGTTTAGGTTTGCAGCTAACGGCCCTGCAATAAAGGGCGTTTGTGTTATCCGACGCGAGCACAGGCATCCCGTTAGCACAGCTAACGGGACTGGTACTTTAGCCAGTAATCTGTCACGACGCGCCCAGTGCGAGCGAAGTGAGCAGCGGGGGTGCAAGGAGGGGGGGAGCCTGCCCCGCAGTAGCGCAGTGTCGCGGTAAAAGCGGGAAACAAATGCCGTTTATTGTCCGTGTTATGGTTAGCTTTATATTTTCGTTTAATTGTATTAATCAAGCTTATTATATTGAATCAGTTTTATGCAGCTTTGATCTGAAATGTTCAAATAAAAAGGTGAATCCCAGACATATACTCCAATAAAATATAAATTCAAAGGTAGCTATTGTCAAAGCTGATATTGAGCTGGCCCCTTGTAACATAGGAGGTTTTTCCAGAATTCCACGATGAATAGCCAAAATATGAGTTACCAGGCCCCAAAATCCACCTAAAATGCAGAAGTTCAATACTGGATTAGTGGGTAAACGAAAAGCAAACCACCAGAAAAATAGACCTATCAGGGAAAATAATAGTCCGTAAGAAGGAGGAATTATCCATCTTATCCAGTCAGGGAAAACATAGCAATAAACAGAATCCCAGAAGATAATGCTCACTAATGACCCAAACAGTATGCAAAAGAATATAGCCATGAAAATTATCAACCGCCATTTCATTTTAAAAAGATCATTGGGATTTACTAACCGAGTCAAGATTGTTATTAGTATGACATCGATCAGGGCAAAAAACATTGCTCCCTTCCAGAGAATTTCAGTGGTAACTCTGATGTTATCGGGAATATTCATAACAAACATTTAATCTTAAATATATTAAAATTCACTAAGGGAACTGTCTAATGTGCAGAAAGCCATGAGTTAACCATAACGGCCCGGTGGTATGGGGAGTTGCCGTCTGTGTCGGGGTTGGCATGTGTTTTTGCACAGTCCCGATAAATGGGCAGGATTTCCGTGTCACGATAAAGTTGTCCAGATGACTGAGTCCCGATAAATGGCTGCGATTTGTCACGTCATGATAAAATTGTCAAGTCCCTCAGTATGGCTTCATATGTCCCCAAAAATAGCAACTACTTAAAATATTATAAATCAACGCTTTAAAAAAGCAGTAACTTAATAGATGTACGAGAATTAGGTATAGCAGATTTTAATAAAGCCATGTGAGTCTATTTTAAAAACTCACCAATATGCCAGAGAATTCCTGACGGATCGTGCATATAACATTCTTTACCCCAATCATAATCACGAATTGGGGTTAGTTTTACTCCTGCATACTTAGAAGTCAGGTTTAGTGCTAAAAGATCCTTCCAATATCGACCAACATCTTCAACTTCTAAAAAAATCATTGAATTATCCACCCAATCTTGTACATAAGCATCTTGTAAATAAAACCCTAATCCATCTGTTTTGAAATAGGACATATTATGAAATAAAATACTTTCTTTAAAACCTAGGTCACGATAAAAATTCCGTGAGAGTTCAAAGTTTTTTGCACCAATGAAGGGCCTAATCGATATAGCCTTATGTTCCATAGCTTTTATTATAACAATGATTCTGTGATTTTGTTTAATCCATAGACTTTTATAGTTGTCTGGAATAAAGCACCTTACATATAACGGCCCGGCAATATAGAGAGCCTGCCCCGCCTCAGCGGGGCAAAAACCGTGACGACTTGTCCCGCTTTTTCAATAAAAAAGCGGGAAGCAACTTACCCATATTGTCTGTGTTATGCTTAGTTGTTTTATTAAAACAATGACATTTAATTGACTTTGTGGTAATTAGATTCTAACTTGCATCATATTAAATCTATAATATTATGAAATCACAAAATCATTTGAGGTGGCTTTTGAAATGTGAGTTTTGTCGATTTGCATTTAGTAGGCTTTTAGCAATTTTTATTTTTGGTCTAGTAATAAGTCAAATTATTATATATGCACAGACGCCTAAGAAAATTAAAGTAGGCACAATTGTAGCAGATCCTGGAAATAAAGTCTCAGGAATCCTTGATGTACCAAAAGGGATTGATCAAGGGAGCAATAATTCCGGTAACCATCATTAATGGATCTAAGCCTGGTCCTGTTTTAACTTTAATTGCCGGTATGCACGGTACAGAATATGTACCTATAATCACGTTACAGAGGATTTTATCAGTAATAGATCCCAATGAAATTTCTGGTACAATAATCATGGTTCAGATAGCTAATCTCACTTCCTTTAAAGAACGTAAAGTATATTATAATCCAATTGATGGGAAAAATCTTAATCGTCAGTTTCCTGGGAATAAGGGAGGAACTATAACTCAAAGAATTGCAAAAATAATTACTGACGAAGTAATTAATCAGTCTGATTATTTACTTGATCTTCATGGTGGGGAGCTAAATGAGAATATCTTATGTTATGTCTCATTTGAGTATGATTGTCCTGATAATAAGGTATGTGAGAAAACAAAATTCTTAGCACATGCTTTCGGTGGTTACTATATTGAACCAGAACCTTACACTTCTGTACCTGATTCCATCAAGTTTACATATTGCCATCTAACTGCAATAAGGAGAGGTGTTCCAGCAATATTTGTTGAGGCAGGAGGAAGAGGGAACACTGATAATAAATCCATTCTCTTATATTGAACAAGGTATCTCAAATGTAATGAAGGCATTAAATATGACAAAGGGTGAAGTTATAAAGTCAAATCCAGTTATTTACTTGTATGGAGAGATCCCGATTACAAGTCATGTTGATGGTATTTTTTATTCAATGGTAGAATGTGGTCAAACCGTTTCAACAGGTGCACTTCTCGGCTATGCTACGGATTATTTTGGAAAACGTATTGAAGAATTCCGTTCGCCTATCTCAGGTTTAGTCTTAATGAGTTTTGATACTCCGGTCATAAATAAAGGGGAAGAATTATTTTATATATCGGAACCAAAAGAATCTTTAAAATAGCATAGTCCGGTTATCAGTTAAGTATAACAGCCCGGCAATAAAATTAGTAGGTGTTGCTGAACGAATGGAGGTTGTTACCACAAGTTTTTGATCAGGGCAGGGTAACGGCACACAACCGTAATAAGCGAAGCATGGCCTGTTTTTTGAAAGTCCAGGTACAACTTTTCTGATTTTTACGAGTGTCTCGCCTGCCCCGTGCGAACGCAGCGAGTGACGGGGGTGCAAGTTTTATTGCGAGCAGGGACAAGTCAAGGTACACAAAGTTTAATAGTGGGCACTGGCGCGATCGCGTTATAAGCTATTACAAAGCAGTCAAAAGAGTTGGAGCAAAAGTTGAGGAGCCCTGCTTTGCGGGATAAACTCCGCGACGAACCGGAGCGAAGCGGAGCTCGGCGAAGCCAAATCCCGCTTCGGCGGGGCAAAAAGTGTAACAACCTGTCCCTCTTTTTTATCGAAAAAGCGGGAAACAACTTACCCATATTTCCCGTGTTAGGCGTTCGTAATTATTTATTTTGGCTCTATATTGATCACTACTTTACCTGTCGCGTGTCCTTGTTTTAAGTAGTCCATTGCATCTGCTGTCTTGTCAAGCGAGTAGCGTCGGTCAATTACTGGTTTGATGATTCCTTTTTCTAAAAGTTTTGCCAGCAACTCCAAATCAGTCTTGTTTGCTTTGGCAGCTACAGACTTCATTTTCTTTGATCCAAAAGATAATACCCAACCCAAAAGGAGAGATTTGAAAATTTGTGATAAAGAACCCCCAACCATGACGTATTTTCCATTTGAAGTCAGAGTTTTCTTGTAAGCTAATAACGGATAATTTCCATTAATTCCTAAGATAATGTCGTATCGCTTATCTTTTTTAGTGAAATTCTCTTTTGTGTAATCAATTACATAATTTGCACCCAGAGATAATGTTTGCTGAACATTTTTTGAACTACAAACGCAAGTTACTTCGGTCTCAAAATATTTGGCCAGCTGGATGGCAAATGTTCCAACACCACCAGCGCTGCCGACAATCAGTACTTTTTGTCCTTTTTGAATGTTGCCTTTATCACGTAAAGCTTGTAGAGCAGTCATTGCAGCCATTGGTAATGTAGCTGCTTCCTCAAATGAGACTTGGTCAGGTTTGATTATCAATGCTTTTTCAGGAGCAGTGACATATTCCGCAAGACCTCCAAAACCGTAACTGGCAAGATCACCCATTACTTCATCACCAGGTTTAAACAAAGAAATGTTTTTACCAACGGATTCAATTTGGCCGGCAATATCTGCACCAAATATTTTTCTTTTTGGAATTAGTCCCATTTTCATTGAACGATAATCAGCGGCGTTCAAGGAGACTGAATGCACTTTTATTAAAACCTCGTTGTCATTTGGAACAGGTTTGCCAATGTCACAATACACAAGTTTGTCAGGATAACTTTTTTTGTTATAAACGATTGCTTTCATTTTTTCCATATATCCACAATATTTAGTTTATTAACTGTCAGTCCATTATGACGCTTAACGGCCCGGCAATAAAGGGAGGTTGTGTTACCCGACGCAGCACCGTCACGATCCCGGTACTTTAGCCAGAGAGCTGTCACGCCGCGCCCCGCGCGAGCGTAGTGAGCAGCGGGGTGCAAGGGAGGGGGAGCCGGAAAACTGTCAAGGTACAGGATATTTGTTGGGAGTACTGGCGCAGTGTCGCGGTACAAACTGTCTCGGAGCCAGAAACTGGTCAAGGTGCAGAAGTTTAATTGTGATTACTGGCGTGAAGTCAGGCTACCGCGGTCAGCACGAGCTGTCGTGGAAGCTGGAACAAAGACAAAAACCATGACAACCTGTCCTGCTTTTTTATCGGAAAAGCGGGAAACAAATGCCGTTTATTGTCCGTGTTATGCGTATTATTATTTTACTTTTAAAGGTTAGACTTAAATCTTCTTAATTCAAAGCTTCCCACTAAGAATGTCAACTGTTGATATTTTTGAAAATGGGGAATTGAAAAAATCAAATAAGACCATATTGAACAAATCCGGTTTTTGATATGATCCAAAATGTGTTGCTCCAGGCATTACAAATAAATTTGAATTTGGAATATTCTGGAATATTTTAATTGAATGCTCAAGTCGTACAGCGTCCCTGTCTCCTGTCATAATAAGAACTGAGCATTTAATACCAGATAATTGCCTTTCTGTTATATGTGGCTGAAAAGCCATTAGGGAGTACAATTTTTTAGTGTAATTATCTTTTGTGTTCTTGAGTGTATCAAGAACCATTTTGTTAATTTCATCAAATACAGCTTTTTCCCCGGGAAATATATTTGCACCAAAAGTTGCAAGTTTTGTTAATTTATCAGGATAATTGATCGCAATTAATAATCCCAAAATACCCCCGTCACTTTGACCCCATATATAAGCACTATCAATTTGCAGGCTATCCAACAGAACTTTAATATCATTAGCCATTTGTTCATATGTCAATGGATTATCAGATGGATCAACTGATTTCCCATGAGCCCTGCTGTCAATTGCTATCACTCGAAAATATTTTTTAAAATATTCAATTCTACCTGATTGTCCTCGTATAGAACCCCCATTACCATGAAGCAGGACTAGAGGTTTTCCATTACCGTATATTTCATAATATAGGTTTATACCATTGATTTTTTTGTAACCTCCATTTACCGGATTATTTCCATAGTTGATTTTTTCAACTTGACTGTATACCATTGAGGTGACTGTCACAAATAAGAAAAGAAAAATACTACGTGTCATAAATTTATATTTATGTTGTTTATGGTTATCCTTTAGGTTCTGTCAGATATTACGCATAACGGCCCGCTGGTATGGGTAGTAAGCGTTGGTGGCGCCGTCCGCCAGTACTAGTCCTGGTACCTTAGCCGAAAAACTGTCCCGGCGGGCAAGCCACTATGGCGCAATTTTTGCCAGTCCCGGCGAACGATATGGTTGTCTCGGTTGCAGGATTTGTCCAGAGCCGGAAAAAAATTGATAGATGAGTGAGAGGTTAATCGTCATGATAAAACTGTCTAGGTGGCGAGCAAAAATTGTGACAAGCTTATTGCCTATACCAGCGTTGTTAGCATTTCGTTCGTTATCTCTTATATGTGAAGTGTCCTGTTATTTTGTATTTAAAAAGACAGTCTGAAATCTCTTGTCCATTACCAATATTATGGACTATAAGAAATCTTTTGTTGTCAACTGATTTTTTATTAATCACGATTCCGATATGAGGGATCCCGCGACCCAAATCCCATGTTACAATGTCGCCAGGTAAATAATCCTCGGGGTTACTTGATATACTTTTAGTGTTTCCATTTCGAGTGAAAAAAGTCATCAAGTTGGGAACTCGTCTGTGATCAATATTAGTGTCAGTACTTTTAAATCTCCAGTTTTTTGGATATTTATCGAAGTTTGCAACCATATCTTCATGGACTTCTTTCTGAAGGTCAATCCCAAGTTTTCTATAGGCTCTGATAATCACATCAGTACAAACACCTCTGTCGCTTGGAACATCACCATCAGGGTAACTGATGCTGTAGTATTTAGGATCATAGACAACATTTTGTTTCGTCAGTTCGATTGCAGTAATACAGAGTCTAAGTGCAAAATCATCTTGAGCTGAAATTGTGTTACAGAGCAGAAGCAGAGCTAGTTTGAAGAACATATTTCTCATCTGTTGCAAGTCATCAAATCACAAATTATACTCTTTGGAGTTAGCATTCGTTTGGGCTTTCATTCCTTATTGGACAAAGTCTCACATTGTAATCCCGAAATGTCTGTAAGTGGCTGCAAATGAATGCTAACGGCCCGGCAGTATGGGGAGGTTGTGTTACCCGACGACAGCACCGGGTAGGGTCCAGGTACTTTAGCCAGTAAACTGTCACCCCGCGCCCCGCGCGAGCGTAGTGAGCAGCGGGGGTGCAAGGAGGGGGTCTTGGGTGCAGGAGCAAAAGCAAAAAGTGTGACAACCTGTCCCGCTTTTTTATCGAAAAAGCGGGAAACAACTTACCCATATTGTCCGTGTTAGTGGCTGTATTAATTTATATTGTCCCTTTTTTTAAGTCAGTTTTTACATTAAATAGAAAATACAAAAAATCATTCCCAAGTTAAATGCAGCATGACAAATAATGGCTCCTAATATTGAACCGGATCGTTTTTTAAAAACGAAAAAAACAATACTCGCTGAAAACATACTAAATACCCAAATTAATGCAGGTATTATTAAAAGTTTCCATTGATTGTTAATTAACACTAACCCGAAATGAGAAATATGAGTTAAAGCAAAAGCAGAACTATCAACTAGAGAAGCCTGTTTTTCACCTATGGAGTTGGCAAAACTTGCATGAACAATTCCTCTGAAAAAGAATTCTTCTCCAATTGGGCTGAATATCATTGCAGTAAAAGCTGTAATAATAAAAAAGATTGCTTTATCGTGTTGATTTATCTCTTGAGGAATATTATAAGATTTCCCGATGTAGAAATACCAGTTTTCTAAAGAATTACCATATAGGACTTGTCCAAGAAAGTAAAGTAATATACTAAAAAGAAGTCCTGTAATAAAGGCCAGTAATAACCATTTGTAATGTGTTGGTTTGGTGATTCCAATTTTTTTTAATCCGTTTTTACTCAAGAAAATGAAAGGTACGATAGCAGAAATAACCATTATCAGACCTATATAGCTATAATTTTGAGTGGCATTTGCATTAAGCACTAAGAAAAATCGTGGGATGCAAACAGTTAGAATTAGAAATAATCCAAATTTCCAATTAAAGTTAAAAA
Source organism: uncultured Bacteroidales bacterium (assembly GCA_963753495.1). GTDB lineage: Bacteria > Bacteroidota > Bacteroidia > Bacteroidales > VadinHA17 > LD21. The sequence goes on from CAVWCO010000025.1 coordinate 171,520, forward strand.
TACGATTCCAAAAAGGTCTTAGTTCATTTTGCATGGTTGATCAGGGTTAGTTAATCTGTGTGTTCATATATTGACTAATGGTCAAGTTTATAGAATCGCAATCTTACGGATTTAATTGAAGGGCAGATCGGTACGGTGAATATTGCCACTAACGGCCCGGCAATATGGAGAGCCTGCCCCGCCTCAGCGGGGGCCGAGCGTTAAGTTTCGACATAATATGTCGGAATAGCGAGGAGCCAGAATACGGCGGTGGCTGTTACCCGACGCAAGCACCGGGTACCCCGAGTACTCGGGGCTGGTATCCCGCCTGAGGCGGGACCAGAAAGCTGTCACGCCGCGCCCCGCGCGAGCGTAGTGAGCAGCGGGGGTGCAAGGAGGGGGAGCCTGCCCCGCAGTAGCGCAGCGAAAGCGGGGGCGCACTTTTTGCCGTCCGGGTACAAATTTTATATGAGCATTACGCGTGTCGCGCTTGCCCCGCTTTTGCAAATCAAAAGCGGGGGTACAAGTTTGATCGACAGCCACGAATTTATCCCCGGTTACAAATTTGGTGGCGGGCACTGGCGCAGTATCGCGGTACAAACTGTCTCGAAGCCAGAAATTTATCATGATGCAGGATTTGAATTGCGTGCAGATGCGCGCTTTGCCCACCGAAGCGGAGCGAAGGTGGGTGTCCGGGTGCAAGAACCATTACAAATCTGTCTTGAGTGCAGGAGCAAAAGCAAAAACCGTGACAACCTGTCCCGCTTTTTTATCGAAAAAGCGGGAAACAACTTACCCATATTGTCCGTGTTATAAGCAGGCCCTTTTAAATCCCTGAATTAAAGCTTACATATAGGGAAATAGTCTATATTGATTTGCAAAATCATAATATTAATCCAATCAGCTTTTTGGCAGTGGAAGGTTCATTTTCTCACAAATGGCAATGAAACTGGGATTCCCGAACAATGCATCAAAATATCGGGCTGGTGTGGTTAAATATGCCATTTGCGGGTCATGCATTTCAAATCCCTTTTCAATCCAATCCATGGCTTTATCAGGTTGATTTGCCACGACGTACCTAAGTGCCATTTCCGTAAAGCTTATTGAATTTTTTTCAGCATACTTTTCCAGATGTTTCAGTATTTCTTCATACGCCGAAACAATCCCGGTTTCGTTGTAAATCCGAACAATTTCCTCATACACATTTTCTTCAATTGGAAAAGGAAGTGGTATTTTACCGCTTTGAATGCTTTGTCGTAATCCTTTAATCTGTAAGCTGATATTTCAATCATAAAATTTAAGCTTGGTTCTGTCGGATCAGCGGCTAAAGCTTCTTCCGCGAGAGACAAGCTAGTTCTGTAATTGCCCGCTTGCAACAATGTTCCCACGTTATAAAATTTCATATTGGGATTTAACGGATCGAGGCTGATTGCGAGCTCTCTCTGGGCCGATGCTTCGTCTCTTCTATGCAGGATTAATAGTATTTGTGCATACAACATTCTTGAAAGACCATCGTTGGGATTTATGGCCAGGGCCTTAAGGAACTCTTTTTCGCTCTTCTCCCAGTCCCATTCAACCCATTGAGCAATCAATGCATCTTAGATAATGGGCTCCAGCAAGATCCGGATCCAGTTTCAGTGCTTTATTAAGGTTCTCGAAGATATTTGGAGCAGTAACAGCAGGGGATTCATACCCCGCTTGCTGTAACCACATCCATATCTCTGCGAGGCCTGCATACAGAGGCGCCCAGTCAGAATTTTTCTCAACGCTGCTGTTTAGGAATTCCAGGGCTTTATTAAAGGATTCTTTGGTACGTATTCGAAGATAAGAGCGGGCCTTCAGATATTCATCATATACTTCAAGATCTGCGGCAGGGATTTTTTCAATGAGCCGTTTCTCTTCAGGGGAAATGACCGCTTTAAGTTCTTCAGCTATTGATTTGGCAATCCTGATCTGGATGTTGAAAATATCTTTAACATCATTTATTTCACTTTGGAATGACTCTCCCCAGAGATGGGTTTCTTTTTCAGCCATTATTAACTGAGCCCTTAAACGGAAATTACTCCCATATTTTTGTGCGCTGCCTTCCACTAAATAATTCACACCAAGTTCTCTGGCGATATCAGGTATTGGTTTCGCCTGATTCCTGTACTGTTCAACGGAAGTCCTGGAGATTACTCGTATATCCCTAATTCTTTGAAGATTATTGAGGATCTCTTCCATCACCCCGTTAATGAAATAAGTGTTCTCTTCACTGGGGCTGTCATTGCGGAAGGGAAGTATGGCAACTGATTTTTCAAACTGGGAAATATCTGGTCTATCAGATTCGACTCCTTTCTTATTAGCCAGAACATTTTTGACAGGTGAAAGGAACGAAATATCAATCGCTTTGAATTTAAGATACCACTTGATAACCACAGAGAGATTACTCAAAACAGGCTTAACCTGCTCGAGGTCGAAATCTTTCGGATGTGTTCCAAACGTTGCAAGACTGTTTAGGCTGTGCATAGAGGCGATAATGTTTGAAGGAACTTTATCCTCACTGCCTAGTTTATCTATTATTCCTTTAAGAGGTTCAGTCTTTCTTGGTCTTTTTAACTCTGTCTCACAAATTTCTGTAACAATGACTTCAAGAGATCGTCTAGCGTAAAGCAGTACAACATTGGCATCATTAGTTTTAATCAGAGGCTCGATCTCTTTACTAAGTACTGGTAAATTATCATTTATAATTTTAATTAGCTTTTCAAGCTCACTTGTTTCAGCAGACCAGATTGCCATATTAATAATTATTTAATTGTATAATATCAATGATTTATTCTGATGAGATTCAAGATAAGGATAAATCATTAGAGTAAATTTAGGTATAAAATGTACCTAAGTCAATAATTTGTTTGAATAACAAGTAGATATAGGCTTAATATCAAATGGATTATATGTCCAGGATTATTCACTGATGTCGTCCGGCTTGCTTATAACGGCCCGGCAATAAAGGGCGGTTGTGTTACCCGACGACAGCACCGGCAGAGTCCTGGTACTTTAGCCAGAAAATTATCACGGTGCAAGGAGGGTATGGCACGTGTTTTTGCAGACCAGGTACAGAGTTCTTAAGCATTACGCGTGTCGCGGTACAAAGTTGATAAGTGGCCGGTAAATTGTCTCGGTAGTGAAATCTGATAAATGGCACTGGCGCAGTGTCGCGGTACAATTTGTCTCGAAGCCAGAAATTAGTCAAGGTGTAGGATTTTAATTGTGAGTAGATGCGCGTAGTCCGGGTTCAGCGGTCCCATTACAAATCTGTCTTGGGAGCAGGAGCAAAAGCAAAAACCGTGACAACCTGTCCCGCTTTTTCCATAAAAAAGCGGGAAACAACTTACCCATATTGTCCGTGTTACTGGTAGGTTTTTATTTATTTTTTCAGTAGAGATTCAATCTCTTGTAGAAGGCTCTCAACCGGTTTAAAGAATGTCATAGTTTGTTCTTTATCAAGGTCAAAGAAGTCCCCATAATCACCTTTATGTCGTAAATCGAAAATCTTTGAGTAAGCTTTGCCTAGTGTCTTGTCAATCTTGCCAGTCACGATATAGTATTTGGAAAACTGCCTTTTTACACCGGAATGTGTAGTGGCATTAATGTCATCTTTATAAAGGAGAGCAGAGATTGCGTAATAACAGACATAATAAAGCCTGTTCATGACAGAAATCCAATGGCCGTTCTCTGCTAATAATTTTGCAGCCTGAAAAGTTTCCCTCGCAAGATTTATTCTGTATTGGATGTAATCCTCTTTAAGAGGTTTGTTCATAATACTACTCCTTCTTTTTTTATACTTTTATAAAGCGGAGTTATTTTATGTCTTGAAGTCCAATCTTTATTATTATAGACAAACATTGAAATTATTTCTCCTGTCTCCAACTCAAGATCATATATTTTGTCTCTGAATAAGTCCTCTAATTCTCTAATATTTAGACTGTCAATGAGTATCAATAGGTCCCAATCAGAGTCTTTTTTGGCATCACCTCTGGCTCTCGATCCAAAAAGTACAACTTTAGCCTTGGGATCAATCCGTTTTATTTCAGTCCGAATGCGAGTTGCTATATGTGTATCCTTTTCTTTCATTAAGCAAATTTACGAAAAAAGTCTAATAGTTTACAGGGGGTGTCAACTTACCAGTAACGGCCCGGCAGTATAATTAGAAAGCGTTGCTGAACGAATGGAGGCCGAGAGTAGTGTCCCGACATCGGGAGATAATACTTCTGAGGCCGTAATGAGTGAAGCATGGCGCGTGTTTTTGCAGTCCGGGTACAGAGCTTTATGGATTATACGTGTGTCGCGCCGCGCCTTCGCCCTTCGCCCTATGCCCTCCGCCTAAGTAAGCACAGCCCCGTCAGTCACAAAAGAATTCAAAATAAGGCCATTTAAATGCAGGATGGTGCAATACAGACTGACTGCCTTTAATAATTCATATTAAAGTTAATTGACTATCGGGAATAAATAATAATTCCAATGAATATTTTTCTATTTTACATGTACTCATCCCCCCTGCGCAGTTGAATGTGTCTATCCGGCAAGTGGGATTCTTTTGCAAGCAAAAAAAGAGGGTAAGAAGGATTCTAGCCCCTCTTTTCAGAGCAGTGAGGAGTTGGGGTGATCACATGAAGAAAGATAACTGATTTTCTGACACTTGTTGTCTGGTTTACCTTCCAGGCAATCCCTTGCAAAATAAAACTTGACTTTGGTTTGAATACTGTTTAATTTTGATATTTAAAATAAATTCCTTCATGTTGTCAGATTTTATTTAAGAACTTAATCTGATTAATTCAAATACATTCTTAAGTTATTGTATTTCTTTGTGTTACTTAGCGATAACCTTTGAGAGACTTTGTGGTAAAAAAAATTTAACAACAAAAGAACACAAAGGCTTACATAAAGGATTCACAAAGTAAATGAATAATAAAAGTTAAATTATGGCATAATTTTTTTACCTGAAAATAATATATACTTAGTTTCTGTGTTTATAATATATATTTGGAGTTAAATCAATATATATCAATTACTTAAACAGATTAATGATTAAAAATACAAGTCAATGAAGTCGTCATTAAAGATATTTTTAATACTTCCCCTTCTCACAACATTAATTGCCGGTTGTTATAAGAATTGTGATGAATTCAACAAAGAGATACTCGATTGGATGCCATACAAGCTACAGGATAAAATTATAGTTACCGGATTAAATAAGACGGACACCTTAACTGTGACTGACGGTAAAATTAATCATACCGATAAGATTAAATTCTTTTCAATGTGTGCATGCATAGACGATTATATTGTGAGTTTATCCTCTGATTCTATTGAAATACAAGCTGTATTCTATGATTCAGGAAATGCTAATAATTCAGATATCTACATAAATCATGAATATATGAATTATTCTGAACAACTTGATAATTTGGTATTAAATGGACACAATTACAATGATTTACAAATCTACAAAGGTAATACAGCTCTTAATGGTGGTCGGTTTGATGAAATAATCATCTCAAAATCCATTGGCATTGTAGCGATCATTGAGAAGAACAGAAACTGGATAATTCTTGATAATAATATAAGAAATATTAATACAAACAACATTAACTACAACAACGACGATTGTGATTAATCTTTACTACTCAAACACAAACGTCCCGAAACTGTTATACTCGTGAAAGGACCTGCTGGTTCTCTGCCATGCAAAATGAGCCGCACCTTTATCATAATCGATCCGGTACATATTTGCCCTCCATTTTGTACCTGATACCGGAGGAACCTGAGGCAACGGTTCAAGCAGTTTATAGGGAATAAAGAACTCTGCTATCCATGCTGATACTGCACCTCCGCTTTTCTTTGCTCCCCCGACTGCACTGGTGGCATGTATGACTTTTTTGTCTCCGTCATATTTCCAGGGCAGCCAGCCTAAAAACTTCCCTTTGTAATTCGGAACCATTATAGGCAATTCAAAATTCATGGGAGAGATCTCATATTCAAAATACACAGGAAAATCCTCCGATGTCCATAAAAACAGCTCAACCACATCTTCTTCCCACAGATTAAGATTATCAGCCTTCATTGTGGTGGTAAGCTTTTCATCCTGGCAGTAATACAGAAAATAGATCCCCGTAGCTGAGTACAGCACTTTGGCTTTTGTCTCATATCCAATGGGATCCGGATCCTGTTGAACCAGATTTATCCACTCTGTCCTTTTCCATGAATCAGAACTCCCGTCGCCGGTAATCTTAAAATCCTGGCATTTCCTTACGGTAACTGACCCCGATCCTGATCCGGATTCCAGATCAGCCAGCATCGATTCCTTCGATCCCCCCTGAGCCGTGCTTTTCTGAGCCGACGCTGTCGCTATAGCAGCAGTGACAAAATAAGAATATTCAGTTTTTTCATAATTGTTTAACATTTGTTACTGGTTACTGGTTACTGGTTGCTGGTTGCCTGTAAGTCACATAACCAACAAGCAACCAGCAACAAGCACCTCTGGTTATCAAAGTATCTCTGTCAACTTTACTGGACGGTTTTCGAGTCGTGATTTTTTTGCCGCCAGTGCAATGGCAACCGACATCAAACCGTCAGTCCCTGAAACAGGAAGCTCTTTATTATTCACGACTGCATCACAAAAGATCTTCATTTCATTAGCATATGCCTCAAGATATCTGTCCATAAAGAAGTTAAGGGGCAGGGAGGCATGTACGCCGTCGCTTGCAAAATAACGATGGTTCTCGGGGAAATTATTGTCGGCAACAGCCATTCCTTTTGATCCGAATATCTCTACACGCTGATCATAGCCATAAACAGCTTTCCGGCTGTTATCTATCACTCCGATTGCACCGTTGGCAAAGGAAAGCGTAATAATTGCAGTATCAATGTCGCCCGCCTTTCCGATCTCAGGATCAACCAGCACCGCGGTCTTGGCATAAACCTCGGTTACTTCGCTTCCTGTAATATACCTTGCCATATCAAAATCGTGGATTGTCATATCCAGAAACATCCCTCCCGAAACTGCACTGTACTCAGCAGGCGGGGGTCCGGGGTCGCGTGATGTTATTTTCAGGATATGAGGATCACCGATTTTACCTTCGGCAACCAGCTGTTTTATTTTCAGGAAATTAGGATCAAACCGGCGGTTAAATCCAACCATAAGCTTCACTCCGGCCTCTTCAACTGCTTTAATAGCCCCTTTAATTATATCAAGTGAGAGATCCACAGGTTTTTCACAAAATATATGCTTGCCGGCCTTTGCTGCATCCACAATATATTTCGCATGAGTATCCGTGGGAGAACAGATAGCCACAGCTTCAACATCAGGATGATTCAGCACGTCCATGTAATTGCTGAAGACAGATGTTATTCCGAATTCCTTTGCTACTGCATTTGCACTTGCCAGATTTGTATCAGCAATAGCTACCACATCAGCCTGGGGAACATTCTGAACCAGGGTTGCAATATGGACCTTCCCGATCCTCCCTGTACCAATAACTCCAAGTTTTAATTTTTTCATATTTAAGATATTTAAGATTTTGTTTTAAACCAGCCTTGCTGATTGCATGTTAACCAGTAACAAGTAACCAGGAACCAGCAACCTGATACATTATAAGCCCAGTGATTTTATAAATTCACGGTTACGCTGGGCACAGACTTTAGGATTACCCATGCCCGGCAGGACATCCTGCTCAACCACAATCCAGCCTGAATATTTCTGAGCATGAAGCTCTTCGACAATTGCCCTGAAATCAACCGATCCCTTGCCAAGTTCACAGAAGACGCCGTTAGCCACCGATTTAAAATAGTCCCATCCCTCCTTCCGCGATTTATTGGCAACATCAGGATGACAATCCTTAAAATGGATATGCCATATCCTCTCTTTGTGCTTTTTCAGAGCCTCCAGCGGATCACCGCCGCCAAACATATAATGACCCATATCGAGTACGAGTCCGACCAGCGATGGATCAGTCAGGGAAAGCAGCTTATCAATTTCTCCGGGTGTCTCTGCATATCCGGCACAATGATGATGAAAAACAGTTCGCAAACCTGTCCTGGCTTTAACTTCGCCGGCAACCAGATCGGCCCCTTCGGCAAATACTTTCCATTCATCGTCAGAAAGCCCCATTGATGGCGTCACTCTTCCTGCATTCAATGTACGTTCTTTCACACTCCCGTTTTCATCGGCAAGTACAATAAAGGCATCAGGGAATCCGGCATCTGCCATCAGCCTGGCCGTTCTTACAGCTGCTTCAGCACCCGCGGAGTGTTTGCCCCTGTCCTTAAGAAATACAGGGACAAAAGCGCCAACCATCGTCAGGGAGCGCTTGTCCAGCTCTTTTCTGAGCTCTGACGGAACAACAGGCATAAAGCCCCAGTCGCCCAGTTCTGTACCCTGATAGCCGGTTTCCCGGATCTCATTCAGTACCTGCTCAAAACCGGCAGCTTTGCCTTCAAGTTCAAATTCAAGTACACCCCATGAACATGGGGCATTTGCAATTTTTATCATATCACCTGGTATTAAAATAGTATCAGAATTTCCTGGTCCATTCATCATGCCAGCGCTCAATAACCACTTTTGTCTGGGTATAAAACTCAACCGCATGGAAAGATTGCCCGTGCAGGTCGCCGTAGAAACTCTCCTTCCAGCCGCTGAAAGGGAAAAATGACATCGGAGCAGCAATACCTATGTTTATCCCTATATTTCCGGCCTGGACATCGTGCCTGAATTTCCGTGCTGCGGCACCGCTCCGGGTAAATATGCTGGCGGCATTGCCCTTTTACTCTTATTTGTCAGTTTTATAGCATCTTCAAGTGTATCAACATTATTGATGATAATTACAGGTCCGAATATTTCTGTCGTGTAAATTTCACTTTCCGGATCAACGTCTCCCAGAATTGTAGGACCAATAAAGTTACCGCCTTCGCAACCGCCAACTGTTATTTTTCTTCCGTCGAGCAGTAATCTGGCTCCATCATTCACACTCTTTTCAATCAGTTTTTCAATCCGTTCCTTACTTTCCCGTGTAATGACCGGTCCTACCTCAACTCCTTCCGTCATCCCGTTTCCGATCTTTTTTGTCTTTGAAGCCTCAATAAGTTTTTCAGTAAATATTTCACCTGCTCTTCCGACAGTCAGAACAATTGCGGCAGCCAGACATCTTTGTCCGGCACATCCGTAAGCGCTGTCAGCAATAATCTTTACAGTAGTGTCAACATCAGCATCCGGCATTATGACAACCGGATTCTTTGCGCCGCCGAGAGCCTGAACCCGTTTTCCGTGAGATGTGCCGGTCTGGTAAATATATTTTGCAACCGGGGAGGAACCCACAAAGCTGATAGCCTTAATATATGGATGTTCCAGAATTGCATCCACGGTGGTCTTTCCGCCATGAACCATATTCAATATGCCCTTTGGTAAATTCAGATCCTCAAACAATTCGAAGATGCGTGTCATGGTGCATGGCACCTTTTCTGAAGGCTTGACAATGTATGTATTCCCGCAGGCAATAGCATAAGGCATAAACCAGAATGGTATCATAACCGGGAAGTTGAACGGGGAAATGCTCGCACCCACACCTATCGGCTGACGGATATAAAACTCATCAATGCCGGTCGCAATATCTTCGGAAAAATCGCTTTGCAGCAGTTTAGGTATTCCGCAGGCTACCTCGATGTTTTCGACAGCCCTGACGATCTCAGCCTTCGACTCCGCAAAAGTCTTCCCGCATTCACTTGTACATATCTCTGCAATCTCATCCGAATTAGCTTCGAGAACCTGCTTCATTCTGAAAAGATACTGCACACGCTGCGATGCCGGGGTGTTTCGCCACTCCCACCATGCCTTATGGGCACTTTCGGCTGCATCAGCAACGTCGTGTGCCGATCCTGCCGGAACCCTGGCAAGCAGCTCTCCTGTTGCCGGATTAATTATATCACGAAACAGAGGTTCCTTACTTTCGTGCCATTGCCCGTCTGATAAAGTTTTTGAGAGTTTTTATCATTAGATGATATCCTTTTTTTGTGATTTTATAAAAAGTACCTTTGTTTCTTTTTATTTTCTTTTAAAACCTTATACGCTTCCCTTACAGATTCAATTTCAGCAACTTCAGAAACAGGCACCTCCCACCAGGCATAACCCTCAACACCCTTATAGAGGTCGGTCTCAATGGTTATCACAGTCGTAACAGTCTGATCCCCTGCCTCTTTCAGGGCATTCTTAAGTGAGTCAATATCAGTTGCTTCTATCACATGAGCCCCAAGGCTGCGGGCATTTTGCGCAAAATTCACAGGAAGTGTTTCACCGGTCAGCAATCCGGTTTTATTATCACGGTAACGGTATTTCGTCCCGAAGCGCTGCGATCCAATCGATTGCGACAATGCCCCGATACTTCCGAATCCATTGTTATTCAACAGGATAATTATGACTTTAATTCCTTCCTGGATGGCTGTCACAATCTCATTATTCATCATCAGGTAATTCCCGTCACCAACCATCACATATATCTCACGATCGGGACAAGCCATTTTTGCGCCAATTCCTGCTGCGCATTCATATCCCATCGTGGAATATCCGTATTCAAGGTGGAACCCTTTGGGATCGATGGTTCTCCAAAGTTTATGAAGATCACCGGGTAAACTGCCGGCAGCACATAGCACAACATCGCGCGGACCTGCACTTTCGTTAACAGCACCCACTACTTCAGCCTGTGAAACAGGAAGTGAGCCGGAAACCCTGTAAATCTCGCTTACCTTTTCATCCCATTCTTTGTTTGCATCTGCAGCGCTTTTTATATGATCATCAGAAACCCTGAAATCGCCCAGTAATTCCTGAAGCTCTTCGAGGCAAACCCTGGCGTCGCCAATAAGAGGCAATGCAGAATGCTTATATGAATCGAATCCGGCAACATTTATATTAATGAACATCACGTCCGGATTCTGGAATGCTGTTTTTGATGCTGTCGTAAAATCGCTGTAACGGGTTCCTATTCCTATTATCAGATCAGCTTCGGCAGTAAACCGGTTAGCCCCCGGAGTCCCTGTTGCACCTGCTGCTCCGAGGTTTGAATGGTGATTGTACGGCAGCGAGCCTTTCCCTGCAAAGGTCTCTGCCACAGGTATTCCGGTACGTTCAGCAATCTTCTTCAGTACTTCAGTTGCCTCGCTGTAAATCACACCTCCGCCGGCTATAATAACGGGTCTTTTTGAATTCTTAATAAGCTTAACAGCTTCTCTCAATGCATCCGAATCAGGCCTGGGGCGTGCTATTCTCCATATCCTTTTCCTGAATAATTCTTCAGGAAAATCAAATGCTTCCGCCTGTGCATCCTGCGGCAGAGCCAGTGTTACCGCACCGGTTTCGGAAGGTGAGGTAAGCACCCTCATTACCTCGGGCAGAGAGGTTATCAGCTGTTCGGGCCTGCTTATCCTGTCCCAGTACCTCGAAACAGGCTTGAAACAATCATTTACAGATATGTCCTGGGTAAAAGGCGATTCAAGCTGCTGCAGAACCGGCGCCACGTTGCGCCGTACAAATATGTCACCCGGCATAATCAGCACGGGCAACCTGTTTATGGTGGCGCACGCCGCACCGGTTATCATATTTGTTGCACCGGGTCCGATCGATGAGATGCAGGCAAACGTTCCGAGACGGTTCTTCATTTTCGCATAGGCAGTTGCAATATGTACCGAAGCCTGCTCATTGCGAGTCATAATGTAAGGAAAATCAAGATTTTCCATCAGCCCCTCTCCCACTCCTGCAACTATGCCGTGACCAAATATTCCAAGACAGCCCGCAAAAAAAGGATTTTCATTTCCGTCCCTTTCAACATACTGGTTTTTCAGAAACCTCACTATTGCCTGTCCGACAGTTAACCGTATAGTTTCCATAGAGATCCCTTCCTTATAGTTTTATTCGCAATTCATTTCAACAGTAACAACAGGAATCCGCGGATCCATTCCTTTCCATGTCCCGTAAATCCATTTGTGATCAGGATCGTCGGTGCTTTTAAGGCTCTGGTCGCTTCCTGAAAGGAAATTAAGGTAGTAAACATTATACCCGTGTCCGGCAACCACAGGGTGGTATCCGCCCGGAATGAGGACCACATCATTGTTCCGTACTTCTGCTATCTCATCGAGGCTGCGGTCATCATTATAAACTTTCTGGATTGCGAATCCCTGGGGTTTATCGATCTTGTAGAAATATATCTCCTCGAGACAGGCTTCAGTAAGTTTCCCTGTCAGAGGATCGGTTTTTCTTGTATCATGCTTATGTGGCGGGAAAGAGCTCCAGTTGCCCGAAGGTGTATAGACCTCAACGCAAACCAGCCTGCTGCTTTCGGATCCCGGAGGCAAAATACTGTTTATCTGGCGGCTGGCATTATCGCCTCCCCGGAATTCAATACCCATTGAAACCACATCTGCAGGAGAGATCAGCCGTGCCGGATATATTCTTTCCGCTTTGCACCATCCGCATGCCATGTCAAGATAGTCTCCGGCAGGAGATATTTCAAATTCAGTATGTGGAGGAAGATACAGGGCATGAGGCATACCGCCGAATACATTTTTTCTTCCATCCCTTGTTCGCCATGTGCCGGCCGATGTAACTGCCGAAAAATTACCTCCCAGCAGTACAAACAGGTATTCATTATCACCGGTTTCGCCATTCCACTTCTGCCCTTTCTTCATGGTTCCTGCTTTGAAATTCAGATACTTCCATCCTGCCTCCTCAGAAGTAATGGTCTGGTATGTCTCTGTACCCAAAGACGGCTTTGCCAGCAATGGACACTTCTTATCTCTGTTCATTATTCCACCATTATTTCAACATTATATCAACATTATATCAACCATATTTCAACCCTATTTCAACCTTATTTCAACATTATATCAACCATATTTCAACCTATTTCCACCTATTTCCACCTATTTCAACCTATTTCAACCTATTTCAACCTATTTCAACCCTATTTCAACATCATCTCCCTTATTATTCCAACCAGATCAGTAGTTGCCTGGCAAAATTGCTTTAAGGTTTTCACTGTAGCTCCGAACTCATCGAACTCTTCTGCTTTCATCCCGTCTTCATGGTATGCACGCCTGAAATCCACATATTTCTTCTCAAGTTCAGCAATTATTGTCGGATCAACTGGTCTGGCCATCCGGTTTTCAACCTTCACGTCCGAACCATTATATCTTTTCTGCCACTGATATGGAGGAGAGATAACGACATCACCTCCGATGAATTCTGACCAGTGCCTGTGATTTCTGAACGCTGCGCTTAACAGCCTCAGCCGGTAGCCTCTGGCCCTGTAAATCCGGTAAGCCTCCTTCATTACTGCCACGCCTGCCCAGTCGACGATCTCAGGATTTGCAATTATGTTTTCCTTTTCGGTCACAACTTTAAGCCAGTCATCGAGCCTTCCAACCATAAGAGTGCATACCGGTCCCATCGTGCTGATATCCTTTCCTTCCAGTTCGCGCCTCTTCAGTCCTCGTTCAACTGCCTCTCCTACGGCAACAGCCTGCGGGAGGGTGAAGCTGACTGTCGCATTAATGCTTATTCCGCGATATGTAGCCTCCTCAATAGCTTCCACCCCGGCTTTTGTGACCGGAATCTTAACAATCATGTTAGGCGCAAGTTCGTTGAAGTGAACAGCCTGCGAGACTATTCTTTCTGAATCCCGGTATAGTCTCGGGTCAGTCTGTATCGACAGCCGGCCGTTCTTTCCTTTCTCCATGTCAAATACAGGCTTAAGAAGCGCTGCAGCCTTCACCGACATTTCCTCAATAAGCTTCCAGGCAATTTCATCTTCGGTGGCACTCGGATTCTCACCGATTATCTGAGGGATCCGGTCTTTCCAGAGATCCCATTCCTGCTTTAACACATTGAGTACTATCACCGGATTGCAGGTAGCCCCGACAGCCCCGTCGCCAATCGAGGAGGTCAGCTCTGAAATTGAGCACGAATCGTTCCACAGGATTGTCGGTGTTGTCTGAGTCATCCTGTGAAGTGTGCTGTGGTAAATCCCGTTTTGTATTGATTCTCCTTCCATGATGTTTATGCTGAAGTTATGATTTTTATTCTTATTACCAGAAGAAAAAGTAAAGAGCTGCCAGTATCCCGCAAATTCCAATCGCCGCAATGTTAAATGTCATTGAAGTATTAAATAACCCTTTGCCGATCAGAATAGCTTTCACATTCCATCTTCTTAAGTGTATTATTCATGATCAGAATAAGACCAATCAGGATTAACATCACAACTGGCACATAAATAGCCTCAAGTGCCAGGTTCTTAAGGGGCTGAACGAAAAAGCCTGCAACAATGCCAACCAGCAGGGCCAGAGCCACTATCTTAATTCCGGTATTGATCCCTTTTTTGCCTGATTCTTTATCAATTACGTTATTTATTTTTTGACTTTTGTCCATCAGGCTAATACCTACCATTACAAAAGACAGGAGGATAAAAACATAGCCAATTCGAAGAATAAATGGCATCTCCGGAAAAAGAATCTTGAATAAAAATCCTAAAGGAATTGTTATTAAGGCAGTCCATAATGCTGCTTTGGTCGATGCCTGGCGCCAGAACAGCCCGCAAAAAAATATCAAAAATTCTCCAGGGTATATAAATCCTGTGTATTCCTGAATATATTGATATGCCTGATCGAGAGTTTGCAGTTTAGGTGCGACACTTGTTGAAATTAGCAGTGCAACCAGAGCCGTTACCATTCCGACTCTTACCATCTGCTTTTCAGTAGCATTTTTATTAATAAAACCCTTGTAGATATCGATTGTAAAAATAGTTGATGTGCTATTGACGATTGAGCTCAGGGCTGAGACAGCTGCAGCAGCTATTGCTGCAAACGAAAGCCCGGTAACCCCGACGGGTACAATGTTTCTAATCAACCATGGATAAGCCTCATCTGATTTTCCAAGTTTTGCACCCAGGGCAAATACCGCAATACCTGGTATGACTACAAGAAGCGGGACCAGGAGCTTCATATACCCTGCAAAGGCTACTCCAAGCTGAGCTTCCTTTAAGGGTTTTCCCGGCAAGTCCGCGCTGGATGATAAACTGGTTAAATCCCCAGAAGCTCAGATTTGTCAACCACATGGATCCCAATACCACGCCAAGACCCGGGAGATCTGAAAAAGCATCTATTAATCCACCCTTCCCGTCAGGGGCAAACAGGGTTCCTTTTTCAATGATCATGTGGAATTTCTGAGGGGCCTTTTGTAAAAGTTCACCAAAACCGGCAATCACTCCATTTCCATCACTAATTGCGTTAAGAGCAAAGGCAGTTGTTACCAGGCCGCCAAAGATCAGGACACATACATTTATGACATCTGTCCATGCAACAGCTTTCATCCCTCCCCATAAAGAGTATAATGCCGAAAAGGCCGAAAATCCAATTATCCCATAAATCAGTGGGACGCCGATTATTCGTTCCATGGCTAAAGCTCCTAAATAAATAACAGCAGTCATATTTACAAAAATGTAAACCAGTATCCAGAAAACTGCAAAACAGGTACTTACTCTTTTGTCATACCGCTGTGTAAGAAACTGGGGCATCGTGAATATTCCTTTTTCTATGAAGACCGGAAGAAAATACTTGGCTACAAAAATCAGTGTAACAGCTGCAATCCATTCATAAGCGGCAATTGCCAGTCCTATTGCATAACCCGAACCCGACATGGCAATAAAATGTTCAGCCGAAATATTCGCAGCAATCAGAGTAGCCCCTATTGCCCACCAGGGTAAAGAACGTCCGGCCAGAAAATAGTCCTGGGATGTCCTTTGCTCTCCTTTCTTTTTACGTGAGACCCAAAGTCCGACAAAAACAATGATAATGACATATCCTATGAAAACGATCCAGTCAATCGTCGAAAATTGTTTCATTTGTAAAAGAAAATTTAAGGTAAAGGGTTACTTAAACTGCGTGGATTTTAGGGTTAACAGTGCAGGATTAAAAATAAACAAATTTCCCGTTTTCAAAAAGTTGTGGAGCGATTATTTAAATAATCCGCCAGCTCAACTATATGATCGGTATTTATGAAATCAATCCCCATTTCCATAAAAGTTTTCCATGCATCAGGATTATCAGGTGAGTTCCAGAACCTTATTTTCTTTTTCAGGGAATGAGCTGAATCAATGGCATTTTGCAGCCTGTTTTTTTCTTTCTCAGCTATGTCTCCGGTTCCGTTCCATACCGAGAAGGCTCTGAAATTTTCACTGTAAAGAGCAATCCTCTTCAATTGCTTTTTGTCGTATTCCCTGGCAAGATTGCCATCGAAAAAAATAAATCCGGGATAGTTTTTGAACTCAGATGGCTCAGGCCTGTTGCCGGTTATGACTATCCTGACTGCATTCTTATTCTTACGCGGATTGAAAACATCGGGATACTGCTCAAGCTTTTCGACCAGCAGGGGAAGCGTTTGTGCTACAGACGTTTTAAGATCGATCAGAAGCTGAAAAGTGGAAGGGTTATCTTTCCATACCTTTCCTTTATTTTGCCTTAAGATTCTAACAATCGGCTGAATATAAAGGGAATCCAGAGTTCTTTCAGGGAGTATTTCCCTCTCAAAATGTGCCACATATAAACCGCCTTTTACAGCCCAGACGTCTGCTTCAATCGATCCGAAATGGTTATTATAGGCCAGCCGGAAGGGGATTTCATTTTCATAGTCATTATGGGAATGGGCATTTAGAGTGGAATACTGCGAACTTAATGAAGGCAGAACACTTATCAAGACAAATAATATAACCAGTATCTTCTTCATGTTTATTATCATTCTGAGATGGTCTCTGGTCATAAAAGAAATAAACAAACGGTCATCGGCAATTTACATTTTATTTTAACTTGCGTGGACAAATTCTTAAACATACCTGAATGTTCAGAGCGATAATAACATTTTCGTACATTATTCCGTGTATCTATCTTTTTGTACGCATCTGGCAGCTGTTTATTCCCAGAGATTACAGATTATGCTACATGCTGATCTATGCTATTTTATTCTCCATCTACCCTGCAAGTATGCATTTATTTGAAGGAGATGCTAACGGTGCCGGACAAATCCTTGAGGCCATAGCAGGTTATCTTCTTCCCTTCTTTCTTTATCTTTTTCTGCTTGTATTAATGATTGATCTGCTGCTTCTGATCAACCTGGTCCTGAAGATTATCCCCCGCGACAGGATAAGACAAAGATCACTACGCAGCAAGGTCTTCGTGGCTATCATTTGTCTTTCGGCGTCAGTTGTGATTGCCGGAATAATAAATTTTAACACCATCCGGACAACTAAGTACCCGATCAGTGTGCCGGCAAGGTCATCAGAAATCACCAGCCTCAGGATTGCATTTGTCTCCGATTTTCATCTGGGAGAGGCTACTCCTGTAAAGTTTGTCGAAAGATTCGTTAAAGAGATCGGGATTATAAAACCCGATCTTATGCTTTATGGCGGAGATATTGCCGAAGACGGAAGGGACGATGAAAAAATGAAGAAGTTTGAAAACCTTCTAAGCAGTATCAGGACAAAATACGGAGTTTATGGTGTATTGGGCAATCATGAACATTATGGGAGTCAGGATAAGGGAACATTTTTCAGCAAAGCCGGTATTAATATCCTGCGCGACACTGTTCTGGTAATCGACAATTCGTTTACCCTGGCTGGAAGGAACGACAGCCATGTAAGGAACAGGAAGAGTGTTGAAGAAATTATGAAATCTGCCCCCGATTCACTTCCTTTGATCCTTCTTGATCACCGCCCCACTGAAATTGAGCAGGTCAGCAAGACTAATGCTGACATCCAGTTATCGGGCCATACGCATAAAGGACAGTTATTCCCGATAAACCTGATAACAAATAAGGTCTACCTGCTGCATTATGGTTACAGAAAATTCGGGAATACGCATTTTTTTGTTTCCAGCGGAATAAGATTATGGGGTCCGCCTGTCAGAACAACAGGCAAATCCGAGATATTGGTCATTGATGTAACCTTTTAAAGGGGTAATACCCCTTACCCAGCGATTTTTCCACATCGCCTGTAATACATCATAAATAATACATTCTTCAGGCCGTTGCCGGTTCAGGTTCGGGTTTGGCGCTTTTACTACCCTTCTTCTGAGGATATGTCCCTGGCAGGATCACATTTATGAGCTTTTTACCCCAGAGGCCGAGCTGGATACCGGCTCCAAGGCACAAGAAGCTCAATAGCAATGTCAGTATATAGTTATTCTCATTTCTGCCAACAAAAAAGAGGATAACCGACAGGGTAAGTATTATGAGGCTTAAGATGATTTTTACCCTCAGTAACGGGGTTTTAAGAGTTTTGAACCTGGTAAGGCCGTCAACTACACCGGTTATTATCGCAAGAGCCAGGGTAAAGGGAAAGACAACCACTGAAAAGATAAATACATCCTTAAGGATTTCAGGATAGATCCCCGGAAAAACATGTATCAGAATTGCCAGGAGCAGGTATTGCTATGACCATAGCCTGCGAAAGGTGAATGGCAATCGGATGCATATCGAGATTCAGAAGTCTTAGCCTGTTAATCGAGACCCTCTCCCTGTAAGGTTCAAACACTTTTCTTGGCAATCCGCATGCCGGGCAGACGTCTCCCAGTTTACCAGCTTCCATAACAAATCCGCAAGGGCGGCAACGTACTAGTTCTTTCATGGTTTTCAGTTTTAGGCAAGTTGTCAAATATAGAAAAATATTCTTTCCTTTATATTGACAAATCGCAGAACCTATGTACCAGAAAGATTACGTCCTTCGGATGATCGCGATGCTTATGAAATTTATCGGAGAGGTTCTCGGTCTGATCAGGAAGGGAGATCTGAAATGAGAGCTTGAGAAGGGTTAAACAATCTCAGAGAAGATGCTCCCACCTCTTTATTCAGGGAAGGCACTTTTGCTTTTCGAATTTATCGATAAGGAGCAAAAAACTTATTCACAGGAAAGACTTGATAAAATTGAAACGATTAAAAAACGGTTGTCAGATAATCACTGAAAATATTGTAGATGTCGGACACCAATAAGAACCTATGACCCAAATTGGTAAAATATTAATAATAGTTGGTATAATCCTTGTCATTGCCGGTGTCATAATACATTTTGCCGGCAACAGGCTGAACTGGATCGGCCATCTGCCGGGTGATATCAGGATTGAAAAGGAAAATGTCAGGTTTTACTTTCCGTTAACCACAATGATAATTCTGAGCATTGTGCTTTCAATTATTTTATGGATCATAAGGAAGGTATTCTGATATGCCACTATTCCGTTACACAGTATTTTACATCCCCCTAACCCCCTTCAAAGGGGGAATTATTTAGTCTTACCTCGCACCTCGTACCCCGCGCCCACACATCATTTTTACATCGCCTATCGCCTATAATACATAATACATTCACAAGCCGTTACGCCGTTATGCCGTTATTTACATAAATCTTTCCAGCGCCATAACAACCAGCGGAAGTGTCAGAATGCTGATGACTGTAGAAACAAACACATTACCTACTGCAATCCTGTCGTCCGATCCGAATTCCTTTGCCATGATCACAACAGTTGCCATACAGGGCATCGATGCTTCGAGAATTATCACCGAAGTAACGAGCTTTTCAGGGACAAGACCGGTTACTGCTCCGATAAAATAAAATATTGAGATCAGAAGTGCAGGTCCCAGGATCAACCTGTTAAAGCTCACCAGATAAAGGCTCTTCTTTTTCAGCAGGCTTCCCACATTTGAAAATGCCAGCATTGCTCCGATATACAACATCGACAGCCATGTATTTGCCGAACCAAGCTCTGTCATAGGTTTAAGAACAATCTCAGGAAGCCTGATTGACAGGATAAAGAAAATAAGCCCTGCAACCGTAGCTATAGTATTAGGATTTAGCACTTTAATTAAACTCTTTTTCCACGGAGTACCATTGCCATGACTAAGTATTATAACCCCGGCTGTCCACATAATAATAGTTGAAACGAGCTGGAACATGCTTGCATACAGCAGGCCTTCAACGCCGTAAAGGGCAGTAATAAGAGGGAATCCGAGAAAGATGGTGTTCCCGAACATTGAATGGACTTTGAAAACAGCTGCTTCTGCACCCTGAAGCCTGAATACCCTTGTGCTGATCCATCCGATAAATAGAAGAAAGAAAATCATGAAACCTGAAATCGCCAGGATCAGCATACTGTTGGTAATCAGCCGTGGTGTAGCCTCAAGCCTGAAGAAATTCGTGAAAAGCATCAGCGGAAGTGAAATATTGAATATCACTTTCGAAAGAACATCCTTCGAATCGCTCGTGAAGACTTTGAATTTTGCCGCTGCTGCTCCAATAAGCACCACAACGGCAAGTATGAATATCTGGCTTATTACAACTTCGCTGTGCATGGTTCAGAATAGAAAAAAAATGTAAATGGTCACTGCTCTATTTCACTCTTATTAAATACTCTTTTCTAAATCTGCCAAGATGATGGTAGAGCTCCTGAAGTCTGTCATCAAGGACCTTGTAATTGGTTTTACTGAGAAATTCCTCGAAATTGACAGGCCTGATTTTTAATTTATTATTAATCAGGAATAAGTATTCTTCGTATTCGTCCCTGACCGAACCATTCAATACCGTGTACTTTATATAATAACATGGCTCATATCGGGCGCCATTAGCTGAGTGAATTTTAGAATATAGTGTATCTATAACATTAACCAGACTATCATAAAGTTCAAGTTCCCGGTTTTTGATCCGGTAAATTTTTTTATCGTCTCTTATTGGAATAGTAAAATCTACCTGACTATATTCAAATTTCACATGCTCCATTTCAGTTATTGCACTTTCAATATTATTCAGAATCGTTATTACCGAATCATAAACTGAACTATCTTTTCTGACTTCCACAATATCGTATTTTGCATATCTCATGTCTAAGTTTTCTCTGATGGGCTTCGGGGGTTCACCGCAGCCCGCTATTAAAACGACCAGAGCAATAATGTAAATAAATTCCCTTTTCATTTTCAAATATTTAATTTGATATTCTTTTTCAAAAGTGGGCATTAAGTTATTAAAGTTGTTCTTTGAAATTATGAAATAATCGCATTTGCGGCTTTTTTTAGAGCGTGACGATTTGAATTGTCAAATTTTCTAATTCTAAATCTATCATTCCATTTTGTTGCTATTTTAAATTACCGTTGGCTTTAGCCAACGGTATATAGACCTCATTTATAAGGACTTTAGTCCTTTACTTTTGGGCTAAAGCCCGACCAGTGGGGGTCACAATCCGTTGGCTAAAGCCAACGGTAAAGTAAAACGATCTTAAAAGAGATTTTCAATATACGAAAATCTATAAATTTTGAACATCCCTTTACTTAATAAAATACCTATAAAAGAGATACTTACGATATGCGATTACAATAATGTCAAAGAACTTAAAAATATCCAGTTAAAAATCAGAGGGTTTTAATTGCCCACTACTGATTCTTTTTCAAAAAGTACTCAAATTTAATCAGACCTTTATTTGTTTTTCAAATTAGGTCCATTTATTTACAGAATCGGGACAAAATTAAAATGCTGCCTGATAAATTAACCTTAAAAGAAGAAATATTAATGATAGAAAGAGGCAGTATTAAAAGTAGTTTCCTGTATTATTCTTCCTTAGTAAGACTTTGTGATGTACTAAATTGTAATAAATCCGGCTGGTGTTCCGACTGATTTTAAGGTTATCAGAATATCAATCTGACCAGGTACGCTGCCAATCCTGCCGGAGTAGTCGACATCATCGGGTGAAAACTTTTGCCTGTTGCCTGGCGCTCTCCCTGGCTGTACCTGAAGCATCAGGGATATCAAAAATCAGATTCTCTTCATCAGGAATCTGATTATTATATATTATGATTTTGTTATCGTTCATATTATAAAGCATTTAAGAATGATTTTAATCTTTATCATGAACAATGAATTTGTAAATAACCGTTTCCACAGACAGATTAATCAGCCTTTCCTTTTAAATCGGTGTTTGAACCTTCCTTTCTCAGATCTCGCATCTAAAGGCCGGCGGCCCGGACCCCTATCATTAACTGCGGCAATGAAAGCCGGCAGCGGCGCCTTTAAAACCTCGTACCCGATTAATTTCTCTATACGGCGCATCATGAGTACATCCGCCTTGTTAACCAGAGTAATGGCGACACCAGTTGTATCAGCCCTGGCCGTACGTCCGACACGGTGCACATAATCTTCTGCATCCGACGGAGCATCAAAATTTATTACCAGGTTGATATCCTTTATATCTATACCGCGGCTGAGCACATCGGTAGCTACAAGCACACGGGTCTGTCGCGACCTGAACCTCAGAAGCATTGCTTCCCTCTCCTTCTGCTCAAGATCGGACGATATGCCTTCAACCAGGTAATTACGTGACCGGAGTCCGCGTACAATTTCACTTACTTTCCTTTTAGTCGAACTGAATATCAGAATACTGTGGTATTCAGGATGATCAGCTATCAGACTGTTTACCAGGGGTATTTTCTGATTGTCGCCCAACATATAAACAACCTGTACAACACCTTCGGCGGGCTTCGACATTTCAAGAGATATTTCCACCTGATTTTTCATGATATGCCTCGACAATGATCTTATATTCGAAGGCATGGTTGCGCTGAACATAAGTGTCTGTCGCTTCTTTGGCACATAGGAGATTATGCGCATTATATCATCATGAAAGCCGATATCAAGCATGCGGTCGGCTTCGTCAAGGATAAGTACTTCAATCTGGGTGAAATCCACGTAACCCTGGTTAAGGTGCGAAATCAGCCGGCCCGGGGTAGCTACAATAATATCGGCTCCCTTTGAGAGAGCTGATCGTTCCTGATCCCATGCGCTCCCAACACCGCCTCCATAAACAGCCAGCGATGTGATATTAAGTGTGTAGGCCAGTCCCTGAATATGCTGGTCAATCTGTATTGCAAGTTCACGAGTCGGTACAAGTATAAGGGAATGTGTGTGACCATGACGCTTTTCTGAAATGAAGCTCAGCAGCGGAACCAGATAGGCAGCCGTCTTCCCGGTCCCCGTCTGGGCACAGGCAATAAGGTCACTGCCCGACATTATAACAGGAATTGCCTGTTCCTGAATTGGTGTGGTCTCCCTGTATCCCATGTAATCAATCGATTCGAGCAGTTCAGGGTTCAGATCAAGATCTTCAAACAGCATATATGTCCTGTGTGTTTTGTTCCATAAAAAAGAATTGGCAAAAATACGAAAAAAAGTTGTTCGGTTTTGAAGTTTTAGGGTTATTCCGGTTTTGGAAGTTGTGCATGTTGTGCATGTTTATTAACTTGCATCTCCGATAACATAAAATGGACAATTACCTCCGGAAGCTGATAGCAGAGGGTGAAAACCAGCATCTTGACTTTAAATACTGTGTTTCTGACAGCAGGAAAATTGCCAGGACCTTATCGGCTTTTGCCAACAGCGATGGCGGCAGGCTGCTTATCGGAGTAAGGGATAACGGAAGCATCGCCGGGATAAAATCTGACGAAGAAATTTATATGGTCGATACTGCTGCCCATCTCTTTTGCAGGCCTGAAATTACTTTCAGTGCTAATCAGCATACAATGGGCGGGAAAACAGTGCTGGAGGTTGAAATCATCAAAGGAGATAAAAGACCATACAAGGCAAAAGATGAAAACGGGAAGTGGCTGCCTTATTTCAGGCAACACGACCAGAACCTCGTGGCTAATAAAGTCCTTCTGCAGGTATGGAGAAAAGAGGAAAAGAAGCTTGGTATACTTGTTAAATTCGGGAAAGCTGAAAATTCTTTGATGGATCACCTTTCAAAGAACGGATCAATAACTATATCGAAGTTCAGAAAAATTGCCGGGATCTCCTCTTACCGTGCCGAATCGATCCTGGCCAACCTGATCCTGTTCAAAGTGTTGAAAATGAAGGCATCAGAAAAAGGATTCAGCTACGAACTAAATCCGGATGAAATAACTAATCAAAATATGCAAAAGACCCATGGGATTTAAAAAGATAGCAGGCAAAGCATCATTTCAGCTGGTTAAATTCATCCTCGCCCTGACAAGAATTTTCCCGATTAAATGGTCCTATGGATTATGTTCGTTTATTGGTTTCGCAGGATCGATACTCAAATGGAAGAGAAAACAAATTGCGCTCGATAATATAAATATCGTATTTCCTGAAAAAACACTTAAGGAAAGAAAATTCATCTTCAGGGAATCCCTAAGTAATATGATGAAGAACTATTTTGAAATTGGTTATTGTATAAATGGTAAATACACTGAAAACCAAATTCTCCGGATGGCAGACGCCTCAGGACTCGAACAACTCGATAAACTTACAGCTGCCGGCCAGGGCGCCATTTTGTACACCGGACATTTCGGCAATTTCCCCTTAATGGGAATATGGCTGGCACTAAAAGGATATCCGGTTGGTGGCGTCTATAAAGAAGCATCGAATTTCCCGGGTGAATTTTTCGGGGATATCTTCAGAAAATTCAATATGATTCCTTTGAAATACAAATCAGAGGCAGCGCTCACAATATCAATTATAAAAGCATTGAAAGAGGGGAAAATCATATTGATCGCTAACGATCAGTCACATCCAAGGGGGATTTATATTAATTTTTTCAACAGGTCCGTTCCATCACCGGCAGGACCGGCCCTACTGGCTAAAAGAACGGGAGTTCCCATAATTCCGGCATATATTGTCCGCGATAAGAAGAATCATCACAGCATAGCTGTTTTACCTGAAATTCATATGCAACCTGAAGATGATAATGAAAAATTCCTGCAGTCAAATACTCAGATTCAGATTGACTGGATTGCAGAGATATTATTAAAGCACCCCACTGAATGGCTGTGGCTGCATAACAGGTGGAAAAGGGAAAAAATCAGGGATACTGAAGATCAGAATATTAATTAATCAAGAACTTACACAGAGTAAATCAGGAGAAGTCACAGAGGGACACAGAGGGTTAATCTGAATAGCTCTGTGTAACCTCTGTGATTCTCTGTGGTTCTCTGTGGTTCTCTGTGTAAGTTTTTCTTTTTAGATTAACTATCGATTTATATTTTACAAATATGCGGACTGAAAAGGAAATAATTGAGTTTTTAGATTCCATGGAATCTGGTTTGATATAAACAGATATAGTTCTTACCTTTATTCCGGCAACAAACATTAAACAGTATGAATATTCTCTTTTTCTGGTTGTTATTTATCACTAATATTTTTCCGTCAGGTTGTCAGACGGTTGAACAAAGCAGTAATAAAATAAAGGAAATTGAATATGATCTTTCCGCTCCTGATAAAGTCTATTCTTTACCGGCAACTCTTTATGAAGTATCAGGTATAAGTGAGATTGATGCTTCAACCATAGCATGCGTCCAGGATGAAAACGGAATTGTTTTTATCCACGATATAGTTAAAAATGAGACAATCAGGCATATTGTCTTCGGCTCTGAGGGTGACTATGAAGATATAGCAAGGGTCGGTAATACTCTTTATATCCTGAGAAGTGATGAAACACTGGTTGAAATATCAAATTTCAACGATAAGAATTTTATAAGGAAGTCCTATCTGGTAAACATCCCCGGGAAAGACTGTGAAGGTCTGTGCTATGATCAAAAGAATAACAGGCTGCTATTTGCACCCAAGGAGATTTCGGATAACAACCCGGAAAATAAAGGCAAACGATTTATTTACGGGATCGATCTTAAAACAAAGTCCCTTATTAAGGGTCCGGTTTTAAGATTTGATATCAGGGAGATCGAAAAATTTGCCGTTGAGAACAATATTAAAGTTCCGATGAAGGGCAAGAAGGGTGAAAAAGAGGAACCTGATATCAAATTGCGTATTTCTGCCCTGGGTATTCATCCGGTAACAAACAGGATTATTTGTTATTTCGGGTCCGGAAAGGATGTTTTACGTTTTTGACATGAATGGGAAAATTCAATACCTGCGGAAACTTGACAATAAGCAATTTCCTCAGCCTGAAGGAATTACATTTTTGAAAAACGGAGATATGTTAATTTCGAATGAAGGTACTAAAGACCTGGCTACTATAGTAAGATTCAATTACAAAAAATAGCTTAGGATAACCCTCCTCTCCTGTTCAGATCGAAGAACTCCGGGCTTGGATTCAAAGTCATTATTTATTTTCGTTGATTGTCCCGATTATCGTTAAGCTCCTTCACTGGCCACTTTTAAATAATTTTCCCCTGGTGAATGTTTATAGTTTGTAATAATTTGTATCTTGAAAAGTCAAACTTGATTAGAAACTTGTCAAAAGGCGATCGTTTGAATAATTCAATTTAAAACTTATAATAATGGAAAAATTCATTTCTTGTTGCGGATTAAATTGCGCTACGTGCGATGCAAGAATTGCTACTGTAAACAATGATGATATGCTCAGAAAAGCAACAGCTGAAAAATGGAGGGTAGCTTTTAATGCCCCGGACCTGGACTACACTATGATAAACTGTACAGGGTGCAGGGAGGAGGGAGTTAAGTTCAGTCATTGCAGCATGTGCGAAATCAGAAATTGCGTCAGATCAAAGGGATTCGATACGTGCGGTGATTGCAGTGAGATGGAAACCTGCACAATTGTTTCAGCGATTCATAAATATGTTCCCGAGGCCATAACCAATTTAAGGAATCTGAATTAACTTTTTTTTCTCCGGATTGCTAAAAAGCTGCCTTCAAAAAGGATTGATTCGGAAAATCAGGAAAGTATAATGGAAATAACAATACTAAAGGACGTAGTAATAATCTTCGCCCTGTCGACACTGGTGAACCTGGTTTTTACAAGGTTCAGGATCCCGACAGTTGTAGGGTATCTTGTCACAGGTATTATTGCCGGGCCTCATTTGCTTTCACTGATAGATGCAAGGCACGAAATAGAGCTTATGGCTGAGATAGGTGTTGTCCTGCTTCTTTTTACAATAGGAATGGAGTTTTCATTGAAACACCTTCTGAGAATACGCAGGATAGTTTTCTTTGGAGGATTTGTTCAGGTTTCAGTCACGGCCGCAGCGTTTGCAATAATATCTCATTTTACAGGAATGTCCTGGCAGGGAGCCCTCCTCATCGGATTCCTTGCAGCACTGAGCAGTTCAGCACTTGTACTGAAACTTCTTCAGGAACGTTCTGAGCTTACATCAAATTACGGGCGCACTGTTTTGGGTATCCTTATTTTCCAGGATCTGCTGCTGGCCCCTCTTTTGCTATTTACCAATCTGCTGGCCGATCCTTCAGTAAAAATCTCCCATGAAATATTAATTCTCACATTTAAGGTAATTGTCATTGTAGGATTTGTTTATGCAGGAAACAAATGGTTGCTGCCGCGGTTATTGAATCTTATTGCAATGACAAGAAGCCAGGAACTGTTCATGATGAGCATTTTCCTTATCTGCTTTGCAATTGCTTTGTTAACATCCAAACTGGGGATGTCACTTGCATTTGGTGCTTTTTTAGCCGGACTGATGATCTCCGAATCAGAATACAGCCATAATGTCTTTGGTAATTTCCTGCCGGTTAAAGATGTCTTCGCAAGTTTCTTCTTCGTGTCAATCGGTATGCTTCTCGATTTTTCATTTGTCATCGAAAATTATAAGATGGTTCTGCTAAGTGTACTGCTGGTCATCGTGATCAAAACCATTTTTGCCGGCGGTACCGGATTTTTACTGGGACATACATTTCAGGGAACAGTATTGATCGGACTTGCGTTAAGCCAGGTCGGGGAGTTTTCTTTTATTCTCGCTAAAATAGGGTTTGAAAGTTCAATTTTGTCTGATTTTTATTATCGTCTGTTCCTTGCAGTAGCAGTTATAACAATAGCTGCAACTCCATTTTTATTTTATCTTTCATCGCCCCTGGCTAAAGTGCTGATGAGGTTGCCCCTTCCTGCATTCATGATAAATGGATTATTTCCGCTTAAAGAGATTGAATTACCTGATTTTAAAAACCATCTGGTTATTATAGGAAAAGATGCCAGTGCATTAAAGCTCTCGATGATGGCTAAGTTTAATATGCTGCGCCATATTTCAATAATTTTTGACCCCTTATTGGCCCGCGAAAAAATGAATAACGGAGATCTGGTTGTTTATGGTGATGCGGTAAATGAACCGATCTTAAGGAAGGCCCATGTTGATACGGCTGATATTGTAGTGATTTCAGTCGGTAGCTTAATCCCATGCATGGCAATAATTGAAAAGGTAAGGCAGATAAATAAAAACGCTCATATTCTGGTAAGGTCGACGCTGATAAAAAATGTGGAACAACTGTACCGGGTGGGAGCTGATCAGGTATTACCCGAAAAACTGGAAATAGCAATTGACCTGTTGAACAGGATTCTTGTAAAAAAATTGATCCCGCAAAAAGAGGTTAACCGCATACTGACACATATAAGGAGCCAAAGCCTTGGAGAATTCACAAAGAAGGACCTGGTTAACAAGCCGTCAATCCTTGATGAATTTTCAAATATCAATATCACGGCAGTTACTGTAGAGCCTGGTTCGGGGGTTGAAGGGAAATCCCTTATTGAGATTGACCTTCGTAAGAAGACAGGAGTTACCCTGCTCGCAATCAGGAGAGGTACGGATGTGATCGAACACCCTGTACCTGAAACTGTTTTCCACAAACATGATATTGCCTATTTCTTAGGTAGCCCGGAACAGATCAATTTCGCATCTGAATTGCTGCAACGTAAAAACCAGTAGAAGGATGCAGAAGACGGTACAAACCAGATTGAATTATAATGGGTCGGATATAAGTGTAATTCTATTTCTGGCTTATATTTTATATGCAAATATCAATTTTTAAGCTCCTGATCAATTAAATCAATAATGGAACCAATTTCATCTTTTGCCCTCTTATATATCTCTGATTTCTCAAGCATAAGAATTATTAAAATATCAAAATTATTTTGAAACTGATATTTGAATAAAGATTCAGGATTTTCTACTTTTAAAGGATCAAATTGAATTCTTTGTCTGATATCAGGAATTATCTGAGATAAAATAATACTTGAATGATTCTCTTCCAATCTGTTTATGTAAGTGTAGGTTTCTTCAAGGCTCTGAAGTCTTTCAGTGATCTTATAGTTATTAATTTTTATAATCTCACCACTATTTATTAAAGTCTGATATATGTTACTTTTTCGTCTGAAATCAGAAAACCTGACCATGTTAATGGCAATATTTCCCAGTGTATCTATCTTACTTTTATCATTCATTATTATTAAATTCTTGGCATAATAAAACTGGTTCAGATAGTTTTGATTGTAATTTATTTCTCCTAATATAATATTCAGGTCTTCCTTCAGCTGATTATTCATACTTTGATAGTATTGGATCTCCAGTTTTTTATCAGTCCTTTCTTGATTCCAGTTATTCAGATACAACGCCAGAAGGATTCCAGCAACAACTATTACAATCTCGCCAATAGCGTAGGCAATGTATTTTCTCAGATTTCCTTCCTTAACTAGTTTGTTCCTCACTTCCTTAAAATAGTTCAGCATATTAACCGCTATTATTACTTTAGTCTGATAAATTCATAAACACCCTTAAGTTGTTGTATTCCTTTGTGTTACTTAGTGTTAACCTTTGAGTGACTTTGTGGTAGAAAAAATTTAACCGCCAAGGAACACAAAGGCTTACACAAAGGATTCACAAAGTAAATGAATAATAAAAGTTAGAAACTTAAAAATATAAAAAATATCCCGTCAGGGTATTGCTGCAATTTACTTTTTTAAAAGATTTTACTAATCTATATTTCTGACTCAGTTTGTTAATAAATAAGGTCCCTTCCGAAATTTTAAATTGTTACAAATGTTACATTTGTAGCTAATTAGAACCAAAATAAAATTTATCCTTTTAAATTCATCTGTTATGAATAACATTTCAAATAAAATCTTTGGCCGGATAAGACTCTTTAATAAAAGTACTCTCCTGAAAATTTCTTTCATTCTGACAGGAATTTCAGCCACAATCTGGTTCCTTGTCAGGGTAATTCCCAAGCCTCAGAGAGCTGCATATCCATGTATGAGGACAGCTGCTCCGATCATGTCAGGATTTATCATTTACCTGCTTTCGCTGGTTGGATCGGTTGCTGCTTTCAAAAAAGCAAAATTTAACTTTATCCGGTCAAACTATCTGTATGGAGTTTTATTCCTCCTGGTTGCTCTGACAGGTTCAATATTTATAACAAGCAGGAAAACCGGATATGCAACTTCAACAAACAGTGCAGAATGGAATATTTTACCAAATCAGCCGGTTGGAACAACCAAAGGAATATTCCCTGGCAGGGTTGTATGGGTTCATGATCCGGCAGTTGCCAGCTGGGATGGAAAAACAGGCAACTGGTGGGATGAAAATGTCACTTTACAGTCCGAAACCGATAAAATGCTTATAGAATCCCTGACAGCACTTACCGGTGAAAAGACAGAAAAGAAAGCATGGACAGCCCTTTTCAAAGACTTCAATTCCAGGCACAACAGGAATAACCAGTCCTATCAGTCCGGGCAGAAAATAGCCATTAAAATAAATACAAACAATACCTATAGTCACAAAGATTCTCCTGAACTAAATGCAACTCCTCAGCTCATCCTTTCAACTCTTAAAAGCCTGATTATCGAAGCCGGAATACCACAGAAAAATATTACTGTATTTGATGCCAGCAGGTTCATTACTGACAATATCTTTAATAAATGCAACGCAGTATTTCCTGACGTTGTTTTCGTTGATAATATTGGTGGTGACGGACGTGTAAAATCAACTTATACCGACAATGCAATACCATATTCAGTTGACAACGGCAAACTGGCTACCGGTCTGGCTACCTGCGCTGTAGAGGCTGATTATATGATAAATATGGCCCTGCTTAAAGGACATGTCGGACAGGGTGTGACATTGTGTGCTAAAAACTACTATGGAGTTACAAGCATCCACAATGACTGGCGTAAAAATGCACACAATAATTTCAATCCCGACCGGCAAGGCAAACCTCAGTACCTGACTTTTGTTGACTTCATTGCTCATAAAGATCTCGGGGAAAAGACCATGCTGTTCCTTATAGATGGAATATACGGATCAAAGCTGGTCAATGGAATACCTGATCCAAAATGGAAAATGGAGCCATTCAATAACAGCTGGGCCTGCAGTCTTTTTGCTTCACAGGATCCGGTGGCTATTGATGCAGTCGGACTTGATTTTCTGCGGTGTGAATGGCCCGATGCCCCCGACATGGCTTTCAGTGACCAGTACCTGATTGAAGCTGCAATGGCTCAAAATCCTCCGTCAAAGGTAAAATATGATCCTCAGAGGAATAATGCCAGCATATCCAGCCTTGGTGTCATGGAACACTGGAACAATCCAATGGAGAAGAAATACAGCAGGAATCTTGGCAAAAAAGAGGGAATTGAACTGCTCCAAAAGACAATTGCACAAAAATAAACCGGAAGTATTTATTCCCTCGACAAAGTATTTATAGGATTTGCAAACGCTGCTCTTACTGAAAGCAGACTTATTGTTATCAGGGCAATAATCATTGTAACCAGCAATGAAACTATAAAAGGTATTACTGTAGCCAGGACAAAAGGTAATAATCCAAAATCCATCCGGTAAGCAAAACCCTGTAACCATCGGTCCATAAGGTAATATGCTACTGGCCACGATATTAGATTCGAGATAAGCACCAAAAGAAGGAAATCCTTATTCAGCAGCCATATTATCTGTCCAATATTAGCACCCATGATCTTACGAAGACTGGTCTCCTTCGAACGTTGCTCAGTGATATATGAAGTAAGTCCCAGCAAGCCGAGACAAGCTATAAAGATTGTCATGATTGAAAAGATATTAAACAGCGTATTGAGCTTATTTTCAGCAGTGTACATCTCATCAAGCTTATCTGCAAAAAAGAAATAATTGAACGGGAGCGTATTTCCGAGATCCTGCTGCAATTTTCTCACATTTTCTATTGTGGAAGGAACGTCTTCATTACTTATCCTGACATAAAAATATGTGTTGGGATTACTGCTGACTACAAAAATAAATGGTTCAATCGGATTATGAATTGAAGTAAAATGAAAATCTTTCACCACACCAATTACCACCCCATCCCTTTGAGCTATTCCGGTATTTGGATTAAGACCAAACCTGATCCTCTTTCCGATGGCATTATCACCCCATCCATAGGCTTTGACAGCAGCCTCATTTACAATAAAAGCCTTGGTCAGATCACTTGTGATGGACCTGTCGAAATTCCTTCCTTTAAGGATCTTCATCTGCATAACATCGATGAATTCATGGTCGACGATTGAGAAGCTTGTGGCCAGCTCAACCATACCTGAATCCTTTTCGATCTGAAATACAACCTTACTTGCCATAAGAGGAGGAACAAGAATTGCTGATGACACACCCCTGACGTCGGGTAGCTTTAATAGCTCATCTTTAAAGGATTGCAGCTTATGATTAATAAAAGCGGTATCCCTTATCGGAATGATCATGACATTTTCCTTATTCAATCCGAGATCCTTGTTTCTAATGTACCTTTGCTGGCCCGAGACTATAATTGTGCCGATTATTAAAGCACCTGAGATTGCAAACTGAAAAACCACAAGGATCTTTCTCAGTAATCCTTTTCCCTGACGTGGATTTACATTACTCTTAAGAACTTCGACTGGAGCGAAGGAGGAGAGATAAAAAGCAGGATAGCTCCCTGAAATAAGTCCTACAAACAGGGTAATCACCAGTATTAAAGAAAAAGTAACAGGCTCAAACAATGTTCCTGCCTTTATAACCTTATCGGTGAGAACATTGAATGATGGAAGAATTAATATAGTTGCAATTAAAGCAATTATTAATGCCAGAATTACCAGTACCATCGATTCGCTTATGAACTGCCTTATTAGAGTACCTCTGCCTGCCCCGATCACTTTCCTCAATCCAACCTCCTTCGACCGGTTTGTTGATCGCGCCGTTGCCATATTCATGTAATTAAGACTTGCTATCAGAAGCATAAATACACCAACAAGCGAGAATATAATAATATAGCTGAAATTACCGACAGGAAGGTCAAACTCAAGCTGTGAGCCAAAATGAACCTTGTCAATTCTGGTTGCCATGAGCCGGAATGAAGCATTTATCTGTTTCCCCAGCGAGCTCATATATTTATCATAAA
The DNA here is from genome assembly GCA_963753495.1 of uncultured Bacteroidales bacterium. Taxonomy (GTDB): domain Bacteria; phylum Bacteroidota; class Bacteroidia; order Bacteroidales; family VadinHA17; genus LD21. The sequence goes on from CAVWCO010000025.1 coordinate 204,699, forward strand.
ATCCGGGAAACTTCCCAAGCAGATCTTCAACTTTGGCATTTTCATCGAGAAGAATATATTCAAAGGCAGAAATATTCCAGAACGAAGGTGCGCTTCTGGAATTAAATCTGTCAATACCTGCAAGTTCACCAATTGTGGTCATCGAAAGCAAACAGTCAAATCTCAGGTGTGAATTGGCAGGCACATCCTTAATAACCCCGGTTACACGGCAGCTGCCGAAGTTACTTGTGGTCAGCACCTCACCCATCGGATTCTCCTTTCCAAAGTATTTTGAAGCGAAACTTTCGGTAATAACAATCGTATTGGGCTCATTAAGTGCATTATCAGGAGACCCCAGAATAAACTCATAGTCAAAAACCTTAAAGACGGTTGAATCTGTAAAGTAAATTTTGTCTTCAAAGAACTTTAAATCTTTATACTGGAAAAGTATATCCTGCAATCCGAAACCTGCAAACCTTGCTACTTCCTTAATCTCAGGGTATTCATCCTTAAGTGTTGGTGCCATGGGGATCGGTGTAAGAGCAGCAAGAGTGGCTTTACCGGATATATTAAAATCACTCTCCAACCGGTAGATACGACGATAATTCTTATTATACTTATCAAATGTTATCTCTTCCTTTACGTATAACAGGATAAGAATCGCACATGTAATACCGATAGCGGGTCCGAAAATATTCAGGATTGAGTAGAATTTATTCTTAACAATGCTCCTGTAAGCTGAAATAAAGTAATTTCTAAGCATCTCAGTATAATTAAGATTCTCCCCTTATTTTAATTTTTTAACTGCAACCTCTTTGAACCAGGCTGTGGATAAAGCATCATGATTCTGCAATCCGATATATCCCGATTCGGGCCTGGGTCCCCTGTCTGGTTCAAAATCCCTGGTCTTTTCAGGTACCGGATCACCTTCAGTAAAATCAGTGACCTTTTCACCATTGACATAGACAATGGTTCTCTGACCGTCGAGTGTTATTTCCATAGTATTCCATTCTCCCGGGTTCTTCTGTGGATGGGCCATAGCCTTTGTCAGCGAATATAATACACCGGTGCAGTGATAGTCTCCTCCGACATGCCTGGTTCCGTTGTCTATCTGAACTTCATAACCATTGTTTACAGCATCCCATTCATCAGCCGGTTTTTCAGGAATTCTGATAAACACACCAGAATTGCAGTCATTATCCTTCACTTTATAGACAACCCGGATAATGACGTTGCTGAATTTTTCGGCTGACCACAGGATCATACCCATCCCGTCAACTGTTTTCAGAAGACCATCTTCCACTACAAAATTACCGGGCCCAACCTGTTCCCAACCCGACAGGTCCTTTCCATTAAAAAGCTGACGCCATTTGCCATCCTGTTCAGAACAGGAATTCAGAACAATAACTAAAAATAAAAAGCAGAGGTTTCTTCTCATTTTATTAAAATTTTAGTAACTGTTAATTTAAGAAATTCTTTAAATATTGCTGTGGGGAAAATAGTTTTCTTATTTAAATGGTATCTCCCTTATACTTCTCACCGGTTTGTCGTTTCCCCGTTCAAGCGAGGCGACCACAGTATAAGTTCCGGGCGAATCAGGCGAAACAAGACTGATTTTTGCTTCAACCTTACCAAAAGAAGGTATAAACATATCCATTGAATTTTCCGAAAAAACCTCGTCATTTTCATAGATACGAAGAAATACCTTCCCTTTCCATTCTGGTTCCAGGTCATTTATTGCAAGTATCTCATAGTCATGCGAAGTTCCTGTCTTAATCTCATTTCCCCACTCATCAAGCATCAGACCTGCGGGAGAGAAGGCATCAGGCATATACTTCAGGAATTCATTTTCGTAAACAAGATTCTCCACATCGATGAAATGATCACTGGTCTGACCATCAGTCCTTGAATATGCCAGAGCAGTGAAATGGAGCACAGAGGCACATTGTCTGTGACATCGCCAGAACTCAGTTTCGGCAGCAAGGTACCTGGCATAAATTTGCCTGAGCTCTGCAATTGATGAATCTTTACCCGAAAGATTTCTGTAAAGATCTTTTGTCAGAGTTGTGGGTGTACCATCTCTGTTAAGCCATAACCAGCCATATTCATTAATGATTTTCATATAGGGTGTTTTCCCCGGCTCTCCACCCGGATTAACATCTGCTTCAGCAATATCCTTCAGCTTAAAATCCGCATTTTGGAAATGATATGGATGCAATTCCATCACATCACCGGATGAGCGGATATCCGAATAGCTGTTGTCCCATGGACGATTTGACAGATCGAGCTGCCGAACATGTTTTATTGCTTCCGCAATCTCCTCTGTGTTTCCGTTATGGCTTAAAGTCTCATTACTGGCATCCCAGATCACAATGCTGGGATGATTCCATTGTTCCTGTATCCATTCAGCATACTCCCTGGCAAGTTCATCTGCTTTAAGATCCTCAGGCCATACATTCCAGCCTTTACCTCCATACCAGATTGGAAATTCATTTTGTATAAGTATTCCTTCTTCATCAGCGATCCTGTACCATTCCTCCGGTGCAATTCCAATACAATAGCGCAGGCCATTCCAGTGAAATTGTTTAAAACTTCTGTGCAGCTGGCGCACCCAGTCGCGATTCCAGGGAAGGTCCTTACAAGCTTCATCCTCAAAAAAACGGTAGAGGGTAATATTACTACCTCGCATAAAATAAGGTTTACCATTAAGCATTGTCATTCCCGAAAGGGTATCATACCTGAATTCACGCATTCCGAAACGTGTTTCATATTTATCTCCCTCAGTTGTAATGGTCAGATTATAGAGGAACGGATCTTCGGGCGACCAGAATTTACACCCCTTAACAGGAATGTTCACATCCACAAGAGTCTCTTCTTCAGATTTATCTGAGAATTGAACTTCTTTTATGACCTTCCCGCTTATTTTATCAGACTTTGCTTCTTTAACTGTAAATGTGACTTTTGAATTACCTTTGTTATTGTGATTGCCAAGCTTAACCTGCACACGAACCTCCTTTTTGTAAATATCAGGAGCTGCCTGGGCAGAGATTATATTCGGGACACCTGAGAGTATCAATTCTACATTATCAAATATCCCCGGGATATAACGGTCCTTCTCAAAATCAAATCCGTCAGGAATAGAAAATGGTACGGAATTCCTGGCCGATCCGACTCTGATAAACAGCTTGTTTTCACCTGTTTTCAGAGCCCCCTTCAGGTTAAAGTAACCAGGTGTGAAACAAGGCAGGTGCTCGCCGAGATCTATTTCATTTAAAAAGACTTTGGTGCCGAACATTGCTTTTGATACTTTAAGTGTGGCTATTTCCGGTAAAGGTCCATTAAAAGTAAATGTCCGGTAATACCAGAATGCTTCACGCAGGGTATCTTTCTGAATAATACTTCTCCTGTCTTTAACTTTTGGACCGGCATCCCTGAATGCAGGAGTTGCAAGTGAAACCAGGCCCGGAACCGGTACAGAATGATCAAATTGTTCCGGTATCTTATCCATTGAGCCTTCTGCTATCTGCCATATCCCGTTTAAACCTATAGTAGTTCTTTTAGTTGAATCCTGGCATGAATTAAGAATTATCACAATTAGAACTGCTTCCAGGATTGTTCTTTTAAAGTTTTTCATTTGTTTATAAATTGAATTAATCTTTGATATTTAAACCTATCCCTTCTGATCTCTGACAGGAACATGAAGGTATGAAGAACATGTAAAAAATAAAGCATCCTGGAGCAACTCTTTATTAACAATCAGTGATGCCGGAAAAGACCTTTGCGCTAATTTGTGATGCACTTTGTGACCCTTAGTGGTGAAGTGATTTATTTATATCTTTAGTCCTTAACCTTATTCAGACAATCGTTTTCTAATTATAAGCAGAAATAATATAATATGAGAAACTCAATTTGTGCACTGTTTTTTTTCATATTCATGGTTTCCTGGTCACAGGATAAAGCTGACAGTTCCAAAACAAAGCTGAAAGCTTATGCAACGGTAAGCCTCAACAGCAACGGGATTGCCTCAATACCCGCTTTTTCGCTTGGGGAACCGGCAATAATGGCCTCAGTTTCGCTGGTCAAAAACCGGTTCAGCTATGACCCGGTGCTTGCATATGGTTTAGACATGAAGCCCTGGTTCATAGACAACTGGCTGCACTACAAAATTATCAGCAAGCCTTCATGGGAACTCAGGACCGGATTTAATATCAGCTCATTTTTCAGTGAATATGAGCTGGACGACGATAAGACAATCCTGGAGGGCCAGAGATATTTTGCCCTCGAACTTGCAGCAACGTACAGATTTTCTCCGAAAAGCATCCTTACATTCATGTACTGGAACGACAACGGGTATGAGCCCGGATCGATTTCAGGTCATTTCTTTAACCTGGTCGGTGAAAGAACTGACATAAAAGCAGGAAACAATGTTTTAATAGCGGTCAATATCCAGCTCTTCTACATCAATTATGACGGTAATAATGACGGGTTATTTATATCACCGAAGATCTCAGCTTCTTTAAAGAATGTTCCTTTTGCAGTTTTCTTTCAGGCAACCCAGCCTATGGTCACCAATGTTACACCTTATCCCGGATTCAAGTGGAATATTGGAATATCCTATACACTTTAAAATAAACATATGATCATCCAGGGTCTGTAAGACTCAATAAATAAAAGGTATCTGCAAGTAATACCTTTCATGAACCTTTTAGCGGAAATGTTGTTATGGTAATGATCAATAAACCATGAACAAATAAGATGGCAACCCCTAAAAAGACAAACGTCCATCAGAAAAACAGAAATCCAATAACCGAAGATCAAGGTAGTTTTTCAAAGTTTTGGCTTGAGCTGAAAAGAAGGAAGACAATAAGGGTCATTACTGTATATTCTGCAACTTCATTCATTATACTTCAGGTGGCAGATCTGATTGTCCAGCCCCTTAACTTGCCATCATGGACGCTTACATTTCTGATAATCCTGATGCTTATCGGTTTCGTTTTCGCTGCTGCTCTTTCATGGATCTATGATATAACTCCTGAAGGAATAAGAAAGACAACATCACAAAAGCCGGTAATTAATACCAATATCCATAAAAGATCTGAAAAATCATATAGTTGGAAGGTGACTTCCCTGGTAAGCATAATTATAATAATTATCCTGTTGGCATTTAATATTCACAGCCGCAGTAAGGGCAGGGAATCAAAGGATTTTTCCAAGCTTGAAAAGTCAGTTGCTGTCCTTCCCTTCAGAAATGACAGTCCAAATGACACAAATGCCTATTTTATTAATGGCATAATGGAGGAAGTTCTGAATCATCTGCAAATGGTAAAAGATCTCAGGGTCATTTCAAGAACTTCGGTTGAACAATACAGGAATACTACGAAATCGATTCCTGAAATTGCCAAAGAACAGGGAGTAAATTTTATTGTTGAAGGAAGCGGTCAGAAATATGGCAATTCGTTCACGGTCAAAGTTCAGCTGATAAGAGCAGTAAAAGAAAGCCATCTCTGGGGGAAATCATATGAAAAGGAAATAAAGGTTCCTGCTGACATTATTAATGTCCAAAGCCAGATAGCAAAATCGATTGTTACTGAATTAAAAGCATCCATGACTCCTCAGGAACAGCAACGGATTGAAAAAGTTCCGACTTCAAATCTTACAGCTTATGATTTTTATCAGAGAGGCAGAGAAGAGTTAACCAAATATGTAATTAACTCCGACAATAGGAAAGCCCTGGAAAAGGCAGAAAAACTGTTCAGAAAATCATTGGAATTTGATCCCGTGTTTGCTGATGCGATTGCCGGGCAGGCACTGGTTTACTGGCAAAAAAATTATTGGGATGAATATCTGTCTGAGAATTTTATGGATTCTGTTCTTATACTTTCCAATATTGCACTTTCGCATGACAATAAACTATCTGAAGCCTATTTTGCAAAAGGAGAATATTTTGATGCTAAAGGTCTCAAAGAAAAAGCTCTTGCTGAATTTGATAAAGCATTAGAATTCAATCCAAACTATTGGAGAGCTTATATTGGGAAGGCATTTCTTTTTGAAAATGATGATCACTTAAAGTGTATTCAGAACCTTCAAAAAGCAGTTTCTATTAATCACGATATTTTTTCAGCGACTATCAACAGGATGATCGGTGGAAAGTTCCTGGTTACTGGCCATATTGATAAAGCTAAGGAATATTTTGCCAAAGCTTATGAAATTGACAGAGATTCGGCGTTCCTTTTAAGTTGCATGGGTGGAACTGAAAGTGACCTTGGTAATTATCATAAATCAGTTGAGTATTTTAAAAGAGCATATCTTCACAGGGAAAACTATTCCGAGGTAATTAAAAGGCTGGGAGAAAGTTTGTTATTTAGTGGACAACCTGAGGAAGCTCTGGAATATTTTAAGGAATATATTAAATTAGTACCACAGGATATTAATCCAAATGTTGCATTGACTTTTTGGATGAATGGACTGCGTAAAGAAGCCGATCAATACTTTAATGCACGTTTGACTTTTTGTTCCAGGGCTTTGGAAAATGACATGCCGTTGCAAGATATCGGTTGGGTATATTATGACCTTGCCTCCATTTATGCATTTAAAGGGGACAGGGAAAAAGCTCTTAAAAACCTGACAATTTATTCAAAAAGCACCAAATGCGAATTATGGATGTTAACCCATGTAAAGAATGATCCTTTTTTCGAAACTATCAGAAATGAACCAGGGTTCCGGCAGATTGTCTCCGATATGGAAAACAATTATAGGTTTTTGCATGAACAGGTTGGAGAGTGGCTTAAAGATCAGGAAAAATTGGACATCTTATAGTAATTTTTAACCACGGAGTTGCCGGAGTTTTAATGGAGTCTCACGGAGTGCAAAATTCTCCCCTTCCCATATTCTCCCTTTCTACCTCCTTCTTTTAACTCTCTATTCAACAAAGCTGATTCCGCTTTCCGAACCAGTTTTACGGATATATTCAGCGGCCAGTAAATATTCTTCCTGTTTATCGAGGTGTTCCATCATCATTGGAATATCCTTAAGCTTACTCATTTCCTGAAGGAAGACCGCGTAGTTGAGCGAACCAATTCCGGGCCTGCGTTCTTCAAGATGAACTGTAAGCTCCGGCATTATGATTATGTCCTTTGCATGAACAGATTTAATATAAGGCCCCAGCTTTGAAAAACACTCCCTTAAGAATTCTGCATTATTAAAATACCTCCGTGGATTTGAGATCATATTCACCGGGTCGAGATGCACTGCAAACCTGTCACGGCCGATGGCCTTTATTAGTTCAAGATAAGAGTCCGGGGAATCAGGAAGCATAAAAGGCATGGGCTCTAGAGTATAAAATGTATTCTTTGGCTTTACCTGGTCAATGATATACCTTACATTTTCAACTATCTGATCAAAAGTCTCTTTTAAATAGTTGCCCGGATACGGGCCATCCCATATTTCACCTTTTGCACCTGATATATTTACACAGCAGCAGGCACCTATCTCATCGGCCAGCTGCAATGAAATGACATTTTTATTGATTGCCGCTTTTCTGGCGGTCTCATCCGGATCGAAGAGATTGTTCCATACCCCTACCTCGCTTATCAGGATATTATTCCTCTTTGCTTCTGAGCTGAAAGATCTTATCCGTTCAGGAGAGGCTCCCGGCTGAACCGGACAAACGGCGGCCCCGTATCTCAATGCTTTTACTGCTCTTATCCATTGTACCGGATCGTCAAATTTTCCGTAAACAGGACCTCCCAGCCTGACAGGATTCCCTGCAGTGGTATTATTTCCGGCTTTTATTGCCGAAGGAATAATAGCAGCTCCTGCTGTTAACAGAGCTGTTTTTCTTATAAAACTGCGTCTGTCTAAATTGATTTTCATATTATAATAGACTTATTAATAATATCTTCCTATAAATTTGCTGTCAACTATAAGCTTTTTCATTTCATGCGGATTGATCATATCCTGTTTTTTATATAATACCTTCCCTCCTGGTTCAATCAGCAGTGTAAATGGTAATGCTCCCTGCCAGTCATTATCAACAGCTTCAATAAGTTTATATACGTCATCATCATTGAAAATATAATTCTTATTTGATGCCTCCTGCTTTTTCAGCATGTTGAGGGCATCAGTTTTCCTGGCCTGCTTATCGGTACTTATAGTTATGAACTCGAATGAACGTCCGCGATACATCCTGTCAATAATTACCAGATCAGGGAATTCAGTAATGCATGGACCGCACCATGTAGCCCAGAAATTAATCAGCCTTACCTTGCCTGAAGATGAATTTTTTATCAGGTCCTTTACTCCGTTAACATCAATCTCTTCGAGTGTCACAGGCAATTCTGACCATTGTTTGTAAAGTTGTTCGGTGTATTCACTCTTCCATGACCACTTGACTGAGCATCCGAATACCTTTGTAACAGGATTTTTGACAGGCTGCCCTGCCAGTACGGCATCAATGGCATTTCTCAGATCCTCGCCTTTACCTGTTCCCGGTTTTTCTGATCCGTCTACCCGGCCTGCATACTGCAGGATGCGATTTTTGTCAAAAACGAAGCAATGCGGGGTAGCTGCAGGTCCATAAGCAAGGGCGCAGTTTCTGTTCATCGCCATCGTAGAGGTAAGGAAAAGGGAATTTTTTATCAGAAGCCCGTTGTTTCATATCCTCAAAACTGTCACCCATATCGGAATAACCCAGTTCAGAGTAATTCAAAGCTTTATTTGAGTTTGGCGAGATCATAACAAGATCCACTCCTTTTGTTTTGTAGTCTGCTGGCGATTGAAATAATCCTGTCCTCATAAGCCTGTGCAGTAGGGCAATGGTTACAGCTGAAGATTATTACAAGCACTCTTGCCTTATCGAAATCTTTGAGACTGTAATTCCTTCCATCAACTCCCGGAAGGTTAAAATCAGGTGCCTTTGAACCTGGTTCAAGGGTTTTTGGTTCCGTATGGGTTGTCTGTGAAAATCCTCTGACGGGACAAAAGAGGATCAGCAGGGATATGAACACTGGTTTTATTAAGTTCTTCATAGCTGTATACTGATTTATCTTATTCAATGTTCCTTATTATAAATAGCGAAGTAACCATTTTTCTTTGTGAGCAGACTTATAACTCCCATACCATTTGCAAAGGGGATATAAGCAAACTGCCACACTCAGCCAGATCATATAAACTGGCAGGAGTCCGATGCCTGAACCTGCTCCTGCCCGACCAAACTTAAAAGGTTCAAATGACAAATCGGTCCAATGAAAACCCTGCATGAACATTATCAATATCATCAGTGAATGAATAAGATATAAATGGATCAGGTAATAGAAAAACGGTACCTGTCCATAGACACTTATAATTTTCACGAATCTGTTTTTCAGACCCTCGGACATATAAAATACCAGAAACATAACTCCAAGTGTCATTAAGGAAAATAAAAGTGAAGGGGGATATTTGGACACATTAATGAAGGAGAGAAACGTAAAAATGATGTTTTTCTGCGAAGACCATTGAGACTGATCCCCGTAAAAATTTGAGAGACGCAATATTGTAAAAACAAGCAAGCCAGCCATCCCAGTCATGAGGAATATCCTTTTTCTTTTTTTACCGGGTAGTTCAAATAAGAGTCCTGCAGCAAAACCAGTCAGCATAATTCCAAACCATGGAATTAAGGGATAGGCAATTACAAAAGTGAAATGCGGTGAAACCTGATAAAGATTAAAATTTATCAGCGGTGATAATACCTGCCATATTACTGATCCGTTTTCAAATGGAATTAAAGAAAACAGGTTATGTCCGAAAATAATTATAAGGCCTGTTATTCCAATTGTAATTGGATGAAGCTTAAGCAGGAATGAAAGAACAATAAATCCAAATCCAATAGCTGCAATAACCTGGAAAAGCAGTATCCTGAAATGAACATCATACCATATTGCGAAATTGACTATAGTAAATTCAAGAATTATCAACCAGATACCTCTTGTAATCAGAAAGTGCCTGCTTGCAGCAAGATTCGCCCTGTTCCGTACAGAAAGGAAAGCCGAAGTACCTGATAAAAAAACAAATATTGGAGCACAGAAATGAGTTATCCAGCGGGTAAAAAAAAGAGCCGGAGTGGTAGAAGCCAGGTTCAGCGGATCCATAGTCAGTGAACTCAGATGCATAAAGTCACGGCTATGGTCAAGTGCCATTATTATCATCACCAGACCGCGTACAAAATCAATTGATTCAATACGTTTCAGGTCGGCTTTAATACTCCCTGGTGGTATTCCGATCTCAGCCATGGCTATTCTGCCTCCCAGACAGCGACTATAATTGTGAAAACGGGAAGCAGTATTGACCCGTGAACCGGATTATACCAGCTGTACAATGCAAAGGGTCCCCCCAGTGCAAAGGCCCACACAATAAATGAAAGCAGTGAAATAACAAGCTGCTGAAATTTCAGTACTTTCTGTACCCTCCATAAATATAGGGGAGTAAGTATACAGAATACCACAAACAACAGCCAGTGAAGGACCTTTATTTCACCGGCATCTGTTAATTGTTTCACAACTCCCAGTACAAAGATATAACCTGCCACCAGCTCTGCAGGGATATACTTGAAAAGCCTGTTAAAATATCCATCCTGGCTCACCGGGTAGGTTGTTCCCTCAGGAAGCTTTTTTAATTCACCCGACTGATTGAATTTCTGAATATCCCTGATTGTTAGAATTTCTCTTGTCATGGTATTTATTTTTGTCGTGCGGTCTTGCGGTCTTACGGTCTTACAGCTCTATGCGTCTTGCGGTCTATAAACATCGCCTATCGCCTATAATACATAATACATCGTTATGCGGTTATGCCGTTATTTTTGCTTTGGACTTACGAACAGGGCTTTTTGATTTCATCTCCAGCGCCCTTTTTACTGCCTTTTCAGCATTTACTCTTCCATATCCATAGTAAATGCTATGGCCATTGGAATCATATTTCCCGCCGGCCCTGTCGATCTTTTCCGAGGTCTCATTAATTATTTCCCTCACCTGCAGCCAGGTAAGTTCAGGATTGGCTGACAATATCAAAGCAACAGTCCCTGCAGCACCGGGACAGGAGCTTGATGTTCCGCCAAAATCATCGGTGTAGTCGCCATCAGCATTATAACCGGCTTTGCCCATACGGTCGGTTGTATATATCCCAGGAGTAAGAGGTTCAGGGTGGTTAAAGTCAGAGTAACCGAAATCACTGCTTGGGAAAGAGCACCATACACTATTTCCATAATCGCTGTAAACACATCTTTTACCCGTATCGTTGCATGCGGCAACAGCCATCACCTTAGCATAGCTTGCATAGCCATCAAAGCTGCAATCTTCATTCCCATTGCCTGCAGCGAAGGTAATTATGCATCCCTTGCCATTGCGTCCTTCTGAAACTGCATAATCCATTGCCAGGCGTGTACTGTCAGGCAAGCCCACTTCAGCAAAGTGGACAGGGTCATCAGGATCGCTCCAGTTGCCATCTTCAGGGCCCCAGCTGCACGAAATGACATCGGCCCCATGATCTGCTGCCCATTTAAATGCTGCTGCTTCTGCCATGGAACCGAGGTTTGAGCTCAGGCGAACCGGCATTAGAATGGATTCTGGTGCTACACCCGACGCCTTTATTCCTGAAGCTGCCGCAACTCCTGCACAAGCCGTTCCATGATTGTTGTAATTGTTTTTTGGGCGGGGATCATTGCTATTAGATGACATATCCCTTGAATGAACTACTTTTCCGGGCTGACTGAATTCCGGGTGATCTATATCAAATCCATCATCGATCAAAGCAATGATTATGTCGCGGCCTGTTGATAATTTATGGGCCTGATCAGCCTTTATATTTGCATTAACAGTAACGCCGTTAATAACAGTGGTTTTTAAATGCCATTGTCGCGGATGTATCTTTTTAAGGCTTCTTTTCCTGATTAATTCAGGGTGGCAAAGCTCAACCTCCTTTTTCCCAAGCAATGATTCGGCAAGCTTAAATATCCGCAGTCCGGTATTCTCAGGCGCACTGACAAAATAAGTGTTTTTGGCATAATCGGGTTTCTGCTTGATTTTCAGGTGTTTTTTAGCCAGAATACTCTCACAGACGCTTGTTTCAATTTGATCATGGAACTTTATGAAAATATTTTCTGTATACAATACAAGAGTATTGCTGCCGGTATCAATCAGAACTCTGCCTGCAAATCTTAATTCGGACTCTTTTTTCAATGCTGTTTTTGCCTTATCCCTGACAGCAAGTTTATCCTTAACGGAATCCTTAGTCTGAAAAACCGAAATATCAGCCTCCGGAAACTCCAATACCAGCTCAAAATCTTTCAGCGCTTTCTTTCCTTTATCTGAAATGACAGCACTTTTAAGATTCCTTGAATTCCTTGTACGGACTGCAACCATGTCTTTGCTTTCATGCAGAACATACTTTTTACCATTTTTACCGCCAAGAGTGTAGGTGTACATATCGTCATGGATTTATTTTGATTCCAATGAGAAAATTACAGAAGGAGCTCATTGCATTTGTTTATCAGAGTAATCATATCTTTCTCTTTTCTGAGATTAATTTTGTTTTGCTTCATGAATTGTTTTATTTCTTTCGATTTTTCCGGAAATATATCCAGAATCTGACGTTCGGTGCCTATTCTGAAAAAAGAGCTCTCTTTTTTGACCCAGAATTGCGAAGCATCAGTCAGATGGTATTCCGATGGAAGTTGAAGCTTATACAGACTTCCCGAACCTACCAGATAGGAAATAGAATGTGCTGCACCGGTTTCAGTAGTACCGCCATATCCTGCCGGGCTTCCCGATTGCAAAATATTCAGTTTATGCCGTATAAAAAGAGAAACCCGGTCTTCCAGTAAAATTTCAAGGAAGTACTTTTCGTAAGGAACAAATTTTCTGGATCCCAGATAAACAGTGTCGATAGTCTCAATTTTGTCCATCGCCAGTCTTGTGGTTCCCTTTTCAAAGATCATCTCTTCTGAAATCATGTTATAATTGACGATTGCCTCCTCGGTATGGCCATCTTTCATTCTTACTATTCCCTTTTCAAATTCAGATAAAACATAGTGGGTGGAAATTGGTTCTGATTTACCCTGGGCACAATTTGGTATGCCGTAAAGAGAGGTTGTAATAAACAGCCCGATTGTCAATACTGATTTGAATAAAGTGTTCTTAATCATTGCATAAATTAAGATATTATATCCGAATATAAATTATTTAGTGTTCACTCTTTCAATAACCTCCATACACATCCTTCCGTTGTGATAAGGGCAGATCCAGAATCCTCCTTTATCACCACCCGGAATTCCTGATTCTGAAACATTACTGAACCATCCACCATTCTTTTTGTCAATGAAATACTTTTTGGTGTATTCCCAGCATTTAAGCGATTTGTCGAGATATGATTCATCACCTGAAAGTTCAAAAGCATTCAGGTATCCGACAACAGTTTCTGCCTGCTCCCACCACGACCGTCGCACTCTGATTTCTCCTGTGGCATAATTCTTCTCGGTGAGCATGCCGCCGTCAGGCTGGATACCTTCTGCAGCAGCATTTGCAATCTTTAACCCGGCTGCCTCCACCCTTTCTGTCAGTTTCTTATCCTCAAGAAGCTTTGCGGCTTCGAGTAGAAGCCATGAAGATTCTATATCGTGGCCATACGAATCGACGGTTGAGGTTCCGTTCCATTGCCTGTCCATAAAACATATAAGATGAGATGTCTTTTTATCTATGATTTTGTCAAGAAAAATCTCGATAAGATCCCTCAATCTGTCACGCACGATATTATCGCGTGCGACTCTGTAAAGATTGGCATAAGCTTCCATGACGTGCAGACTGGTGTTCATGGTTTTCTCATCCTTTTCCGAGCTCTCTCCAATCATTCTTTCACGCAAACGCTGCCACTCCTGACTGAAAACCTCGTAGTATCCCCCGTATTCTTTGTCAGCAGCATACTTTTCCAGAGCGTCAAATATTTTCATAGCTTCAGCAAGAGCCTCCTTGTCACCCGTAGCCCGGCTGTATTCAGCAAGTCCATAAATAAAGAAAGCATTTGTATAGACCTGTTTCCTGGTATTTGACGGGGTGCCGTCAGCTTTAAGGCTGAAGTAAGCGCCACCGTACTGTTTATCAAGAAAACTGGCAAGAATGTAATCCTTTGCCCGGGTTGCCAGACGGAGGTAAGAGGTGTCACCCAAAACCCTGTAAGCTGAAGAGTATGTCCATAGGATCCTGGCATTCAGGATGCCACCCTTTTCAGCTTCCGGATAGACTTTGTTATTCCCGTCAATCCGTCCATAGAATCCACCATTTGCGTTATCCACCATCCTTGACGACCAGTAAGAAAGAAGATTCTTTGTGAGCTCTTCCGATACCTCTTTTTTCAGCTGTTCAAGCTTCTGCTTCTGACCGGGTGTGATCTTTTCCTGCTCCCTGCAAATACCGGAGCCTGGAATAAGCAAGGACAAAACCAGGAAAGAAATTTTACTGTTCATAAGTTTATGTTTGTGTAAAAACAGATATTCATTAAATTGACCCTAAAATATAAGGAATATTATTGGAACTGAACCTAAATTTATCAAATCAAATACAGATGAATCATGAAGAGCAATCATAAACTGATCGGGCAGGGTGCTTTTTACCTGCTTTTAATCCTCATTTCTGGTTTTGATTTATCTGCCCAGGTAAAGATATCAGAACAGGATTGGGTGATCCCGACTTACCAGGTAGCTCCCCCGGATAAGAATCCTATGTTCTTCAGGGGTGAATCGTACCAGGGAGCATCAAAATATATCTATCCTTATGGGATGAACGATGTCATTTCGGATGAAAAAACCGACAGGGGCTGGAAAACAGTCACGCTTGAGAACGAATACATTAAATTATGCATTACTCCTGAAATAGGCGGCAAGCTTTATTATGCGACCGATAAATCGAACGGTTATAATTTCATTTATAAGAATAATGTGGTAAGGCCTTCAAACATCGGAATGCTCGGAGCCTGGGTCTCGGGAGGAATCGAATGGTGTGTGATTCATCATCACAGGGCGTCAACTTTTCTCCCGGTCGATTACACGATTTCCGAAAACAGCGACGGCAGCAAGACTATCCGGATCGGTGAGACTGAACCACGACACAGGATGAGATGGACGATCGGGATTACAGCTTTTCCTGAAAGATCCTATTTTGAAGCTGAAGTGAAGATATATAATCCGACTCCGTTTACTCATACCTTCCTTTACTGGGCAAATGTGGCAGCACATACAAACGAAAACTACCAGGTGGTCTTCCCCCCAAGCGTAAATATCGCTACATTTCATGCAAAAAACAGTTTTACAAACTGGCCATTCTCAACCGAAGTATATAATGGCCAGGACTTTACACGAGGCGTTGACGTCAGCTGGTGGAAAAATTCACCTAATTCAAATTCTTTCTTTGCCTATGATCTTAAGGAAGATTTTATGGGCGGATATGATCACGGAAAGGAAACAGGAACAGTCCATATCGGCGATCATAATGTAGTTAAAGGTGCCAAACTCTGGGAATGGGGATCAGGAGTCAGGGGACAGGCCACTGAAGCCAGACTGACAGAAAATGACGGACCCTATGTTGAAATAATGGTTGGAGCTTTTTCGGACAACCAGCCGGATTACAGCTGGATAAAACCTTATGAAGTAAAGACTTTCAGACAATACTGGTATCCTGTGAAAGATATCCAGGGTTTCAAAAATGCAAACCTGAACGGAGCAGTAAACCTTGAGGCAAGGGATAAGAACCAGGTATTTCTCGGCTATTGTACAACCCGAAAAGTAAAAAGGGCATCAATAATTCTTAAAAACAGGGAAAAGGTAATTTTTAAGAAAGATCTTGAAGTTTCGCCGGAAAATGCTTTTACTCAGCTTATAAAAATGGAAGGGCCATTTGAATTAACTGATCTCTATACTGATATTACTGATTTGGAAACCGGCGAAATCCTGATTTCCTATAAGCCTGTAAAGATTCAAAAGGCTGACAGCCTCCCGGAGATAGTGAAGAGGCCTCCTCCTCCTGAAGATATTGAGACCATTGAAGAGCTTTACCTGGCAGGAAGCAGGATTGAACAGTTTTATAATCCCACGCTGAACGCCATGGACTATTACAGGGAGGCATTGAAGCGCGATCCTTCGGATATCCGTACCAATACTGCTGTCGGAAATATATATCTGAAAAACGGAGACTATGAAAATGCCAGAAGCTATTTTTCAAGAGCTGTTAAAAGATTAACAAAAGATTATACGAGGCCTTCCAACTGTGAAGCCCTTTACCTTCAGGGACTGACTCTTAAGCATCTGGGACTGTATGATGAAGCAGTTGATACACTTTACCGCGCCACATGGGATTATGCCTGGCATTCAGCTGCATATATCGAGCTTGCAAGGATCTCATTGATAAAAGGTGACCTGAAGAAAGCGCTGGAACAGGTAAACGAATCGCTCTCAACTAATTCTCAGAGTAACAGCGCCATCGGACTGAAATCTTCAATTCTTAGACGGATGGAGAATTATAAGGAAGCGCTTCAAACGCTTGGTGATCTTCCTGAAAATGACCCCCTTGATTTCAGGGCAGGAAATGAAAAATATCTTATAATCAAATCATCCGGCGACAATCAGAATGCGGAGAAGGCTCTGGCTGACCTTAAACTGAAAATGAGGGATTTTGAACAGAATTACCTCGAGCTTGGAATAGCATATTTAAATGACGGGTTAATGGATGAAGCCCGGGAGATTTTTCAGCGATTCAAAGGAAAAAACCCTTTGATTTATTATTATCTGGGATTTATCAGCGATCAAAAAGGTAATAAGACTGAAGCTGCCCGGCTCTTCAGGGAAGGTTCGGAGTTATCTGTTGATTATGTTTTCCCATTCAGGCTGGAGACAGTAAATATCCTGAAAAAGGCCTCAGAATATCGTTCTGAAGATGCTGAACCATTGTACTACCTTGGCAACCTGCTTTATGATAAGCAACCCGCGAAAGCTATTGAGGCATGGGAGGAATCTGTAAGGATTGACCCTTCGATGGCAATTGCGCACCGTAATCTGGGTTGGGGATATTATCATTTTCAGAATGACGGATTAAAGGCCATAGCTTCGTATGAGAAAGCTATGTCGCTCAAGAAGGACGAACCCGTTTACTATGAGGAACTTGACGCATTATATGAGATGAGCAATGCACCTGTTGAAAAAAGGATGGCGCTGTTTGAGGGCAATAATGAAACCGTTTCAAAACGGGATGATGCATTTGCCCGGCAGATAACAGTACTTACTCTCGGAGGCGAACCTGAAAAAGCTGTCGAATACATTACAGGAAGGAAGTTCAGCTACCGTGAAGGTTCATCAAGGGTGAGGGACATAATTATCGATGCACATCTGATGCTTGGGAAGAAACAGATGGCAGCAAAGAATTACGACAAAGCACTTGAGCAATTCCTTCTGGCCCAGGTTCCTGAGGAGGAGGCGGGAGGAAGCAGATCGGGGAACAGAAATCTTCAGGTTGATTATTTTATCGGAACTGCATATGAAGCTCTGGGAAGCGGATCAAAAGCCAAAAAGTACTTTACCCTGTCAACCTCTCAGGAAGCAAGGAATTCAAGCTATATAAAGTATTATCAGGGGTTAAGCTATTTAAAGCTTGGAATGATTAAAGAGGCAAATGAAGCATTTAATGCCATAATAACTGATGGCGACAGGCAGATTAAACAGAGCGATTCAAACGAGGCCGACTTTTTTGCCAAGTTCGGGGTTAAGGAAGCTGAAAACGCCCGACTGTCAAATGCATACCTGCTGAAAGGCCTGGGTTATAAAGGCCTTGGAAATACAGCAGCCGCAAAGGAAAACCTGCAGAAAGCGGTGGAATTGTCTGCTAGCAATCTTTATGCTATTACGGAACTATAACATCCATGTTCCTCTGTGCTCCTCTGTGCTCCTCCGTGTAGCTCTGTGTAAGTTCTTGGATTTTTTTTAAGTTACACAGAGATCCACAGAGAAATCACAGAGATCCACTGAGGGAAAACCAAATCATTTTAATATCGGTGTGATTTTCACCACAAAATCATACCTCTGAGGCATCACCTGGTACTCAGGAAAAACTCCTGCTGCTGTGCATCCCACCCCGCTGGTTGCATAATCGAGATTGAATGTTATCCCGTCAAACGGATGAAGCTGGTATGTATATAATGCCTTTGTAAGATTATCTGTTGACCACGGCTGAGCGCTGAAATTAAACAGTCTGTTCCCTCTGAACTCCAACCCTGAGCCATCTGCAGAAGTGATCGTTACCCGGCGTGTATCGGTCCGGAGGCCATAATCCTGAGGAATAAGGTATGGTTCGTACATTTCAGCTGCTGTCGATTTGTACTCCCCTATCTTATAGCCGCTCTTCCTGTCGGGATAGTTTTCCTGCGGACCCCTCCCGTACCATGCAACCTTATAAAGGCTGCTGTCAAGGATCCATTGCTGGCCTACCCGCGGGAGCCATGCCGGCATCTGGCCGTTTGGAATAACCGAATTTTTCAGGGTAACAGTCCCATTTCCGTTAATTGTGTACTCTGAGTTATTGAAAAATGATCCTCTTAGGTTACCGGTTGAATAAACATTCTTTACTGTTATCACTACAGCAGTATCACCCAGTTTTTCCACTGAAAAATTATCTGCCAGAAAAGTCATTTTGTCGATACCGGCTGAATACCACTCCGTAGCAGCCATGTGCCCGTATCCATCGGTACGGGTTTTTATGTTCGATGACCGGAAGGTCCATTCGTCCGTTTCGTTTGCAAGCGGAGCACGCCATACATTAAGCTCAGGACCCTGATGGATCAGCTCCTTTCCGTTTACCTGCATCGATTCCAGAAGTCCGTTCGTTTTGTTAAAACTGTATGTAAAATTCTTTCCTTTTATAACTGCTTTGTCATTTGTTTCCTCAACATTAACAGAAAGAGGGGCTTCAGCAGAAACTTCATGTGAATGTTTATACCATGGCATTTCCATCTGATCCCAGGCAATCTCAAAACCCTTATCTGCCCAGGGCATATTTTCCTTCTGATGGAAACTCAGCAGCAGAAAATATTCGGTTCCGTCTTTGATTTGGGGTTTGGTAAAAGGAATATGTACGACAGCTTTTTCCCCCGGATCTATATCCAGATCAAGCTTACCCTCCTGGAGGAGCTCGCCATTACCCTGCAATTGCCATTTTGCATCAAGTTCGCCAAGGTTAGTGAATAAATACCTGTTTAACACTTCAACAGTTCCCTTCTCTGCGGAGATAAGCTCTGTATGCACAGGCTGAGCCGATTTTTTCATCTGCCACATCTCGGGCTGCGGACGCCTGTCGGGCCAGATTGAACCATATGTCCTGGCGCCGATACCATAGCTATAGAAATCTCCTCCCTGGTTTTCATCTTCAAAGTCGAGCCAGAGTGCTGCCTGCTCTTTTATTCCTGCTGTGGCATCTTTTAGGAAGGTTGATGCTATATGTTTCGAAAATATCCCAACCTGGTCGATGATTGCATCACAGATATAAACCGATGTCTCCTGCCCGTGAATTTCAGCATTTCTTCCTATGTTGACAGGGAAAGGTGTATTTCTTATATTTCCGGTCAGGAATTTGTGTCCGCTCTCATTCCCATCAATTGACAGATAAATAGCTGAACCATCATAATTGGCAGTGACATGATGCCAGTTATTTTCCCAGTTACCGGGAAGAGCAATCCTTACAGTGATTTTCTGCCTTGTAGTTATATAAAACTCAAGAGAATCTTTATTCACCTGTCTGATCCCAAATTGCCAGTTACCCTTTGTTATAAGGGTACCTGCCGAGCTGCTAAGCGACCGGGGATATACCCATAAAGTCAAAGTCAGCTTATCACCGCTGATTTCCAGCGCTTCATCACGATATACTTCCACCCACTGATCATGGCCGTTTAGGTCGATTCCCTTACCCTCTTTACCTGAGACCAGTTTTGCCCGGCCCATAATATTCACCTGGATGTTATTTTCTGATTCATCTTTCAGTGACCGGGCTTTTTCAGTTATTCCCGTGCTTACAAAATCCCAGATGGCACCTCCCATGCTTCGCGGATGGCTGTAAAACAATTCCCAGTAATCATCCAGTCCTCCTCCCCCGTTTCCGGTAACAGCAAGATATTCATCAAGGAATGAAGGTCTGGGATCATCTGCCGTAGGAATATTGAACACCCTGGTAAGCAGGTCCCTTATCTGGGGATATCTTGGCCCGATAATCTCCTCGCAACGATGGCTGAACGCATTGCCACCATACATCCAGGACCTTGTTTTATCGAATTTCTTACCTTCATCGATAACAGCGCAGATATTCTCTCCTTCACCGCTCTCGTTTCCGGCACTCCAGAAAAGCACTGAGGGATGGTTCCTGTCTCGAAGGACCATTTTCCTGGCCCTCTCACGGTACATTCCCTCCCATTCCTTGTTCTGTGAAACATATTCTGTAGCATGCGCCTCATCTCCTGTTTCGTCAACAACATATACTCCATATTCATCTGCAAGTTCAAGATATTTTGACACCGGGGGATAATGAGAGGTCCTTACGCAGTTTATATTGAACTGTTTAAAAATGGAGAGATCCTTTCTGATTGTTGCTTCATCCATAGTATGACCAGTGACCGGATGCTGCATATGAGTGTTTGTGCCGTTCAGCTTTACCGGTTTTCCGTTGAGGTAAAAAACCTGGTCTCTGATTTCTGTTTCCTTAAAACCAATACGACCGGTGATGACTTCGGTTGTTTTCCCCGAAGAATTAATAAGTTCAAAGGTCAGCCGGTAGAGGTTTGGATGCTCAGCTGACCACTTTTCAGGATTTCCGACCGGGCTGGTCAATACTGCCGTATGCCTTCCATCTTTGGCAACTGAGAATTTCCCGGAGGTCAGAGTCTTAACAATCCGGCCTTTTGAATCATACAATAAAGCCCTGATGGAAAGGTTGTTTTCACTCTTTCCCGAATAATTCTTTACATCAACCGACAGGTTTAGCTCTGCATCGGAATAATTCTCATCAAGATCAGTAACAGCAACCCAGTCAAAAATATGGACTTTCGGAGCAGCATAAAGCCAGACATCGTCAAAAATTCCTGCCAGTCTCCAGTAATCCTGATCTTCAAGATAATAGCCATCTGAATATTTATAAACAACTACTGCAACACTGTTTTCTCCCGGTTTTAAGTACCTCGTAATATTATATTCAGCAGGTTCCTGTCCTCCTTCATTATAGCCAACCTCTTTACCATTGATCCATACAAAGGAGGCAGATGCTGTTTTTTCCATCCTGAGAAATATTTCTTTATCCTTCCATGATGCAGGAACAACAAATGACTTACGGTATGATCCTGCAGGGTTATACTCCCTTGGTATCCTCGGGGGATCGGGGCGAAATGGTGTTGAGACATTCCGGAAAAGAGGATCGCCATATCCCTTCATTTCCCAGTTTGAAGGGACACTGATAGTATCCCATTCTTTATCGTTGAATCCGGATTTATAAAACTCTGCAGGAACACCTTCAGGCGTGTCTGAATAATGGAATTTCCATATCCCGTTCAGGGAAAGATAAGCAGCCGAACTTTCTGGTTTGTTCTTAAGCGCCTGTTCAACAGTAGCATAGGGAACTAAAGGTACATGGCCCTCTTCCTGGTTCAGTTCATACACACTTGTATTTTCAAGATATGAATAAATATCCGAAAGGAAGGGTTTCTGCTGGGCAAAGGAAGCAAAAACTACAAACAGGCAGAAAGCAATAAGGGTAAATATCTTTTTCATTTTGTCAGTTTGATTAAGGCATTGGAAATATACTTAAAATTTGCAGAACCTTCACCTGTCTGAAAGATTTCTGCAGAGAGCAAAAAATCCTTTTTAACCGCAAAGCACGGTAAGATATCGCTAAGAACGCAAAGTTCAATTCTGTTAATTATTCCTTTGCGAACTTGGCGAAAATACCTTGCGACCTCTAAATAACTAAAATAAGAACTTACACAGAGATCACTGAGGTTCACAGAGATCCACTGAGATCTGATTTCTTAACTCTGTGTTTCTCTGTGACTTCTCTGTGTAATTCTGTGTAACTATAAGTTATTTTTATTGATGTTCCCGTATTTCATTTATGGGTGTATGACTATGCGGTTAAAGAATTTTGATATTTAAAACAACTTACTGAGTTTCCATAATTTTAGATGTTTTCACTGAAATTTTTATAATTTCGACAATTCTATCGGACAGTAAATAGCTTAATAATCTTAAATCTCTAAAAATGAACAAATTCCGTATTTCCAGTTTCCTGCTGGCAGCAGGTGTGATCCTGTTGTTCCTTTCATCATGCAAAAAAACTTCTGAAGATAAACTAAGTATCGGGTTTGAAAAATATGTTATGCCAAATGGTCTGCAGGTTATTCTGCATACCGACCATTCGGATCCGATGATATCCTATGCAATAATGTATCATGTCGGATCGGGCAGGGAGACACCGGGGAAGACCGGATTTGCCCATCTCTTTGAGCATCTTCTGTTCGGAGGTTCAGAAAACGTTCCCGCAGGAACATTTGACAGGGTTGTTGAGGGCGTTGGCGGCAATAATAACGGTTTTACATCAAATGATGTGACAACCTATTTTGAAATGTTCCCGAAAAATGCCCTTGAAAAGATATTATGGCTCGAATCGGACCGCATGGGATTTTTTATAAATTCCGTCAGCCAGCGTTCGCTTGCCATTCAGCAGAATGTTGTTCAGAATGAAAAAAGACAAAGTGAGGATAATTCTCCCTATGGATTTACGGATTATGTTATCTGCAAAAATCTCTACCCGGCTGACCATCCTTACAGCTGGACAGTAATCGGTGAAATGGAAGACCTGAAGAATGCATCGCTCGATGATGTTAAATCGTACTATGAAAAATATTACGGACCGAATAATGCAACTTTGGTTCTTGCCGGCGATTTTAATACCGACTCCGTAAAGCTGCTTATTAATAAATATTTCGGTGAAATAAAATCACACGGCGAAGTGCCCGCCCGCAGTGCCATGGTTCCTGCACTGGAAAATAGTGTCAGGTTGTACCACGAGGACAATTTTGCAAATGTTCCGGAAATCACCATTGTATGGCCTGTAGCGCCGCAATATGACAAAGACGCCTATGCCCTTGATTTTCTCGCAAAAATCCTGACCGAAGGAAAGAAAGCACCTTTTTATAAGGTACTTGTCAAAGAGAAGCAGCTTACTTCGAGAACAACCGCTTACAATTACTCCAAAGAGCTGGCCGGCGAGTTCACTATCACCATCAGGGCAAATGAGGGAAAAACACTTAAGGAAATTGAAAATGCTGTAACTGAAGCTTTTACCCGTTTTGAGGAAGAGGGTATAACTGAAAAGGATGTTGAAAGGGTTAAGTCTTCAAGCGAAAAGAATTTCTATTCACAGATTGAGAGTGTCTTCGGTAAATCGCTCCAGCTTGCATTCTATAACACATACACTAACGATCCGGGCTTTATTGAAAAGGATATTGAAAATATAAAGGCCGTAACCCTTGACGATATAAAAATGGTTTATGAGAAATATATCAGGGGCAAGCCCCATGTTATGACAAGCTTTGTGCCAAAGGGAAAGCCTGAGATGATTGCTGAGAACTCTGTTCCGGCAGGTATTAAGGAAGAGGATATAAGTGAAGCAAGCCAGGTTGAGATCGCAGATATCGCTGAAGAGCAAATTGTAAAAACGCCCTCTTCAATTGACAGGAGCACTGAACCGCCTGCAGGAAAGGAACCGGAAGTTAAATTACCGGTGATCTGGAAAGCCACTCTTGCCAACGGTATTCAGGTTTATGGAATAGAGAACACGGAACTTCCCCTGGT
This sequence comes from uncultured Bacteroidales bacterium, assembly GCA_963753495.1. GTDB lineage: Bacteria > Bacteroidota > Bacteroidia > Bacteroidales > VadinHA17 > LD21. Next base: position 228,571 of record CAVWCO010000025.1, read on the forward strand.
TGAGGTTAATCTTGCCATTGACGGAGGCTTTTACCAGGATAATATCACACTTCCCGGAGTAGCCGGTATGGTTGCAGGCGTCCTTCCGCAGGGGACTAAAAATAAAACACCTGAAGAGCTGGAAGAAGAGATTGAGCTTCTCGGATCCAGCATAAATATGTATTCAGGAAGGGAAGAAATGACAATCGCTGCAAGCTCTCTCTCGAGGAATTTTGAAAAAACCATCGCTCTCATAAAGGAGATGCTCCTTGAACCACGGTGGGATTCGACAGAATTTGTTCTGGCTCTTTCCTCTGCAAAAAACAATATAATCCAGGCCGAAGCCCAGCCCAGAAGTGTCGGCAACCTGATATTCAGCAAGCTTCTTTATGGCCCCGACCATATATTTGGCTATAATTCAAGGGGCACAAGGGAATCAATTGAAAAGATAAGTATTAATGATCTTAAGACCTATTACGATAATAATTTTTCACCTTCTGTAACAAGAATCAATGTTGCCGGAAATGTAACTAAAGAACAGGTTCTGGCAGCCCTTAAGCCTCTGGAAACAGAATGGAAATCGAAAGAGGTGACAAAGAATAATTATGCTGTTCCCCCTGACCCTGAAAAATCCGGGATATATTTTGTCGACATACCCGGTTCGCGGCAATCAGTTATTTACATTGGTTATCTGGCTCTTACAAGGGATAATCCCGATTATATTAAAGCTGATTTTGTTAATTACAGGCTGGGAGGAGCATTTACAAGCATATTGAACCAGATCCTCCGCGAAGAAAAAGGGTTCACCTATGGCGCATCAAGCTATTTCCAGGAGATGAAGGTAAAGGCGCCATTTGTCGCTTCAACAAGTGTAAGGTCGGATGCAACTTATGAATCGGTTAAGATTGCAAAGGATGAGATGGAAAATTACAGGAAAGGAATATCCGAAAATGACCTTGTTTTCATCAAGAACTGTATGATCCTGTCAAATGCCCTTCGCTTCGAAACCAACGGATCGCTGGTGGGAATGCTCTCAACAATATCAAAATACGGGCTTCCTGAAGATTATATAAAAAATGAGGAGAGTGTTATCAAAGGCATGACTGTTGAAGAGCACAAAGCGATCACAAACAAGTATATCGTACCGGATAAAATGTATTATGTTGTTGTAGGTGATGCCGCAACGCAACTTAAACCACTTGAAAAGATCGGATTCGGAAAACCCGTACTGATTCAGAAGTAGTAATAAAAATCTGCGCCCCCTCTCCCAGGTCTGTCGGCCTAATCCCCGCCATTTACTGCAGGCTGGCTCTGAGGTTCGCTAAAATAGCCCACAGGGCTGATTTCTTAACGCTGCGGCCCTGTGACTTCTCCCAGAGAGACGCGGTGAATAGTATAATTATCATACTGCATTAGCCCCTCCTTCATTGTGGGGAGGGTCTGCTGGGGAGAGGAAATGTTTTACCGACATCTCTATTTCCCGGCTATATCGTACACCATCATCGAATTCCCGTGACGTACATAAAGCTTTTTATTATTTATTACAAGATGAGCCCAGTGAGTTCCTGCACCCAAAGGTACTTGGAAGGAACTTATTATGTCCAGACCGTCTGACTTTGGCTTTGCAAGTGAGATGGTAGCATTCTCGCTGTATATGTATAAAAGACCTTCGTTAGAGATTATATTGGCCGGTGCGAGCTGGTTCAGGACAAAAATTTCTTTACCGGTTTTCCAGTCGAGGCAGAAAAATCTCCGGTTTCTGTCGCCTGCACCGTAAATTCTGCCATCGAGCACGACAACTCCATGCATTTTTGGATCGAGCATTGCATTTCGCCAGACTTCTGAAACACTGCTGCCATCGGGAGCAAGCTTAAGCATTACACCTCCCAGACCATAACCGCTGGCGCAATAGAGCATGCCATCGATATACACCGGAACATTCGGGTGGACAAACGGATCCTTATTAAACTCAAAATTCCAGAGAAATTTTCCTGTCGAAGCATCATAGCCCTGAATCGACCTTTCCATCCTTGTCACAAGGAGTTTCCTTGAAGCAAGCTGAATAAGAAGAGGTGAGCAATAAGCTGATTTTTCATCCGGCCCCTTGCCTTTCCATAAAAGTTTTCCCGTGTTCCTGTCGACTGCTATAATGCTTGCATCTGGTCCTCCGGGTGAAGCATAAAGTATATTTCCGTCATAAATAAGATTTTCTGTTACTCCCCATTTAATATTTCTTCCGCCATACTCTTTAAATGTATCTATCGACCAGATTATCTGTCCATTGGCAGTATTCATGCAGAAAAGTCTTCCGAATGAGCTTATCAGGTATAGCTTATCCTTTATTACCAGAGGTGTGGAGCGTGCTCCATAATGGCTTTCGGTCCACTCGGGTCCGTACTCTTTTTTCCAAAGGAGTTTGCCTTTAAGGTCGAATGCAAATACGTAACCTGTACCGTTTATCATGCCTGTAGTAAAAACGCCGGAGCTTGTTACGGCAGCTGATGAATGCCCTTCGCCAAGCTCATCAAAATGCCAGAGCATTTCAGGTCCCGCTTCGGGCCACTTATTCATTAATCCCTTTTCCTCATAGATGCCTGTCCTTTTTGGGCCGCGCCACTGAGCAACATCCTGGGCGCTCAAAGTAATACATATAAATACAATTAAGACTGTCTGAAATAATCTTATCATAACTTCGAATTTATGGGTTTTGAAACTTTTTAAATATAGTAACAACCGGACTACAAAAATGTTGCCAAAAAAAAACAGGTTTCTTCTACTTCCCAGTCATATTAAGAGTACCTACATAATAATTCGGATCCACTTTAATAACAACATCTTCAGTTTCAAGACCGATAGTACTGAACCGGGAGGTCGGCACAATGTCCTTCCTCACACCTGAAATATATATTCTGAGAGGCATATTGAATCCCTGAACACAATTATTCCAGCGGAATGTAAGTTTTCCATCCTTTATGTAATATTCAAATACGGGGATCCTTATATCCCTAAGATACTGATCAAAAACAGGTTTCAGGTTAATCCCGGCTTTTTCCGACATATATTCTTCTATCTGCGATCCTTTTACCACCTGATGATAAAAATCCCTGTTCAATCCCCGCAGAATAGCTCTCCATTTCTCATCATCATCTACTATCTGCCGAATGGTATGGAGCATGTTGCCGCCTTTCGGGTACATATCGCCCGAGCCGCTGTTATTCAAATTATAAATGCCGGTTACCGGCATGTCATTCCTTATGCTACGTCTTGTTCCAAGGGCATATTCGGTCCCTGCATCCTTGCCGTAGAAATATTCAACATAAAGATTCTCGGAGTAATTGATGAAGCTTTCATGCACCCACATATCTGCAACATCCTCATAGGTAATACTGTTGGCAAACCATTCATGGCCCGACTCATGTATTATGATAAAATCGAATTTATCACCCCATCCGGAGCCGCTCTGATCAGCTCCCCTGTAACCGTTTTTATAGCCGTTCCCATATGTCACTGAGCTTTGATGCTCCATCCCAAGATAAGGCGCCTCAACAAGCTTATAGCCATCTTCATAGAAAGGATAAGGGCCAAACCAGTATTCAAATGCTGAAAGCATCATCGGAGCCTGTTTGAACTGAATCTTAGCCTTGTCAAGATTTTCCTTCAGGACATAATAATCGCAGTCAAGCCGTCCTTTCTCACCATTGAATACCTCTGAAAAGTGGGCGTAATCAGCGATATTAATATTCACCCCATAATTATTTATGGGATTTGCAACAAACCAGTTATAGGTTGTGGTATTGTTTTTCTGCTTTACAACGCTTCTGAGCCGCCCGTTTGACACATCCATAAGGTTTGAAGGTACATTTACGCTTATCAGCATACTGTCCGGTTCGTCATACATATGATCCTTGCACGGCCACCAGAGGCTGGCTCCGTCGCCCTGGCACGAGGAAGCTACAAACGGAAGGTTGTTCTTATCCCTCTTCCATGTTATCCCGCCTTCCCAGGGTGGCCTCCGGGAAATCTTTGGTTTACCTCCATAATTCAAAACCAGAGAATAAATTTTCCCGGGCTCCTGCTTTTCAGACATACTGATCCAGTATACATTACCTTCTCTTGAAAAGTCAAGGGATTTCCCGTTCTGCTCTGCTTTGATGATCTCAAGCGGCGGCTGAAGGTCGATCTGCATTATCCCGGAACTGTTTACAACCCTGTATGTCACGGTATTACTCCCATAAATTGTACTGTCTGAAGGCCTTACAGCAATATCGAGATGATAGTAGGTCAGGTCCCACCAGGCTCTCTCAGGCGTTATTGAACCCCGAAGTGAATCCTGTCGCGTGAATTTAATCTGTTCAGAGGCAAGGTACTGGGCCCCGGCAGGTAGTATGACTGACAATAATGTGATCAGAGTGATGCAAAAACTGAATATTCGGTTCATGATAGAAGGAAATTAAGATAATAGACAAAAATATATAAAAGTTGAGGCGCGAAGCGACGAAATCCCGCATGGCGGGAACAAAAGTAAAAAGATAAAAGACATCTCCCACTCCCCCACTCAACTCTTCACTCTTTCACAATTCAAAATATATAGTATTTTTATCTCTCCTATGAGAAAGTACTTTCCAATTTTTCTGATATTATTCTCTTTTATAGGTTTAACTGCTTTTGGGCAAACCATAAACCATTGGGAAACAGCTGTTTTTAACAATGATACCTGGAGATATTTTCCAGGCACATCCAATCCGGGGCACGACTGGAAATCATTATCTTTTGATGATACGCTGTGGCCCGAGGGTCCGGGTGGATTCGGGTATGGCGATAATGACGACAATACTGAAATTCCTCAATGCATATCTGTTTTCTTAAGAATAAAATTCAGTATAAGCGACACTTCGATGATCAGATCGGCAGTTTTAAGCATGGATTATGACGATGGATTCATAGCATATCTGAACAATATAAAAATTGCAGGAACAGGATTGACAGGTATTGACCCTTCGTTTGATCAGACTGCTGATGATCATGAAGCAAAAATGTACAGCGGAGGAACCCCTGAATCGTTCCTGACAGGCAGGGAAGATCTGAAAAAGATACTTTTGAACGGAGATAACATTCTGGCTGTAGAGGTCCATAACAGCTCTTCAAATTCAACTGACCTGTCGTCAAATGTCTGGCTTTCATTCGGAATTACTAATTCCTCAAATCTCTTCAGGCAGGTGCCCGGATGGTTTGTCCCAATAACTGATTTCAATTCTTCAAACCTTCCTGTTGTGGTGATCAATACTCCTGGAGGTGAAAGTATCCATGACGAACCTAAGATTACTGCTGATATGAAAATAATCAGTAACGGTGTCGGCCGGATCAACTACATAAGCGATTCTGGAAACGTGTATTCGGGCAAGGTTGGCATTGAAATAAGGGGACGTTATTCAGCATCCCTTCCCCAGAAACCATATGCTTTTGAAACCCGGAACACATCAGGAAGCAACCTTAATGTGCCAATCCTTGGAATGCCTGCAGAAAATGACTGGGTACTTACGGCAAATTATAACGATAAGGCATTTCTCCGCAATTACCTTGCCTTTGATCTGTTCAGAAAAATGGGTCACTATGCTCCCAGGACAGCATATTGTGAAGTGATGGTGAATGGTGATTACAAGGGGATCTACCTGCTTGGAGAAAAGATAAAGCGCGACAGCAACAGGGTTGATATAGCAAAACTTAATCCCGATGAAAATGAGGGAGATGATAAGACGGGCGGATATATCTTCGCAAATGATTACTACACCTTATCTGACAGCTGGCTGAGCAATTATTCACCTCTGAACAAACCCGGTTCAGATGTCTATTTTGTTTATTATTATCCTGAATCTGATATAATAACAGCTAACCAGAAAGCATATTTAAAGGATTTTGTCGGCTCTTTCGAAAATATGCTTTACAGCCCGGGATTTAAGTCCAATAATACCGGGTACAGGGCTTATCTGGATGTAAATTCATTTGTCGATTACTTTATTCTTGGTGAATTATCGAGGAATGTTGATGCCTATAAGAAAAGCAGGTTCTATTTTAAGGACAAGGATAGCAAAGGCGGCCTGATTCATTCAGGACCTCCCTGGGATTTTGACTGGGCATGGAAAGACATTGCTGAAGATTGCATTCATGTTAACCAGACTGACGGTTCAGGATGGGCATACAGGATAAATGACTGCAACAACTGGCCGGTGCCTCCTTCGTGGGAAGTAAGGCTGCTGCAGGATGATGCATTTGCTAATCAGATCCACGACAGATATTTCCTGCTTCGCAAAACAATCTTAAGCGAAACATCCTTAAACCATGTTATTGATTCTGTGGCAGTATTGCTGAATGAAGCCCAGGTCAGACATTATCAGAAATGGCAAATTCTTGGTATAAATGTCGGTACACCTGAATACGGTGATCAGCCTGACACATTCAGCGGCGAGATTGAGAAATTTAAAAACTGGATAAACAGACGCCTCGCCTGGCTCGATGCAAATATGGTTGGTAATAAATCCGCAGGAAATGATAAATCTGCTATTTACAGAGTATTCCCGAATCCGGCTTCCGGCATCCTGCACGTAGAATCGGATGAGATAATCAACAGGATAGTTATCTACAATCTTACCGGAAATCCCATTCTTGATTTATCAAATTACAGTGATTACGTCACTTCTGTTGATGTTTCAAACCTTCCGCCCGGTTTGTATATTGCCAGGATCTGGTTCATTACAGGAGAGGTTGTGAGCCACCGGTTTGTTAAGAAATAATTGTAGGGGCGTAGCATGCCATGCCCTTACAATTTAAAAACCAATATTCATTTTTTCGATCAAATTGTCTATTTTTAGAAAGAATAATCTAATCCTAAATTGTGTATCATGAAACGAGTACTTACTACTATTCTTTTTATCTCCTGTCTAATAATCTGGAATGCCGGATTATCACAGGCTCAGAATTCACCAAGATCGCGTGAATCATTTAATCAGAACTGGAAATTCGTTAAGTACTTTAATGCCTCGACTGATGCGGCAACAACTGACAAAGAACCCGTAGGGCTCCAGCTTCCGTCAGTTAATGATAACAGTTGGCGAACTCTCGACCTGCCTCATGACTGGGCTATTGAGGGTCCCTTTTCCGATACCCTGGAAAATAATACCGGACTCCTTCCATGGAAAGGGATTGGCTGGTACAGAAAACATTTTTCAGTGGATGAGAGCGACAAGGGCCGGCGTATTTATATTGATTTTGATGGAGCTATGGCTTATGCTGAAGTATGGCTGAATGGCAAGCATGTAGGAGGATGGCCATACGGATACACTTCATTCAGGCTTGACTTAACTCCGTATATTAATTTTGGGGAAGAGAACCTGATCGCTGTAAGGCTCGATACAAAAAGCTGGGATTCACGATGGTATCCTGGTGCAGGTATATATCGTAATGTCTGGCTTGTAAAAACATCGCAGCTTCACATAAGCTATAATGGAGTATTCTGCTCAACTCCTGAAATTAAGAAAGAAAAAGCCATTTTAAGTGTCGGGGCTGAAGTTGAGAGTCACTTCAACCAGCCTGTTACCGTAGCAATCAAAGCCTCAGTATTTAAGCTTGACGAAAAGGGAAAGCCATCAGCTGAGCCGGTTGCCGAATCGATAACTCCGAAAGCCACCCTTCAGTCTTCAGGAGATCATAAATTCAGGTTTGATATACCTGTGAACAACCCTGTTCTATGGGATCTCGAAAATCCTCAGCTTTACAAAGTTGCTGTTGCAATTTTACAGGGAACTGAAATTACCGACATATATGAAACTAATTTCGGATTCAGAACGCTGAATTTCACTCCCCGCGAAGGATTCTTACTTAATGGCAAGAGAGTCGAGATAAAGGGAGTCTGCAATCATCATGACCTTGGTGCGCTCGGAGCAGCTTTCAATTCCAGGGCTGCTGAACGCCAGCTCGAAATACTAAGGGAGATGGGATGCAATGCCGTAAGGACAAGCCATAATCCACCTGCGCCCGAGCTGCTCGATCTGTGCGACAGGATGGGATTCCTTGTTGAGGATGAAGCATTTGACACATGGAAGACTCCCAAGAAAAGAAACGATTACAATATACTTTTCTATGCCTGGCATGAAGAGGACCTGAGAGCAATGGTTCGCCGCGACCGCAATCATCCCTCTGTTTTCATCTGGAGCACCGGAAATGAAGTTAATGATCAGAATAATCCTGCACTTTCAGAAAGCCTGCGGCAGATTATTAAATCAGAAGATCAGACAAGACCTGTAACAGTAGGATGCAACTGGGACGAATCGGGCACAAATGGTTTTCAGAAAACTGTCGATGTCTTTGGGATAAACTACCGGCTTTACAGGTATGATGCATTTTTTACCCTGAAAGACAACGATAACCTGCCGTTTCATTCGTCAGAATCGGCATCAACAGTAAGTTCAAGAGGTGAATATTTTTTCCCCGTAAAAGAGGGTGACCTTAATAATAACCTGCCCGGAAAAGGAATCTTCCAGATATCTTCCTACGATCTTGCATATCCTGCATGGGCATCAACTGCCGATCAGCAATGGGAAATGCAGGACAAATACCCGGGTGTTTTCGGTGAATTTGTATGGACAGGCTTTGATTATATCGGGGAGCCTACTCCTTACGGAGGTGACCTGACTGGTTTAAGACCCGGAACAAGAAGATACGACCAGGCAAAAGAATTGCTCGACAGGCAGAACGTTACTGAGGTTCCGTCACGAAGCAGTTATTTCGGCATTCTCGACCTTGCCGGTTTTAAAAAGGACCGCTTCTGGCTCTATCAGTCAAAATGGAGGCCGGATTTTCCGATGGCTCATATTCTTCCTCACTGGAACTGGCCGGAAAGAAAAGGTCAGGTTACTCCGGTCCATGTATATACTTCAGGTGATGAAGCAGAATTATTCCTTAACGGGAAATCGCTGGGTAAAAAGAAGAAAGGTCAGTATGAGTACAGGCTTAGATGGGATGATGTAGTATACCAGCCCGGCGAACTAAAGGTTATTGCTTATAAAAATGGAGTCAGATGGGCCGAAGATAAAATGGTTACAACAGGGAAAGCTGCGATGTTGTCCCTGACTGCCGACCATTCTGCTGTAAGTGCCGATGGGTCTGATCTGGTCTATATTACTGTCAGTATCGAAGACAAGAACAGGCTTCCTGTTCCCCGAAGCAATAATCTGGTGAATTTCAGCATCGAAGGTCCCGGGAAAATTGTTGCAGTCGATAATGGTGATGCCACCAGCCACGATCCGTTCCAGGCTTCCTACAGGAAAGCATATAATGGTCTCTGTCTTGTAATTGTCAGGGCCGACAAGGGAGCCACAGGAACCTTTACCGTAAAAGCAGCATCAAAAGGGCTGAAGGGATCAGAAATTTCAATCGGGATCAGATGATTGTCTCAGATTTTCACGCAGATCGATCGAATCATTGATTTCAGCCTTTCCGAAAGCTTCATTGGAAGTGAACTTAAATTTGTAATTATACCTTTTAACTATTTTCGCAGGATCGAGGATAATAGGATATACACTGCTGTTTATTCCTGAAGGCTGAAGATTCATTATCCTCATGTTATATATAACAGAAAGTAATCCGGTCACAATAAACAACGGCAGCTTAAAATACTTCTTGTCCGGGAAAAGTTCACTGACCACCGAGTAGGTGTCTGTGGCGATATTATAAATTCCTTTTATCTGATCATCGTTAATAATAAGGTGAATCAGAGAAATAAAATCCTCAGTATGTAAAAACTGTACTTTATTTTTCTTATAGAATTCGGGCAACCATGACCATTTAAGCAAAATGTAAACTACACTTGCCGGTTTGGCGAAATTAGGTCCCACAACGGTACAGACACGAATTATATTCAAATTCAGATCTTCCCTGACAGGTGTCTCTGAATAAATTTTTTCAATTATTTTCTTGTTAAGTCCATACCTTAATTTACCAGGCCTCAACGGATGCATTTCACTAAGCCACTCAGGATTATCCCTGCTGCCACCGTAAGCAAGCGCCGAACTTGAAAAAACCAGTTGTCTTACCGAAGGAGTTTCATTTGAGATCTCAAGGATATTTTTTGATCCCGTCACATCAATATCAAATTCTTTCTGCCTGTCGCGAACCCTGTTAAACGTACACGCAAAATGAATTACCCTGTCAGGCATCTCTTTCATAAAAATCGATCGCAGACAATTCTTATCCGTTATGCTGCATTTATAAAAAGTGAAAAATTCGCCTGGTTTGTTCACACCATTTTCTCTGATATCCAAACCAACAACAGGAATTTTTTTCCCGATCAGGCTTTTAACAATTACAGTTCCGAATGAACCGGAAGATCCGGTAACAAGAACTTTCATATCTATACTTTTAATTCCGGGTCAGATCTAAACTTTACAGGATCTGATCTGATTAATTCATAAACATCCTTAAGATCTATTGTATTCCTTTATGTTACTCAGTGATAACCTTTGAGAGACTTTGTGGTAAAAAGAATTTAACCACAAAGGGACACAAAGGATTTGCACAAAGGATTCACAAAGAAAATGAATAATAAAAGTTAAATATAACAAAAAAGTGCTCCGTAAATACTTCTGTTAAATCTTAAGTCAGGACAGATATATTTTTTGATAAACTTTTTTATACCTTGGATACGATTATTTTGAATCCGGACTGCTGTCCGTTTAAAATAAAAAGGCTCATTATGGAAATTCTGTGTTGTCCCTCATGCAAAGATACCCTGTATCCACTGAAAAGTTCAGAAAATGAAGGTGAAAGTCCGGACGGATTTGAATGCCTCTCCTGTAGTAAGAAATATGTCAATTCAGAGGGTTATCTCGACTTTATGGGCGATAAAGAGCTTACTCACAGCAGCAGGCGCGAAAAGTTCATAAGGTCGGTCTATGCAAAGGTTTATACTCCGGCTACGAACTTAATGTTCCTTTTCTGCGGGGGTGTCAAAAATGCACGGCGGGAAGTGCTCAGCAGACTTGAGATTAAAGATAATTCATTAATCCTGGAGACAGGTATGGGGGCCGGAGAGAATTTACTTTGGATAAGCAAAATGGCTCAGAATCTTACATTTTACGCTATCGATATCCAGAAACAGATGATGAGGAACTGCATGAGGAACCTTTACAGGTGGCAACTGCAAGCTGGGGCTTACAGAGCTGATGCTGAGGAGCTTCCATTCAGGGATGAAAAATTCGATATTGTCTTTCATCTTGGGGCAATAAATCTCTTCTCCAACAAGAAGAAAGCAATCGATGAAATGATCAGAGTCGCAAAACCCGGAACTAAGATCGTAATTGCAGACGAAACCGAGAAAGCAGGAAGGCTGTTCAATCTCTTTACCGGATCGAAAGAGAGAATAATTCCGCCGATGGACCTTATTCCGGCAGGGATGTTGAATAAACAGATTGAGATTATATGGAGAGGCTATGGCTATGTGATATCTTTTAACAAGCCTTTAACAGTGAAATCATAAAAAAAAGGTTTCCGGGAAAGAAGTAATTTATTAATTTATGATTAAATCCGCAGCCTTTTCTATTTTAGACCGTCTTTTACACATAATTATTGATACCTGAATATTTATACCTGAATATTTTTATTATCAGAAATGATAATTCTAACTTTAAATGATAATTAAACTTTAATCATTATGAATTTTAAACGCCGTGAGTTTATTAAAATCAGCGGTATCACAGCAGCAGGTTCACTTATCATTCCGCCATTCTTTAATTCATGCAAAGGGATTGCACTTTCAGACAATGCGGAAAGCTACCTCAACCATTTTGAAGTGACACGTGATATTCTGCAAAAAGTGATTTCAGCTGCCATGGAAAAGGGAGCAGATTATGCTGATCTCTATTTCGAACATACTCTTGAAAACTATAGCTCGCTTGAGGATAGTAAAGTAAACAGCGCTTATTCCAATATCGGTTCAGGAGTTGGAATAAGGGTCATTAAAGGCGAGCAGACAGGGTATGCCTATTCTGAAATAATCTCAGCCGAAGCTATGCTGAAAGCTGCAAGAACAGCTGCTAACATTGCAGACAGCGCGGCAAAATTCTCTCCGGTAAATATAAATGAATACATTCCGCCAAATTATTATACCGTAAAGACTTCATGGGAAGACACTTCGGTCAAAGATAAGATTCCGTATATCCAGCGATTGAATGATAATATCTTTGCTGGCTGATAAGCGTGTTACAAAAGTCAATGCTGTGCTTGGGGACTCAACATCCTATATCCTTTTCTATAATTCTGAAGGACTTCTGACATGGGATTATCGTCCCATGGTACTTTTATATGGTGTTTGCATAATGGAAGAAAATGGCCGGATCGAGAACTTTTTTGTTGGCCGTTCCCAGCGCATGGGTTCTGAATTCCTTACAAATGAACTTATTGACGAACTTTCAAAGGAAGTTGTCACAAAAACATCCCTGCTTATTCAATGCAACCAAGCCAAAAGCAGGTGAAATGGAAGTAGTGATGGGCGCAGGGGAATCGGGCATCCTCCTGCATGAAGCTATGGGCCATGCATTTGAAGCCGATTTTAACAGGAAAAACACTTCAATTTTTTCTGATAAAATGGGAAAGAAGGTAGCGGAGAATTTTGTAAAAATAGTTGATGACGGAACCATTGTCCGGTAAGCGCGGGGCACATGAATATTGACGATGAAGGGAATCCTACGGAAAAGACCATAATAGTAAATAATGGCACACTTACAAGCTATCTTCATGACAGGATAAGTGCAAAATATTATAAGGTCAATCCCACAGGTAATGGCAGGCGGCAGGACTTCAGGAATATTCCGATACCCCGGATGAGATGCACGTACATGGAAAACGGACCTCATAAGAGAGAAGAAATAATTGCCAGTGTGAAAAACGGGGTCTATGTCGACAGCTTCAGCAACGGAGAGGTAAATATCGGTCAGGGCGATTTTACGTTCTTTGTTAAATTCGGATATCTGATAGAAAACGGGAAACTCACAAAACCAATCAAGGATTTTAATATTATCGGAAACGGTCCGCAGGCTCTTGCTGATATTATTATGGTCGGGGATGACCTGCTGATAAATGATGGCATCTGGACATGCGGTAAAGACGGACAGGGAGCACCGAACTCAATGGGATTACCCACTGTTAAAATCAGGAAATTAACCGTTGGTGGATTAAATGCTTAAAAATCTGAAAAAGAATTTGTTATGAATACAAATGAAAAATATGATCTGGCTGACCTGGTAATTGAACATGCTTTGAAAAGCGGGGCACAACAGGTTTCGGTTAATATTTATGAAAACCGCAGCAACAATATCGAGATCAGAGACCAGAAAATTGACAGTCTGAAAGAATCAAACCAGAGTGGACTCTCAATCAAGTCTTTACGTCGATAAAAAATATTCTGCTCATTCAACCAACAGAATGAAAAAAGAAGAGCTTTTCCGGTTTGTCGATGAGGCTATCAGTTCGACCCGATATCTGGCCGAAGATGAATTCCGCATGCTTCCTGATCCTGAAATGTATTATAAAGGAGGTGGGGCTGATCTTGAATACATTCGATCCAAAGCTCGATACCAGTTGATGCAAAAACAAAAATTGACCTTGCCAGCCAGGCTCTGGATGAGGCATATAAGAAAGATGACCGGATAATATCTGTAAGTTCTTATTACTCAGATAGTATCACAAACTCGGTAATGGTTGCAAGCAATGGATTCAGGGGCGATTCAGGCAACACTAACGTTTCATTGTATGTGACAGTATCTTTGAAAAGCGATTACCGGTCGGCCAACTGATTACTGGTATGAAAATGCTTTATTCCTCGACAAGCTTAAGAAAACCGACATAGGTAAAAAAGCTCTGGAAAGGACTATAAAAAAGACTGAGCCGAAGAAAATTAAATCAGGAAAATATCCTGTTATTGTTGAGAACAGGGTTGCCTCGAACCTTGCCTATCCACTTTATGGTGCACTTCAGGGATCGAGCATTTACCAGAAGCAATCATTTCTTATCGGCAAGGAGAATAAACCTGTGGCTTCTCCACTTCTGACAGTATATGATGATCCCCTTATACCTGGTGGTCCGGGATCAAGGCTTTTTGACTCCGAAGGTCTGGCGGCTGTCAGACGGCCGGTTATTGAACAGGGCATCCTTAAAAATTTTTATATCGACGATTACTATGGCAGAAAGTTAGGGATGAGACCAACCACCGGAAACTCCTCCAATATTGTGTTTAATCTCGGGACACGAGGACTTGAAGAAATGATAGTCTCTGTCAAAGAGGGTGTTGTGATAACCGGATTCATTGGAGGGAACTGCAACGGTTCAACCGGAGATTTTTCATACGGGATCGAAGGATATTTTATTAAGGACGGAAAGATTGTCCACCCGGTTAATGAAATGAACATATCAGGTAATATGACTGAGTTCTGGTTCAGTCTGAAAGAGCTGGGCAATGACTTCCTGGAAAACCAGGCATCAAGGATCCCTACTCTGATGTTCGAAAATGTAGATCTTAGCGGAATCTGAAAAAATAAAAAAACATAACATTAACGTAAATTTAAAATCATTATGAAAAGGACTTCACTCATTATTCTGACTATGGCATTTGCCATTTTTACTTCTATTCAGTCATCAGCTCAAAAAGCTGACTTTAACGGCAGCTGGAAACTTGATATGACCAAATCGACACTGCCGGAATACACTCCAGTTCTGGTACAGATCGATGTTCAGATAAAGGGCGACAGCCTTCTGACGGAAAGGCATTATGACACAGGTGACGGACAGGTTTACCCGTTTACTGAAAACCTCACACTCGATGGGAAAGAATACAGTATTACCATTTATGAAATGCCGCGGAAATCAAAAGCTTCATGGGCCGAACAAGAGGGATCTGTGGCATTTGAATCAACCACAACCGCAAACGGGTCAGAGGATTTTATTTCGAAAGAGACCTGGAAAGCTGATGCTGCAAACAAAACCCTGGTAATAAACTTCAAAAACAGCATGTCAGGACAGGAAGCCACCGGGTTGTTCTTCCTGAATAAAGCTGAATAAAAGTATTCATCATACTATTTTAAGGGTGCCGGTCCAGAAAAAGGATATAAGTTATTTGCGAGCAACTGAATCTGGGCAATGTTGTGAATTGTTTTCGCCAGGAATTAGTAAGTTCTAAATTGGCAATAAAAGAAAATATGACACAGCAAATAATGGACCGAAAGGACTTGGTCAACATACATCACTTATTCGGAAAGCATATCTCAAATGGACAATCCGTTATCTAAGAAGTGCACACCTTGAAACACTCGAACGAAACCGTAAAGGTATCCGATTTATGGATGCCGGTTCAGGCAGAATGTTTTATGATGCTTTTACCTCCGCAGGATGTTTCAATGTAGGCGGATGAATGAATCCGTTATCCGGGCTCTCGACGAAGCCCTGGATAAGTATGATATGGGTTCAGAAGGGATTTCTTCAGTCCCTAAAATTAAATTGGCCAATTACCTGGCAAAACTAGCCCCAGGTGATCTCAACCGTGTGATATTATGTGCATCAGGAGGAGATGCCTGCGCTTGTGCAATGAAGCTTGCGAGAGCAGCAACAAATCGTAATGAGATTATCACCATGGTAAAAGCATATCATGGACACGAAGGATTCAGCCTCTCCGGTAATGGGAAAGACTATTATAAACATTTGTTTTTACCCCTGATGCCAGGTTTTATACTGGTACCCTTTAATGATCTCGCAGCTGTTCAACGCATAGCGTCCCCGAATACTGCCGCCATTGTACTTGAACCTGTTCAGGGTGAAGCAGGTATCCACGTATCAACACCTGAGTTTATCAGGGGATTACGTGAATTGTGTAATAAGCTTGGCATTCTGCTTGTGTTTGATGAAGTACAAACCGGAATTGGCCGAACTGGAAAGCTTTGGGCTTCGGAACATTACGGAATATTACCTGACATAATGTTTATCGCGAAATCATTAGCGGTGGACTTTACCCCAATGCCGCTGTGATCTTAAGGAATCAGGTTTGCCGGCTGAATATGTAGCTAAAAATCCTTTTTTCCATCGTTCAATAAGCGGGGGCAGTGATCTGGGTTGTATTGTTTCAACCCGGGTGTTTGATTTTGTAGTAACGAACCGTCTTTGGGATAATGCAGCCAGGATGGGAAATTACTTTAAATCCGGTCTTGTTAAATTATGGAATGATAATCCAGGAATCATCAAAGAAGTTCGTGGACTGGGTTTAATGATCGGCATAGAATATCAATATGAATTTGTAGGGGCCCTTATGGCTGAATGTCTTTCACAGCCAAGGTATTTGGGCCGCATTTTCAGGCAATGCACCCCAGGTGATGCGTTTTCAGGTGCCATATAACAGCAACTCAGGAGGAGATTGAAGATATCCTTGAAAAAGTAAGGAGGGCAATTATAACCCTGCGTAAATATCTGGTTGTACTCATTCCAATTGCCCGCATACCCTTTATCCGCAGAATACTCGATAATGTGCATATACAGATTTTTACCTTTAACATGGTAAGAAATATTCAAGAGTTTTTTACTCAAACCTTATACCATAAAAAATAGGAGGATCACTTTATGCAGAAGGATATATCGCAGGAACCCGTTTTCTTAGAAGATGCCAGGCATGGAGCCTATATAATCGATGCAAACGGGACAAAATATATCGACTGTTACAGTTCAGCATCTACCTATAACCTGGGTCGTAGAAATGAGCGACTAATTTCTATGTTAAAACAGGCCATTTTTGAAACTGATCAGGGTAATTTTGTAATGATATCCGAAGAAAAGGCGTTGCTTGCCGGAGAAGATTAGTAAATTCGTTCCCGGTCCGCTCGATTGCGTGTTATTTGGAGTGACACGCGGAGAATCAATGGATGCAGCCTGCAAATTGGCACGTGGGGCTACTGGAAGACCTGGATTGATAACGGTTGACGGTGGCGCTTATGGGGATACCGGATTTGCACTTTCTCTCTCTGAACATCCTCTAAAAAAAGACTTTGGTGATCTCATTCCCGGTATTGTCGTGGTCCCATTTGGTGATCATTCGGCAGCAGAGGCTGCCATCAACCGCAATACCGCGGCCTTTATCCTTGAGCCCGTTCAGGCTGAGTACCATTGTCGAAGTGTGACCACCGATTACTTAAAACATATCAGGAGTTTATGCGATAGTACAGGCACCTGTTTGATTTTTGATGAAAGCCAGACCGGTTTCGGACGGACAGGGAAAAAGTTCGCTTATGAACATTATGGTATTTATCCAGATATTTTAGTAGTTGGTGAGGCTATAACAGGTGGTATGTTTCCCATGACAGCCATGGTATTTACATCGAAATTGAAACAATTCTTTGATGTACATCCATTGATACACCTTTGTACATTCGGGGGACATGATGTCGGTTGCCTTGTTGCCGCGGCAGCACTGGATGAATATGAACAGATCAAGCCCTGGCAGAACGCTCTTGTGCAGGGTGCAAAAATCATGAATCAGCTCGCGTCTGTTATGGAGTCGGACGATCGTATCAGGTCCCTGAATGGATTAGGATTATTGATATCGCTTGTATTTAGTTCCACAGAAACAGCAAACCGGTTCTGCTTTTTAGCCAGTAAAAATGGTATCCTCTTACGTAAAGGAATAGTAGATTTCTGCTGTGTGTTAATCAGGCCTTCCCTTCTTATCACAGAGGGTGAAGTGGAAATTATCAATCAGGCAATAAGAGCCACTATGAAGGACTTATAGCAGTTGTTGTGGATAAAAAGAGAGTCCAGGGCTTCCTACTTCGATAAAGCTTCAGCGGGCAATGCAGGGCGCAGGGGAGAGTTATTGCTGATCAATAAGACCAGAAAGACGGGCCGCTTTCAACGAAATGAACCGGGACATCGCTGATGAAGCCTTTTAACCAACCGGCACAAAACTCCATACCGGCTTCCTCCGAATTAATATGTCCGAGAAAGATAACAGCTTTCTTCCTGCCCTGGTCAACGGCATCGCGCATGTATTCATATGTCTCCCATTGCGGTACTTCGCCGGCAATTAGAACATCGGCATCATTCTTCTCTAAAAGTCTGATATGGTAATTGCTGCCAGGAGCACCGGGAGCGAACCTTACTTTCGATAGTCTCATTTCAGGATCACCAATAACATAAAATGCATTTTTCGGGAAAATTTCTTTCAGATACTGAAGAAGTCCTTTCAATGAAGTCTCAGGTATGACAAACTGGTCGGTATTATTATTTAATACATAGTCTTTCCAGCCGAGCTTCAGAACCATCCCGGATAGTATGCCATCAGGTTCAATGCTGTGAATATAGTCATGAAAACGCCAGACGACAAGATTATGATCCTTAATGAATTTCTGTTTTTCAAGAAAGACAGGATCATTCTGAAATTGTTTTGTCTGATCGAGATGATTATAATACAATGGCTCGTGAACTATTATGAGATTACAATTAAGATCTACCGCTTTCCTAAGGACATTCATTGTTCCAAACATCGATGTAACAATACCTGTTACCACTGTTTCAGGGCTACCTTCCTTAATAACATCGACTGTATTGGGAATAATGGCAGAACCTGTTTTTTCAATTATTTTTCCAATGATCTGTGATGATGTCTGCGAGGGCCCGTCTGCAATAAACTGTCCTGAAAGAGGAAGTGAGACGAAGGAAACAATAAATGAAATTAACAGTACTGATGAAGATTTCATAGTTGATATTATTTTTTATGGATTGTTAATTTATTACTTAATACCCGTATTTCAAAATTATTTTTCTCCGGCTCTTCCGGATCATACAAAAAGAAGGATAAGCAATTGGGCAATAAAAATCCTCAGGAACATAACCAGCGGATATACTGTGGCATAAGCAACAGCGGGAGCCTCTGACTGTGCAATGCCATTGGCAAAGGCAAGAGCCGGAGGGTCGGTCGTGCTACCCGAAAGAAGTCCGCATATCTCGAAATAATTCCTTTTAAGAACTATTCTCGCATAAAAACCGATAAGCAATACCGGCAGTAATGTGATGACAGCTCCGTAACCCATCCAGATAATTCCATCGCCCGAAGTAAGTGTCGGAATAAATTTCTCACCCGACATTATACCGACACTCGCAAGAAAGAGGACAATTCCGATCTCTCGAAGCATAAGGTTTGCACTTGCTGTTGTATATGACACGAGCGAAAATTTATAGCCGTATTTGCTCAGTAGGATGGCTATTATAAGAGGTCCGCCTGCAAGTCCAAGTTTAAGCGGATGCGACATTCCCGGAATGTGTACGGGTATACTTCCGAGTATTACACCAAGCAATATCCCGATGAAAATAGGAATTATATTGGGCTCTTCCAGCCTTTTCATTGAGTTGCCTAGCTCCTGTGTTACTTTATCAACCGACTTTTCGTTGCCTACAACCGTTAGCCTGTCACCCATCTGAAGCTGAAGCTGGGGATAAGGGATAAATTCAATTCCCGAACGGTAAACCCTGGTTATATTAATGTTGAACCTTGTCCTCAGCTTAAGCGATCCAAGGCTTTTTCCGAACACTTCCTTGTTTGTCACAATCAGCCTCCGGGAAACAAGTTGTCCTGGTTTTGTTGAAAGGTCCATCTCGCTCAGCGAACCGGTTTGCTTCAGTACTTCAGGAATAAGACCACGCTGTACAACAGCAAGAATGATATCATTCTTATGTATTTCTGTTTCCGATGTTGCCGGTAACAGTTCGCCATTGTGCAACACTCGCGATATTACAACTCCATTGCCAAAAGGTTTTGAAATTTCGGCCACTGATTTATTGAAAATCAATGGATTAGTAATGAGAATATTCAGCTTTTCGGGCAGGCTTTCAACCGGATGCATCTCATTCTGCAGAATTTCCATCTCCTTCCCGGAATCAATTTTCAGAATCTTTCTCAGGATAATCATCGAAAGAATAATCCCCAGAACTCCAAAGGGATAGGCAACGGCATATCCAAGCCCGATATCAGGGATATCAGAGCCTGTACTACCGGATGCGACCTGGGAGAGTGCATTCTGGGCTGCTCCAAGACCAGGAGTATTGGTAACGGCACCCGACATTACACCAACAAGAACTGGTAGGGATGCTCCTGTAATGAAATGGATCAGTAAGGTCGTGATACCTCCCAGAAGAACAATAACCAGCGCCATAAGGTTGAGGGTAAGACCGCCCTTTTTAAACGATGAAAAAAATCCGGGACCAACCTGCAATCCAATGGAAAAGACAAATAATATAAGCCCGAAATCCCTGATAAATTCAACTACCTTATGGTTTGCTGTGAATCCGAAATGGCCCATCGCTATTCCCGCAAAAAGCACAAAGGTAATCCCAAGGGAGACTCCCCATATTTTGAGTTTTCCGAGGAATACCCCGACAGCAATTACAATACTGTACAGGAATATTGTGTGTGCTACAGTTTCGTTCCAGAGCAGATCATTAATCCAGGTCACCTATACAATAAATATGAAATAATTAAGGCATGATCAGTTGCTGATCCTGCAAAGATACTTTTCTGTCCTCAGTATTACCGAATTCCTGACAAAGGCAGGTGTGGCCCATATCCCTGAATCCATCTGCCTTTGTGATATGATTTCATAGCTCCTCCCTGCTTTAATTGCCAGCACCTCTCCCTTAACTGAGAAGAACCATACATTTCCGTCAACATACACGGGAGAAGCATTATGGTCTGACCTCATTCGCTCTGACCAGATTTCTTTTCCGGTTGCCGCATCGATGCACATAAGTAAATTCCTTGAAATAACCGTATAAATCAAACCGTCCTTTATGACCGGAGTAAGTATTTGAGTATGGAATTGATCATCACGTTTCTTCCACAAAATATTTGTACCGGTTATATCGCCCTCTCCATCGGGGTTTACAGCCAGCATGTCGGTATATGTTCCGCCTTCGGGTCTATCAACAGAACCTGTGTAAAAATAGATTGTCCCCTTTTCAGCAAATGGCATAGGCACTGTCGATTCAGCACCTCCGACTACTCTCCACACTTCTTTTCCTGTCAGAGGATCATATGCGCAACAAACCGCTGATCCGTTGGAAATTAACAGGTCCCGGCCTTTTACATTAATAATAAGCGGAGTAACGTAAGCCTTCTTTCCTATCTGAGCCATTGCTTTGTACGGCTCTGCCGGTCTGTCGGTTCTCCATACCTCTTTCCCGGTCGACTTATCAAGTGCTACAATAAATCTGACATCAGTGCCTTCATAATGAAGTATCAGCAGGTTCTTATAAAGCACCGGCGAAGCACCGGGTCCCTGGACGTGATTGCATTTCAGATCAGTACGCTTCCAGACAACAGCACCATCGGAAGTCCTGATACATGCGGTGCCAGGGCTTCCATAGTGAACATAGACATAATCCTTCTCAATACATGGAGTAGGGCTTGCGTAAGTATTAATTCCATGCTTGCTTATAGCATCATCAGAAGTAAATACCCTGATATCATAAAGTATTTTACCTGTCTGGTAATCAACACAAACTGCATATAATTCCTTCCCGTCCATGGTAGCTGTTGTGACCCAGATCTGGTTATCATACACTACCGGCGATGAATGCCCCTTGTCGTGTATTTCTGTTTTCCATTTGAAGTTTGAATCATTCCAGACCAGCGGGATCCCGCCAGTAACTGAAATACCATTCAGATTGCTTCCCCTGAAATGAGTCCAGTTTTTATCCTGCGACCCGGCATATTCACATCCAAAAAGCAGAATTGCACATAAAACAGAAAGCCTGAAGAAATATTTATTTTTCATATGTTTATTTTTTTATTATATATGCTTGTTTCATAGTCTGATTAATTCATAAACATCCTTAAGCTATTGTATTCCTTTGTGCTACTTAGTGATAACCTTTGAGTGACTTTGTGGTAAAAAAAATTTAACCACCAAGGAACACAAAGGATTCACAAAGTAAATGAATAATAAAAGATATATTGATTTTCCATAAATATAGAAAAAAAAGTAAGAAATCAGTTAAATCTTAAACCTCGGTCATGATCAGCGGTAATAAAGCTGTTATAATGATTCTCTGTTTCATTTTCCGAATATTTTTCTGAAGAAGGAGTCCTTCTTTCTTTTGGTTCTGGTTTTAGTTTTTACTCCTGTATTATCATATGTTTTTTTATCCTTCTCAAAAATATCAATTATCCTGTCGAAAAGGTTTTCATCTTTAAAATCAGGGCAGTCGAGCGCATCGGCCAGTTCAGGTGGAAGCCCGGGAAAATCAGCAACCAGGTTATCCATAAGTACAGGATTCTGCCTGACTTTTTTCAGGGTCAATGCAACTAGAGGCAATGCCAGGGCGCTTCCTGAACCATTTGACCCGCTGTTAAAGTGTATTGCCCTTGATGAAGCACCCACCCGTGAAACAATAACCAGTTTCGGGTTGAAAGCAGCAAACCACGCATCTGAATAATCCTGCGACGTTCCTGTTTTTCCTGCAAGAGGAAAGTTTACGCCGTACACGCTGCTCATTGATGCACCTGTTCCTTCTCTTATGGCTTTCTGAAGCATTGCACTCATCAGCTGCCACGACCGGTCGGACATGATTTTCACTTTCTCTTTTGCATTTTCATTTATGTATATCAATTCTCCTTCAGGAGTTTTTATCGATGAAATACAATATGGACTGATCCTGAATCCCCCGTTTGCAAATGAGGAGTAGGCAACGGCTACCTCTTTGATGCTGGCTTCAGCGGTTCCCATCGGAAGAGAGGGTGTATTATCGAGCCTGTAGGAAAATCCCATCTTTTTCCACATCGAATCAACCTTTTCAAAACCAATTTCCTGGTAGAGACTGAAGGTCGGGATATTTATTGACTGGGCCAGAGCACCAGCGAGTGAATATTTCCCGCCAAAGGAATGATCAAAATTCTCAGGACTCCAGTCTTCAATTCCTGACTGGGTAATGGAATCATTGTTAAGATAATGACATGGGGCCATCCCCTCTTCGAGAGCCACGGTGTACAAAACCGGTTTAAAAACAGAAGCAAGCTGCCTCCGTGCAAGTATCTGATCATAGGGCTGTGTCTTAAAATCAATTCCGCCAACCCAGGCTTTGATACCTCCGGTTTCCGGATCCATTGCCAGCAGTCCGGCATGCAGAAGCGTCAGAGCCCTTCTTATACTGTCATTTACACTGATTGAATCTGCATAGGTTCCGTTCCAGTCAAAGATTTCCTGATATCTTATCTCTTCAGAATGCCCGGTCAGGTTGAGCCTTTTCAACTCGCTGCCGGTAATCTGTTCCAGTGTCCGCTTACCTGCGGGATTTACATATTGCTCATCGAGTCTTTTCTGCATCACTGATAAATGTGTTCGGAAAGACTGATTTGCGTAATCTTGCAGCGAAAGATTCAGAGTTGTTGTAATTATCAGGCCGTCTCTCTCAGCATCCCATTCTTTAACTGATCCGGAGTTTACTTCCCGGAGTATCTCTTCAGTTTCGTTTCTGACCTGAACAAGAAAATAATCAGCCGGACCAGAGGAACCTGATTTATAATCAAGTTTCATAGGTAATGCCGCCAGGGAATCAGCTTCAGATACATTTAAATAGCTGTATTTCTCCATCTGCTTCAGGACTACATTCCGCCTGATCTTAGCATTTTCGGGATGAAGACGGGGATTATAATAAGTGTTTGCCTTCAGCATACCAACCAAAACTGCCGATTCTTCAGTTTTCAGCAATTCAGCGCTTTTATTAAAAAACCTTGCAGAAGCAGCTTCTATACCATAAACATTTTCACCGAACGAAACAGTATTCAGGTACAGGGTGAGTATCTCATCCTTGCTGAATACCTTTTCCAGACGACGTGCCATTTTTATCTCCCTGACCTTGGAAGACAGAACAGGAAACAGACCAGTCTTTTTCCTGCCATACATATTTTTTGCAAGCTGCTGGGTTATTGTGCTCCCTCCGCCCGAACTCCGGTCGTTCAGCATTATTGATTTTACCAGGACACGGAAAAAACTCCTGGTATCGGTACCTTTATGTTCATAGAAACGAACATCTTCGGTAGCAATGAGAGCATCTTTCAGATGTTCAGGTATCTGACCGAAGGAAATATTCGTACGGTTCTCAAAGAAATACTTACCTAAAAGTTCTCCCTCCTCTGATAATACCCTGGATGCCGCTGAATTCCTGAAATTCAGTAATTCTTCTTTTGATTTAAGTTTCTTTGAGGGTCCGCTGCATGAGAAGTGGATGAAAATCACAGCCAAAACAGATGCTGACAGGATTAACTTTAATATTAAATTCCGCTTTTTTATCATGTGAGCCTTTGTACCATTGCACATTTGCACCTTTAAGCCTTTATGCCATTGCGTCTTTGCAACTTTGTGCCTTTTAAACTTTGCACGAAAGTACATTAAAATCAAGGCCGAACCTATCGCTCAGCTAAAAATTGACAGCCATGGTCAGGAAAAGCGACCTGCCATAGCTGTTGATCCCCGAGCCGTGGTATCTGTAATCAATATTGAATAAATTCTTAAGGCTCAGATCGATAGCAAGAAATTTCCAGCTATACCCCGAATTAAAATTGATTATGTTCCAGCCCGGAGTTCCGCCTTCAGGTATCCTGTTATCATCCTTATCACCCTGTGCAAGACGGTCCTGTTTGCCTGCAGCAAGCCATTCAATATTCAGCCAAATATTATTATACCTGAAATCTGTTGCGATACGGCCAAATAGCGGAGGAATGCGCCGCACCGGTTCATTTTTAGAAATATTCTGTCCGTAAGTGTAGGTCAGGGAGCCATTTAATGTAAGCGATCGGTTCAGTTTAAAATCCCAGGCTGTTTCAATACCCTGGATATATGCCCTTTCGCTGTTTTCTTTCTGGTAAACCGGATAGCCTTCAATTGTCTCCTCCCCTACTCTGACCCGCGTTATTAAATTGTATAATTCATTACGATAAATAAACAGATCGCCTTTTAACTTTTTACCTGAATATTTATAGCCTGCCTGGTACTGAAACGAGCTTTCAGGCTTTAGATCGTAATTCGGTGTTTCGTACCTGAAATCCACTATGCCAAGGGTTCCCAGATCATCAATGTTGGGAGCTCTGAAACCGGTATTGAACGATACAAAAAGCCTCGATTCTGCATTCAGCTTTCTCATAACAGCCAGGTTGCCAACAAGCGCTGACGGGGTTAATTTAACAGCACCCAGCTCCTCATCCTGAACATTTATTATGAAGGAATTTAACCTGGCTCCTGCAGTCATGTTCCATTTAGGCAAATCAAATGAATGAACTGTAAACAATGCAAAACTGCTCATGGTTGAACCGTCGGGATATAATCCACGCAAATCAGTTTCTGTACCGGTCACCAGATCAGTGTCGGTGCGGCTACTGTTAACCAGATCGTTATACATCTCAAAACCAACATTCCCCGACCATGAGTCCCTGTTGGAGATAATGGCTTCTGAAGATAATCCAAAACCTCGTACTTTGTCAAATTCATTACGGATAATGTCGGACCCGTTTTTTTGGGACTCCCTGCCTTCATCGGTATGCTGGTATGAAGCGGTGAGAATTACCGATTTAAGAGCACCGGCATCCAATTCCCGGTTCAGCCTTACGTATCCAAGTTTTCTTTTCTGCGGATCGGTGCTGTTAACCGCATAATTTTCAAGTTCAATCTTGTAGTATTGAGGAACCTCTTTCTGATGCACACTCTGCCAGACCATTGTTAAAATAGTTTTTGGGGAAATGGCTATTTTACCCTTGAAATCATAGTCCTGTTCGCCATAACCTGAAGGTGACTGCCTTCCTGTAGTATCCCCTCCGACTAAATCACCAAAATTCCGAAATGTTAATCCCGCCCTGAAAGCCGCTGTTTTATTGCTGTAGTTTATACCTGAATGAACGCTCTGTTCCATACCCTGAGTTGATATTCTGGCAATCACATTCCCACCCCAATCAGGTTTTTCTGAATTAACAAGCTCATGACTGAATGCCTGGATAGTGCCTCCGAGAGCGTCTGATCCGTACTGAACTGAACCGCTTCCCCGGAGAATTTCCATTCTGTCGATACTGAAAACATCGATGGTATTATAATACTGGTTCGGACCATATCGCATTGTTGAATTGCTCAGCCTTATTCCGTCAATTAATAAAAGTGTCTGGTTTCCGGTCAGGCCGCGTACAAAGGGAGAACCTCCCCCATGATTGGTTTTCTGAACAAACACACCAGGTGTAAGTAAAAGGGCTTCAGGTGATGTTCGCAACTGAAATTCCTGAACCGGTTTGCTATTGAGGACCCTGATTGCCTCAGGGGTGTTTATCCCCAAAGAGTTGAACCTGTTGGCCGAAATAACTACTTCAGCCAGATCGCGTGACATAAGCGTATCACCACTTATTATTGAATCAACATTTTGTGCATCCAAAAATCCTGAAATAAATGAAAAGATGCATAGAATTATTAATTTCTTCATCACCGTGTATTGTAAGCAGAAGCAAATAAAACATTTTTTTGGTCAAATAGTAGTACATTTGAGGTTTTATTCACGGAATAATCCCAGCTATTTCAAGGCAGTTTTTATTTCACACCGGAAACATTAATAATTCTTTATGCAGTTTGAATCATTGAATATTATTGAACCTATTCTTAAATCTTTAAAAGAGGAAGGATATACATTACCAACACCAATACAGGAACAGGCTATTCCCATCTTACTTAAAGGAATCGATCTGATAGGATGTGCACAGACCGGAACAGGAAAAACGGCTGCTTTTGCAGTGCCAATCCTTCAGTTACTATATAATAACAAAACATTCGATAAGAGGAGGAAAATAAGGAGCCTAATTGTAACTCCGACCAGGGAGCTTGCAATACAGATCGATGAGAGTTTTAAAGCATACGGCAGGCATACCGGATTAACATGCACTGTAGTTTTCGGAGGCGTAAACCAGAATCCTCAGACATCTGCTTTACGTAATGGTGTGGATGTACTTGTTGCAACACCAGGCAGGTTGCTTGATCTGATGACCCAGGGATATATCTCATTAAGAGATGTTGAAATATTTGTTCTTGATGAAGCTGACAGGATGCTCGATATGGGCTTTATTCATGATGTTAGAAAAATTATTGCATCTCTCCCTAAAAAAAGACAATCACTATTTTTCTCTGCAACCATGCCTCCCGAGATAGTAAAACTGGCAGGTGCAATAGTATATAAACCTGTAAAAGTGGAAGTTACTCCTTCTGCATCAACTGTTGAAATAGTAAACCAATATGTTTACTTCACCGATAAAGTAAATAAAAATGCTCTCCTGCTCGAGCTGTTGAAAGATGATAAGATTAAGACAGCTCTGGTATTTACACGAACCAAATATGGTGCTGATAAAGTTGTCAGAGTCCTTAAAAAGAAGAATATCAGCGCTGAATCGATCCATGGAAACAAGGCACAAACTGCACGCCAGCGTGCGCTCTCAAATTTCAAAGCCCAGACTACAAGAGTTCTGGTGGCTACCGATATTGCGGCCCGGGGAATTGATGTTGATGACCTCGAATATGTAATTAACTATGAGATCCCGAATATCTCAGAAACATATGTCCATCGGATTGGAAGAACAGGAAGGGCCGGGGCAAACGGCACGGCAATTTCATTTTGCGATGCAGACGAAAAAGAATATCTCAGAGATATTGAAAAGCTCATAACAAAAAAGATACAGGTTATTGATAATCATCCCTTTCCATTGATTGACAATAATCCGGTTAAAGCACCAAAACAGGAGCGTGGAGTTCACAACCGTCCCAGGGCCGATTCACTCAAAAGGAATAATCAAAATAACTGGAGAAGAAGGCGATGATCGGGTGCTCAAAGTGTCGGGAGTAAAAATTCCGGATTAATTAATCTCACAAAATACCAATTACTCTTTTGTAAATTTCTTAAATTAGAAGATTGATAAATACATAAGATTAACTTAACCTTTAATAAGAAATGAAAACAAAATTAGCTTTATTTTTAGCTGTCATTATCGGTATTGCTGCTTCATGCAATCCAAAATCTCCTGTATCACAGCAACCTGAGCCTGCTGTTCAGACTCCTGATTATCAGAAGATGATAACAGCAAGGGTTTTTATTAAATCCGGAAGTGAGGATCAGTTTATAGAGGCCGCAAAAACTATAATCGAAAATTCAAATAAGGAAGAAGGTTGTCTGTCCTACATGCTGTACCAGGATCCTTATGAAAAAACCAATTTTATATTTGTTGAGAAATGGAAAAACCAGGCTGCAATCGATTTCCATTTTGCAACTGAGCATTTTAAAGATTTCGGGACCAGTACAGCTGATTTGATAGCCAAACCCACGGAAATTAAAATAATCGATATTGCAGCTGAAAAGTAAACAGAAAGCTCAATTTATTATCCCTGTTAAATGATCACTGGAGCACTTTCTAAAATAGCTCCACAGACGAAGCCGGCATATCAGGTATTGGGCCATTGCTAAATGCAGGTAGTGATGGAAGCAATATTGATGATGTGATATGCCCGCAAGCCGGCTTTGTTTTTTTAAATTTTTGTTAAATATGTTAAATAAGTTTAAATCAGATAGATTACCATACAATAATTCATAATTTCGCTGCAGTTAAATTTTAATATTAGTTAAAAATCTTGATCCTTTATGAAAAGGACGATCTTAATCACACTTGGAATTGCAGTGATTACACTCATTGCGTTATTTGTATTTAATAAACTCGCCTCAAAAAAGGGCAGTGACAATTTATACGCAGAAGCTGTAAAAGGTGATTTCGAAATAGCTCTTACGGCATCAGGAGAAATCGTACCTGAAAATTCCATAGATATCAAGGCACCTGAAATAAGCATGGGCAGAGATTTTCACGCAACCGATCTTAAAATAAGGGATCTCGTTCCTGAGGGTACAGAGGTTAAGCAAGGCGACTATATTGCAGCTCTCGACAAAACTCAGTATGACAATACGTTAAAAGATGAGCGCGAAAGGCTCTCAACTTACAGGAACAATCTTGAAATGAAGAAGCTTGATACGGCTGTAACCCTTACGGCATTAAGAGATGGTATAAGAAATCAGAGACACACTGTCGAAGAAGCTGAAATAACCCTTCTGAACTCAAAATACGAACCTCCAACAACAATCAGACAGGCTGAAATAAACCTTGACAGACAAAAAAGAACTCTCGAACAGAAAGAGAAAGGGTATGAGCTAAGGGTAGCCAAGGCTAAAAGAGATATTGCTGTGCAGACTATGTGGTATAACCGGATTGACAGAAGAGTGGCAAGCCTTGAAGAGGTGCTGGCCGGATTTGAAATCAGAGCTCCTGCTCCCGGGATGGTTGTGTACAAAAGAGACCGCCGCGGTAACAAGATCAAAACAGGCTCGTCGGTCAATGCATTTGACAGGACAGTTGCCACACTGCCTGATCTTTCATCCCTGCTTTCAAAAATATTCGTCAGTGAAGTGGAAATCAGAAACATCAAACCGGGCCTGGATGTTGATATCCGTGTTGATGCTCTACCGGATAAGCAACTCAAAGGAAAGATTTATACCATTGCCAATATAGGAGAAAAGCTTGAAAATACTGATTCAAAGGTTTTTGAAGTCATGGTTAAACTTGAGGGAATAGATCCGGCACTCAGACCTTCAATGACCACAACTAACAAAGTGATTATTAATACGTTTAAAGAAGTGATCTCAATTCCGACAGAATGTGTGCATGCTGAAGCCGATGGAATACCATTTGTATACACTAAAAACAAAACCAAACAGTTTGTTGTTACCGGTGAATCAAATGAAAAGAATATTATAATTGAACACGGTTTGAAACCCAGGCAATTGGTTTACATCGTCCAGCCTGAAAACGCTGATGAATTCAAAACTGTTGGAGAAGATCTTAAAACAGCTTTTGCTGAGCATGCCACCGCAAGGGAATAATGAATCATTTTTCCGGACCTCTCACAATAAGGGTAACATAAAAAAACCGCAAAGCATATATGATTTGCGGTTTTAAACAGAGTATTATTTAATACTCGTGGTTACTTTTTATCGTACACCATAGTTGTTATACGTTCACCGTTAGGTGTAGCCATCGTAGTTACAATTGAAAGTACTGTTGGACCTGTCAGGCTCCATACCTGAGTTGATTTCATTTCTGTTGTTTGTCCGTCACGCTCAAATGTCGATGTTGTTACAATCGTCAGAACTTTGCCATCAGCTGACCATGTGGCAGTCGATTTGCTCTCACCTCTGCCTGTGGTATTTACACTTACTTTCCCGTCAAGGGTGTATTTGGTTGTAGTGGTCGTTGCCTGACCATCCTGGCCGGTACGTGTTCTTACAACTGAAAGAAGGTTAGCTTCCTGGGTTGCTGTAAAATCACCGCCCATTCTGCCACCCTGGGGTGAGTCTCCCAAATTGCTCTTTTCGGCATTAAAAGCCCAGGTTCCTGCGAAATTAGCCTTTGAACCCTGTGCACTGGTTGTCAGTGGCAAACAAAGAAATGCAAAAAGAACTGTGAATGACAGTATTTGCATAAGTAATTTTTTTTCCATCTGCAATAAAATTTTATTGGTTATAATATTAGACATCTGAAGTAAGGTAAATATTCCATCCTGCTGTTTTTAAATAAATTCATACCAAAAATCCTTTAAAACTGATACTACAATCCATGTATTTATTTAAATTTGGTCTGGTACCTGAATTTGATCTCATAAGAAATATACTCTTTTTAACCAACCTAATATAATTAACTGATATGCCTGCTTCAAACAAAATTAATCGTCGAAAATTCCTGGGGTCGGCTGCTGCTGCTTCCCTGGCAATTACAATCGTCCCCAGGCAAGTGCTTGGAGGACCCGGATACATAGCTCCAAGCGATAAACTAGCCATCGGATATATCGGATGCGGCACACAGGGCTTGAGAGAAATGGCCCAGCTTCTTGCCAATCCTGCACTTCAGATCGTGGCAGTATGCGACCCTAATAAATTTACTACAAATTATGTGGATTGGTCGCTGAACGACATTAAAAACACTATTCAGACGGCGTTGCAGGATAAAACATGGGGAGAAAAGTTTAAGGGTATTCCGGGAGGCAGGGATATCGGCCAGGAATTTGTTAATAAATACTATGCTAAATCCAAAGATTCGGGAAGTTACAAGGGATGCACCTCTTATATCGACTTTCGTGAATTGCTTGAAAAAGAAAAAGATGTTGATGCAATCAAGATCATGACACCTGATCATCTGCATGCAACTGTAGCAATTGCTTCGATGAAAAAAGGGAAGCATGTTGTTACACATAAGCCGATTGCCAACAGGATGTATGAATCGAAGCTGACCATCGAAACTGCAAAAAAAACCGGATTAAGCACCCATCTTCTTGCCTGGAGCAGAAGGCCCGGTTACGATGTGGTAAAAAACTGGATCAAAGACGGATTTATCGGTACCCTGAAAGAAATACACAACTGGTCAAACAGGCCGATGTGGCCGCAATGGCAATCCCTGCCTGCAGATAAACCACCGGTTCCCAAGGACTTTGACTGGTCTCTCTGGCTCGGTCCTGTACCCGATCGTCCCTATCACCCTAATTATACTCATGCGGTCTTCCGCGGCTGGTATGACTTCGGTGGTGGAAGTATAGCCGACATGGGACATTACAGTCTGTTCCCCCTTTTCCTGGCTTTCAATATTGGTACGCCCGCCGTAAGTGCTGAAGCTTACGCTACAACTACCTGCACTCTCCGTGATAATGTTTCGGTTGGAGTACAAAATGATGTTGCATTTCCCCTTTCCTGTATGATCCGTTTCCAGTTCAATGAACAGGCTGACCTTCCTCCATTCGAGCTTTTCTGGTACGACGGAGGGATGAAACCTTTCGTCCCTGACGAACTCAGGGCTGCCGGAAAATCCTTACCACGCGAAGGCATGATGTTCGTTGGCGAAAAAGGAAAGATAATTGCAGGATTCAGGGGTGAAAGTCCATATCTGATACCTGAGAGCAAAATGAACTACCTCAAAAAAGATGAAATACCTGTAGCTGACAGGACTAATAGCAATGATGTCTGGATAGACGCTTTCAAAAACAACACTCAGACACCGGGTAGCTTCCTTCTGGCCGGACCCGTGACTGAAACCATCAACCTTGGTGCAGTCGCCCTTCGCGCAGGTAAAAGAGTTGAATATGACACTGTCAACATGAAAATAACAAATCTTCCTGAAGCAAATAAATTCCTGACACGAGAATACCGTCAGGGTTGGGAACTCTGATTGCAGTTGGCTTTTTGATTGATAGTCCGGGGACATAATTGCACTTTTTCAGTTTTTAATTGGAAAAAAAATTATATCTTGCCGGACTTATTTTTAACCAGTATGTTTCAGTAAAACTAATTGTTATGATCAAAAAAATCTATTTATTTTCAATCATTGCATTAATAATATCTTCCTGCGGCAATACAGGCAAAAAAGAGGTCTCTTCAATGACTGAAGGTTCATCTGAAGCTTTAAAGGTTGAATTTGCCTCTCTTATTTCCGATCCTGCTGAATATGTCGGAAAAAACATCAGTGTTGAAGGTAAAGTTGTTCATGTATGCACACACAGCGGTAAAAAATTATTCATTACAGGCGAAAATCCTGATGTAAGACTGTATGTTCAGGCCGGAGAAGAAATGGCAAAGTTTCCAATGGAATTACTTGGAAGTGAAATAGTTGTGGAAGGAACAATTACCCAGGTAGCTGCAGCTGGAATGGCAGGTGAAGCTATGCATGAAGGTGAAGGCATGAATTCAGGAGAGGGAATGGCAAAAACTGCCGGCGCCGATACTTGTGAAACTGAAAAAGCTCTTGCATCACAACCCGTTCTTTCCGATCTTATGATGATCTATAATAAGCATTCACTAGTTAAGTAGAATTCTTTAAGTAAGTAATATAAAGGTCAGTTTAAAGCTGGCCTTTTTCAATTTCGGCCCCATGAACCTATCTAAACTGAACAGGATTACCCATCGTGACATTGGGTATCTTATTGCCGGACTAACAATTATTTATGCTGTTTCAGGAATTGCGCTTAATCATAAGCATGACTGGAATCCTAATTATATTATTGAAGACCGCGGATTTACAACAGAGGTGAAAATCACACGCGAAACCATCTCAAAGGAATCAGCCCTGGCAATACTCGAAAGTATACCGGGTGATCTTGAATATAAAACTTATTATTTCCCCTCCGGCAATATACTCACGATATTTATTGAAGGAGGCTCAGTAAGGATAAACACAAAGACTGGTGAAGGGAGTGTTGAGAAAATAAGCAAGAGGCCGCTCTTTTACCAGATGAACTTTCTCCATTACAACCCAGGGAAATGGTGGAAGTATTTCAGTGATATTTTTTGCGTGGCGCTTATACTGGTAACAATCACAGGTCTATTCCTTGTAAAGGGGAAAAACGGGATCACGCGAAGAGGCGCTATCTTAACTGCAATCGGGATTATACTGCCGTTGCTGTTTCTGTTTATTTATTAAAACATCCCCCTAACCCCCTTCAAAGGGGGAATTATTTAGTCGTACCTCTGCGCCACATATCATTTTTACATCGCCTATCGCCTATAATACATTCACAGAGCCGTTACGCCTTCTTCATTGCTTCCAGCACCCTCCCGGGTGTAAAGGGCATTCGGTACAGCCTGGCACCGGTGGCATCAAATATCGCATTTGCGATTGCGGCTCCGACAGTAATGATGGCAGGTTCTCCTCCCCCCTTGGGAGGTAAATTTTGCCTGTCAAGTATCACGCAATCCATTTTAGGTGTCCAGGAGAAACGAGGAATCTCATAATTGTCAAAACCACGATTCTTAATATCTCCTCCCTCAAATGTGATCTCCTCGGAAAGAGAATAACCGAGCCCCATCTGGATACAGCCTTCCATCTGGATCAATGCTCCCTGCGGATTTACGCATAATCCCATATCCTGGGCACATGTAACTCTGACAACTTTAACCTTGCCTGTGGTTTTATCAACTTTTACTTCAACTATCATTGCAACCCAGGTACCTGCATCAGTTCCGCATGCTATTCCTATACCTTTTCCGCTGGGTGTCTTTGCCGGAACATACCCGAATTTATCAGCAACAGCCTTCCAGCAAGCAATCATCTTTTC
The DNA here is from genome assembly GCA_963753495.1 of uncultured Bacteroidales bacterium. Taxonomy (GTDB): domain Bacteria; phylum Bacteroidota; class Bacteroidia; order Bacteroidales; family VadinHA17; genus LD21. The sequence goes on from CAVWCO010000025.1 coordinate 262,773, forward strand.
ATCCTTAAGATTCATAAGCCGAAATTCAAGTGGATCGATCCCTGCTTCTGAGGCCATTATATCAATCTGCGATTCCCTGGCAAAAGTATTCGAATTGTTGTTGGGTGCACGCCATGGCCCGGTTAAGAGTGGATGGATCTGTATTGTATCCATGTTCTGACCATAGCTGGTTGTTTTGGCATTAGGGACATCATAAATTGTATCTGATCCCCTCGAACCGCCATAATAGAGACTATAATCCCAAAGCTTTATCAGACCTGTCTTATCGATCCCGGACTTTATCCGGTATACTCCTGCCGGATGGAAGATATCATAGAAAAACTCCTCATCCCTGGTCCAGATAACCATTACCGGTTTTTTGGCCAATTTTGCCAGTCTTGCTGCCTCAACACCCTGCTGATAAGCAGATTTACCTCCGAATCCTCCCCCAACAAATGGTGTTATAACGCGTACTTTCTCCCTAGGAAATCCCAGATCGCGCGAAATAGCATCCTGAAGTCCAAATGGTGATTGAGTCGCAGCCCAAACAGTCATTTTATCATTTTCAAGTTGTGCCAGGGCAGTATGTGTTTCAATAGGTGCGTGTGCAACATACGGATCGTGAAATTCTGATTCAAAAATCCTGTCGGATTGTTGCAAACCAGCTTCAAGATCACCGTTAGACCTTATCACATTTACTCTGGAGTCAGCTCCGACCATTCTGTCAAAAAGATTCTGGTCATTTACTTTCAATTCATTAAATGAATATTCAGCTTTAATTTTAACAACAGCTTCATTAGCCCTGTCCTGATTTTCATTAAGCACAGCGATAAAGTCGCCGTCACGAACCACCTGGGTACCCTGAACCTTCTCGGCTCCCGAAACATCAACGGTTGTCAGTTTAGCCCCGTGGGATGGTGGCCGCAAAATTCTTGCAAAGACCATCCCCGGAAGCTTAATGTCACCAGTATATTTTGCCTGTCCCGTAACTTTTACAAGGGCGTCTGCATGCTTATATGGTTTCCCGACATAAGTGAATTTGGTATATTCTTCAACAGAAGGTTTTGCATCGAGGTATTTTTCAAGTTTTTTACCTTTTGCCAGCTGGGCATAGCTTACCTTATTCTTGGGATTTTTTGTATCAATGACAATACCATCTTTTACTTCAAGCTGAGTGGCAGGTACTCCCAACCTGGCAGCTGCCAGATCAACAAGTACACCCCTTGCCTCTGCCGCTGCGGCTCTCATTGCCGGACCAAAAGTCTGTGTTGTCTGCGACCCCCAGGTACCTGCATCGTACGGACACAGGTCTGTATCTCCCATTATCATTTTTATTTTTTCAAGCGGAACATTCAGTTCATCTGCCATCATCTGAGGAAGTGAAGTTATCGGGCCCTGACCCATTTCGATCTTTCCCGTGTAACATCTTACAGTACCATCCTCAGCAACCTGCAAAAATGCATTGTAATCCTTTGTCAGGGTTCTTGCCTGCGGAAGGGTTAAATCGTTCAGATTAAATATATCCCACGGTTGAAAAAAGATAAAGATGCCTCCTCCCAGCAACTTAACAAAGCTTCTTCTCTGCATGCCGGTAGTTTTTTCCGGGGTGGATTCTGTCTTCTTATTTAATTCTGTATTTTTCATGGTTACTTCCCTCCTTTCATTTCTTTAGCTGCTGTTTCGACCGCATCAAGTATTCTCGTATGTGCTCCGCAACGACACAGGTTATTGTCGAGACCGTCAATAATTTCCTGACGTGTCAAAGCGGGATTCTTCATCAGCATGGCAGCTGCGGTCATTATCATACCAGGTGTGCAGTATCCGCATTGAAGCGCATCGTGCTCGACGAATGCTTTCTGGACAGGATGAAGTTTACCGCCACGAGCAAGTCCTTCAATAGTTATGACTTCCTTGCCGGCGATATCGCTTACAGGAAGCATACACGACCTTATTGCTTCACTGTTGATTAACACAGTACATGCACCGCAGAATCCGGTTCCGCAGCCATATTTGGTTCCGGTGAGGCCAAGTTGATTCCTCAGAACCGAGAGAAGGGTCTGACTGGGATCAGTTGTTATCTCCGTCGCTTTACCGTTAAGCTTAAATCTGATTTTTTCGTCCATATTTGCAGTTATTTGTTAATTTCATTCAGATAATCCTCTTTCGTATCAAAATCCTTTAAGATTCCGGACGATTGAGTTTTAACCTCAAAAACATCTTCCGGATATCTTTTTGCCAGAGATCGTAATCCTTCATCTTCAGGAAGTGTCTCCACCGATTTCCTGTATTTAAAATCTATTAAAAGGGGATGCCCCCTTTTTCCCCGGTAAACCGGGATAATAATTCCTTTGCCGGTTTTTCTGTAAGCTTTAATTAAAGAATTTATTACAACCGGCTCTATAAATGGCTGATCGCCGGGAAAAACAAGTACCGCATCATAAAGTGCCGGAAGATTTTTAAAGCCGCATTTCACAGAAGAAAGCATCCCATTCCTGTAATTATCATTATAACAACTACTTACCCCTGTTTGACTTATAGCTCCCGATACCTCATCCCTGAATGAACCAACCACTACTAATGTACGAAATACTTCTGAACCGGCTACATTCTCTACAACCTTTTCTATCATGGTTTTCCCATGGAAAGGAAGGAGCATTTTTGGGACTTTCATCCTTTTCGATTCACCGGCTGCGAGTATTATGGCCCAAACTTCACCCATAAAAAAGATTTTTATCTGCTAAACTAATATATAACTAATATAAGAACTTACACGGAGAATCACTGAGGTCCACAGAGTTCCACAGAGAATGAATTTCTTAACTCTGTGTGCCTCTGTGACTTCTCTGTGTAGCTCTGTGTAACTAAAAGTTATTTTTATTGATCTTCCCATATTTCATTGATGGGTGTATATGACCCTGCAGTAATTAACAGGTGAGTATCTGCGGGAAAAAGAATTTTTCGCAGGTTTACGCAGAAATTATTTGTTGTTCTTTACCTGGATAAGCTGTGCTGCAATACTCACCGCTATTTCTTCAACTGTTTTCGATCTGATATCAAGTCCTACAGGTGCAAAAATCCTGTTCCATTGCTCCTGAGTCGCCCATCCTTTTTCAAGGAATTCCTTATGCATTAATGAAATCTTGGTTTTACTCCCGATCATCCCGATATAAGCTGCATCAGAGTCTATGCATTCAGTCAGTGCCTTTGCATCGTCCCTGTGGCCGCGGGTAACTATCACTATGTATGTGTCAGTGCTCTTTTCGATCTGCTTCATTTCTTCGCCAATATCGCCGGTAATGATATGATTTGCGAAAGGGATGTTTTCAGGATTGGCAAATTCATGCCGGTCATCAATTACAGTTATTTCAAAACCAAGCATGCTTCCCATCTGTGCAAGTGCTTTACCTATATGACCGGCTCCTGCAATAATAAGACGCGGAGGAGGAATAACAGGTTCAAGATATATTATCCGTGAAGGTTCTTCCCCATTTTCCGGAAGCCGAATCTCCCTGAAATCATAAGAATCTGAACCCGAAAGAAGACTGCTGATCTCAGGCTCAATAACAGGTTTCATCTTATCAGGAATAGACTCTCTTGAGGTATTCATTATCCAGTACCTGCTGACAAGCACTCTGTCATCGTCTGCTTTTGTAACCATGGTCATCAGAATACCTGGGATCCTGGTTTCAACCGATTTTCTTATCGCTTTAAATACCGGAAGATATTCCGACAATAAGGGATCAATAAGTACGCTTATTCTACCACCGCACAATGCATCCTCTCCATTTGAAATACTGTTATCCAGGGTGAAATAATGAAGAACCGGTTCCTTTGATTTCAGAGCTTGTATTGCTATCGCCTGCACTTTGCCCTCCAGTACACCACCACCTACCGTTCCTGAAATCAGCCCATTCTGATTAAAAAGGGCGGAGCTTCCGGGTTTCTGGGGTGTCGATCCCTCAGTTCCGGTTACGGTTGCAAGAACCAGGTCATCAAATTCAGGAGCGTTTAGAGGAATCTGCAGGTAAATATTTTTCATCTGTTTTAAAATAGTTTGATAAAAACAAATATATTTAATTTATAATAATAAACCCAATTGCAGGAGGGCGTATCAAAAGTCCTTAGGGGCCTTTGTGATTACCTTTGAGGACCTTTGTGGTTAAGATTTAAATAATTGAACCACAAAGGATCACAAAGTACAACACAAAGTTGCACCATGGGAAAAGTAACCAAAATAACGCTTTTGATACATCCTCCAATAACAAATACAAAAATTTAATTGCAATATGAAAAACCAGATTCATTTATCAGGCACCATTATTTTAACCATTTTTATTTTATACTCCTGCAAATCAATGGAAAACAAACCTGTTACCGGTGGAACCGATTATTCATGGCTCGAAGAGATAACGATCCAGGAGCTTCAGCAAGGGTACAGGGATAAGAAGTTCACTGTTTCGGAGGTTGTGTCAGCATACCTTTCCAGAATAGAGGACATTGACAATAATGGTCCTGCACTGAATTCAATAATTATGGTCAATCCGGATGCATTGCAGATTGCAGAGGAGCTTGACAGGGAATCTGCTGAGGGAATAATAAGAGGACCGCTTTTCGGTGTTCCAGTTGTTCTGAAAGATAATATTGACACTCACGACAAAATGCCAACAACGGCAGGAGCCACAATTCTGCGGAACTCCTTTCCCAAAAACGACAGTCCCGTTGCACGGAAGTTAAGGGAAGCAGGTGCTGTAATTATTGCAAAGTCCAATCTCAGTGAATGGGCAAATTTCAGAGGTATGTCTTCAACAAGCGGCTGGAGTGGCATTGGAGGCCAGACTAAAAATCCCTATGTCCTCGATCGCAATCCGTGCGGTTCAAGCTCAGGTTCCGGGGTGGCGGTCTCGGCCAACCTTTGTATGATCGCCATCGGCACTGAGACAAATGGTTCAATCGTTTGTCCTTCAAACAATAACGGGATAGTTGGTATCAAGCCTACTGTCGGACTTTTAAGCAGGACCGGTATAATTCCTATTTCTTTCACCCAGGATACTCCCGGACCAATGGCCCGGTCAGTTGAAGATGCAGCGATCTGCCTGGGAGCCCTAACAGGAACAGACCCGAATGATCTGGCTACACTTGACTCTGAGGGAAAATCTATGACTGATTATACAGTGAACCTTAAAAAAGACGGACTCAGGGGAAAACGTATCGGAGTAATAAAGAACTCAGGAGGTTTTTCCGACAGGGTTGACACTCTTATGCGTCAGGCGATTGCTTTTATGAAATCGCAGGGAGCCGAAATAATTGAAGTTGAAGCCCCTGAAGGTAACGAAGCTGATAATGCTTCCTTTGAGGTCATGCTTTACGAGTTTAAAGATGGTCTTAATAAATATTTCACAGGATTGGGTGAGGATGCTCCCGTTAAAGACCTGACCGGACTTATTGAATTCAATAAAACCGATACTGTTGAACTGAGATATTTTGATCAGAAAATACTTGAAATGGCCGATAAAAAAGGAGACCTCTCCTCCCCTGAGTATAAAAAGTCGCTTGCTGCAATGCTTAAAGCTACACGTGAAGAAGGTATTGATAAGATGATGAATTCCGGCAAACTTGATGCACTTATTTCACCAACCGGATCGCCTGCATGGAAAACCGACCTGATACTCGGGGATCATTTTATTGGTGGAAGCTCATCGCTTGCAGCGATCTCCGGTTATCCGGCAATAACAGTTCCGATGGGATTTATTGAAAACCTGCCGGTGGGGATCACATTTACCGGCAGAGCATGGAGCGAAACGCTGCTTATAGAAATCGCATATAGCTACGAGCAGGGAACAAAACACAGAAAGCCCCGAAGTACCTGGTAACCGATTGATTATATTAGAGAAATTTGTTGTTCCGGGTAATTGTGCCGCAGTGAGGACATTTTTGCTGGAAGCAGAAAATAATTATCTGATATAAAGAAAAAGAGTTCACTGGAAATAGAGCTTGGAAATTAGTGACAATTGGCACTAATTTCAACAATCTCCCAGGTTAACGAATCCCAGATCGTATGGATAATATAATGGTTACCCATGTTTCCTTTTACATTAATCCGGTCGTAATCAAGCGTCAGCTATCCTTGCTAGCATGTGTTCTTGATTCAGACTTCATCTTAATCAGGTTCATCCTCAACTTTTGAGGCTTTTTTGAAATCCTTTAACCCCTGACCGATCCCTTTCATCAGTTCAGGAATCTTTCTGCCGCCAAACAGAAGAACTACAACAAGAAGAATAAGTATTATTTCAGTAGCTCCGAAGTTTCCCATTTTTTCAAATATTAATTATTTTATAAAGATACTTTAATTGACCTTAATCTTCAAATTATATCTGCAATATTCCCCATGCCAGCAGAATCAGCAACCCGACAACCATCCAGCTCAGGACAAAACCTCCAAGGTCCTCCCTGTAGCGGCTGAAGAAGTTTTTCCACCTCTCCTTCCTTCCCCACCCCGGAAGGTCAAGAAGCAGTAGGTCATCTCCGGTAAGCTCAGCCAGTGGCTTCTTGCCGTCAGGTCCGGGTTCGATGGCATCAGATTTCCTCCTCATATTGTCAAAGAAAGAATCGATTTTTTCTTTCTCTTCCGGTTTTGTAAGGATACTTACAAGCCAGAACATAAAGAATCCTGAAAGCATTGCAATACCGAACGGACCCGGTGTCCACTTGTAAACAAGCACCAGGTCGCCGGTTGTTAAATAATTAACAATGTAATAAACTGACAGGGAAAATATTACAGCTGCAGCCGCTCCGTAGCGGTTTGCCCTTTTCCAGATGATCCCGCCAAGGAACATTATTCCCATAAATGCGGCAAGTGTTTCAGTGAAGAGGAACCCATGAAGTACATTTTTAATACTGAGGGCAAAAAGAACCCCCAGGATGGAGAGACCAAGTCCGGAATATCGTCCCATCCAGAGGAGTGTACGATCTGAAGCATCGGGATTAATATATTTTTTGTAGAAATTCTTCGTAAACAGTGCCCCGGTATTGACCATGAAATTCGAGCATGCCGACATATTTGCTGCAACGATTGCAGAAAGCATCAAACCCACCAGACCAGGAACCAGCAGTTCACTGCAGGCATATCCGAAAGCCATTTCAGGATCGGCCAGGGTTACCTTGTTGCGGAAAACAAGCGCTGCAACAACAAGACCTGTCAAAGCCCATCCTATCGTAACCAGCCTTTTAACCATCGAACCGAATGTCTGACCGATCCTTCCTGCCCTTTCAGTGTTTCCTGTTGCACACATTGAGATCATATGAGGCTGGGCTGTTATTCCCACAATCCCGTTAATTGCCAGCATGGCAATCGTAAATGCATCTATCCCGCTTGCGCTGTTAAAGAGATCAAAAAAATGATCAGGAAGCACTGATTTCATATAGCCGAACCCACCAATTTCCTTTAATCCCAGGGGGATAAGCATTACAGACAGGGTTATTATCAGGAACGACTGAATAAAATCGGTATAGGCTGCTGCAATGAGTCCGCCGACGAAACTGTACAGGATAAATGCGACGGTCATACCGAGCACCACCATATTTGGCGATACCAGACTTCCCGTTGCCACTGAGATCACTTTGGCTGCGCCCTGAAGCATAACTCCCATATTGAAAACAAAAAATGCGATAGCAAAAACAGAGTAGACCATCCCCATTACACTACCATATCTGTCTTCGACGATTTCTCCGACTGTCGTCCGTTCACTGCGCCTGTAAAATGGCGCTATAAGCCAGTAAAAAGGTGTTATCAGCATGTTCTTCCACTGGTACCATATCGTGGCAAATCCATTGCTGAATGTAGCACCTGTCTGCGCCACTGGCATTTCGGCATGGGTCCCCACGCCAAACGCCTGCCCGATCATAATATACCATTTAAACTTCCTTCCTCCCCTGAAATAACTGTCGCTGGTCTTGATCTTCCTCGAGATCCATATCCCAAAGGTTGTAATCGATACGAAGTATCCGATAAGAACTATGTAGTCAAGTGGTGTCATAAGTCAAGGTGCTGGTTGCTGGTTATTCCCCCTTCGAAGGGGGCTAGGGGGATGTTTTTTCAATGGCTAACCTCTCTCCCCTTCACCCATATTTGTTTTAATGTTATATCATTATCATTCTTTTCAAATAATATCAGATCGGCTCTTTTCCCTGGAGTCAGCGAACCTCTGTCGGATAGATTATATATCCCGGCGACATTTACCGAAGCCATATTTATAGCCTCTCCCAATGTACAACCTATGTATTTCATCACATTCTCAACGCCTCTCTTCAGGGGCATTGAAGCTCCGGCAAGGCAATTCAGCACCGGATTTTTTATCAGGCCATCATCAGTAAGAACGATTTCACTTCCAAGGAATATATATTTCCCCGGCGCCATTCCGATGAGATGAGTCACATCGGATGTAAGTATCATATTATGAGGACCCTTGACCTTGTAAAAAACCTGAATCTCTTCAGGAAGAAGGTGATGCCCGTCAGCGATCACTGATGGAGTAAGGAGGTCATTTGCCAGCTGGGGCCAGAGCGGATTTCTGTGCCTGTCTATCATATTTGCACAACCGTTTCCAAGATGGGTCGACAGGCGCGCGCCATTATCGACAGCTCTTCTGATCTGGTCAGCTGTTGCATTTGTATGACCTATAGCAACAAGGACATTGTTGGCGGAACAGATTTTAATGAACTCCATACAACCGTCCACCTCCGGGCTTACTGTTACTTGTTTTATATATCCTTCAGCAGCCTCCTGGTATTGAGCAAATTCATCCCACGAAGGCTTCCTTATAAATGCTGAAGGATGACATCCGTAAAATCCCTCTTCCGGTGATATATATGGACCTTCCAGATGAAATCCTGGAACAGAGCTTCTTACCTCATCATCTTTCAGTGCTTCAGCAAGATTCCTGAAGGTTTTTACAAGATTTCCGTGACTGCCGGTAATAACTGTCGGGAAAAAAGTTGTTACGCCGTCACTCCGTATAGCTTCAACGGCCATCCTCATTCTGTCAGTTGTAAGTCCGGCATCGGAAAAATCAACTCCCTTATATCCGTTTATCTGGTTATCGATAAGTCCGGGTGCAATAAAGAGATTCTGGATTTGTTCCGATTCCCGGATTTCAGAAATACTGCTGACAATACCATTCCTGATCTCAACACTTACCGGTTTACCAGTTTCATAATGAATCGCTTTTATTTCCGTAAAGTTATCCATCAATGACAGTTATGAATCTAAAATATAAGGTTACATATTTAATAACAAGTTTTCAAATTTACCACTGAGTTTCACGGAGTTACTCTGTGTCTTACTCCGTTATACTCTGTGCAACCCCGTGGTTAATGAATTATATTGATTTGTTTTTATTTTATTGGGGGCTACAAAGATTATAAAGGTATTATTCCCGATGCAGAATTCTGATCAAGAAACAGATGCCAATCAGGATGTTTTTTAAGCATTGTTGCCGGAACTTTATTCGTAAGCCTGCTTGTCAGTGTTTTATAAACTGCATCAGCCTTTACCAGATGAGGGACCACAGAAACAATTGTTTTACATTGCATAATCTGCCATACACTCATTGAAACAGCTTCGTCTGGAACCTCTTTTATAGTCCCAAACCATCCCTCGCTCACTTGCTGCATCTTACAACGTTCATCCAGCTTTACCACAATATAAGCCTCATGTGTATCAAAATCAGCCGGGGGATCATTGAAGGCAATATGACCATTGACTCCAATACCTATAATACCTAAGTGGACAGGTTTCATGCGTATTTCTGAAGTAAGTTCATTGATACGTTTGTCAATATTTCCCTCGGCATCGACGCTGTGGAATATCTTAACCGGTACCAGGCTAATAAACCGGTCATAAAGGTATTTCCTGAAGCTTGCAATATGAGTTACCGGAAGTCCTGTGTACTCATCCAGATGGAAAACTTCAACTTTCGGCCAGTCAACTTTTTCCTTCACAAGTGCCTGATACATATCAAAATGAGCATTTCCGGTCGCTACTACCATACGGGCTTCGCCCTGCTCCTTAATTACTTCATTGAGCTTGTCTGAAATCAGCCTTGCAGCCTTTTTCGCTAATTCCGGGGCACTTTCAGATATGTTAATATTCATATCATTAATATTTTCTTCGATAGCTTTGATTTCATCAGTTTTATGTTTTTTACCACGGAGTTGCACTGAGTTTAACGGAGTATCACAGAGTAAAAAACAGTGTAACTCAGTGTATACTCCGTGTCACTCTGTGGTTAAATATTCTCTTTTTTGATTGCTTATCCTATTCCATAAAAATAGAATAATAAATTCACAATCCAATTTTCTATCTTCACCAAAAATATTTGTATTTAATGCAAAGGGCCTCCATAATATCAATACTGCTTATATTATTTTGCAACTTCAGTTCAGTTTTCAGTCAGAATAAAGGTATTAACCGCGAAAAATACCGTATAAATATCGGTCAGACAGATAAAACAGTTCATGTCGACGGTATTCTCGATGAAGGTCCATGGATGGATGCAGAACGCACAGGCAGATTCCAGCGCGTTACACCCACCGATACCGGTTTTGCCATTGCACAAACTGAAGTCATGCTCACTTATGATAAATCCAACCTCTATATCGGAATTATCTGCCACGACCCTACACAAGGTAAAAGACCTGTCGAATCGCTTCGCCGCGACTATAGTTTTATGAAAAACGATAACTTCATGCTCTTTCTTAATCCCTATAACGATCAGACAAATGGTTTTGCTTTCGGTATATCAGCGGCGGGAGCACAGACTGAAGGTCTTCAGTATGATGGCACTAAAGTTGATTACAGCTGGGACATAAAGTGGCGGTCAGCAATTAAAAGCTATGATGACCGTTGGGTTACCGAGTTCAGTATTCCATTTCGCAGCATACGTTATTTCGGAGGGGATAATGAATGGGGGATTAATTTCGGCCGTCTCGACCTGAAGAACAATGAGAAATCTGCCTGGGCGCCTGTGCCGCGTCAGTTTCCCCATTGTTCGCTCCCGTATGTGGGAACACTGGTTTGGGACAAGCCTATGGATAAAGCAGGGCTGCGTCTATCGCTCATCCCCTATGTTACGGGTAAAGTTACAAGGGATTATCAGACTGAAACAGAGCCTCAATGGAGCGGAAATGCAGGTTTTGATGCCAAGATGATACTCTCGACTTCCATGAATCTCGACCTCACGGTAAATCCCGACTATTCACAGGTTGAAGTCGATAAACAACAGACAAATCTCGACCGGTATGAACTCTTCTTCCCTGAAAAGAGGCAGTTCTACCTTGAGAACAGTGATCTTTTTGCAAGTCTTGGAACAGAATTGGTCCGACCATTCTTTTCAAGAAGGATCGGTCTGGATAATCCTGTCATTGCAGGGGCCCGCCTTAGCGGGAATATCGGCACCAAATGGAGGATCGGGGTTATGGATATACAAACCGGGAAAGAAGGGGAAATTCATCCTGCCAACTATCTGGTCAGCGCCCTGCAAAGGCAGGTGTTCAGCAGGTCTAATATAACAGCATTTATAGTCAATAAACAGGTTCTCGATACAGTAAATACAGAAACATCTTCAGGAAGTGTTTATAACCGGATCGCAGGCCTTGAATATAACCTTGCCAGTCGCGACAACCGGTGGACCGGAAAGGCTTACTATCATCAGAATCTTCAGGAAGATATGACTTTTAAAGATGCTGCAATGGCGTTTAATATTGGTTATTCATCGCAGTATATGACTGCTATAGTGAACCAGGCTTTTACAGGTTCAGGGTATGATGCCGAAACAGGATATGTAAGAAGGAAAGGTTATTATCAGCTTAATCCTTCTTTCCGGTACAAATTTTTCCCGGAGAGCAGCAAGATCATAAGCCACGGACCAGGAATAAAACTTGAGACCTACATGGATCCCTATTCATCATTTTCACTCACCGACAGGGAAACTCAAATTCTGTATAATATCGAATGGCTTAATAAAAGCACAATAACCGTGGATCTTCAGGAGACATTCATACAACTCCAGGACCCATTTGATCCGACAAATACCGGAGGTTTGCAGCTCCCTGCAGGTTCAGAATATGATTGGAATGAGGTTGGTGCATCTTTCACTTCCGACAACCGTAAATTATTTAATTATGTTATTGCTGCAAGGTATGGAGGATACTATAACGGTAACAGGTTAACTTTCAGGGGAGAGGTGAATTACCGGGTGCAGCCTTATGCCAGTTTTGCACTGATTACCACTTACAACGATATAGTTCTTCCTTCTCCCTACAGTTCTGCGAAGCTCTTCCTGATCGGACCAAGATTTGATTTTACATTTACCGATAAGCTGTTCTTCACCAGCTTTATTCAATACAATAACCAGATTGATAATCTCAACCTGAACTTTCGTTTCCAATGGAGATTTGCACCAGTATCTGACCTGTTCATTGTCTATACCGAAAACTCCTACCCTGAGAATTACACAGTTAAAAACCGCGGGCTGGTTATCAAACTCTCTTATTGGTTTAACTAAACTTTTTCAGGTACAACATATGGCGCACGGGCAGGACGTGTAAGCAATGCATTTGCCTCGTCGTCATTAACAAATTTTTCAGTCAGCGGATCAAAATTAAGTGTGCGGCCCGTCCTATATGCAATATTACCAAGATGAGCCAGTCCGGAAGAAAGATGAGCTGTCTCGACCGGGGCATTCAGAAGCGATTTATCATGAGCGCGGACTGCCTGTATAAAATTAAGATAATGATCACCGCCCTCCTTACGAGATGGGCCTGGCTTATAGTCTCGTCCGAGAAATGACTGATAGGTTTCATAGCCATTGACCACCAGATAGCCTTCGCTCCCATAAAAGATGTTACCAACTGTAACTCCCTTTTCATCATTTGTTATCCATGGACGCACTTCGAACTCAATGATCTTTTTCTCCTTAGGATAGTAGTAGGTAGAAGCCAGCACTTCTGGAGTAATTTTGGCATCATTGAACAGGAATTTTCCTCCTGCCGCTGTTATCTGTTCGGGGAATCCGACATTCAAACCCCACATGCAGAGGTCAGTTTCATGAATTCCCTGGTTGCCTACGTCGCCGTTGCCATAATTCCAGGTCCAGTGCCAGTTGTAATGAACAATATCCCGTGAGAAAGGCTGCTTCGCTGCCGGACCGGTCCACAAGTCATAATCAAGCCCTTCAGGAACCGGCTCAGTTCCTTTGTTTCCAATATCATCCCTCCATCTGAAAACGAGTCCTCGTGCCATATACACATTGCCTATAAGTCCGTCGCGGAGATGCTTTATTGCTTCCTGAACAGCAACAGAACTTCGGAGTTGAACACCATGCTGGACAATCCTGTCATATTTTGCTGCAGCCTCGACCATCTTGCGGCCCTCATATAAATTATGGGAGCCAGGTTTTTCAACATAAACATCCTTTCCGGCCTGGCAGGCCCAAATTGCTGCAAGGGAATGCCAGTGATTGGGCGTGGCAATACTCACGGCATCAATCGATTTATCTTCATAGACTTTCCTTAAATCCTGCTGCCTTATGACTTTTTTACTATACTTTTTATCGAACTCATCAGCACGTTTGGCCAGGACAACAAGGTCGGGATCACAAAGACATGCAACCTCAACATCGGGCAGATTCATATACCCTTCAATATGATTTGTGCCGCGGCCGTTGACTCCAAGAACAGCCACCCTAACCTTATCATTTGCACCAAAAACACTTGCAGGAATTATTGTCGGCATTGACAGAAGTGCAGCTGCACCTGCAGAATTCCGGATAAAGCTCCTCCGCGATACCTTGTTTTTCTCTTTCATCTGTATGTTTTTTAAGTTGTTGATCTGATTTGACTGGTTAATTTAAGCAATAAAATTAAAATAAGAATGTAGTTGAATGAAATTACTTAATCATAAAGTCAAGAAGAGGTAAATCCTTTAAATAAGCAACGAGGTGATCGTTTCTCCTGAGCGGACCCACTCCGGAAGGAGTTCCGGTAAAGATCAGATCGCCAGTCTTGAGGGTAAAGAACCCAGAGACATATGATACTATCTCATTAATCCCGAATATCATATCAGAAGTGTTGCTTTGCTGGACGATCTTATCATTTATTTCGAGTCTGAAATCCAGGTTTCCCGTATCGCCGGCAAGGCTAACCGGGATAAATCTTCCGAGAGGAGCCGCCCCGTCAAAACCCTTTGATATTTCCCAGGGAAGCATCGACTTTGACAATCTTGTCTGTAAATCACGGGCTGTAATGTCGATGCCTGTTGTAATCTCATCATAATATCTCGGGGCAAATTTCGGCGATATGCTTTTCCCCAGCTTCGATATTTTTACGACAACCTCAACCTCATAATGGATCTCAGACGAAAAATCAGGGAGGAAAAATGGCTTATTCTTCTTTAGAATTGAAGAATCGGGTTTCATAAAAACCACAGGTTCAGAAGGGAAAGGCCGGCCCATTTCAATTGCATGCCTTCGGTAATTCATCCCTATGCATATGATCTTCATTTTACTGCTCTCCTTTTCCGAACGATCTGAGCTTTATCTCCGTAAGGATCTTCTTGGTGTAAAGAGGAAAATCTCCATTCATCATCCAGGAATAATAAGAGGGCTCCTCCTTAAAGACAGTTAAAACAGGTTTGCCTTTATGCTTGCCAAAATTGAATATTTCAATGCCATTCTCATCATATATAATACGGCCGGCAAAATCGACATTACTGTTAAATGAGCTGAAAACTGCAAGTTTTTCAATATCATTCTCAAGATCCTGGTATCGGTCGAGCTGAGCTTTCAAAACTTCAAAAGTGGCCTGGGTATCTGCTTTTGAGCTATGGGCATTCTCAAGTGCCTTGCTGCAATAGAACTGGTAAGCAGCCGACAGGGTGCGCTGCTCCTTCTTATGGAATATCACCTGGACATCTACATATTTCCTTTTAAGGAAATTAAAATCGATATTAACCCTGAGAAATTCTTCGGCAATTACCGGAATATCGAATTTAATGGCATTAAACCCGGCAAGATCAGAACCTTCAAGAAATAGTGCAAGATTCTTTGCTATCTCTTTAAAAGTCGGTGCATTTTTAACATCATCATCGGTAATTCCGTGAATTGCAGTTGATTTTGCGGGTATTGGCATCCCTGGATTGACCCTTGTGCTCATCCATTCTTCTTTCCCTCCGGGACTTATTTTAAGTACAGATATCTCCACAATACGATCGCTCGAAACATTAATCCCCGTAGTTTCGATATCGATGAATGCTATTGGGCGCCGGAGTTTGAGTTCCAATTATCAGGCATTTATCATCATTGGCATCAGAAGCATCAGGAGGTCCTCCGATTCATTATCCGACTGGGCAGGAAGGAATAGTCCTGCACGCGTCGGGTCAGCAAGCTCGATCATTACATCCTGCGAAGAGATATTTGCCAGGATTTCAAGAAGAAATACCGACTTAAAACCTATTTCCATATCATCGCCTTCGTACTCGCATTTAATCTTCTCATAGGCAGAAATAGAGAAATCAATATCCTGGGCGGAAATCGTTGCCTGATTGCCTTTAAGCTGGAGCTTGACAAGGTTGCTTGCCTGGTTTGAGAATACTGAGACCCTTTTCAGAGTGTTGTAGAACTCAATTCTGTCGATAGTGACCTTCCTTGGATTGTTTTTCGGAATGACAGAATTGTAATTAGGATAATTTCCTTCAACAAGACGGCATACCACTTTATAATCATTCAGGTTGAAGAAAGCATTTTTATCATCAAATTCAACCGTAACAGGTCCCTCTTCCCTGGGAAGAATATTTTTAAGCAGCGAAGCAGGTTTTTTCGGCAGTATAAAAGATGCATTGTCATCTGCATGTGAGTCGGTTCTCTGGTATCTGACAAGCTTATGGGCATCGGAAGCCACAAAAGTTATCTTATCTGTGGAGGCTTCGATAAAAATACCTCCCATAACAGGACGCAGTTCATCATCAGCTGTTGCAAACAGGGTTTTGTTTATCCCGGCAAGCATTACATCTGCATTTATCATAAACGTAAATTTCTTTTCCTTTCTGATGGCAGGCAGGGCGGGAAAATCGATCCCGTTCTGGCCTACTACATTGAATTTGCCGTTTTCAGATGTAATTACGACAGCCAGCGTATCCAGGTTTATGTCAAAAGCAAGGGGCTGAACTGAAAACTCCCTCAGGGTGTCAAGCAGTATCCTTGCAGGAAGAGCTATGATCCCATCCCCGCTGGCATTTTCGAGCTTCATCCTCGTAATCAGAGTCGATTCAAGATCAGATGCCGTTATTTCAAGATCATTCCCCGAAAGGTTAAAAAGGAAATTATCAAGGATTGGTAGGGTGTTCTTCGAGCTGATCACTCTGCTTATTGCCTGCAAATGACCGAGTAGTTCTGTGCTGGATACAACAAATTTCATTTTATATCTGGTTTAATTTACTTTATCTATTGTTGCTGGTTATTTGTTACTGGTTGCTTGTTGCTGGTTAATTAATTCCGGAGTATCAATATTACAAAAAAAACTCTTAAACACAAACAAAATATTATCGCGTGAAGAAATATGAGCGCTTTTTAAGCAAGGGATCAATATCGGTATACCGGAGAATAAATAATTCATTATCATCATCCTTTTTTCCCCATAATCTGTCAGTGTCTTTTTTGTCAGCACCCTCTTCAAAAACTGACCGTTCCCATAAAGTTAATGCCTTTCTTTCTCCCCCGGAGCTTAATACTGTGATCCTGTAAACTGGCACCCCCATTATTATTTTCTCTTTTTCGCCGGCAGGCAGATCAAAGGCCCATGATTCGAAAGGGATATGGGTGAAATAGGTTATATACCTTATTACCCTTGATGTATCCCAGCCTGAGAGCCCGCCTGAAAGACCATATAAACTTAACTTCCGGTTTTCGTTTTTTATACTGAACGAAGAAGCCGTGTCGCTGATATTTTCAAATTTCACTGAATAGATCTCGGAGGGGAGCATGTTGAAAACTGTATAAGGCCGCCAGAAAAGCTCATTCAGGGTAAAAGCCGACCCTATTTCAGATTCATTCCCGGGTACATGAACAATATAAGGTTTTGATCCTTCCCTGAGCTTCATAATATTCCCATACATATTTGAAGCTGTTTTATATACTAAAAATGATCTGATCGTTTTCCCGTTCCCGGAAACTTTGACTCTGACCGGGTTAATAGCATTTCCTGTGATCTCCTTCTCAAATAGCTCAGGGGTCACAGGCGACTTGATCTCCATTTCATTCAATATCTTAAGGATAAACAGGATACTGCTTTTCCGGGTTTCAAATTTTTTGTTTACGATCCAATCCTCACCTCTTTTTTCAAGAACCAGTGTGTTCGAGCTGTCTGTGAACTCAATCCTTGTAACCTCCTTTCCCCGATCTGCTGCAAATGAAGTATTTCTGCCACCAAAAGGTGATCTTTCTTTTAAAAGATAAAAAAGAAGAATTAATAACGGGATAGCGACAACCGTAAATAGAATGGCTTTCTTCATAAATATCAGCTCTTTGCGTACTTTCTTTTTCTAAGCCAGTTGTATATGATACCGGCAATAATTACAATAAGCACCGGACAGACGATATTAATCAGCTGCCATTTAAGCCTTCCCTTTTTAATTACTGAACTGTCGAGAAGTCTGAGTTTCAGTTCCCTCGATCGCAGTTCCATAATGCCATTGTAATCAACAAGATAGTTCAGGCAATTGACAAGAAAGTCCCTGTTCCCGTACATTTCCCCTGTATACCTGTCCTGTCCAAGTGTCAATGGTGTTTCATTTGCACCCGATTTCCTGACCTCATTTCTTATAATATCTCCATCGGCAATCACTATCATCTTTGTATCGGCACTTTCAGTTTTTACTTCAAAGTTTTTGTTATTTACACTTATCAGAAGTAATCCTGTTCCTGAAAGCAGAAGTAAACCTGCCTTCAAGGAGAACAGCAACAGGGAGAAATGATTTATTGAATACCGTTTCGTCAGGATTTCTCTCCGCCTCTTTAAGGCTGATCATGAAGGGGGGTGAAAGAGTGCGGGAGTAGCCGGAAGTAGAGAGCAGCACACTTTTTCTGATATTTCCTGTCCAGCCCGACAGTGTCGATGTAATTTGTAAACCTGCCCTGGATTTTATTCAGGTTTCGTGTAACGGGATGGTCCGGATCGGGGGTCAGCATGGGGAAATAGAGCCATGGTAAAGATACAGGCTGCTGCCTCGCACCGCCGCTTGAAAGTATCAGTCTTATAAAACCGCATTCAATATCCTGTACCACTTCAGGATTTATTCTTGCTCCATATCTGAAGAGCTGGTCTTCAATGTTTACCGGGTGGTAAAGGGCAGCTGTCTCCCCATATACAAGGCTGTCGGAATTTACATATACCTCCTCAATAAGCCAGAGAACTTTACCGCCGTTCATAATATACTGATCAAGCACGAACTTGTCATTTTCAGCGAACTCCTTTTCCGGTCCGGCAATTACCACAGCTGCATATTCATCGAGAATGCCCGGTTTTCCACCAATAATCCCCCTGTCGACAGTAAAGAACCTGGCAAGGTTAAAGGTAAGATCAGCTACTTCAATTTCAGGGATCTCATCATGTCCCTCTATAAAAGCAACCTTATAAATTGTATCGGAACTTAATGTTGCAACAGGTTGAATCAACTCATATTCAAGCCCTTCAATGGAATGAAGCAGATTTTCTTCAGCAGAAACCGAGGGATTGTTTTTAAGAAAGTTAACAGGAACCTCGATTCCATTGTAATTCACTATCATTCCGGGGAATATAATTTTCTGGCTCGAACCTCCTTCAGCATCTCCTGCCTGTATATTAACCGGTTCAGCCCTTTAAGGATAAGCGACTGATAGAGTGCTTCCCTCTGCTCCCGGTTTTCCTCACCGGAAGGGTTGATGAAATCATAGTCCACTTTCCGGTCAGAAGCGATCCTGAACTCATCAAGCATCTCCCTGACCGATCGTTTGAGCCGTCTTAAAGGGAATAGGCATTTCACCGTCGAGATAAACCTGCACAAAAATATCATTCCTGATACCCGACAGCACCTTGCGGGTCGGCTCTGAAAGTGTGTATCTTTTGTCTTCCGTGAGGTCAAGTCTTATCCGTAGAAAAGATCCTGCAATGACTGCGATAATTATAATGAGAAGATTTGAACCAAACTGAATCCAGCTTCGTGTTCTTATATTTTTATTATTTGAAACACTTTCCATGGATCAGCCTCTTTTTTTCCATTTGCGTGACAGAAGAACAAGCCTTGTTGCCTCATTAAAAATCAAGACAACAGCAATAAAATAGATTATATCCCTTAAATCAATCACTCCCCTGCTAATGGATTTATAATGCTCATTGATCCCCATTCTGATTACAAATTCATCAATTTTCTTAAGGCCTGGAAGATAAGCAAAGGAATCAAATCCCATAAAAAGGAAAAATGAAATCAGCACGGCAATAATAAATGCAATAACCTGGTTATCTGTAAAGATGATGCAAACAGACCGGCAGAAGCATAAACTGCCGCAAGAAAGAATAATCCTATGAATGCTCCCATAGCACCTCCTTTATCAAGATTCCCGGGAGTTTCACCAAGAATATAAACTGAAAAATAATAGATCAGTCCTGGGAACAGAGCAAGCAGAACAAGTGCGACTGACGCAAAATATTTACCATAGACAATTCCTCTTTCGGTTACAGGTTTGGAATAGATAAGCTCAAGTGTGCCGAGCCTTTTCTCTTCAGCGATCATCTTCATTGTGACGCAGGGACAAGAAAAAGAAATATCCAGGGCGAAAGGAAAAATAGAGTATCAAGTCCGGCATATCCGCTGTCGAGGATATTCCATTCACCCGGGAATACCCACATGAACAATGAATTGATCAGCAGAAATACAATTATTACAATGTATCCTGTAAGGCTGCTGAAGAATCCGGTTATCTCCTTTCTGAATATTGCAAGCATACAGATCTCAAATAAACCTCAAAAATTACTCAAATCTCAGTTACGACTAATGAACATCAGTTTAGAAATCGTTCTTAACAATTTTGGCATTATTAATATCAGTTATAATTACATCCTGGATAATAAAATCTTATAATATTCCTGAATTTAAATCCCCTTGCCGCCATTACCATTGCACCCTCCTGGCACAGGCCAACACCATGCCCGTATCCCCTGCCATTAAGACTATAGAATCTCCTTCCTGGATAACTGAAAAAAAAGTTGACTGAGATCCAGGTCATTCCTTATCTGACTGAATGGCAATGAAAAGGATCCCGACCCTGTAATCATTCTGCCTGGTTATCTGAGAGAAATTATAAGACTGAGGGGTTTTCTCAGCGGGATCAAATCCTGATTTCTTAAGGTAACCTCCCATTCCGAAAGCGGGATTGACTTTTTCCAGCTGGCATTAGGTGAACTTGTACAGTACGGATCAATGACACTTTTAAGATAATGCATGCCCCGATAGCCAGACGAAATCTGAAGTTGATGTTTCTCCTCCGCAATTTGAGTGAAAAGCCGAAATTATAAGCGTGCTGTCATGGTCAAGTAATACCAGGTCCTTTGTTTCCATGGCGGCCCTGTTGACAAGCGAATCGGACGAAAACCGTTAAATGCCTGACAATGAGTATTATCGCATAAATTATACCTGTCAATGCCGTGCCTTTCAAAATGCCTGTACATATAAGTCCTGGCAAGCACAGCCTGCGATTTAGGATATTCCAGGTTTTTACCTGGCCCGCCCTCGGTCCTGACGACTCCTGCAATATATTGTTCAATATCACAATTATTTATAAAGACCAGAATCCCCAGATCAGAAAAGCATTGAGATCACCGCCATAAAAATTCCGGTATACTTGAGCCGCCGTTAACCCTGAAAGAAAACTTATCATTTCCTGTCAATCCTCTCACAATCAACGAGTCGCACATGAAACTTTGTGAGTTCCTGGTTTTCACAGCAATTTTACCATTGTACATGGCAAAAATCACAGGTTCGTCGGTGGCTAATTGAACCGGCTTTCCGTCATAAATATCCAGTTCATATTTCCCTCCTGTAACATGTAAATGACTGCCGACAATGGTTTCTGATCGGCAAATATCCGGATACTGACCTGCCCGGAGACTGATCGCAGAGAGAAAAATCAGAAGAAATTGTATGAATATAAGTTTCATAAACATTTTTGCCAATACATCCATATGTCATTACAGTTAATTAGCCGATTTTCAAGTTCGCAGCTTATTCCCGCCCGCACAGTCATTTGTAATCCCTGCCTATTCAACTCATCCCTTATGCCTTACGCCGTTACGCCTTCAGTACTTTTACCATATCTTCTGCAATCCTCTCCGATGCTCCTGCCGGGCCCAGTATCTCCCTGACTTTATTATAATCTTCAAGCATTTTTTCTCTCTTTGAGCCTCCGGGAAGTATAGCTTTAAGTTCGCAACCAGGTTATTTTCATTAAGTTAAACTGGATCAGTTCCTTTACAGCTTCGTATCCGGTTATAAGATTGACAAGTGAAATATATTTAACCTTTATCACAGCCCAGGCAATCAGCATCGAAACAAAATCACCTTTAAAGCAGACAACCTGCGGAACTCTGAACAAAGCTGTTTCAAGCGTTGCGGTTCCGGAAGTAACAAGAGCTGCTTCCGACAGATAAAGTATCTCATATGTTTTATCATTAATGAGCCTGACCGGATTGCTCCCGATGATCTTTTTATAAAGTTCATCCGGAAGATTCCTTACGCCTGCAAGAACAAACTGGTAATCAGGGAAATGAGGTACAGCTTTGATCATTTCAGGAAGTATATGGGCTACCTCATGGTTCCTGCTTCCTGCAAGCATTGCAACTATTGGTTTGTTATCAAGCCCCAGCGATCCCCTGAGATCGTCATATCCATTAAATTCTTATAATTTCTTTTCAGTTTCATCTAAGAGCGGATTGCCGCGGTATTCGACTTCGATGTTATGCTTTTTATAGAAATCAACCTCAAAGGGGAAAATAATATACATCCTGTCGACATACTTTCTTACTCTTTCGACCCTTTTTTCCTTCCAGGCCCAGAGCTTTGGGGAGATATAATAAAATACCCTGTAGCCCGACTTGTTGGCAAACTCCGCAATGCGGAAGTTAAATCCCGGATAATCGATCAGGATAACCACATCAGGTTTGAATTCGCTTATCTGCTGGCTTGCAAAGAACAAGATTCCTTTTTATTAGCACCAAGGTTTTTGACTATCACGACAAATCCCATGAAGGCAGTCTTTTTATAGTGCATAAGAAGCTCTGCCCCGGCCGATTCCATAAGATCTCCGCCCCAGCATTTAATTTCAGCCTTCTTATCACTTTTAAATAATGCCCTTACAAGATTTGATCCGTGAAGATCGCCGGATTGTTCGCCTGCAATGATGAAATACTTCATAACAGAAATTTTACAGCGAAAACAAGTATGGCCCAGAAAATTGTAATTCCCAGAACCCCCTTTGTGGCACGAAGCATATCCAGCCGGTTAAAAATCAGAAAAAGGAAAATATTTGGAAAAACACACAGGGAAATAATATGAGTTAAAATATCAGCATGATATTATTCTGGTAATATACTCGGTGATGGTTTTGTCGCCGGCTGAAAAAAGATAAATACAAAGTCCTATAATAATCGGGATCACGAATCCGGATACAGACGCCAATAAAAACCTTGTCATATTTTTCGGTCATTATCATACAGTGAAGCGCTCCTTTAAATTATCCAAATACCAGTGAGCTGTCATATCGACTGTGACAGGAACAACAGAAACAAAACCATTTGCAAGGGCCCATTCATCGGTGTCGTCTGCATTGGGTTCGTGATTCTGAAACATCCCTGTCAGCCAGTAATATGTTTTCCCCATCGGATCCTTTCTTTTTTCAAATTCTTCCCTCCAGTTGCCTTTTGACTGCCGGCATATTTTGATCCCTTTTATTTCATTCTCAGGCAGCGAAGGGATATTAACATTAAGGCAGACACCCGGGAGGAAGAGTCTCTGCAGATAGTATCTGCATCACGATCCTTATATATTTCCTGCAGACTGAAAAATCAGCTGTCCGTGAGAAGTCATTAAGTGAAAAACCCACAGAATTTATACCATAAAGGCAACCTTCGATTGCAGCGGCCATAGTTCCTGAATAAAGAACGCTCACAGAAGCATTGGCTCCATGGTTTATCCCTGAAACCACCCAGTCGGGTTTCCTTTCAAGAAGCTGGTTAACAGCAAGTTTTATGCTGTCTGTGGGGGTGCCGTTGCATGCATATACTCTCCGTGCGTTCATTCTCTTCAAGCAGCTTTACCCTGAGGGGTGTTTTAACTGTAAGAGCCTGCGACATTCCCGACATGCTTTCGATGGTTGAAATCAGATACTACTTTCCCGAATTCTTCCATCACTTCACATAAGGGTTTTAAGGCCTGCAGCATACAGTCCGTCATCGTTTGTGATTAAGATAAGCTTGTCGTCTTTTTCCAGAATCATATATCGGTTGTTTGAGCTACAAATATAGATAAATACCCATTTGCCTGAGATAAATTGTTTACTTTTGCAATTTTGATTTTTATTTGTTGTGTATTTGAAAAAGTAACACACTAAATTGAATAAACTTTTTAACATCAATAGATGAAAATTTCATATAACTGGATCAAAGATTACCTGAAAATAGACCTCGATCCGCATAAGCTGTCAGAGATACTGACCGGCATTGGACTTGAAGTGGAAGGAATGGAGGAGTGGGAATCTGTGAGGGGCGGTCTTAAGGGAGTCGTAATAGGAGAAGTGCTGACATGCAAAAAGCACCCTGATGCCGACAAACTTTCAGTTACAACAGTCAACACAGGAGGCCCTGAACCTCTTCAGATTGTTTGCGGCGCTCCCAATGTGGCTGCAGGGCAAAAGGTTCCTGTTGCCCTGGCCGGCACAGTAGTTTTTAAAGGCGATGAGAGCCTTGAGATAAGGAAATCAAAAATCAGGGGTGAAATCTCGGAAGGAATGATTTGCGCTGAGGATGAGCTTGGTCTTGGAACCGGTCATGAGGGTATTATGATACTCGACAGCAATGCAAAGCCGGGTACTCCGGCAGGTGAATATTTCGGCATTGTTCATGACATTGTTTTTGAAATCGGACTAACACCCAACAGGATTGACAGCGGATCTCATTTTGGAGTAGCACGCGATCTTGCTGCTTACCTGAACCTTAATACCAGATAATGGTTACAAGGCTCAAAGGCCTTCGGTTGATGATTTCAGACCCGACAGCAACAATAAGCCATTTGAGGTGATTGTTGAAAATAAAGTTGATTGCCCCAGGTACAGCGGGATTACGATAAGCAATGTCAAAATCGCAGAATCGCCTGAGTGGCTTAAAACAAGACTGAGGGCAATCGGGCTCAATCCAATAAGCAATGTTGTTGATATAACAAATTTCGTCCAGCATGAGATTGGCCAGCCACTGCATGCGTTCGACGCCGATAAGATCAAAGGGCAGAAAGTGATCATCAGGAACCTGCCCGACAAGACAAAATTCATTACCCTTGATGAAGTTGAGAGAAATCTTTCAGGTCGCGATCTGATGATCTGCAATGCCGAAGAGGGTATGTGCATCGCTGGTGTTTTCGGAGGGATAAAATCGGGTGTTACTTCCGAAACAAAAAATATATTTCTCGAAAGTGCGTATTTTAATCCGGTTTCAATCCGCAAAACTTCAAAAAGGCATGGGCTTCAAACAGATGCTTCCTTCAGGTTTGAAAGAGGCACTGATCCGAATATAACCATTTGGGCCCTTAAAAGAGCAGCTCTGCTCATGAAGGAGATTGCTGACGGGAAGATCAGTTCAGATATAGTTGACGTTTATCCCGAAAAAATCGTGAATGCCAGAGTGGAGGTATCGTATAAGAACATTGAAAGGCTCATCGGGAAAATGATTGAAAAAGATACAATCCGGAGGATCCTCGGATTGCTGGATATAAATATAACCAAGGAAGAAGGAGACAATCTGTTCCTTGAAGTCCCTGCCTACAGGGTTGATGTTAAGCTCGAAGCTGATGTAATTGAAGAGATCCTGAGAATTTACGGTTATAATAATGTTGAGATCAGTGAGCATGTAAATTCAACGCTCACTTATTTTGAAAAGCCTGATAAGGAGAATGTTGTGAATACAGTATCCGATCTGCTTTCAGCAAACGGTTTTGCGGAGATAATGTGTAACTCCCTTAACCCGGCCGCATGGTACGAACAGAACGGGGATTTCAACGCTGATCAGCTTGTAAGGTTGGCAAACCCTTTAAGTTCCGACCTTAATGCGATGAGACAATCGCTGCTTTTCGGTGGATTGAATTCCGTCGTGTGGAACATCAACAGACAGTGCTATGACCTGAAGTTTTATGAATTCGGGAACTGCTATTTCAGGACTAATTACGGGAAGGATGTACCTGTTGCAGATGACTATACAGAGAGAACATCTCTCGATCTGTACATTACCGGAAAAACAGGCAGGGAAAGCTGGAACCACAAGACAAATCCGACTGATTTCTTCCATATAAAGTCAGCTACCGAAATGATACTCTCGCGTCTTGGAATTAATGGCTCCGGGATTTTAGTCCATGAGAATTCAAAGAAGTACTTCGCCGAATCCTTAACCTATTCTTTCCACAACCAGCTTATCGCCGAAACAGGGAAAATATCAAAAAGCTACCTCGCAAAATTTGATATAGGACAGGATGTTTTTTACAGTCATATGGATTGGGACCTTATTATGAAAATAATAAAAAACAACGTTATTTCTTACAGGGAACTGCCTAAATATCCTTCAGTAAGAAGGGATCTGGCTATGCTGCTGGATAAAGGTGTAACATTCGGTCAGATCAGAGAGATAGCTTACAGGACAGAGAAAACTGTTCTCCAGGATATCGGATTGTTCGATGTTTATGAAAACGAAAGCCTCGGCACAAATAAAAAATCATACGCTGTCAGTTTTATTCTCAGGGATAATCTCAGAACGATGACTGACAAGAATATTGAAAAAACCATGAACAACCTGATAAGAGCCTTCGAAAATGAGCTCGGGGCCAGGATCAGGTAAATCCATGAGTAATTTAATAAAATCAACCCGCGACTATTTTTCACTGGTCAAATTCAGCCATACGATTTTTGCCATGCCGTTTGCACTGATCGGATTCACACTTGCTGTATCCGGAAATGAATATCTTTTCAGTGTCAGGCTGCTGATACTTGTTATTCTATGTATGGTTTTTGCCAGGAATGCAGCAATGGGATTTAACCGTCTGGCTGACAGGCGATTTGACTCTCTCAATCCCAGAACAGCTAAAAGAGAGATCCCTGCAGGCACTATCGGCCCAAAGGCGGCTGCCTTGTTTGTCATTATAAATTCAATTCTGTTTATCATAACTACAGGTTTTATTAACCGGCTCACTCTTTTCCTTTCGCCGGTAGCTCTTTTGATTGTCCTGGGCTACAGCCTGACGAAAAGAATTACCTGGCTCTGCCATTTCATTCTGGGACTTGGGCTAAGTCTGGCTCCCATTGGTGCATATATCGCGGTTACAGGAACTTTTAACATTCTTCCTGTAATCTATTCATTTATCGTTTTAACATGGGTTAGCGGTTTTGATATAATCTACGCGCTGCAGGACGATGAATTTGACAGAAATTATAACCTTCATTCCCTGCCATCCCATTCAGGAAGGAAAAATGCACTCTTAATTTCTGTTATTGTTCATATAGTGACATTCATCCTGATTGTAACAGCCGGAATAACAGGAAATGGAAATTTTCTGTACTGGACCGGGGCCGCTATTTTTTCAGCATTGCTTGTATGGCAGCATTTACTGGTTAAGCCTGATGATCTCAGCAGGGTAACTCTTGCATTTCAGACTACCAATGGAATAGCAAGCATCCTTTACGCACTTTTTGTCATCCTTGATGTGATAATATAATGTTTTATTGTTTATTGGTACCCTAAATACATAAAGTACTATGTCGGAAATAATCGTAAAGGAAGTACTTACCAGGAAAGAGCTCAGGGAGTTCATTTATCTGCCCTCAAAAGTTCACAAAAACCAGCCTGAATGGCTCCCTCCTATCTATATGGATGAATGGCAACTCTTTGACAGGAAAAAAAACAGGTCTTATCAGTATGCTGATGCCATTTTTTACCTGGCATGGAAAAACGGGAAGCCCGTGGGACGGATTATGGGCCTTGTCAACAACAGGTATAATGCAATTCAGAATGAAAAAAACGGAAGGTTCTGTTTTATGGAATGCTATAATGACCAGGAAGTTGTCCATGCCCTCCTGGAAAAAGTTGAAGAGTGGGTTCGTCAGAAGGGAATGACAAAAATAGTTGGTCCGCTGGGATTTTCTGATAAGGATCCGCAGGGTTTTCAGATTGAAGGTTTTGAATATCCTTTCATTTTTACGGCAGCAACCAATTTCCCATATCTTCCGGCATTGGTTGAAAAAGAAGGCTATACAAAAGAAGTGGATCTGGTAAACTATAATATCCCTATGCCGGAACAGCTTCCCTCCCTTTACACAAAAGCCTTTGACAGGGCTTCAAAAAGCGGGGAGTTTGAATTAATTGAATTCAGATCCAAAAAAGAGATCAAACCATTTATAATTCCTGTACTTGGGCTGATGAATGAAACCTTCAGCGAAATCTATGGTTTCGTTCCGCTGAATGACAAGGAAAAGGAGGAATTTGCAAAACGATACCTTCCTCTCATAGAACCTGACTATATTAAGGTGGTCAGAACCAAAGGGGAATTGATAGGGTTTGTCATCGCCCTGCCCGACCTGACATCGGGAATAATAGCAACCAGGGGAAAGCTTTTCCCTTTCGGGATATTTAAAATCCTGAAGGAGATGAAGAAATCGAAAAAGATGATGCTAATGCTGGGGGGAGTGAGAAAAGATTACCGGGGTCAGGGAATCGATGTGCTGATGGCAATAAAATTATGGCAGTCAGCAAGGAATAACAAAATGAACCTGATTGACAGCCACCTCATTCTGGAAAATAACATCAGAATGAGGGCAGAATGCGAAAGGCTCGATGGCAAAGTCATTAAAAGATTCCGGATTTATCAGAAGAGACTTAAAACCTGAAAACAAACGATAGTCCCAGCAATTCCTTGAACTGAACCCTGGCTGACTTAACCGGAACTCCGTCATCACCGATTACCGGATTGTCATCCTTGTCATAAACGGGAGTCTTGGTATCATCGTCAAAAATGAGATGGGTATTTAGTCTGACTTCTGTAAACCAGTTCAGGTTTGCTTTGAGTATCATCTCCCAGTCCACATCAATATTCAGCGGATTATTTATATAACTTGTAAACAGTTGCAGCCTGTTTAAAACAGAAATGCTTTTAAAAGGCCTGATTTCATTTGAAATCAGGAAACTTGCACCAGGTTCATGTTTGGATTTCCTGTTTTCAGGCACTCCGTATTTTGTCTGGTCGATTGTTGCCGTATCAGGAACAAATGTTCCCTTATAGGAAAATGGAGAGAAGTTTAATGAAGTAAACTTGTCCGGCTTATAATCAAGGCCCAAACCCATAGTAAGGATTGCCGGATTCATAAATCTGGATACAGGAACGGAGTCGTTTGGATAATTGTAACCTTTTGATACCTGCGTTTTAAAAAGCATAATGCCGCTGAAATCAAATTTTCCGAAAGCCTTATGATTTATTTTTGAATTGGTTTCCAGCAGATCAAGGTTTTTCCTGATCCCATCGGTGGCTGAAGCGACAAGACCATATTTTATCCTTGCAAAATGATATGACGAAATAAGTTTGGGTTTGTTGATGTAATCAGCATAAAAAGTGACATCAAACGTAGTTGATACACTGTTTTCACCACCCTTTACCCAGTTTGTAAGAAAAGCCTGATTCAGGACAAAAGCTGCTTCAGTATGGTACCTCCAGAATTGCTGTTTTGTGATTATTTTCCCGATATCAACCAGGGTTAATTTGTCCTGCTGTTCAACTTCGACCCTGGCTGGAGTAATATACCCCTGCCTGGTCGGTCTCCTGAAACTTACCCCCTGTTCAAGTTGTAATCCTATTGTGTTCTTTTCAGGATTACTGATCCAGACCGTTACTGAATCATCGAGATCATTCCTGAGCCAGAATCTCATTATTTTATCAGATCTTGAGTTAAGCCATAATGAGTATTGCTTGTTAGCAGTCCCTGCAAAACTGATAAGACTCGAGTCGCGCTCTTCAACGTATTCCATTAATGCGCCAACAGCTGCTTTTATCGAATCGCTCTGGTAGGGGTATCTGTAATACCAGAAAGGGAATTCAGGTTTTTTTGATCTGGCTTCCCTGAGAGTATCCACTATGACCAGTATCGTTGTGTCTTTCAGTGCTGCTGGCTCCCAGATATAAAACTCATCCCGTGGTATTGCAATGGAATCGTAAGGATATCTTTCAAGGAAGAATCCTGCCGAATCGAATGGCGGGTTAGAAGCCTCAAATATCAGCTGCCCGATTGCAGAACGGAGAGGATCGGCCCGATTTTTCCAGGACTGAAAAAACATGGTTTTTTGCAGAAACTTCAAAGCCTGATCGTGTGATAACAGAATATCAGGACGAAAAGGTTCTGCATTTTTTAACAATCCCCTCGCTGCCAGTGAATCAACTATTGCTTTATCCGGTTTACCTCCTGTGCCTGATATCTGTGAAAATACAAGAGTCGGGGAGAAAATTAAGACAATAAAAAAAGGGAGTAAAAATCTTCCTTTCATAAGCATTTACGGTTTAAGTTAAGCTTAAGCAGATGAATATGTTTGTTTAATAATTCCAATGAGACGGTAATGTCCTGAATTAATCAAACCACCCCGCCCCACCCGCCAGCCGGCGGATGGGACACTTCTCCTTATTCAAAGGAGGGGAAAGCTACAATTTTTGGCTCTATAACTTTCTCCTCCTCTTAGAGAGGAGAAGTACTCCCTTACGGTCCTGAAAGGGAGGGAGATGGTTGTTTCTGATAAAAACCTCTCACAAACATAACGTTAAAATTCACGAAAGAATATATAATACGATGAGAATTTGTAACTTTCACGGTATATTAACCTTAAATTCTTTGAAAACCTCTGGCAACTACAATAAAACTAATATAAGAACTTACACAGAGAATCACTGAGGTTCACAGAGATCCACAGAGATTTGATTTCTTAACTCTGTGTAGCTCTGTGACTTCTCTGTGTAACTCTGTGTAACTTAAAGTTATTATTTTTAATGTTCCCATATTGTAAGAATGAGCGTATGACTTTATGGTAAAAAAGATCAATTAACTACAAAGGAGTACTAACTTCAGCACATAGGCACACAAAGTGAAACCTGATCTCTAACAATTAATTTAGCCGATGATTAAATCCATGACAGGTTATGGAAAATCCATAACAGAAACATCCCAGAAAAAAATCACCATTGAAATTAAGTCATTGAATTCCAAGCAGTTTGACCTGAACACCAAGCTTCCCTGGCTCTATAAAGAGAAAGAACCTGAGATAAGAAACATGATCAGCCAGATGCTTGGCAGGGGCAAAATAGATCTGACAGTCTATTTTGATATACTCGAAGATGAAGGCATCCCTGTGATCAACAAATCGATTGTTAAAAATTACTATAATCAGCTTAAAGAGATTGCCGGAGAGCTGAATATCAATATCGACAGTCAGATGCTTCCAACTATCATGAGGCTCCCTGATGCTCTTAAAACCGAAAGGCCTGAACTACCCCAGGCTGAATGGGATCTCCTGAGAAGCCAGATTCTTGAATCGGTCAGTCTGCTTGACCAGTACAGGAAAGAGGAGGGGAAATCGATTGAATCGGACCTGAAAAAATGTCTTTCCCGGATTCTTGAATCACTTTCAGCCGTTGAGACTTACGAGCCGGGAAGAATTGAAAAGGTAAGGGAAAAGCTTCTTTTAATATTAAAAGAGAATAACGGGACAGAGAATCTTGATAAAAACAGGTTTGAGCAGGAGCTGATTTTTTATCTTGAAAAATTTGATATAAATGAAGAAAAAGTAAGGTTGAAAAAGCACTGTGAATACTTTTTGGAAACAATCGCAACCGAAGCTCCGAATGGAAAGATGCTCAGCTTCATCGCACAGGAAATAGGGCGTGAAATAAACACCCTCGGTTCCAAGGCCAATGATGCCTCGATACAAAAACTGGTTGTAATGATGAAGGATGAGCTTGAAAAGATAAAAGAACAAACAAACAATATTCTTTAGCATCGGGTGCCGGATTTTTTTTAAAATGCATGTCTGATGCCTTTTTTATGATTTAATCAACATGAAAGGAAAGCTTGTCATAATATCAGCTCCTTCGGGAGCAGGAAAGACAACTATAGTAAATCATCTTCTGCAAGAAGTACCAGGACTTGAATTCTCAATATCGGCCACTACAAGAAATCCCAGGGGAAAAGAGAAGGATGGGAAAGAGTACTACTTCATTACAGTTGAAGATTTCAGGGAGAGGATCAGAAAAAAAGAATTTACAGAATGGGAAGAGGTTTACAAAGATCATTATTATGGCACACTTAAGAGTGAAATTGAAAGGATATGGGCTAAAGGAAAACATGTTATTTTTGATGTGGATGTAAAGGGTGGAATCAACCTGAAAAATATATTCGGGAATAAAGCTGTTTCAATTTTTATAATGCCTCCTTCTTTATCAGAACTTGAAATGAGGCTTCATGCAAGAGCGACAGACAATCCTGAAAAAATAAAGATACGGGTGGAAAAAGCAGTTGAAGAGATGAAGCTTGCGGGGAAATTTGATCATATTGTGATAAATGACAATCTGGAGCAGGCCAGGAATGAAGTGTGCAAAGTGGTAAAGAGTTTTTTAAAACAGACTTAAAAAAAGTTACTTGAGTGCCGGGTACCTGGCATGCCCCAGGGGTGCTTGGTTAGAAATCAACCAGCTGGGGGAAACAAGAAAGCGGGTAACCATAACTAGGATTTAATTAGAGATTATCATGTCAAAAATCGGCTTGTTTTTCGGTTCATTCAATCCGATACATATCGGGCATATGGCAATTGCAGGTTATATGAAAGAATTCACTGATCTCGACAAGATCTGGTTCGTGGTCAGCCCCCAGAACCCTCTGAAAAAGAAAGAATCGCTCCTCCCCGACCGGCACAGGTTTTATCTTGTTGAAATGGCGATTGGTGATAATGACAACCTTAAACCTTCCGATATTGAGTTTAACCGTCCGTCTCCTTCTTATACAATTGACACAATGGCCCTGTTAACCGAAAAATATCCGGAACATAAATTTGTGCTTGTAATGGGTGAGGATAACCTCTACACCCTGCATAAATGGAAAAATGCCGGAGAGCTGATCAGCCGCTTCCCCCTTTATGTATATCCCAGGCCGGGTATTGCTAAAAAGAAAAATGATCTGCTCGGTGAGATACTTACAAAAGCAAGTGTAAAATGGGTTAATGCGCCACTGATGGATATTTCAGGTACTTTTATAAGAAACGGTGTCAAACGGGGAAAGAATATGTCGTACTATCTCCATCCGGCCGTATGGAAATATATTGTAGACATGCATTTCTACGAGTAATCTTTAAGATTTTAACACGGAGTTGCACAGAGTTTTACGGAGTATCACGGAGTCTGAAACAGTGTAACTCCGTGCAAACTCCGTGTAACTCTGTGGTTAAAAGGAAATTAATTATACCTTTTGGATTTCTTTAATGATCTCTGCTCCCCGCAATAATGATTTCTCGTTTTCGGGGATTAATTTATGATACCTTTCAGGAAGAGATTTTTTCAATCCTTTTATTACATTTTCGAGGCTCAGAACCGGCTTCACCTTAAGGAATCCGCCCAGAACAAACATATTGAATGTTTTAGGGGTGTTCATTTTTGAAGACTCTTCAGCAGCATCAATCCTGTAAATGGAAATATCCTTCCTTTCAGGGTGCCTTGTAATCCCGTTTCCGTCATAAATAAGAATGCCGCCCGGCTTTACTGATTCCTCAAATTTATCGAGCGATTGCTGGTTAAGGATTATCGCTGTATCAAAGTTTCTTAATATCGGGGAACTGATTCTTTCACTGCTGAGGATAACTATCACGTTGGCAGTACCTCCCCTCATCTCAGGACCATACGATGGCATCCAGCTCACTTCCATATCCTGCATCACACCTGAGTATGCCATAATTTTCCCCATCGACAGAACACCCTGTCCTCCAAATCCGGCTATTAATATTTCTTCAGTCATTTCTATTCAGGTTTTGATTGTTGGACAGGTTTCTCATCAGGGGTTTTAAGATCGCCAAGAGGATAATAAGGGAGCATATTTTCTTCCAACCACTTATTTGACTGTACCGGTGTCATTTTCCAACCTGACGGGCAGTTAGACACTATTTCGACGAAGCAGGTTCCTTTATTAAGTTTTTGATACTGAATTGCTTTCCTCAGGACTTTTTTAGTTTTTCTGACATTGGCCGGAGTATGCACACTCTGGCGTGTAACATAATAGGTTCCCGGAAGAGTGGCAACAATATCGGTCATTTTCAAGGGATTACCCATAGTATGTACATCTCTTCCATACGGGGATGTTGATGATTTCATGCCCGGAAGAGTAGTAGGGGCCATCTGTCCGCCGGTCATACCATAAATGCCGTTGTTTATAAAGATAATAAGGATATTTTCTCCGCGGTTGCAGCTATGAATTGTTTCAGCAGTTCCGATGGCTGCCAGATCGCCATCGCCCTGGTATGTAAAGACAAACTTGTCAGGAAGGAGTCTTTTAATACCGGTAGCAACCGCCGGGGCCCTTCCATGGGCTGCTTCCTGCCAGTCGATATCGATGTACTTGTATAGAAAAACAGAGCATCCCACGGGTGAGACCCCTATTGTATCGTGCTGAAGTCCCTCCTCTTCGATTATCTCGGCAAGGATTCTGTGAGCAGTGCTGTGACCGCATCCCGGACAATAATGCATAATATCTTTAGTGAGAATTGTTGACTTTTTATAAGCCAGATTCTCAGGTTTCACTATTTCCTTTATTCCTGTAATTTCTTTCATATCTCAGCTTCCTGTAATAAGTTTCTTAAGATT
Organism: uncultured Bacteroidales bacterium; assembly: GCA_963753495.1. Classification (GTDB taxonomy): domain Bacteria; phylum Bacteroidota; class Bacteroidia; order Bacteroidales; family VadinHA17; genus LD21. The sequence goes on from CAVWCO010000025.1 coordinate 296,956, forward strand.
ATCAACCACTTCATCTGGTGTGGGTATCATCCCTCCCATTCTTCCGTAATGATAAACAGGAACTTTCCCGTTCACTGCAAGCCTCACGTCTTCAACCATCTGGCCGGCACTCATCTCCACCGCGAGAAAAAGCTTTACCCTGCCGGCAAGTTTATTTATCTGTTTTGAAGGGTATGGGAAAAGGGTGATAGGCCTCAATAATCCAACTTTTATTCCCTGTTTACGGGAGAGTTCAACCGCTTTCTGACAAACCCTTGCGCTTGTTCCGTATGCCACCAGCATATATTCAGCGTCTTCGCACTGAAACTCCTCAAAACGAACCTCATTTTCCCTGATCTCGTTATATTTTGCTATGAGTTTCAGATTAAAGATCTCCTGTCTGTTCGGATCGAGTTCAAGTGATGTGATAATGTTTCTCTTCCTTGTTTCAGGTTTTCCTGTAGTGGCCCATTCAGGAACAGTTTTTGATCTCTCCTGCTGAGGTCCGAGCCACACCTTCTCCATCATCTGGCCAATAGCTCCGTCAGAGAGTATCATTGCAGGATTCCTGTATTTAAAAGCGAGATCGAATGCAAGTCCGACAAAGTCAGCCATCTCCTGAACCGACGACGGTGCAAGCACGATAAGATGATAATCCCCGTGACCGCCGCCCTTTACTGCCTGAAAATAATCCGACTGGGCCGGCTGAATAGTACCAAGCCCGGGGCCACCCCGCACCACATTTACAATCAGACATGGAAGTTCGGCACCGGCAATATATGTTATTCCCTCCTGTTTAAGGCTTATTCCAGGAGAGGAGGAGGATGTCATTACTTTCTTGCCGCACCCGGCTCCGCCATAAACCATGTTGATGGCGGCAACCTCGCTTTCGGCCTGAAGAACAACCATTCCTGTCTTTTCATAAGGATTTGCCTCCATCAGGTATTCAAGTATTTCACTCTGAGGTGTTATCGGGTATCCGAAATAGCCATCGGCTCCGGCCCTTATTGCAGCTTCTGCAATAGCCTCATTACCCTTCATTAATCTTAATTCTCTTTCCATTGGCTATATTTTTGTTTTATAAACAGTTATCACACCATCGGGGCAAACAATTGCACAGCTGGCACATCCTATGCAAAGCTCGGGATGTGCGGGGTAGGCATAGTTATACCCTTTGCTGTTGACCTCCTTTGACATGCCAATAGTTCCGGTGGGACATGAAACCATGCAAACCTCACATCCTTTGCAAATGTCGATATTCACTACAATGCTTCCTCTGATTTTTGCCATATTTGTTCGTTTTATTTTGTATTAACCGGATAATCTTTATTAAACCGTTTCAACCGATACTCAAGTGCGCTGAACATTGTTCTCGGTACCTTTGAAACACATGCCCTCAGACCATCATTCCTGTCACTTCCTGCAGTATCAAGAGATATTGCACTTATCCCGTAACGCAGAAGAAGGTCAACTAATTTAGAAGCTGTCATTCCGGGATAAGAGATTGTAAAATAGAAACCGTCAGCAATCGGTTCATCAAGATCCCTGTCGTAAGTTATATAAAACCCGTTATCGGTAAAAATCTTTTTCATTATACGGGCTTTTTCACCATATTCCATAATATCATCGCGGTATTTATATATACCATCGTTGACCGCTTTTAAAAGAGCTGTAAAACCATACTGAACCGAGTGAGTCACTCCTGCCGAAATTCCGTATAATGCGCCGAATATCGCTGAATGGCCGAATTTGTCAGATGAATAATATCTCTGAAGATCGGGATATGATCTGTCAAACAGATGATCTGAAATTGCCATCACTCCTATCCTCTGTCCTGCATAACTGAATATCTTTGAGCTCGATATAAGTATAACATAATCGTCAACATAATGTGCGATTGAAGGTTGAAAAGGCGGCTTACCCGGATTGGAATAGTCTTTTCTGAAATCCATCCCGAAGTATGCAAGGTCTTCAATAACAATAACATCATATTTCAGGGATAGTTCACCGATTATTGAAAGTTCTTCTTCATTCAGGCAAACCCAGGTCGGGTTGTTTGGATTTGAAAATAACAGTGACGACACCTTGCCGGTCTGAAGGTACGATTCAAGCTTGGCCTTCAGCTTCTTCCCCCTGTAATTATAAATGTCAAATGTAAAATAATCATGCCCGAGCATCCTCGCCTGCTGCTTCTGAACCGGGAAACCCGGATCGATGAAGAGTGAGCCCTCCTTATTCCTGTCATTTCTGTTGGCAACCAGGAAACATATCATCGATCCCATCATTGATCCGACTGTCGGGATGCATCCTGCAGGGCTGATATCAATATTCAGAAAAAGCTTAATAAATCGTGAAACCTCATTTTTAAGAATCCCCAGTCCGGCTATTTCCGGATAAATTGAGGCCACACCTTTATGAAGTGCTTCTATTTCAGCTTCAATCCCTATCGACGGAGCCGGCAGTCCCGGTACTCCCATTTCCATCCTGATAAATTCGACGCCAGTTTTGTACTCGATGCGATTGACGAGATGCACTATATCACGTATTGAAGCTGTACCGGGAGATTTCACACCCGTGGTCTCCTTCAGCGACTCTATTATATCATCGGGTATTGGAATATTATTCATCACACGAAAAATAATTAAAATTTTCTATTGTCAATAACACGTTGTGCTTTACCCTCACTCCTCTGAATCATTTTTGGTTCAACCAGGGTTACTTTAATACCCAGTCCCAGGGAACTTTCAAGATTATCCTGGATCTTCTTTCTCAGAGCCTCAAGCTGGCTGATCTTGTCAAGAAAGAAGGCTTCATCAACTTCAACTTTCAATTCAAGAGTATCGAGGTTATTCACCCTGTCCACAATCAGCAGATAATGAGGCTTTATTTCATTCATTTCGAGAAGACAGGCTCTCAACCTGTGATGGGAACAGGTTTACTCCCCTGATAATCAGCATATCGTCGCTGCGACCAAGGCATTTATCCATCCTTACCATCGTACGGCCGCATTTGCATTTTTCGGTTGTAAGCCTGGTAAGATCCCTGGTCCGGTACCTGATTAAAGGCAATCCCTCCTTGGTCAGTGTCGTAAATACCAGTTCCCCGGTTTCACCCTCAGGTAAAACCTTTAAAGTTACCGGATCAATTATTTCAGGATAAAAATGATCTTCAAAAATATGCAAACCCTCCTGGAACATACATTCGCTTGCAACACCAGGACCTATTACCTCGCTTAGCCCGTAAATATCTATTGCCTTGATTTTCAGTTTTTCCTCTATTTCCCGTCTCATATTCTCCGTCCACGGCTCTGCACCGAAAACACCGGCTCTCAGCCTGAATTCTTCACGGCCGATACCGCTATCCTGTATAGCCTCAGCCAGAAAAAGCGCGTACGACGGGGTACATGCCAGTACCGTGCTCCCGAAATCACGCATCAGCTGGATCTGCCTCATAGTATTCCCGCCCGAGATTGGTATCACTGAGGCACCTATCTTCTCACCACCGTAATGAAGTCCGAGTCCTCCTGTGAATAATCCGTAACCATAGGCGATCTGGATAAAATCATTCCTGTTGGCGCCGGCACAGGTAAGTGTCCGTGCCATAACCTCCGACCAGGTGGAGATATCATTTCTCGTATATCCGACCACTGTCGATTTGCCTGTTGTTCCGGAGGAGGCATGAATCCTGACTATTTCGCTCATCGGAACAGCAAAAAGTCCGAAAGGGTAGTTATCACGAAGGTCCTGTTTTGTTGTATACGGAAGCTTTTGAAGATCGTCAATCGAACGAATGCTTTCCGGTCCCAACCCGGCTTCCTGCATCTTGTGACGATAATACGGGACATTAAAATAAACCCTTTCAACTGTCTCCATCAGCCGTTCACCCTGAACTTTTTTAAGTTCATCCCGCTCCATACACTCAAAATGCCTGTTCCAGATATCCATTATACTAGTGAAAGGTTAAACCTATTATGTCGCTATTATGATCATTTCGGATTTTCAAATCCACAATCCGCATTCCGCAATATTATCATATTTTATATAATTCACTTGCTTTCAGCAACTCCATCTCATGATCCTTAAGCGCCTTTATTGCCTGTTCATTATTGCTGCACCTGATAATAATTATGGCTTTTGAGCCGCGTGAAAATGCATAAGTATATTCAATGCTTATATCAAGATCGGAAAGTATCTTCAGAATTTTTGCATAGTATTTGGCCTCATTCGGAGCCATTACTGAAATAACCTCTGTAAGATTAACGGTAAAGAGGTGCTTTTTAAGAAGCGATTTTGCTTTTTCAGGATCTGACACGATGAGCCTCAGGATTCCGAATTCTGAAGTGTCGGCAACAGTCAGGGCTGTTATCCTGATGTTCTCCTTACCCAGAACTTCAAGCACTTCACTAAGCCTTCCCGATTTGTTTTCAAGAAAAACCGAAAGCTGGGGGATTATCATACACTATTTATTTCTAAGTTTATTTTATGTCTGTACTAGTTACTGGTTGCTTTATGAATTGTTACTGGTTGCTTAGTTTTTCAATCCTGATCCTGGCATCTACAACTGTAATATCTTTCTGGCTCCCGATCAGCGGGTTCAGGTCCATCTCCTTTATCTCCGTTGCAAAACGCAGCAGGCTTGAAAGCCGCACGATGATCTCTGCAAATTTTGATTCATTAATGCCTGGCTTACCCCTTGTCCCGCGGATTATTTTGTAGGCTCTCAGGCTCTTTATCATTGAATCAGCCTCATTAAAAGTAAGTGGAGCAAGTCCTGAGGAGACATCTCCCAGTACTTCCACAAATATACCTCCGAGTCCGCACAGGATAATATGACCAAATTTCGGTTCGTACTTAGCCCCGATAAAGAGTTCTGTGCCCGACAGCATCTGCTGAACCATCACTCCGGTAACACCACTGATCTTTTTCATCCTTATGAATTCTGCTTCAAGGTGTTTCTGCGATTTAATATTAAGTGTAACACCGCCGACATCAGATTTATGAACAGGTCCGACAACCTTCAGGGCAACCGGGTAACCCATCTTTTCTGCAAGAGAGATAATTTCTTGCCTGGTTGTTGCCACTGCCTCTTTAACTACCGGAATATTGGCCGCATGCAGCAGCTGTTGTATTCCTGCCGGCTGAAGGTAACCATTTTCAGAGTTGTCAATGATCTTCCTTATCGCAGGCACATCAATCCCCTCCAGAAATATCTTTTCCTCTGCAGGATAGGGAGTGTTTGAGATCCGGGTCAATGCTCTCCCAAGCACTACTTCATCAGGGAAATTGACGTTCCCCCTGTTCATAAAATTCTCAAGTTCCTGAGATGAGCTTGAAATTGAAGGCAAGATAGGGTACAAAGGCTTATTGCATTCAATGATTTTTTTATGAAGAAGCTCATAGATCTCGGTCATGTTATTGAGGCCGTTATTGCCGAAAATGACACTCATTCCGTCGATCGTTCCCAATTTCTTGTCAACATATTCAATAACTCTGTCGAGCTGATCAATTGTGGCTGTGGCTATCATGTCGATCGGATTGATCGCTGATGCTCCGGGATTCATCATTTCAAGGATCCGTTTCTGATCTTCATCCTCTAGTTTCGGTATATTCATTCCTCCGGCCGACAAGGCATCGGTAAGCATAACTGCCGGACCTCCTGCATGAGTTACAATTGCTATGTTCCTTCCTTTAAGCGGCTTATGCATGAAAACTGAAGCAACCGTTGTCAGCTCTTCCCTCCCTGAACATCGTACTATCCCTGCTTTGCGGAACAGGGCTTCAACAGCGGAATCGGATGATGCCATTGCTCCTGTATGCGATGAGGCAGCCCTGCTTCCTGCTTCGGTAGTTCCGGCTTTTATAGCCGCAATCCTGCATCCCTTTCTAATAAGCGATGATGCATGATGCAGAAGCTTGTCAGGATTTGGAATTGACTCGACATATATCAGTTTGATAGGAGAACTTATTTCCGGGATATAATTAATATCCCAGTATTCAAGTACCTCCTCAACACCTGTCTGTGCACTGTTCCCAACCGAAAAGACGCTTGAAAAGGTTAGCCCCTTTGGCAGAGCCGATTCGATAATAAAAAGTGCGGTTGCCCCTGATCCTGAAACGAAGTCGCATCCTTTCTCGCTGAGCTTTGGCACCGGTGTGGTAAAAACCCCATGGTATGTCTGAGTCACAACTCCGATACAGTTTGGGCCTATCAGACACCCTTCTGCCTGGTCAATAATGGCGGCAATCTCTTTCTCAAGCTTACGGCCCTCCTCATTTGCCTCACTGAATCCGGCAGAGATTATTATGAAGGCTCTTGTGCCTTTGTCTTTTGTAAGAATATTAACGGCATCTAAGCACAGTTTTGAAGGTATTGCCAGTATAGCAAGATCGACGGATGGAATATCCCTTATATCCCTGTACGATTTAACACCCTGAATACAATCCTGTTTGGGATTTACTGCGAAAAGATCGCCGGAATAACCCCCGTCGATTATGTTCTTCAGAATTTTCCCGCCTGGCTTTAAAAGGTCTTCTGATCCTCCTACAACCACGATGCCGGAAGGATTTATTAGTTTGTCATTTATCATAGCTGACTTTTAGGCTTGAGATTGATTTAATAATTCAATGACCTGAATATTATCAAGATTAAATCACAGACCTCCAAATAATTTCAGATAACCCACATTATTTGCGACAGCAAATAAATAGATCTCTGATATATAACAAATTACAAACAAAATACTGCAAGATTTAGTGAAAGCAATATAATAAAAATAAATAGTACAAATCAAAAGAGTGATCATGATATTCAACCGGCCTTGTAAATCAGCCATTGACTGAAAAACTGATCATTCAAATTATAAACCTGGTTATCGTATGAGATGAATCCCTTGTCTTCCAGACTTTTAACTGCCAGGCTTACCGAGCTTGCAGCTCCCAGGCTATGCTTATCAAGGAACTCGCTTGATGTTGGATTTCGCACTCCTCCATTTGTGGCAACAGCTCTCAAGACTCTGAACTGAAGCGTAGTAAGGAGATTAATGTATCCTCCGTAAACCGGTTCATTCTCGTTAATTATTTTAAGGAGCATGGTTTTTACCTGGTCCGTATCTATTTTCCTGAAAGCACTGTAAAGACGGTTACAAAGGAACTGGACATAAAATGTATGCACGGAAGTGGCTTCAAGAATCAGTGCAATGGCTCCGTCAGTTATTGACCTTGAAGGTGATGCAAACCTTTCGCTGATAAAACCTGAATAGCTTTCTGAATTAATTTTTCCGAGTTCAAGTAATTGTGTGCTATTGTAAAACGGCCTTTCAGGTGCGCTAAAGATTCCTGTCAGGATATGTTTTCTGCTTCCCGAAAACATGATGGTTACATTTGCTGATTGCTGAATAAATGACCTGAGCAAAGCTTCCACATTTTTTTCAGGATATTCTGTTACCTGCTGAAACTCATCAATGGCAAGGACAAACTGCTTATCCTGGGTGCGAAAATATTCAAAGATCAACTCAAGTGAGCTAACAGTATCCTGTCCCGGAGCTACTGATACAGTGACTGATGGTGCTCCGGTAAATTCGTCTATGGTTATTTTGGGACGCAGGAGCGCGAGCTTTTTCAGAATCTTTTTTAAAGCTGTCTCATTTCTGGCCACTGCAGTGAAAACAGCTTTGCCCAGCGTCTCAACAAACTCCTGTAGCGATGTGGTAGCCATTATGTCAGCATATACAGGAAGGAAAAGTTTCTTTTTCGAGCCCAGGTAAAACAGATGACTTATCAGTCCGGTCTTACCCATCCTGCGGGGAGAAAATATGGTAAGATGACGTCTGTTGAGCAGAGCTTCGGTCATTGTATCGGTCTCTTTCTCCCTGTCACAAAAGTAATCGGGAGAGATGTAGCCGCTGATCAGAAAAGGATTTGATTCCATAGTTTATGTTACTGGTTTTATGTTATGTATATTATGTTACATATATTATATTACGCAATATATGAAATATATTGACATGAACCAAATCTTTTTAACCGCAAAGTCATCCAAGCATAATAATTTATAGGAACATCAATAAAATAACTTTAAGTTACACAGAGTTCCACCGAGAACCACAGAGGGCCACAGAGATCTGATTTCTTAACTCTGTGTATCTCTGTGACTTCTCTGTGTTCTCTGTGTAAGTTTTTAAATTAGTTATATAGTTGAACGCTAAGGAATACGCAAAGCACCCAAAGGCAAATCATTGACATTAAGTTCTTTGCGAACTTTGCGTAATGACTTCGCGACCTTTGCGGTTAATGGATTTGAATTTTATCAATAGCCCCACATGAATCTGTGCCCTTCAACCACGGCTTTTAAGCCGTGGTTTATGATAAGGTCATCTCCCGGGACTTTAGTCCCTATATTTATATGATACTTGAAATAATGCATAAAATCGATACCAAAAAAACTATTTTTGCATTAATGAGCACAAGTAAAATACTTGAAAAAGATATTCTGTCAAGAGAAGATATTATAACTCTTCTCTCATCACGGGATAAAGACCGGACACTTCTTTTTAAAAAATCCGCTGAAATCAAAGAACAAATTATCGGGAAGAAGGTATGGTTCAGGGGTCTGATAGAATTTTCAAATGTCTGCAGCAAAGATTGTCTTTACTGCGGGATCAGAAAGGGTAATAAGAACCTGAAAAGATATAACCTGTCTGACGAGGAGATCCTGACCGCCGCAAAATTTGCATACGACAACCGGTATGGGTCAATAGCGCTTCAGTCGGGCGAACTTGAAAGCCCTGTAATTGCAGACCGCATAGAAAATCTGATATTCAAAATAAAGGATCTTTCAAAGGGGGAGCTTGGCATTACTCTGTCAGTTGGCGAGCAGACCCGCGAAGTATATCAGAAATGGTATGATGCAGGTGCCCACAGATATCTCTTGCGCATCGAAGCCACTAATGAATCACTCTACCGTAAGATCCATCCCGAAAACAAAAAACATGACTTCAGTAGGAGACTGGAATGCCTGAAGAGCCTGCAGGATATAGGATATCAGACAGGTACGGGAGTAATGATAGGATTACCATTCCAGACCATGGATGATCTTGCATCAGATCTGATTTTCATGAAAGAGTTCAATATTGATATGTGCGGTATGGGTCCATATATTGAACATGCCGACACTCCTCTTATACAATATACTGCTGATCTCCTGCCTCTGAATGAACGTTTTGACCTGACACTGAAAATGATCGCTATATTAAGGATAATGATGAAGGATATCAACATTGTTGCTGCCACAGCTTTGCAGGCAATTGATCCAATTGGCAGGGAAAAGGCAATTAAGATAGGAGCCAATATCATTATGCCGAATATAACCCCCGGAAGATACCGCGACAGCTACAAACTTTATGATAATAAACCCTGCACCGACGATTCGGCAGAGGATTGCCAGAGCTGCCTTGAAGCACGTGTAAGTCTGGCAGATACAGAAATTATTTATGGAGAGTGGGGAGATTCGCAGCATTATGATAAAAGAAGAAAATCCATATAAACACGGAGTTACACTGAGTTCTCACGGAGTTACACGGAGTAAGACAGTGAAAACTCTGTGAAAACTCTGTGCAACTCCGTGGTTAAGAGAAACTAAAATATATTCCTAAGCCTGATCCCAATGAAAAAAATCTTAATTCTGATTCTTTTTATTTCGTTTTCGACTCTGGTTAAATCCCAGGTAACCCTTGATTATTATCTTCCTGAAAAAATAACTTACAATTCTTCTATTCCTCCACCGAAGCAGTTTTTCGGTCATGAAATCGGTGAATGGCACCTTTCGCATGATAAGCTTTACAGCTATATGCTTGAATTAGCCGAACTTTCAGAGAGAGCTGTATGGGAAGAGTATGCAAAAAGCTATGAAGGGCGACCCCTGGGGCAACTGATAATCAGTTCGCCGGAAAATATTAAAAACATAGAACAGCTCAGGCAGGAACACCTGATACTTTGTGATCCTTCGCGGTCAGGTAAATCAGATGTAGATAAAATGCCGGTATTTATTAAACTCGGCTACGGGATCCATGGCAATGAATCGAGCGCTCAGAACGCATCGGCTCTTGTAGCGTATTATCTGACTGCAGGGGAAGGGAAAGAGATTGATGAGCTGTTGAAAAACTCTGTTATCCTTATCGACCCTTCACTGAATCCTGATGGGATGCAGCGCCATTCAACCTGGGTCAACTTTACAAAAAGCCTGAATAATAATCCCGATCCGGCTTCATGGGAATTCAGTGAAACCTGGCCGGGAGGCAGGACCAATCATTACTGGTTTGACCTCAACCGTGATTATCTGATGCTACAACAGCCTGAATCAAAGGGACGCGTAGCGGCATTTCATAAATGGAAACCGAACATTAACACCGATCATCACGAAACAGGAGCCAATGAGACGTTCTTCTTCCAGCCCGGCATAAAAAGCCGCAATAATCCATTGACTCCGCAGGAGAACTACGAACTGACTGCTGAAATCGGAAAATATCATGAGAAATACCTCAATTCCGTTGGGAGCTTATACTACACTGAAGAGAGCTTTGATGATTTTTATATCGGAAAAGGATCTTCCTACCCTGATATTCATGGTTCCGTCGGCATTTTATTTGAACAGGCAGGGGTTAAAGGCCACCTGCGCGAAACCCCTGGAGGCCTGTTATCCTTCCCGTTTGCAATCAGAAATCAATTTACTGTCTCACTTTCAACACTTGAAGCCGGACTGAATATGAAGGACAAATTGCTGGAAAGCCAGAGGAATTTCTACAAAGAAGCCCTTGCACTCGCCGATAAAAATCCTGTAAGGGCCTACATCTTCAGCGAACCTTCAGATAATGCACGGGTTTCTGAGTTTATAAGCATACTTCTGCAGCACCGGATAAAAGTATTCGGAACTACACGGGATATTACAAAGGACGGGGTTATGTATAAAACCGGCAACAGCTATATCGTACCTCTGAAGCAGACTGAATTTCGTTTTATCAGAAGCCTGTTTGAGCCTGTTAAGGAATTCACCGACAGCGCTTTCTACGACGTTTCCACCTGGGTTTTACCAATGTCGTTTAACCTGAATTATTCCGGTCTGACACTGGCGAAAGAGACAGACGGACTTGCCGGTTCTGAAATTATTTCACCTCCCTCAATCGCAGGACAGCTTGTTTCCCCGGAGGATCCCTATGCATTCCTTTTTGAATGGAGCGAATATTATTCACCAAAAGCATTATTCCTGTTGCAGAAAACGGGACTTCAAACCAGGGTCTCAATGGAGTCCTTTGTATATGATGACGGAGTCGTTAAAAAGAGCTTTTCAGCCGGAACAATAGTCATTCCTGCTTCCGGACAAGCTATTTCCGGTCAGGAACTCAGATCACTGATGGAAAAAACTGCAAAAGAATGCGGAATTACTGTCTATGGAGTCAGAACAGGTCTTACCACCGAAGGTATTGATCTTGGAAGCAACAGGATAGTTGCCCTTACAAAGCCTTCTGTCGCAATGATCACCGGTGAAGGGGCAAACAGCTCAGATGCCGGAGAGATATGGCATCTTCTGGACACCAGGTTCACTGTTCCGGTAACAATGATAACAGCCCAGAGATTAAGTACGGCAGACCTCAGAAGATACAATGTTCTGATAATCACCGGCTCACCTGACATCAGCCCTGTTGGTCTGGACAATATCAGGGCATGGAACCGCAGCGGAGGGATTTTAATAGGATATGAAACCGGGAACAGGTGGCTGTCAAGAAACAAATTTGCAGATATGGAATTCATTGAAGAGACCGGGGACGGAAAGGAAGACGGGGTTTACATGAACAGGGCAGCCGACAGGCAAGTTCAGCAGATCCCCGGTTCAATCTTCGAAACGCACCTCGATCTGACCCATCCTTTGGGTTTTGGTTATACCAGGGATATCCTTCCCGTATTTAAGTCAACATCGACAGCAGTAAAGAAGGTTAAGGATATTTACAGCAATCCGGTTCAATATACCGAAGATCCTCTTTTAAGCGGTTACTGCAGTGTAAAGAACATCAACAGGATTAAAGGCACATCGTTTGCAAGTGTACATGAGAACAGGGTAATATCGTTCTATGACAATACAAATTTCAGGGCGGTCTGGTATGGAACGAATAAGGTCTTTCTGAATGCGATATTTTTCGGACAGGTGATAAGATAGGTGCAAAGGCTTAAAGGTGCAACGGCGTAACGGCGTAACGGCTCAATATTAACCAGGTGCGGGGTATGAATTAATAATTCCCCTTTTGAAGGGGCTACCCTTTATGCACATCTTTTATCCTTACCATCAATAATCTGATTGTTAGTTTTTAACCACGGAGTTTACGGAGTTTGTACGGAGTTTCACGGTTTAGATGACAAACAAAAACAGTGCAACTCAGTGTTAACTCCGTGCGACTCCGTGGTTAAATTGACTTTATCATAACGTTTAATTATTACTTGTTTAACATACTGATTTATAATCAAGTATAAATTGTGTATAAAGGTTAGTTGAAGGAGGAAGGGGGATGTTCTAAAATACCATTTTCCGCAGATTAACCTTCTCCAGTTTCTGAAGATCGTTTTCGAGAAGATCCATCTGGATCTCATCACCCATAAGCTCCAGAACAATCAATCCGGCCGGACTCCCGAAGAACTCTTCATTGACACCCATGCGGGTGCGGATTACACATCCGAAAGAGGTAAGTGTCCTCTGTACATCTGTTATTGCACTAAGCTCCCTTTTATCGATAAGTATTCCAAGAAACCTGAGGGAACCTTCTTCGCAGGGGAAATTTATGAAAGGCTTGTCATCACTGAAAATCATCTCACGTATTTCGATCCCGCCAAGAGAATTCAGTTCAGTACGAAGCTTATTGGTTTCCTTCTCATTTCCTGCAAGATGCAGAATGATATAGGCTTCCCGGCTGCAAAGCTCCGATGTAAGCTCATGAAATCCAAGCCGTGTTGTTATCAGACCGGCATATTTGGAAAGGATATTCTGTGTCAGTCCTGCTTCCTTGATCCTGTCGATGATTCTAATACCGAGAATCTTTATCATGATGTCAATGATTAAAAAGTATTTTTATTAAAAGTAGAGATCTCTTTCCCCTTTTTTAATTCTTTCGATTTTCTCTTTCGTATTCAATGCAACCCCTGTTTCAAGTTTCTGTATATTCTTCTCAATTACTTTCCATCCTTTCAGTGCAACCTCATCGGTTGCATAGTCGCAGATATATTCAGACAGGGTCAGGATGGCATTTGGTGTGCAATATCGTTTGATAAATCCGGGGACGGAGAATTCCATAAAGTGTTCGCCGGTCCTGCCCATCCTGTAGCATGATGTGCAGAATGAGGGCAGATAATCGCTGGTAAGCAGTTCATCGACGACATCCGAGAGCGATCGTGCGTCGCTGATCTTGAATTGCTCACGGTTAAGGTTCTGGACTTCATTCTTCGAATCAGCGTATGATCCCAATTCAAGTTTTGTGCCGCCATCGATCTGTGAAACACCGTACTGCATCACGTCCCTCCTTACATCAGGAGTCTCCCTGGCTGTAAGGATCATACCCGTATACGGTACAGCCAGCCGCAAGTATCGGGACCAATTTTTTGAAATCCTCATCGCTGGTCTGGTACTTATTGGTGATATTCAGACTTAACGCATCCTTGATCCTCGGAAAAGATATTGTATGAGGGCCGACATCGTAGCATGCTTCGAGATGATTTGTGTGGCGGACCAGTCCGAGTACTTCAAACCGCCAGTCGTAGAGCCCGAAGAGTGCTCCGATTCCCACATCGTCAATCCCTGCTTCCTGTGCCCTGTCGAGTGAGGTCAGTCTCCAGTCAAAATCCCTCTTCCTGCCTCCTAGATGGTACCACGAATAAGCCTCTTTATTGATATGTTTCCTGAAATATCTGGTAAGTTCCGATACCTGACTCTCCCACTTTTCTGAAGCCTTCGATATCAAGCGGAGCGGCATTAATATTTACCCTCCTGATCTCTCCATGTCCTTTTTTTACACCATAAACGATCTTTACGGTACGGGCAATATAATCGGCCGAATAATCGGGATGTTCACCATAAACAAGAATAAGCCGCTTCTGGCCGTTATCCTCCAGTGCCTCAACCTCTTTTATAATCTCGTCGTCGCTTAATGTTTTCCTGATGGCATCCATGTTGGAAGTCCGGAAGCCGCAATACTGGCAATTATTGGTGCATTTATTACCGACATAAAGAGGAGCAAAAAGCACAATCCGGTTGCCATAGACTTTTTCTTTAAGTTCACGTGCGCCTGCCCTTATCTCATCGAACAGGTCGGTTCCCACTGAATTTATAAGAACAGCAGTTTCTTCGAGTGTAAGCCTGTGTTTGTCGAGCGATTTTGCAATGACATCCCTGACCCTGCTCTTATCGGGTTTTACATTATTAATAAGGTTCCATATTTCATCAGGATCAATGAATGGTTTCATTCTTTGATCCGGTATGCTTAATTTTTCAGGTGAAAACCGCATTTAGTTGATTATAATTGGGTGCAAAGGTACTGAAAAAACAACAAACCAAGTCCACCTTCTGCTTGTTTGACCTCTCCCAAACCTCCCCCAGGGCGGGAGGCTTTAAAAAACCAGCCAATCAAGTCCCCCTCTCCCGGGAGAGGGGATTAATGGATGAGGCCAAATCAACGAAAAACAGAAAAAGTGGGTCATTAGTAATCAGTAAATCAGCTCCGATATTTCAATCATTGCTGCCTTTATTTTTGGTGTAGATGCCTTGAAATCCGAAAGGTAAACAGCGCCATGAACCTTTTTATGAAAGAATATAGTGGTATCAATTCCAACTGAAAGAGATTCATTGTCAAATAGGTGAAGAAGAACCTCAGATTGTCCGGATTGTATTTCGTTGATAACAACCATTCCTTTGGAATTCACAGAACCCGATTCACAGGAGACTGCATAAATGCCGCCGGCCGGAAGGAGTTTGCATTCTTCAGTCATGGGAATTTTAACGAGTGACAACGGAAAAAGAGGATTCTCATAATCAAAGGGAACTGGTTTCCCCATAACAATATAATAATGATCGAGATAAGCATTCGCTTTCTGGATATAGCCATCATTAATGGCCTCTCTTATCTTTGTAGAGCTTACAGTTTCATGCTGGACTTCCTGCTCAGGTATCTCTTCAGCTTCAAAATTGTATTTTTCACGCATTGACCAGAGCTGTTTATAGTCTCCCTCCTTGTTAAATCCGAAATGATGGTTGAAACCGACAACGACTACTTTGGCCTTCAGGATGCCATGCAGGTAATCCCTTACAAACTGTTCACTTGTAGTTTTGGAAAAGTCCTTTGTAAACTCAATGATGATGATGTTATCAAGACCCGCTTTTCTAAGGAGTTCAAGCTTTTCCTCCTGAGAATTAATGAGCTTCAGATTTTTTCCTGCAGTTTCGGGATAGAGGACTTTCCTGGGATGGGGATCAAAAGTTACCAGAACCGATTCACCATCATATTTTTTTGCAAGGGTTTTCAGCCGGTTAAGAATGGTTTTATGGCCTATATGAACACCGTCGAATGATCCTGTGGTGACAACAGGATTCGGGATACCTGAGGCTTCCTTAAAGTTTCTGAAGATCTTCATACTGAAACCATTTTAAGACTATAACCTGTTTTCTTTGACAAAATATGCCACTTTCTCGATAGAGGTAATCATATCATACTCTTCAAGGAAAACACCTGATGGTACATTAAGAGGTACGGTTGTGAAGTTCAGGATACCCTTTATCCCGAAGCGGACCGATTCCTCGGCAATCTCTTTGGCAAAATCGGCAGGAACAGTAAGAATTGCGATCTGAATTTTAAGCTCACCTATGATTTTTTCCAGATCATCATAAGGATAGCATTTTACACCTGAAATTACTTTGCTGATTTTCTGGGCATCATTGTCAAAGGAGGCGACAAGATTAAGCTTGGATCTTTTCCCCTTGAAATAGCCTGCCAGTGCTCTTCCAAGGTTTCCAATACCTATAATGGCAACATTCATACCCTCATCAGAATCAATTATCCTGCTGATTGTGTCCGCAAGCTCTTTTACATCATATCCCTTACGCTGTACACTTGAGTAGCCGATAAGCATCAGATCGCGCCTTACCTGGACAGCAGTTATATGAAGCCTGGCGGCAAGATCGTGCGAAAAGATGAAGTTTCTTTTTTCATTAAGGCATGACAGCAGGGTCCTTCTGTACTCACTAAGCCTTTCGACGGTTTTTCCGGGTAATGAAGTCATATATAATCAGGTTTAACTGGTTTTTTTAGGAAGACGAACAGTGAAAGTAGAGCCTACGTCAGGAACGCTGTCAACAGATATGGTGCCATTATAAAGCTGGACTACCTTTTTTACTATTGAAAGACCAAGGCCGCTTCCGGTTATATTTCTTGTTTTTTCATTCTTGATCCTCACAAAATCTTCAAACAGATTCTCCCTGTCTTCTTTTTTTATCCCTATGCCGGTATCTGAAAAAACAATAATTACGTCATTATCGTCGCTGTCAATAATTATTTCTGACTTTCCCTGCTTCCTGTTATATTTTACAGAATTGGAGATCAGGTTGTTAAAAATAATTTCCATATCTGTCGGATCGGCCATAATAACAGCATCTGATTTAATGGTAAGCTTTATTGAGATTTCCATCTGAATAGCATACGGCCTGACTGTAATGATTGAGTTCGAAGCGATATTTGAAAGATGTACCTCCTCAATTTTTTCTTCTTTGCGTTCGAGACGGATCTTCGTCAGATCAAGAAGGTCCATAATCAGATTTCTCATTCCCTGAATTCTCTGAAGCGACCTTTCGATAGGTGTTGCATAATCTTCAATCCTGTCGCCCGATTGTTTTTCCTGCATCATTCTCAGATATCCTTCGATAGCGTTGAGGGGAGCTTTTAGTTCATGCGATAAAACCGACAGAAACTGGTATCTGATCTTCTTCCCTTCCTCGTTCATCGTATGGGTTATCCTTTTCAGATACTGCTGTTTTGTAATATTCTCGATGCTCGATTTAAGCTCCTGGGGCGTAAATGGTTTGGGAATAAAATCGGTGGCTCCGAATTTGTGAGCATTCAGTGCAACATCGAGAGATGCATATGACGTAATCATTGCCACCACTATATCATATTTCTTGTTCCTGATATATTCAAGGACCTCAATGCCCTGGATCCCGGGTAATTTATTGTCGAGAAGGATAATATCCGGTTGTTCCCTGTCAAGTATTCTTATTCCGTCCTCTCCTGTAGCTGCTTCCTGAACAACAAATGTATAATCCTCATCCATAAATGGATAATTAACCCGGAAGGTGCTCAGTATCCTTGATACTCCCGATCTGATCCCCGGTTCATCATCAATAACAAGTACTTTCAGAACAGCCATATCAGATCTTTAATAGTTTCATCACCTCCTGATCGAGTTGTTCAGCCCTGATCCCTTTTTCAAGATATTTGTCAGCTCTTATCCATGCTTTTTCAGTTTCTGAATCGAGACTGAAGGAGATGCCTGTTTCGTGTGCCACTGCTGTTGCCAGAATTACCGGCACATCGGGATATTTCCTCTTTATCTTGTAGCAGAGAATAAACCCGCTGTCGTCGTTCTCCATCATCAGGTCAAATATTGCAAGGCTGGGTTTGAACCTGGCAATAACCGATTCAGCCTCAGCCTGGCTTTCTACTGCAATAGTCTTATATCCTGCTTTTTCAAGATTTGATATTGTCTGAAAAAGGTAATCAGGATCATCGTCAGCCACCAGAATGGTAAAATCGCTTTTTCGCATGTTTCATTTTCTTAATTAATTTCCAATTTAAGATTAAAACGATGATAATTGTTTTAAATAAATTGGTTTGCGGTTTGCGGCTTGCGTTGCGGTCAGCTAAAGAGTTGATTCTTTGCCGCGTACCGCGTATGCCGCATGCCGCATACCGTTTTTCATTCCTTCCTCCTCGGCAATACGATCTTAAAGCTCGTTCCGGTCGGACCTTTCGATGGGTCTGTATTCGATTCAACAGTTATCTGACCCTTATGCATTTTTACAACGCCATATGCAGTTGCAAGACCAAACCCGGTTCCAAGACCAATCCCTTTTGTTGTAAAGAACGGCTCAAATATCTTGGCTTTGTCTTCTTCCCTAATTCCTGTTCCGGTATCTCTGATTATAATGAGCACATCGCCAAGCGTATCTTCAAGAACCACATCAATTGATCCTCCCTCAGGCATGGCATCAAATGCATTCTTAATCAGGTTTGTAAGTACCTGTGTCATCTGCTCAATATCGATCATAGCCTCAGGATTGGTCGTTTTGTCACTGATTGAAATCTTAATGTTCCGGGGAACGATAAGACTTTCAAGGCTGCGTTCAGCAAGTTCCCTGATACTTATCTATCTGGTGATTGACCTGGTTCTTGCGTGCGAAATTAAGAAGGCCCGCTACTATCTTTTTGCATCTTCCGGCCTGATCAACAATCAGTTTAAGGTCTTCCCTTACCGGATCACCGGCAGGACTTTCATCAAGAAGGATATTGCTGTACATTATAACCACTCCGAGGGGATTATTCAATTCATGAGCTATTCCTGCAGACAGCTGACCCATATGGGCCAGCTTTTCAGACTGTTTTAAGGCCTGGCGCATCGACGAAAGCTTCTCATTCGACAGTGCGAGGTCCTTAACTGATTTATGAAGTGTTTCGATTGTATATGGCAGGCACATTTCGACCTCAGCCAAACCTTTCTTTATTGCAATTGCATGTTCAACACAGCTCTCGTAACCGCATGCCCCGCAGTCGAGCTGGTCCTTTTTTGTAATTTTTCCCATTGAAGCAAGAACCTCTTTTATCTCATCTTCATTGATGGGTTTCAACCCGTTGTTTTCCGTCCTGTGCCTGAAAGAAAGATCAAGATTTGAATACTCATCAAATGCTGTCTGCCATTTCTCTTCATCAAGATTCTGCATTTTGTCATTTGCATAGGAGCTAACCAGGGCCCTCCTGTTATATTGCTTGCCGTTTTTTGACAATCCCGGTCCCATTATACATCCTTCGCAGCAGAGAAGCTCCATGTGCTGATTCTTTATGAGCCCGGCTTCAAACTCCTTGAGTGCACCCTGAAAATCTATCCTTCCTTCTGCAGCAATTATGTTACCGGTAATTGCATCATCGTTTATATTTGCAGTCTGGAGCAGTCCCCTTGTGACCGGGAATATGGCACCTCTTCCGCCAACCGGCTGATCAAACCCGGATGGCACAATGTTTTCAGATTTAATATTATACAAATCAAACAGTTCTCTCAGCTCAGTAAATGTGATGGCTTCATCAATTTCAGTGCTTTCAGCCTTTTTTGCAACACACGGACCTATAAAAACAATTTTGACACTGTTCCCAAAATTGGAATGAACCACCCTGCTCATAGCCACCATCGGAGAGACAATCGGGGCAAGCTTATCCACAAGGTCGTGATGATAGTAGTTTAATATAGTTAACTATAGAAGGGCAGTCAGATGAGATATAGTACTCCTTGTTCTCTTCAACAAGCTTTTTATACCTGTCGGCCACAAGGTCCGCGCCAAAAGAAACCTCAAGTACATGACTTAAAACCCAAAGCTTTAATCATTCCGATCAGAATCCTGTAATCAGTAAATTCCTGAAATTCGGCAGGAAAACTTGGAGCTATAATAGCAATGGTATCTGTTTTGTTTTCAAGAAGCTTTATAACCCGTCGGTTGTATTCAGGAATACTTTTGCCCCCTGGCTGCACACTTTTGTGCAGTTACCGCAGGCAATGCACCTTTCATCGATAACTTCAGCCTGGCCGCCCACAATACGGATAGCCTTTGCAGGGCACTCCCTTACGCAGGTGTAGCATGTACGGCAAAGTTCTTTAATTGTATAGACTAACATAATTCAACGGCATTTAATTTTAGGCCCTACGGCCAACCTGCCTTGACGGAGTGAACGAGCAAGACATTCCCCCATGACTGCATAACTGACAGGGCGACAATATTTTATAGCAGCACATTTCTTTTTTCAAAATGAGTAAAAAATATACTTTTAT
The DNA here is from genome assembly GCA_963753495.1 of uncultured Bacteroidales bacterium. Taxonomy (GTDB): domain Bacteria; phylum Bacteroidota; class Bacteroidia; order Bacteroidales; family VadinHA17; genus LD21. Next base: position 317,046 of record CAVWCO010000025.1, read on the forward strand.
CCGATATTTCAGTGTTTTCCTTCAGCAGTTTTTCATAAAGGTTAATCAGCGATGGTGATTTGCAGGGAAGAACAATAGCTTCATTTTCATCAGCCTGATAAACAAGTTTTGGCTCTGTTTTTCAGATCTTCCTTTGAGGAAATAAAAGGCAAGCCTCCTCCGTGAACACATCCTCCCGGGCATGTCATTACCTCAATAAGGTCATATTTTGTACCTGAAGCCTGTGCAGACCTGAGCTTTTCAAGACCTGTAAGACCATCAACCACAGCCACTTTTATTTCATTTTCACCAATCAGAATTGTAGAGTCCCTGAATGTCCCGGATAATCGTAGCTTTTTAAAAATCTGTTTGTCAATCTCTTTACCGGTAGTCTTGTAAAAGAGCAATCTTAAGACACTTTCAGCCATTCCTCCCGAGACTTCAGCCAGAGCTGCAGATGAACTTCTCCCTGACAATGGCTCATCGGCAGGTTCCTTTTCTGTATTTGTAAATCAATACCATTCAGCCTGATAAGCTTTGCAAGTTCACGAACAGTCATAACCGAATCGACATCACTGATGCCCTTTCTCATCATGCCGTCACGCCTGGCTTCGTATTTCATTGCCATACAAGGCGTTACAGAAACAGAAAATATCTGTTCCGGCTTTACATCAAGCTGTCCGGCAACTATGGTTTTAATAAGGATCCCGGTTATCTGCTGTGGTGATTTTACAGTTGAAAGCTGAGGGATAAGAGATGGGATAAATTGTTCAGCATATTTAACCCATGCCGGGCAGGCAGTAATATAACAGAGGTTTATCAGCTTTCTTTTCAATATTTTCCGAAAGCTGTGAAGCCACTTCATTTATGCAGACATCAGTACCTGTTCCGGTAGTAAAGACCTTATCAAAGCCTATCTTACGAAGAATCGCGTTCAGGTTCTTATCAAAGTCCCTTGCTGTACTTTATGCCAAGCTCCTCGGCAATACCTGCAGGAACAACCGGTGAATACTGGATAGCCTTGATTATATCATGTTTATTCAGATATTCCTGAACTTCAGTAATGTTATGTTTTTCGTGAAGTGCTCCTGTTGGACAAACGAGTACACACTGGCCGCAATGGATACAGCTTGAAAAGTTAAAATCCCTGTCCATAGCGGCTCCGACATGTGTCTGACTGCCCCGGTTAATGAAATCGAGAGATGTTGCATGTGATAACCTCCTCGCATACCCTGACGCATCTTCCGCAGAGAATACATTTTGCAAGTTCCCTCACAATGGCAGGACTTGACTGGTCAAGACGCTGTTTGATTTTCCTGCCTTTTATCCTTCGTTCCCTGATATTCAGTTCTTCCGAAAGTCTCTGCAATTCACAATTAAGGTTCCTGTCGCAATAAAGGCAATCGTCAGGATGATTTGAAAGCAGAAGTTCAACGATCGTTTTCCTGGCAGTGATTACCCTGGCTGAGAATGGGTTTTTATTTTCATCCACTCCTCAACAGGCTGGGAACAGGCAGTAACAAGCCTTTCCCTTCCTTCAACCTCAACAACACACATTCTGCATGCACCGGTTGGAGTAAACTCCTTCATCCTGCAAAGAGTAGGAATAATAATTCCATTCCGGTTAAGGGCCGAAAGAATTGTTTCTCCCTTTTCGGCTTTGATCTTCTTGTTATTTACCTGTATTGTAAAAAGCATGTTGCTGGTTGCTAGTTGCTCGTTCTTGTTGCTCACTGGTTTATTCAATTTTAAGTCTCCTTCTTTCGGACTTATCTATTTTACAATCACTGCAGAGAATTTACACACATCATAACAGATTCCGCAGCCAATACATTTATCTTCCACAATGAAGAAAGGCTGAAGGCGTGTTCCGTAAATTGCATTTACAGGGCATTTGCCGGCACATACCGTGCAGCCTGTGCATTTTTCAACATCAATCAGAAAGGTTCTGAGTCCGCGGCAGACGTTAGCCCTGCATTTCCTGTCGAAAATATGTTCCTCGAATTCCTCCCTGAAATTTTTCAGAGCGCTTACAAAAGGATTTGGAGCTGTTTGTCCAAGTCCGCATAATGAAGTATCCTTCATTACAGATGATATTGTCTCGAGCTGCATCACACCTTTAAACCTCTCGAGAGTTGTTCCTGAATCCTCATTGGCAGGCTTTCTGATTACACTTTCAAGGATTTCAAGCATCCTTCCTGTACCTTCGCGGCAGGGGATACATTTCCCGCAGCTCTCATTCCTGATGAACTCCATATAGTATCTTACCAGGTCAACCATGCATGATGTCTCATCTATCACAACGAATCCGCCGGCACCCATGCCGAAACCTTTCTGTTTCATCGCATCAAAATCGACAGGGGTATCAAGATTTTCAGCAGTAATGAATGAACCCGATGCTCCTCCAAGCTGGATAGCCTTAAATTCTTTTCCATCTTTTATTCCATCGACAATATCTTCAAGAACAGAACCAAGGGTAGTTCCCATTTCGACTTCAATCACACCTGACATCCTTCCCCTGCCTGTAACTGGCAAATATCTTTGTACCCGGGCTCGTTTCGGTTCCCAGGCTTCTGAACCATTCAGGACCATTCTTCATTATAAGAGGGACATTCATAAGAGTCTCGACGTTATTGATAACCGTCGGTTTCCCTGATAGTCCCGAGGTTGTCGGATAGGGCGGTTTCAGCTGAGGCATTCCCCGTTTTCCTTCAAGACTGTTTATCAGGGCTGTCTCCTCGCCGCAGACGAATGCCCCGGGTTCCTGCCTTATCGAGATATCGAGATTATAACCACTTGAATAAATGTTATGCCCGATAATGCCATACTCCCTTGCCATGCTGATCGCTGTCTGCAATCTTTTTCTGGCATAATCTGAACCTGATTTAAGATACAAAATAGCATTTGAGGCACCAATGGCATAGGCAGCAATGGCCATGCCTTCAATAAGCCGGTGAGGATCGCTTTCGAGGATAGTCCTGTCGCTGAACGATCCGGGATCGCTCTCTTTGGCATTGCAAATAAGATATCGTGCATTGGATGAAGTATTCAGAGCCTGTTTCCATTTCAGACCTGTTGGATAGCCGCCTCCGCTCCTGCCCCTGAGTCCGCTTCGTTCAATTATATCACAGACCTCCTCATAAGGTATAGTGTCGTATAGTTTTAACAAATGTACTGTAGCCTCCCCTGGCGATATACTCCTCGATACTCTCAGGATCATAACACCCGCAGTTTCCAAGTACTATCCGCTTCTGATTTGCAAAAAAAGGCAATTCGTTTATAAAGGAGATGCCGGGCCAGAATTCAAATCCTTTGGAACCTGTCTGGCCCAGAAGATCATCTTCATTTATATCATTATGAAAAACACCGTTAAGAAGGGGCTCAACCTTTTCCTCGGTTATGTTCCGGAAGAAAAGCTTGTTTTTACCCGGCATCTGAATACAGACCATTGGCTCATAGTTTGCAGGTCCGGAACACCCAACCCTTAACTGTGAGGGCCGTTGGTTCATTCTCTTCAACATATAACTTTACCGCATTGAAAGTTTTATCAGAGCCCGCAATTATGCTGCTTGTGTTTGATGAAATATGGATCACAGGTACATTGGTTTTATCGCGACGCACCTGCTGCAATACCTTTTCAGTTTCGGACGGAAGGGTATCGGATTCAAATAACAGCACCTTATCAATAAGGAATGTCTTTAAATCTTCCATTTAATCATTATCAATAATAAACTTAAGCTTCTTAATAAGGGCCGGAACCTGCTCGGCACGTATATGTATCTGGTATTCACCATTTACCATTATTACAGGGCCATGATAGCAGCCTCCAAGGCATGTGACGATATCAAAGCTGAAGTTCCCGTTCCTGTGTGGTTTGTCCCGGCGAGATTTTCAGCTCCTCTTTGAATTTATCAATAATGGCCTGGGAGCCGTTCATAAAACACGAGGTGCCATGGCAGATTTTAAGATGAACCTTGCCTGAAGGAATGAATCTGAACTGGTCGTAAAATGTAGCCAGTCCGAATATTTTGGTTGTGCTCAGGCCAAGGTGGCCTCCCACTCTTACTATTGATTCTTCCGAAAGATATCCGTTTTCAGCCTGTATCTCCTGTAACAGCGGGATAAGATCTTCCCGTCCGGCCATGTTTATACTTTTTAAGAATTAATATCGAGATCTGCTGCCATTACTAACCTAACTGATAATGCCAATACAAATATAATAATATTTATTGTTAATAAATAAACATTGTTATTTTATTAACAATAAAACAAATTGCCATTATCTTCTGTCCTGTATTAAAAGACTTAAGAATATATTATTACATTTGAGATTGTATTGTTCCCTGATTAAAGTGGAAATGACCCAAAGGATTGAAATGCAGATTTGTCTTGGCAGTTCCTGTTTTTCGAGAGGTAACAGGGATGTTGTTGCATTTATCAGGGAGTACCTCAAAAAGAATCACCTGGAGGACCGGATCATCTTTAAGGGAGCCAGATGCATGAACCTTTGCAGCAATGGTCCGAACCTCAGAATTAACGAAAGGATTATCGAAGGGGTCACTCTCTCGAAAATTGAAGATATCCTGGAAAAGGAATTTGGAAATATTAAATAGAGAAACACTCCGGTAATCAATATGAATGACAGAAAACCTATCTTCTATATAAACGATCAGAAATGCAGGAATTCTTACTCCTGCGTCAGAGTGTGTCCGGTCAATGCCATTGAGGTCAGGGCACAGAAGGAACATCCTTACATAGTTCCTGGCAGATGTATAGGCTGCGGCTTATGCTTTATTGCATGTACTCCTCGTGCTGTTGAATACCGCGATTCGAGGGAAGAGGCTAAAAAACTCCTGGCATCCGACAGAAAGACCGTTGCACTTGTTGCCCCCAGTATTGCCTCTGAATTTGACGATATAACAGACTACAGGAAATTTGTCGGAATGCTTCAGCCTTCTCGGTTTTGATTACGTTCATGAGAACTCTTTCGGGGTTGATCTGATAGCTGCTGAATATGCAAAACTTTTCAATAAAGCCGAGGGCAAGTATTACATGACTGCCAATTGTCCTGCAATTGTCAAGCTTATCAGTAAATATCATCCTGAGCTGGTACCGAATCTGGCTCCGCTTGTTTCGCCCATGATAGCAACAGCAATGGTGGTGAAAGAGATATATGGTGAAGAGGCTGCAACTATCTATATCGGCCCATGCATTGATAATAAGGATGAGGCCCTTCTGTATCGCGATGGTAAACTTGTTGACAGAATCCTTACATTTATCGAGCTGCGGCAGCTGTTCGATGAATTCGATATTCAGGAAAGAGTAGCCAAAATGTCGGAATTTGATCCTCCTTACGGCCACTGGGGTGCTCTTTATCCTCTGCCAGCAGGGATCCTGCAGGCAGCAGGCATCAGGCGCGATATAGCTGTTAGCGGTGTAATAACTGCCGCAGGGAAAGAGGATGTATTTGAAGGAATAAACGATTTTGATAAATATATTGATACTATCCATCATCATTTTAATTTTTTCTTCTGTCATGGATGTCTGCTGGGACCTGGAATGGAAAACCATAATGAGCGCTTCAGAAGAAGGGCCCTGGTGAGGCTTTATGCTGAAAAGAGAGTAAACAAGCTCGATAAGGTTCAGTGGCAGAAAGACATAGATAAATGGTCGAAACTCGATTTTTCCCGGACTTTTTTTCCCGATGATCAGAGGATACCGGAACCACCCGATGAAGCTGTCAATGAAGTACTTAAGATAATCGGAAGAGAAAATCCGGATCAGGAATTGGATTGCGGCGCCTGCGGATACCAGTCGTGCCGTCAGTTTGCTTCAACGGTTGCAAAAGGACTTGCTGTTCCGGAGATGTGCCATACTTACAACCTGCGGAATAAACAGGAGTACATAGAGACACTGAGGCAGACAAACAGGAAGCTGGCAGAAACCAAGAGGGCTCTCAAAGAGTCGGAAGAAATCGCAATGAGAGAAAAGGAAACTGCCCAGAGCGCCTCCGACATGTTGAACAACATGCTTGAAAAGCTCCCTACAGGGGTTGTGATAGTCGACAACAACCTGAAAATTCTTCATTCAAACCTCAGTTTTATAAATATTATAGGTGAAGATGCCAAAGCTATTTCAGACATCATTCCCGGACTTGCAGGTGCGGACCTGAAGACTCTGATGCCCTTCAACGTTTATAATATGTTCACTTTTGTCCTCAAGGAGAACGAGCCGGTTGTAAGCAAGGACGTCCATTATGAGGAAAACATGCTTAACATTTCGATCTTTCCCATCAAGAAGAACAAGATGTGCGGTGCAATTATCCGTGATCTATATTCTCCTGAGGTTCAGGGCGAAGAGGTGACAAACAGGGTAAGTGAAGTTATCGATAAAAACCTTGAGATGGTCCAGAAGATAGGATTCCTTCTGGGTGAAGGCGCTTCTGAAACCGAGCAGATGCTAAACTCGATTATTGAATCATATAAAAAAAAATCCAAAGGAACAGCAAAATAACCACTAAGAATCTGCAGTGACCACCGATTTCTACATAGAAGTAAACAGCCAGCAAAAAAATCATGACGGAGAAAGGATTTGCGGGGATGTCTTCCTTTACAGGTATATAAAGGAAGAAGACAGGGTAATTGCAGTATTGTCGGATGGAATGGGGAGCGGCGTTAAAGCAAACATACTGGCCACTCTGACTGCCACAATGGCTATCAATTTCACCCGCGAACACAAGGAAGTCGACCGGATTGCAGAGATAATAATGAATACTCTTCCGGTATGCAGTGAAAGAAAAATCAGCTACTCAACATTTACCATAGTTGATATCGAAAGCAGCGGCCGGGCAAATATCCTCGAATATGATAATCCGTCAACGATAGTATTAAGGGGAAAAGAGATATTCGATCCCTCCTGGAAAAATGTGGTCCTCGATAAGGGTAAAAATGCCGGAAAGGTACTCAAATCATGTACTTTCATGCCTGAAAAGGAGGACAGGATAATCTTCTGCTCCGATGGCGTGGCGCAGAGCGGAATGGGAGGTGAAGAATACCCATTCGGCTGGGGAAGGGATAATGTTGCAACGTATGCATCGTCGCTCGTTAAAAGCGAGGCATCAATTTCTGCAATAATGCTCTCCGGGAAAATAGTCACGATGGCTCACAAGAACGATATCTATAAAGCAAAGGATGATATCAGCTGCGCAACAATTTATTTCCGGGAGCCCCGTAAACTACTGATCTGCACTGGTCCTCCGTATGAGAAGGATAAAGACAAGAATCTTGCGTCAAAGGTTAAAAATTACACGGGAAAAGTTATAATATCCGGCGGCACAACTGCAGATATTGTTGCACGGGAACTGAATAAGGCAATTATCGATGAGCTGATATTTGAAGATCCCGAATTACCGCCTGAAAGCTTCATCGACGGTATCGATCTGGTGACAGAAGGGATTCTTACTCTTCAGAAAGTAAATGAGATACTGAAATCGTACAATAACAGTGTAAGGCTCGGAAAGGGCCCTGCCGACAAAATAGTAAAGCTCATCATGGAAAGTGATGAGATCCACTTCATTATCGGCACAAAGATCAATGTTGCCCACCAGGATCCCAATCTTCCTGTTGACCTTGAAATCAGGAGAACGGTTGTGAAACGAATTGCCAGGCTGCTGGAGGAAAAGTGGCTTAAGAAAGTAAGCTTTGAGTATATCTGATTTAGGATTAGCAGTTTTGAGAAAGCAATAATCCATTAACCGCAAAGCGCACAAAGTCATCGCAAAGTCACACACCCATCAATGAAATATGGGAACATCAATAAAAATAACTTTTAGTTACACAGAGTTCCACAGAGAAGTCACAGAGACACACAGAGTTAAGAAATCAATTCTCTGTGGATCTCTGTGAACCTCTGTGATTCTCTGTGTAAGTTCTTATATTAGTTATATAGAGTACTCTAAGTTAAATCCTTAAACATCACACCTTTGGGATCTTTGCGTAAATCCTTTGCGAACTTTGCGGTTAAACAAGGCTGAATCACTTACTCCATATTTATTTCTCAGCTGTATTCTTTCGTTTTTAAATAATCTAATACCCTATTGTATAAATGAGGCTGTATATCAGGATGGGTAAGGTTTTCAGGCAGTGAATCCATCATCTTCACTTCTGCAATTTCCGATATATCAGGTATCGGACCGAGTTTGGAAATATCGGCAAAATAGAGCCGTCCAAATCCGGTTTCACCATCCTTCAGTACTGAATATGTTGCCACGCATTCGATCTTAAAATCAACAGCACCCGTTTCTTCCGCCAGTTCCCTTTCTGCAGCTTCATCAGCAGTTTCGTTTTCCTCTATATGTCCTCCCGGAATTTCCCATGTATTACGCTTATGATGACGCACATACAACCAGTTATGATTATATCTGGCAGCAATTACAGCATAAGTGAGTTTGATATCAGGAGTAAAAGAGGGATTATAGAATTTAACTTCAGTCATCTTTTTCAATTAAACCATCAGCTAATGTAGTGAATATCGCTGTAAATAATTATTAATTACATTTACCTTGTAAAATTCATAGACTTTGTGAGTCCTTCGTGTAAACCTTTGTGTGACTTTGTGGTAAAAAAGAATTTAACCACAAAGGATCTCAAAGGCTGTCACTAAGTAACACAAAGGAATACAATAAATTAAGCATATTTATGAATTAAACAAATTACATATTAAAGATCCCAGGATGGTACTTTTCTTCATTCTGATTACAACTGAAATACTGACACTCATTGTCATCAGCAACCATTTTTACGACAAATCATGGATGCAGTATTATTTCATCGTTATCCTGAATACGGTATTAAGCATATGGCTCTGGATATTATGGTTTGAATATGTATCATACGACGGAATATTTGATACAGCTGAGCATCAATGGTTGTTTATGAATCTTACCGGGATGGTGTGTGCTGTGTTTGTTCCCAGGATTCTTCTGATCATCTTTCATTTCACAGGATGGTTTTCCGGAAGAAAACAGGGAGTTCACAGAAGGGCGCTTACAAATGCAGGATTTATAATATATGCCATAATATTCCTGGTTATTGCCACCGGTACACTGTTCAGCCGGTTCAATTTCAAGACTGAAAATATCTCCGTTAAAATCAAAGGTTTAAAACAGGATCTTGATGGCCTGAAAATAGTCCAGATATCGGATCTTCACCTTGCTTCATTTTATCATCACCAGGAGCTTCTTGAAGAAGTGATGACAAAGATCAATGAACTTAAACCTGATATTCTCATCAATACCGGTGATTTTATAACCATAGGCTGGCGTGAATTCATCGGGTTTGATACAATCCTGGATAAAGCAAAAAGCAAGTATGGAAACTACGCAGTGATGGGTAACCATGATTTCGGCACCTATAATCCCTACTTTACAGAGGCTGATCTGGATAATAATGTTCTGCTGATGAATAAGTTTATTGCTTCCTCAGGTTATCATGTCCTGAACGATGAATCTGCCATGGTTAATATCAGGAATTCAAGGATTGCTGTGATTGGGGTAATGACCAGAGGTTCCTTCCCGGAAATTATCCATAGCGATCTGAGCAAGGCATACAGCGGAACCGACAGCGCTGATTTAAAGATACTTCTGGCGCACGATCCAAACCAGTGGGAAAAAGATGTGGAAGGAAAAACGGATATTGATATCACTCTTTCAGGCCATACTCACGGAATGCAGATGGGCATCCTTACAAAAAGAGTGAAATGGAGCCCGGCGCGTCATTTTTATCCTAACTGGAACGGACTCTATAAGAGGGGTGAGCAATATCTGATCGTTAACCGTGGCCTTGGAGTGCTTGCCATACCGTTCAGGATATGGATGCCACCGGAGATTACAGTAATAACACTTATCGATTAGAATTTTATGAAGGGACTTTTAATTTCAATTATTATTACAGGCACTGCTTTCCGCGTCGTGTAATAAAAATGATGATGAATGGATCAGGATCAACCAGCTGGGCTACCGAACAGATGACATTAAAGTTGCTGTTTTTATAAGTCTTCAGGAAGTAAGTCTTACGTCATTCAGACTGGTTGATGTAAATTCCGGGAATGTTGTGCTGGTTAAAAATGAAACCGGAAATTCAGAACCGCTGGAGCCATTTAAAAGCTGTTACCGTTTATCATTCACTGAATTTACTGCTGAGGGAATTTACAGGATTGAAGCAGGAGATGCTGTATCGCCCGATTTCAGGATTGCTGATAATATTTATGACGGAACAGCCGATTTTCTGCTGAATTACATGCGACAGCAGAGATGCGGATTTAATCCTTACATAAAAGATTCGTGCCATACTCATGACGGATATGTGATTTACGGAGGATCATCAGATTCTGCTCATATCGACGTAACAGGAGGCTGGCACGACGCTGCCGATTACCTTCAGTATGTTGCAACCTCTGCAAATGCAACCTACCAGATGTTATATGCCTATTCAGCAAATCCATCATCATTCGGTGACAGCTATCTCGCCAACGGGTTACCAGGAAAGGACTCTGTACCTGATGTTCTGAACGAAATCAGGTGGGGACTCGACTGGCTCCTGAAGATGAATCCGGCTCCGGGTGAAATGTACAACCAGATTGCGGACGACCGTGATCACATCGGATTCCGGTTTCCGAACTTGGATACGGCGAATTACGGAAAAGGTTTTGAGAGGCCTGTTTATCGCTGCACCGGAAAGGAACAGGGCTTATTCAATTATAAAAACCGGGCAACAGGTATCGCCTCTACTGCCGGTAAATTTGCATCAGCATTTGCAAGAGGCGCTCAAGTTTATAAATCAATTGATCCGGAATTCTCCGAATTGCTGATTTTAAAAGCAATATCGGCTTTCGATTATGGAATGGAGAACCCGGGAGCATGTCAGACTGCACCAGGTACGGCGCCATATTTTTATGAGGAGGATAACTGGACAGATGATATGGAACTTGCCGCCATCGAATTATTTTTGATCACAAAAGATGAAAGTTTTCTGAAGCATGCCATCGGTTTCGGACGCATGGAACCTGTCACACCATGGATGGGAGCTGATACTGCCCGTCATTACCAGTGGTACCCCTTTATAAATATGGGACATCCGGTTATTGCTTCGGGCACAGACAAAATAGATTTTAAGGAGGAATTTCTGAATAATATGAAAACAGGACTTCAGCTCATTAAAGCCAGGGGAGAAAAGAATCCCTTCCGCATCGGAGTTCCCTTTATCTGGTGCTCAAACAACCTTGTGGCTGCAACACTGACACAGGCAGATCTTTATGCTGAGATAAGCGGTGATGAGTCATTTACGGAACTGGAGGCTGCTCACCGTGACTGGCTTTTCGGCTGCAATCCGTGGGGAACAAGCATGATTGTCGGGCTTCCTGAAAAAGGAGACTACCCTGAAAACACTCACTCATCCTATGTTGTCAAAGGGGAACAGGTACCCGGAGGACTTGTTGACGGACCAGTTTATTCCACAATTTTCGAAGGACTCAAGTACATATATCTTTCGCAGGAGGATGAATATGCTCCATTTCAGACAAAGCTTGCGGTTTATCACGATGATTATGCCGATTATTCAACAAATGAATGTACAATGGATGGAACAGCCTGCCTGATTTATTATCTTTCAGCTTTACAGAAAGGAAAGTAGCCAGGGTAGTACTACGGTCAATAACCTCTTTAAAGCTTTATATGAAGGGCAATCATGATTTCAGATACCGGATAATTTTCTCACGCAGACGGACGATCAGTATAATAGTCAGTCCTGATAATGGTGTTGTTGTAAAAGCCCCTTACAGAACACCAGTAAGAAGCATCGACAGGTTTATAAGTGAAAAATCGGAGTGGATCAACAGAACACTAAAAAAATTCGACTCCCTTGTAAGAATTGATGACCAGAAAGGCTATTCAGACGGTGATTCAATTTTCTTGTTCGGAAGGGACCATATGCTTAAGCTGTTTCAATCGGATGACTATTCTGTAAGGCTTGGGGCCGGGGATACAATTGAAGCAGGTTATAATAAAGACAATAATCCTCTGATCATTAAAGCAATGCTTGAAGGCTGGTTTAAATTTATTGCCAGGGGCAGAATGACAAATAAATTCAGGGAGATCCTCATCCGATACAAGGAATACGGATTTAATCCAACAGGATTCGTTGTCAGGACAATGAAGAAGAGGTGGGGAAGCTGTTCCTCAAAAGGAAAGATCGCAATAAGCTACGACCTTATCAGGCTCGATGAGGTTTACGGAGAATACGTAATAATCCATGAGTTGTGCCACCTGAAGCATCATAACCACAGTGCAAGCTATTACAAGCTTTTATCGGAGGTATATCCCGACTGGAAGAAAGTCAGGGAAGAACTAAAAAAGTATGTAAGATAATGGCTAATAGATACTTTTTGTTACACAGAGGTCCACAGAGGATACACGGAGGTCCACAGAGCATTTCCTCGGTGGAACTCTGTGACTTCTCTGTGATCTCTGTGTAAGCTCTTGATTATAATTGTATTTACATCCCTCTTCTAAGGGGGAATTTATATAATATACTCCTGCCGCATTGCAGGTATCTGAATATTATTAAAACCTGATTCCTGAAGACGTGCTGAATATTTTACCTGTGTTTCATATTCCCCATGAACAAGAAAAGTATTTCTGAAGTTCGCTTTTATTCTGGCAGCTGAGAAAATCCATCATTTCATTGTAATCGCCGTGCCCACTGAATGAATCGATATTTTTTACTTCAGCATTTACCCTGTAAACAGTACCGAAAATTGACACCTCTTTATCTCCTCTGGCGATCCTGGCTCCAAGTGTGACAGGTGAGCAATAACCTACAATCAGAATTGTATTTTGCGGATTTGAGATATTATTTGCAAGGTGATGCTTGATCCGGCCGGCTTCCATCATACCTGAAGCTGAAATAATAATGCATGGTTTTTTAGAGTCATTCAGCTTTTTGGAATCTTCCTGCCGCGTAATATAAGTCAGGCTGTTAAAGCCAAACGGATCGGAATCTGTTTCCATGACTTTTAATATCTCCTTATTGAAACATTCGGGATGCATTCTGAAAATTGTGGTGGCGTTTACTGCCAGTGGACTGTCGACAAATATCTCAACCCTCGGAAGCTTTCCCTGGTTGAAGAATTTGTTAAGAGAATAAACGATCTCCTGTGTTCGCCCCACACTGAATGAAGGGATGATCAGCTTCCCTCCCTTATCAACACAGGTATGATTAACGGTTTTCAGCAACTCCTCATCAGCTGAAAACAGATCCTTATGTAATCTGTCGCCATAGGTCGATTCGGTAATGAGAAAATCAGCCTGCGGAAACGGTTTTGGAGGAGCGAGTATCCTGCTTGCCGGCCGGCCGATATCGCCGGTATAAGCCAGCCGTATGGTCGTGCCATTTTCCGTGACCAGCAAATTTGCCACTCCGCTGCCAAGCATATGTCCGGTGTTTGTAAACTTCACCTTTATTTTATCATCGATCCTGAAGTTCATATTATACGGAACACCAATAAAAAGAGCCATACCCTCTTTTGCATCTTCCTGGGTGAAAAGAGGTGTAACAAGAGGCAGTCCTTTCTTTGCCCGTCTCTTGTTGAAAGTCTTTGTATCATGTTCCTGAATATAGGCTGTGTCGGCAAGCATGATTGAACAAAGATCGCGGGTGGCGTTTGAACAGACTATCGATCCTCTGAATCCCAGTTTGTAAACATATGGGATAAGTCCGGAATGATCAATATGAGCATGTGTAAGAATAATATGATCGACAAGGGAAGGATCGAAGCCAAGGTCCCTGTTCATCCCGTCTGTTTCAAGGCCTTTGCCCTGGAACATTCCGCAGTCAAAAAGGATCCTTTTCCCTGACTCAGTTGTTAAAAGAGTTTTACTTCCCGTTACCTCTCTGGCAGCTCCTAAAAATTTAAGTTTCATTATATATTTACTTGTGAATTAAGCTAATCTATTGTTTTCAAGCTAATGGTCTATTGTTTAGATCATCTGAAAAACAGTGATAAAATTAAAGTAAAAATAAGCCCGCTTACCGCTATTATGGTTTCCATCACAGTCCATGACTGAAGTGTCTGTTTCTCATTCATTCCCAGGTATTTGCCTACTATCCAGAAACCGCTGTCATTAACATGCGACAGGATAGTGGCTCCTGCTGCAATTGCGATAACGATAAGTGCAATATTCGGCTTGGTCAAGATTAAACGATGAGAGTAGCGGCGACATTATACCTGCCGCCGTTATCATTGCGACAGTCGCAGAACCCTGTGTTACTCTTACAAGAGCTGAAAGAACCCATGCCAGAACCAGTAAAGGGATTGAAGAATCAGCCAGCGATTCTGCAAGCATTTTACCAATACCGCTGTCAACAAGTATCTGCTTTAATACCCCTCCTGCTCCTGTAACAAGGATAATTATACCTGCCGGTCCAAGGGCTTTTGTGCTAAGGTCCAGTATTGTCTGGCCCGACATTTTTCTTTTCAGGCAAACAGAATAGACAAGAGAGTGGCAAGTAATAAGAGCGGTAAACGGATGGCCAATAAAAATCAGAAGATCACTAAAAAATGAGTTTTTCATCCATCCTTTGTCAACTCCAAGTTTGATAAATGTGCTCATTACGATGAGCAACAGAGGAGTCAATATTAATGACCGCAATTACTCCGAAGGACGGCAATTTTTTAATGTCATCGCCTGGTTCGGTCCCTGAATCCTGGAATAAATCAGGAGCAGGTAAATAGATTTTCCCTGCAATAAACTTTCCAAAGACAGGACCGGCAACAACAGCGGTAGGAAGACCTACAATAAGACCCATCATTACCACCCATCCAAGGTCAACGCCAAGTATTTCTCCAACTGCCATTGGTCCCGGAGTCGGCGGCACCATTGTATGTGTCACTGCCAGACCTGCAAGAAGCGGGATCGCATAATAAAGTAAAGAGCGCTTTGTATCTTTGGTTAAAGCATAAACAATAGGTACCAGGATAATGAATCCAACATCAAGAAAAATAGGTATCCCGACAATAAACCCTGTCAGCATCAATGCCCATGATGCTCTATTGGTTCCGAATTTTTTCAGAAGATAATTTGCGAGAGATTTCGCACCTCCTGAACTTTCAAGCATCTGTCCGAAAATAGCTCCGAGTCCGACCACTGTTGCCACAAACCCCAGAGTGCTTCCCATGCCTTCCTGGATACTTGCAGAAATATTCTGCAAAGGCATCCCGGCCATTATTCCGACAATAATTGATGTAATGAGCAGTGCAATAAAAGCGCTTAGTTTGAATTTAAGCACCATTAACAGGAGTAATGTTACTCCTGCTACTACTATAAGGATTATATATGGAGCTGACATATTTAAAAAGTTTGGAGTTTAGAGTTTGGAGTTTGGAGTTTATAAATTTATGTTCCTCTCCCATCAAAACCCGGTTCCGGCTTTAATGGAAATTTTATTGGAATATTATCACGTGTTGAACGGTATATTGCACTGAAGAGTTCAACGGTTCTTCGTCCATCCTCACCTGTAACAAGAGGATCAGATTCATTTTTTATTGCATGGATATAATCCTCAATCTGGCATTGCATATAGTAAACTGTAGGATCACAATTATTAAATATTTCAGTATCTGCCTTTATCCATTTTTTCAGCATTTTCTCTTCTCCCGGAACTGTCCAGAGGTCATTCACAGGTGGTTCGGCAACACCTGTCATGCCGGCAATAAACATTGCTCCGCCATCAGTCTGGACACCTACTGAAGCTCCGTTTTCACCATGAATGTGACCTTTCCGTAAATACCGGGTTTCTGGGAGTTGCTGACAAGGATATTTCCCATTGCGCCGCTTTTGAATTTTACAATCGCCAGGGCAGTATCATCAACTTCAATAAAAGGATGGTTAAGATTTCTCCATTGCCCGTAGACTTCATCCACTTCTCCCATGAACCAGAGCATAAGGTCGAGCTGATGAGGCGACTGATTGACAAGTACTCCGCCGCCCTCCTGTTTCCATGTCCCGCGCCAGGCATCTGAATTATAGTAGGCTTTATCGCGCCAGCCAAGCATTGTAATTGTTGCCAGAACAGGTTTTCCGATCTTTCCCTTGTCGATAGCTTCCCTCACTCTCATTACCGGGGCATACCATCTCCGCTGACTTATAACACCAAGTTTCACGTATCTTATTTTACAGGCATTGATAATTGCATCACAATCGCGAAGATCGGAGGCTAAAGGTTTTTCAACCAGGAGATTGGCTCCGGCTTCTGCAGCCTGAACAGCAGGTTCTTTATGAAAGGGATGAGGAGTGCATACGATAACAAGGTCAGTTTCATTCTCAAGGACCATCGGGGCAATCTCAGAATATGGTTTTGTTTTGTAAAGCGAGGCAAATTCTTTCGCGGTTTCCGGGCTTCTGCTCCAGACTCCTGCAAGGCGGGCATTCCGGATATTACGAATCGCTTTTGCATGCAGATGAGCGACTTTTCCGCAGCCGGCAATCGAGATATTATAAATTCTTTCGGCCATATTATTTCAAGATCAGGGTACCAGGATAACCTTATTCAAATTGTCTTCTTTTCTGTAAAGCCTGCCGAACCACATGGCCCCTTCTGATAACGGAGCAATGGCTGAAATCTGATCATCAACGCTTAGTCTCTTATTTTCAAGCAATTTAAGAATAACATCATATTCACCCCTGATTGCACAGCTTCCCTGGATCCTTAATTCTCTTGTAACAACCTTCTGAAGGGGAAATTCAATAACCTTTGAAGTGTTTCCTATAAGTACCACCGTTCCGCCTTTCCTTACATGCATCAATTGCTATATTCACCGTCTCGCTCTTTCCTGCAGCTTCAAAAGAGATATCGGCACCCCGCTGAACCTGTAACTGCTTTTATTTTCTCTTCCAGGCTTTTGTCCTCAGATTCAAAGATATGTTCTGCTCCGTTTTTCAGAGCGTTCTGAAGTTTTAAAGGATTATTATCAATAGCTATTATTTTTCCGGCACCAGCAACTCCCAGCAGCTTTATGATAAAGATCCCTATTGATACCAGCACCGGTGACAGCACAATTGTCGCCGGTCTTCATTCCGGAGATATTCACTGCATGAAGTGCAACGGCAGCTGCTTCGACCATAGCAGCCTGTTCGAAAGTTACTGAATCAGGAATCCTGTAAAGAATATGCTGCGGAATTGCCATAAACTCAGCAAAAGCTCCATTGCGCCTGTAATCTCCGGGCGAAACACCAAGCACTTCCCTGTTGTCGCTCAGGTTATACCTTCCCTCCCTGGTAAACCAGTCATCGAGCCGGTAAACTGTCGAATCGAAAGTAACCCTGTCGCCAATTTTCCATTTGGTAACTGCAGAGCCTGTTGCTTCAATGATCCCGGATGCTTCATGCCCCATAATCAAAGGAGGGATCCTTCTTCCTGTGCTTCCGTCAAGTCCGTGAACATCCGATCCGCAGATACCGCAGGCCTTAATCCTCACCAGCACTTCACCAGGCAGTATTGACGGGTCAGGAACATCTTTGTAAACAAGTGTGTTATATTCCTCAAGAACAAGGGCTTTCATAATTGTGGTTCAAAATAAAGTAAACAGGAATGAATTTCCAATAACAAACAAAATTAACAAAAACAATTAACAGGCTATTCTATCAATACAATTAGCATATCCATAACATTGGTAAATGTTGGGCCTGTTACAATATGACCGCCAACACGCTTGAAGAAATTATATGAATCGTATTCATAAATATACTTTTCAGGATCCTCATTAACAGAGAGTGCCAGGCGAACCGTATCAGAGTCAACAACTGCACCGGCAGCATCTGGTTGGCCCGTCAGTGCCGTCAGTTCCTGCTGAAAGCAAAGTTATGAACGGTATATTCCTGAGCCTTATTGCCGCTGATAAAGCCAGATGCTGGTTTCTGCCACCAATACCCTCTGCCGCCTACTTTTATTGTTGTCTCTCCTCCATATAAAAGGCAGACAGGTTTTGGGATTTCATTATTGTTTTTAAATGACATGGCAGTATTTAAGACAGATTCGCAGATGTTTTCCACATCACCATGCAGTTCAGAATCGATAATATATGTTTTGAATCCCAGACCCGAAGCATGACTCTTTGCTGCATTAAGAGCAATCTGATTTGTTCCGGCAAGAATATTCAATGTGCCCGAAAAAAGAGGATCGCCGGGTTTGGGAGTTTCAGGATGATTTCCAAGCGATCCCTCTTTCAGGTAATTCAAAACTCCTGATGTAATATCAGTGGTCAGATTATACTTTTCAATAATCTTAAGGGCGTCGCTGAATGTTGATGGATCAGGGACTGTCGGTCCTGAAGCTATCACCTCAAGCGGATTGCCAACCACATCAGAAATGATGATAGTGACAAGCTGTGCCGGATTCACGATCCGGGTGAGCTGTCCACCTTTTACCCGTGAGAGGTGTTTCCTTACGCAGTTTATTTCATTTATTGTTGCACCACATCGGATAAGAAGGTTATTTACAATATAGAGCTCTTCAGGCAGAAGGTTTTCCGGCAGATCAGCCAAAAGAGCTGAACCTCCCCCTGATATAAGACAGATCACAAGGTCGTTCTCCGAAGCTTTTTCGGAGATGCGTATTATTTCTTCAGTTGCTTTAAATCCGTTAGAATCAGGTACAGGATGTCCTGCTTCGGTAACTGCGATCCTTTTCAGTTTACAGGAGTATCCGTATTTGACAACAATATGTCCGCCGGCTATCCGGTTCCCCAGGACAGTTTCAACATAATGTCCCATTGCCGCGCTGGCTTTGCCGGCTCCAATTACATAAATGTTCCTGATGCTGCCAAGCTCCAGTTTGTGCTCACCAATTATAAGGAGTGATCCCTCAAGCTTCATTAAACCTGTTATCAGCTTTTCAGGAAGAACGCTCCTGACTCCTGCCATAAAGATCTGTTCGGCAAATTCCCTGTTATTCATATGGCGATTCCTATAATACAAACAATGATAAGATCCAGACACATGCAAATACCGTAATTCCCATTACCACTGTAGAAGAAGTGAACACTTTTAATGTATCATCAACTTTGATCTCCCCGAAATTGGTTACAACCCAGAAATAGGAATCGTTAGCATGCGAAGCTATCATTGAACCTGAGCCCATGGCCAGCATTGCAAGAAGTCTTCCCCATTCGGTTTCGAGGTTTAACATGGGCAGCATAGGCAGAACAAATGAAGCAGTGGTGATGATTGCCACAGTCGATGATCCCTGAGCCGTTTTCATTATTACTGCTATCAGGAACGGCACTAGAAGTCCGATACTTGTTCCGGTCAGTAACTCTCCGATCATCTCTCCGATTCCAGTTGATTTGATTACCATTCCGAACATCCCTCCTGCGGCTGTGATGATAAGTATTGGTCCTGCTTTGACTATTGCCTCAGAAAAAACAGAATTAATTTCGGCAATTGTTTTTTTTCTGAGGAGGAGAAGTGAAAAAACGACTCCTGTAAATAAAGCGATTACAGGTTCTCCTGGAAAATAAAATATTTTTGATATAAGTCCCTCTCCGGTTTTGTCAAAAAGGCCGGCAAGGGATTTGATTGTGATAAGCAGAAGCGGTATAACTATTGGCAGGAATGAAAGGGAAACCGGTGGCAGATCATTTGAAATAACTTTTTCAACATCTTCATTTACAAAGGCATCAGCATAGTTTTTCTTTTTAGTGATCCATCTGCTCCAGAAATATGCTGCCGTCGCTCCGGGAATGGCAAACAAAATTCCGATCAGAACAAGGTAGCCTATATTTGCATTGATCACTCCGGCTGCTGCAAGAGCTCCCGGATGGGGTGGGATAAGGCAATGGACCGAATAAAGTGAACATGCAAGAACAGTAGCCATAAAAGGCATTGCCAAACCCGATTTCCTGCTGAACGATTTTGCCAGACCGCTCAAAATAATAAATCCCGAATCACAAAATATTGGCAATCCTGTTATGAATCCGGTAATTCCGATTGCAGCAGCGCTCCTCTTCTCTCCTGTTTTTGACAGGATATACCCTGCTATGCTTAATGTGCCTCCGGTTTTATCGAGAGTTATGCCGATCATTGCCCCGAAAATTATCAGGAAGCCGATTGTAGCCATGGTACTGCCAAATCCCTCCTTGATTGTTTTTATTATTGTGTCGGCCGGCAGTACAGCAAAGGCAAGCAGAAGGGAAACAATGAAAAGTGAAATGAATGCATGAAGCTTTAACCTGGTTGTCAGAATAACAATCAGGATAATGCTGATAAGGACTAACAGGGAAACGGCTATTGCACTCATGGCATTATAATCTGATTAATATCCCAGATGAACCTCACTGATCGATTTTACTGCCCTGTCGGAAAAGAAATCACAGGCAGGGAAAACTCTGAAAAGTCCTCCATCTTCATCTTTCCCGGTTTTTACCAGGAGAAATTCCTGCTGGTCATTCCGGTTGAATAACTCAGAATATGACACTGCACATCTGTATCCATCCTGTGCGGCAACAGATAAAATACCCAGCTGCAGCGACTCTCTGGTAAAGGGATAAGTTCCTTTCAGAATTTCTTTCAGCATCAAACCGGTAAATGGTTCGGTGCTGTGGATGCCTCTGCCTCTTCCGTAAAATACACTGCCATAAGTCACCTCTTTTATATCAGGAGGATAATCAGTTAATGAATCAATAAAACTGCTCTGCCCGAAAAGTTTAATCTGCTCTGAAAACATCGGAGATAATCCTTTTACGACCCTAAAAGATTTTGGAAAAGATCTGACAGTGATTTTCACCGGTGATGAAATATTCCTCTCTGTTATCAGATCATTCCCGGCAATAATTCTGCTTTCAGCCGGAAGATCCCAGAGATCCTTTGTTTTCGTTGGAACAATCCTCGAAACACCATCAGCAATCAAAATCCTGTGCAGGTTAACCGGATAATAGATCTCTCCCCAGCTGAATACAACTCTTTCTCCCTTTTGATTTTCTATTTCAATGTACATATCGATTACCCGACTGAATTCCTCACAATTTGCCTTCTGAACAACACGATTTTCGAGAATATCGAACAGGGAATAACCGTCGTATCTGTAGGCCCCGACGAATTTATCTTTCCCGGCTGAACCGAGGAGAGTCTCTTTTACAATAACGGAGTGTTTCGGAAAAGCTGAAAAATCAACTTTTCCCGGATTAGCGATTTCCCCTTCAACTGTTAAATCCTTAACAGTAAGCTGGTATGTTTCAGTATTATAGTAAAAGTTATTTGTCATCTTTACCCAAAGAACAGATAAGCCATAAATATCGCCGCGGTGAAACCGGCAAGGTCGGCAAGAAGTCCGCAGCCTATGGCATATCTTGTATTTTTAATACCTACTGATCCAAAATAAACAGCAATAATATAGAATGTTGTATCGGTTGTTCCCTGCATGGTACATGCCAGTCGACCCATAAATGAATCTGCACCGTGCGTAGTCATGGCATCAATCATCAATCCGCGTGCGCCGCTGCCGCTTAGAGGTTTCATAAATGCCACGGGCAGCGCACCGGTGAAACGGGTATCAACTCCAAGCCAGTGCAAAAAACTGTGCAATCCCCGCAATAATAAAATCCATCGCACCTGATGCCCTGAAAATTCCGATAGCTACAAGGATAGCAACCAGAAATGGTATTATTTTAATTGCGATGCCAAAGCCTTCTTTTGCGCCTTCAATAAAAGCATCATAAACATTCACTTTTTTAATGAATGCAAGGGTAATAAACAAGACAATAATCGAGATCAGGATAAAATTTGCAGCAAATGTTGAGATCGTTGATATCTGTTCTTTGGGAAGCCTGTGAAATATATTATTATTCCGGCAACTATTGCTGTAAGACCTCCAAGATATGCCATCACCACTTTATCGAAAAGATTGATTTTCTGCATTATGGCAACACTGATCAAGCCTGTCATCGAAGCACAGAATGTGGAAATCAGTATTGGAATGAAAATATCAGCAGGATTTGCCGCACCTAGTTGAGTCCTGTAAACTATTATACTGACAGGTATGATTGTAAGTCCGGCTGCATTAAGTACAAGGAACATTATCTGCGCATTTGAAGCCGTTTCCTTTTCCGGATTGGCCTCCTGCATTTCTTTCATTGCTTTAAGTCCTACCGGAGTTGCAGCATTATCAAGTCCAAGCATATTTGCAGAGATATTCAGCATAATCGAACCATAGGCAGGATGTCCTTTGGGCAGACCCGGAAATAGCTTTTCAAAGAGTGGACCGATTGCCCTTCCAAGAATAGCGACCACTCCGCCTTTCTCCCCTACTTTTAAAAGTCCCATCCAGAGAGTCAGAGCCCCGGTAAGACCAAGAGAAATTTCAAAGCCTGTCTTTGCATTTTCAAAAACTGAATTCACCAGATCATTGAAGATCTGAGTATTGCCGGCAAATATCAGCTGTCCGAGTGCTACGATAAATCCGATAAGGAAGAATGCAATCCAGATATAGTTAAGGACCATTTCGATTGTCTGTTTGGCGAAGATAACCATTTAGGATAAAAGACAAAAGATAAAAGACAAAAGACAAAGAAAAATCAATAACCACGGGGTTACACGGAGTCAAAACGCGGAGTGGCACGGAGTTAAAACTCAGTGAAACTTAGATTAACTCTGTGAAACTCCGTGGTAAAAAAAAGATATATTTGTATATTAGTGAAAAATATGAATATGGCACGATTTACAAGAATAGATGTAATGATAAGGATGCGTGATGCGGGCATCATCCCGATTTTTTACCATAAAGACCGTGAGGTTTGCAAAAATGTTATAAAAGCATGCAGCGATGGCGGAGTAAATATATTTGAATTTACAAACCGTGGCGATTATGCCCATGAGCTTTTCAGCGACCTTAATAAATGGGCTGAAAAAGAGGTACCCGGTCTTGCTATGGGTGTCGGATCAATCGTTGATGCGGGTACAGCATCACTATATATTCAACTGGGAGCTAATTTTATTGTCTCACCGATTCTGAATCCTGAAATGGCAAAGGTTTGCAACCGCAGGAAAGTGTTATGGGTTCCCGGCTGCGGATCGGTATCAGAAGTCAACTATGCGGAGGAGCTGGGAGCTGAAACCATTAAAATATTCCCCGGTCTGTCTGTCGGGGGACCCGATTTCATTAAAGCAGTCAAAGGTCCGTGCCCATGGACAAGCCTCATGCCTACAGGAGGAGTCGAACCAACGGTTGATAACCTGAGAGAGTGGTTTGAATCAGGGGCTTCCTGCGTCGGGATAGGATCGAACCTGATAACAAAAGAGCTGATCCAGAAGAAAGACTGGGAAGGACTGACTAAAAGAGTTGCCGCTGCCCTTAAAATTGCAAAGATGTTTCATAAGGTATAAAACCCCGTTAAAATAAGGAAACATACCCCGCATCCCTCCAGGGGGATCCTATAATCTTTACATCGCCTATCGCCTATTATACATAATACATTATTCTCCCGGAGCACGATACAGCTCAATATTGGATATTAGCGGACATGCTTTTGAACTGACGATCGTTACTTTTATCTTTGATGTTCTTACCACAGGGAATTTCCGGATCACTTTGTAACCTATTGTTGTCCCATCGATCAACGTCTTCCATTCACCTTCAACCAGTGCTTCAACCTTAAATTCACTGTACCCGCTGTCCCAGCCTGATATATTCCTGAAGCAGTACCCTGTTCACTTCCGTCTCAGCACCAAGATCAATTGTAATGCTTGCCGATTTGATATCATCAGGTGTTGACCAGTAAGTTTCAGGATTCCCGTCATTGACGTTCAATGCCTTATATCCTTTCCCCCTGTCGCTGGATGAGGTTGCCTTCTTCCCTTTAGCCAGTTCATCAGCAAATTCGCTTACTCGTAATTCCCTGAAAGCCAGAAGGGATTTCACATCATTTTCATGAAGCAATCCTCTTCTGTCGGGAGGAACATTAAGAAGAAGATTACTGTTTCTGTCCGACTGATGAGTAATAAAGTTCCATAAGGTTTTCAGGGACTTCGTACAAGCGAATCCTGTGCTGATGATAAAACCAGCCCGGCGGATTGAGACATCCACTTCGGCAGGCACCCAGTAATTTCCATCTTCATGTCCTTCGCCAAGTATCTTTGCAAAATCACCACCCGGGTACATTTCATCTTTTTTCAGAAGGCACCAGTTTGTAAGGCTGCCCATTCCGCTTTCATTGCCTACCCATCTTATATCAGGTCCTGCATCACTGAACATCACTGCAAATGGCTGAAGCTCCCTGACAATTTTATGAGTATTTGGCCAGTCATAATATGTTTTATTATCAATTCTTCGTGTTTCCCTGGCTCCGCCATAATAACCGTCTCCGCCATTTGCGCCATCGAACCAGACCTCAAAAATATCCCCATAGTTTGTAAGAAGTTCATGTAAGCTGATTCCTGTAATAGTTAAGGTATTCAGGAGTTCCGTAGACAGCACTGAATTCCTGTCCCACGGCGAAAGATAAACACCCATCTTCAGTCCATATTCATCACAGGCCTTCCTGAGTTCTTGTAAGACATCACCTTTCCCGTCTTTCCAGGGTGAGTTTTTCACCGAATGTTCAGTAAATGCAGATGGCCACAGGCAGAATCCATCATGATGCTTTGCAGTTATTATAATGCCTTTCATTCCGGCTTCTTTTGCAACTTTTGCCCATTGCCGGCAATCGAGTTCTGAAGGATTAAAAACTGATTCGTTTTCATCACCATATCCCCACTCTTTATCTGTGAAAGTATTAACAGTAAAATGGACGAACATATAATACTCCATTTCGTGCCAGGCAAGCTGACGTTCAGAGGGTAACGGACCAAAGGGTTCAGGAGGCTTAACCTGTGCACATGAGGAGAATAACAATTAAGAAAAGAAATGACAAAATCTGATTTTCATATTAGTATATTTAATATTCCTCTGTGTAACTCTTGCCTCTCTGTGTACTCTGTGTAACAGAATTTATAAACTTTCACTGAGTCACAGAGGATCACAGAGAGACACAGAGAATAAAATTATCTTTAGAAAGATCTTTTATTCTAATATTTCTGAATTTAACTACTGAACCATGTCCGAGGAAACCAATATGTCCGGTTTTATTTTTAAGACCCGGATGATCATTATGATCCATTGTACCGTTATCCCTCGGGCCGGCAATATCTCCATCAACAATAACAGTTCCGTTAAGAGTAATCTTAATCTGTGTCCCTTTAACATATACTTCCTCATAATTCCATTCCCCACCGGTTTCTGAAATCCTCGTCTTGCAGGAATCACACCATAAACTGATCCATGATACTGGTAT
Source organism: uncultured Bacteroidales bacterium (assembly GCA_963753495.1). Classification (GTDB taxonomy): domain Bacteria; phylum Bacteroidota; class Bacteroidia; order Bacteroidales; family VadinHA17; genus LD21. The sequence continues at coordinate 342,399 of CAVWCO010000025.1, forward strand.
GGCTGCAGAGTTGCATAAACAGGGGCAGTATCATCAAGGATCTGAAGTTCCATCCCTACATAAGCTGCATCGCCCTCCAGCGGAGCCCTTATTCCCAGTCCGTTATTTGCTGCAGGAGTAAGCTGAAACTCAAACCTGAAAACAAAATCGGCATATTCCTTCTCAGTATAAAGATTTCCGCCACTGCCATTTTCAGGTTTTATAACTATCATTCCATCTTCAACCACATATGATTCTTTGTTTCCGGTCCAGTTATCCAGATTTCTCCCGTTAAAGAGTGCAACAAATCCTTCAGATTTTTCCTCAGGGGTAAGATTATAATCCTTTTCACTTATTTCCCTTACATAAATATCCCTGAAAGCCAGGTCGGTGCCATGAGCCTGCAGTTCAATCGGTCCTTTCGGGAAGATAGGAATTTTACGGTCCCAGTAGTTCTCCATGGTTACATTGTCAACAACAAGTTCGCCATTAAGCCATACTGATACTTTCTCTCCAATCATGACTATCCTGAAGGTATTCCAGTCGCCTACCGGATTATCTGCAACCTTAAGTGGTTTTGAAGGATTCACCTGGTTATTGTACAATCCTCCGGAACCAACCTGGGCTCCCACATCAGTTCTCGAAGTATCCCATATCTGAACCTGGGGTGTTCCCCTGAGGTAAATACCGCTGTCGCCGTCTTTTGTGATTTTCCAGTCGACAAGCATTTCAAAATCACCATATTCAACTATTGAACAAAGATTATTGCCCTTCCCGTTAAACCAGATGCAGCCATCTTTAACACTCCAGTTTGCGGGGACCATAACATTTGCTTCTGCCTGTTTCCTTTCAAGCTCAACCCTGCTCATTCTTTGCTCGGGCAACGGGATTTTCGACAAGGCCCTGCCAGCCTGTAAGATCGATGCCATTGAACATCGGTTTAAATCCTTCATCCGGTGGCATGGCTGCCAGATATTTATTGACCATTTCCCTGTCATATTCACTTTCAGGACCTGAAAGCTATGGGACTGCTTTAGTCAAGAATTTCCCTTACAATTGTCCCATACATCCCTGTTTTTGAATTAACAGAAGGAAGAGCAATATACATTGCTGCTTTTGCTGCTGCAGCTGATGTTGCAGGATCGTCAAGATAGTCGGCAACAAAAAAGAGAGTCTGGTATGTTTTAAGTCTTCCCAGTTCAGTCAAGAACTTCATTTCTGCGCTCAGGGCTAAGGGCGAAAGGCATTATTTTACGGTAAAGCAACAATTTCTGTTCATCTGGTAAAGCTGATGATCTTACCTGTCTGCACATAACCTTCAAAAGCAGGCTCTTCAAAAGTCTTATTCCCTGAAGCACAGATCTCATAAAGTGCTGAAGAGGCAGTATAATCACGCCATGAAGTGAGTGTTTTGAAGCATACATCCCTTATGTCCGCATTCCCGTTCTCAAATTCCTTCAGAACAACTGCAAGTGCCTCTCTTCCGCCTGTCTTTGCAAGAACCGGAATAACTTTATCTTTCCATGGCTTACCTTCCATGGCCTTAAGGATTTTTTCCGATCTCTTTTCCGGATCAGCTATTCCGGATGCTGCTGAGGCAAGCGCATTCTGAACATCGGAAACATATGCCTTTTCTGTCGTTATTGAAAGAAGTTCAATTAATTTATCCTGATCTTCAGGCTGAGCAATTTCAGCCAAAGCTTTAAAAGCTGCTGATTTAACGCTTTCATCTGAATAGGAGGTAAATGGTAAAATATCGTCAAAATATTCATTCCCCTTTTTCCAGGCCATCAGTTCAATTGCACTTTTTTTCGCAGATGGCGGACCATCTTTCAGAACAGGTCTCAGCAGAGCTATTTCATTGTTTCCTGAAACGGTCATTAATCCTGATTTAGCTGCTTCCTGATCAAGAGTATCAGGGAATTTCCCCATATACTCAATCAGTGCCGGTACTGCTTTATTTCCGCTTAATCTGACCAGCGCATCCGCAGCTGCAATCCTGACTGCCCTGTCGGGATCGGAAAGAGAAGAATTTATCAGAGGCAATGGCAGTTTCATCGCCGCTATTTCCGAGCATTGTGATAATTTCAGGTTTTGCTTCAGGTATTGCTTTGGGAAAATACGCAATCCATTTTGCATTGATCTCATTCCCCGGAATGTCGAGAGATGACTGAAATGCAGCATTCCTGTATGTTTTATCAGGATGGCTGGCAGCTTTTATAAGAACTTTCATGGCATCAATTCCGTGAAAGCTGACATAAATCTTAAGAGCAGCTGTTTTATTCTGAATTGTAAGCTTATCGTTGCATTTGTTCATGACAGCTTACAGATTTTATCCATTGTTTTAATATCACCGTTTTGCCCGACATTATCTAGCATAATTCAGCAATGCGGATGTTGCGCCGGTATGGTCCCATCTGTACATGGCATCGCTTGCAGCTTTTGAAAGTACCGGATAAGCCAGGGGACTTGCGCTCTGTGCCAGTGCATTGTAAGCTGAAGCTTTTGTGTTTACATTTATATCCTTTGCCCATACAATATATTCATTAACAGCCAGCTGCGATTTCATGACTAGCCAGAGCATTCATAACTGCTGCAGCACATGGAAGTTCTTTATTTTTAAGCGATTCTGCCAAAACACTCTCTGCTGTCTTTACCGCCAATTGCCAGAATTGCTGCCAGTGCAGGTCCGCACATCTCTTTATCCTGCAGGTAATGCTTTCATGGATGCAACTGAGGCTTCCCCTCCGATAAGCTGAAGCTGTTTAATAAAGAAATCCTTGACACCATTGTCCTTCTGACTGGTGGCATAACCGATACAGATTTTTTCCCACATTTCTTTCTGCAGATTGCATTTCCGTTCTTCGACAGAAACCTTGAGAGACTTTCGACGGCAAACCTTGCTTTTGTATCATCACCTGTTCCGGCAGGTATTATCTGATCGCAGATCAGTCTGATCCCAGCTTCGCCCAGGGCAAGCATATCTCCCATAAGCTTGTCAGTATATCCAGCATCATTTGCCGGAAACCGGGCAAGAAGATCTGCGACCTTTGTTTCAGGTAGTCCTTTTATCCTGAGAATAAGAAACAGCTGTAATCAAAAGGAATAGTAAGGGCAGTAATCAGTGTTCTTATGATTTTCATATTTTCAAATTTTCAAATTTTCAAATTTTCAAATTGGATATTAGATTTTCCACTCTCCCCTCATAGGCTGGATTAATAAGCCTGTTAGCTCCATCATCATCGATAAACTGCTGTTTTACAGGATCATATTTAAGGTTTCTGCCAAGACGCAATGCAATTATTCCAAGGTTTACTATTGAACACGATCTGTGTCCGTTCGATTCATTAAGAGCAAATTTCTTCCTTGTCATTACTGATTCGGTGAAAGTCAGTAATCTGAGGTTCAGGATCAGGAAGCGAATTAATAAGCTTCTCCATATCTTTTATATCTGACCTGAAACCTTTAAAGACCTTTCCTTTAGGCCCTTCAATATATGCGGCATCCTTATCGCGGTTTTCACCATCGAGGATAATCTGACATCCGTCAGCATATGTATAAGTTATCCTTCTCCACGATCCGACTGCATCATAATGCTGCTGCGGTGCATCTATTTCAACAGAAACAGGTCCTGTATCATCCTTGCCAAGCATATATTGAACAGGATCGAGATAATGCTGTCCCATATCGCCCAGTCCTCCTCCGTCGTAATCCCAGTATCCCCTGAATTTTGAATGTACCCTTTCGGGATTATATGGTTTGTAAGGAGCCGGTCCAAGCCAGAAATCATAATCGAGCTCAGCCGGAACAGTCACGGCTTGAGGTTATAGAGGCCGCTCCAGTAGAATTTCCAGTCGTATCCGGTAATCCCGCTTACGGTTACTTTCAACGGCCATCCCAGCACTCCGCTGTCGACAAGTTTTTTCAGCGGTTTGACTGTAGTTCCCAAGTCCATAAAACTGGTCCTTAAATCTGAACCAGGTATTAAGCCTGAACATCCTGCCGTTTCTCTGAACAGCCTCAACAACTTTTATCCCTTCACCTATTGTCCGGGTCATTGGCTTTTCGCACCAGATATCTTTCCCTGCTTCTGCGGCCATTTTTGAAATTATTCCATGCCAGTGAGGAGGTGTTGCAATATGGACAATATCAATTTCCGGCCGTGCAAGCAGTTCACGAAAGTCGTGATAGCCGTTGATCTTTCCTCCTGCCAGTGCAATTGCCTGTTCAAGATGATTCTTATCGACATCGCAGACAGCCAGAAGACGTGTTCCTTCATAATCAAAATGCCCGCGGCCCATTCCGCCAACCCCGATGATACCTTTTGTAAGCTGATCACTTGGGGCTGTATATCCCTGTCCTCCAAGCACATGCCTTGGAACTATTGTAAAAGCAATTGCGGCTGCAGTGCTCTTTTTAAGAAAATCACGCCTGTCCAGATTGTTCTTTTTCATAATTGAGTTATTTCTAATTTAACGAGATTTACTTTTTCAGGCAGTAAATTGAAACTGCCCAAAGATAGACCATGCAGGCGATCAGAATTGACATCCCTAATGCAATGCTGCTGATGTCGCTTACCCAGCCTACAAGAAGAGGGATAACTGCCCCTCCTGAGATAGCCATCATGACCAGTCCTGAAATTTCATTGCTTTGAGAGGGAATTTTTCAACAGCCAGAGAAAATACCAGCGGCCAGATATTTGCAACTGCCAGTCCGATAAGGAAGACAAGTACCCATGCCATAGCATCTGATTTCACCAGGATTATGGCTGCCAGACAAATAATTCCAAGAAGGGAAGTCCACATAAAGAACTTACGGGATGAAATTCTTGTAAGCATTATTGCTCCTGCAAAGGTACCCAGCATACGTCCAAGGAAGTAAACGCTGCGTCCCGATTCGGCAGCAGTCTGATCAATGCCGAACTGTTTGATCAGGAACTGGCCTGAATTGGAATTGAATCCAACATCCACACCGACTACCAGAAATATTGAAAGGACCATCAGCAGAACAAATCCATTTCCCAGGAGCTTAAAAGATGAGGCAAATGTTGCTTTATATCCCTCAACCCTTGTTTCTTCAATCTTTGAAGAGCCAAGCCACAGTACCGAAAGGATCGAGACAATTCCGAAAACAAGGAAAAGCAGTTTCCAGTCACCAAACTGAGCTGCAAAGAATGCTGCAAGTGGTGCTCCTATCATCGATCCTATTGCTTTCACAAACTGTGAAAAGCTCAGGAAACTTGATGCCCTGTTACCCGGGACAACATCAACCATCAAGGGATTGGCCGAGACCTGAACAATTGTATTTCCTATTCCGAGAAGTGCAAATCCTACCAGGACCATCGCGAAATGTATAAAAGAAGAAAGGGACCAGCAATCCCAGGGCGGTTACTCCCATTCCGATATTCAGCATGTTCTTTTTGCCCAGCCGCGACTGGAGAACACCTACCGGGACCGAGAGGATAAAGAACCAGAGAAATGCTGCTGAGGGTATCAGCTGAGCCACAGTTGCGCTGAGGCTCATATCCTTGCTTACACGGTCAACACCGATACCTACCAGATCGACAAAGCTCATGACAAAAAATGCCATAAGCACAGGTGATATTTTTGAAATGTTAATTTTTTCTGTGGCCATAATTATATAGGTTTAAGGGTTCTAGGTTTTATTCCGGCCCTTTGAAGGGTGGTCAGGGGGATGTGAATTAAGGTTGTGGTACTTAGCAAATAGTTACATTAGCGGAAGTGCATGTTGTATTGCTTTCCAGAAATCGTCGTCAAGAAGATATGCGGCTCCGATAAAAGCAGCATCTTCTTTCAGTTCTGAAAGAGCAACTTTGCAGTTGCATCCTTCTTTTTTGAGGCTCTTCTCAAAAATATCTCCGAAGAGGTTGTAGGCATGAGAAATATTTCCACCTACAACCACAATTTCAGCTTTGAATTTCTTAAGCCATGGAGCAAGGAAAACTCCGAGATTGATACCGAATTCCGTAAACAGATCCATAACGATTTTATCGGTTCCGGCCAGTTCTGCAAATTCTTTCACACCTTTAAGCTCCCTTCCTGTAAGCTTTTTATACCTTCCGATAAACCATCGTGTCGAAAAATAATCATCAGCAATGTTATCTCCGTAGGGAAGGTGATAAACGCAACCAAGTTTCGGAACCTCAGGTCCGTCAACTATGGGTATCCTGTCGGCTATAAATGCTGAACCGAAACCAGTGCCAAGGGTTACTGACATCGATCTTTTTGCTTTTGCGGCTTTCCCGACAAGCGCTTCCCCGACAGCGAATGTTGAAACATCATTCATAAACCTCACCGGGAAGCCATCCAGTGAAATTAAGGTTATCGGCGATGGCATTGCTTAACATTGCATCCATAAAGATTCTCATATTTTGCCACACCTTTTATATAGCTTATTCCTTTGACATAGTCGAAAGGGCCCGGCATTCCAAATCCAATTCCCTTCAGTGAGTTCGGCCGGGATTTTTTTAATGACATCCGAAATTGCGTCTAACCCAGACTCCGATTATTTTACTGGCCTCTGCCTTATTATCAACTGACTCTTTCGGTGCGTGTTTCATTCAGTATTTTAAATGATTGAAGGTCAACTGCCGCACAGCTTATATGACTGCCGCCGATATCAACACCAATTGCCAAATTCTGTTTCATGCTGAAAAAGGTGGTTAAATACAGGATTAAAATAAGTAATAAAAACAGATGCTGAAAGTATTGAATTTTATCGGGAATGCAAAAAGATAGCCTTTAAAAATGATAACAGGATGTTTAATTAAATTGATATATCTCATATTTATTCAGGTTTATTAGTTGTACTTTAGGTTCATCGAAACCTGACAATTTATCAGTTGAATCAGGTATTAAATCAGAAATAATCTAAAGAACTTAAAATCATAATCATATGCCTAAAGTTACAAAGGAAGATGCACTTCTCTATCACAGCAGAGGACGTCATGGTAAAATTGAGGTGATACCTACAAAACCTTACTGCACGCAGTACGATCTGAGTCTTGCATATACTCCGGGTGTGGCATATCCATGCCTGGAAATAGAAAAAACACCGGATGATGTTTACAATTATACTGCCAAGGGAAATCTTGTGGCGGTCATTTCAAACGGAACAGCAGTTCTGGGGCTTGGTGATATAGGTGCAATGGCAGGGAAGCCGGTAATGGAAGGCAAAGGCCTGCTTTTCAAGGTATTTGCAGATGTTGATGTATTTGATATTGAAGTTGATGAGAAGGATCCTGATAAGCTGGTTGAGATATGTGCCAGGATAGCTCCAACTTTCGGTGGCATAAATCTTGAAGATATAAAAGCTCCGGAATGTTTTGAGGTAGAGTCGAAACTGAAGAGAATGCTGGATATTCCGGTATTTCACGATGATCAGCATGGAACTGCAATAATTTCCGGAGCCGGACTTATTAAATTCACTTGAGATTACAGGAAGGAAGATTGAAAATCTAAAACTGGTTGTTTGCGGAGCAGGTGCTGCTGCCATTTCATGTTCAAGGCTCTATGTGTCGCTTGGAGTAAGGAAAGAGAATATTGTGATGGTCGACAGCAAAGGGGTAATCAACAGAAAAAGAAAGGACCTGAACAAATACAAGCAGGAATTCATTACCGACAGGGATATTGATACCCTTGCAGAAGCAGTTAAAGGTGCTGATCTTTTTCTTGGACTTTCGACAGCCAATATGATGTCGAAAGAGATGCTTGCATCGATGGCTGACAATCCGATTGTATTTGCAATGGCAAATCCTAATCCGGAGATTACATATGAGGATGCAATGGCAACCAGGAATGACCTGATTTTTGCGACCGGAAGATCAGATTATCCGAATCAGATAAACAATGTTCTCGGATTTCCCTATATTTTCAGGGGTGCGCTCGATGTAAGGGCAACAACAATAAATGAAGAAATGAAGCTGGCTGCATCCAAAGCGCTTGCAGCACTTGCCAAAGAACCTGTTCCGGATTCAGTTCTGAAAGCCTATAATGTTGAAAGCTATGAGTTTCGGAAAGGATTATATTATTCCAAAACCCCTTGATCCGCGTCTGATTTCATGTGTGGCATCATGTGTTGCAAAGGCAGCTATTGATACAGGAGTTGCACGGCGTCCGATAACTGACTGGGAGGCATACAGGAAGAGCCTTGATAAAAGGTTAAGCGTTCATATTAAAAAGGTCGGAGAACTAAGTGAGTTCTAAAGCGATCGATTTGATCTTTTTCCTTTCGGACATCTGTTTCATAACCTTTGTTCTCGTACATTGAAACAATAAGTCGGCAGTTTCGGCGATGCTGAATGATAATCTGTTAATTGTAACATCGAACAGCGTTTCAGTATTTTTGATTTCTTGTCAAGGAAGGTCTGAATAAGATCATGCGCTTTTCATCAGTTTCAATAACATATTTTTCGGCGGTTTCAAGGTCCCATGTTCTTTTTCTTCATCACATTATCAACTCTCCAGTAAAAAGGACCAACAAGCCTGACATGCAGGGCATCCTTTATATCGTGGGCTATTGAAACACCTCCCCTTCCGACAAGGACAACATAACCCTCCTTGCATATTGACAGAACAACATCCTTAATTGCTTTCTTGACTCTCAGGTCGCTTACAAATCCGCCGGAAAAGGCCATTATCATTTCAGACAGATTAGACAGCTTGATCCCTTCATAGAAATTTTCAATACGTTGTGTGTCGATATTCAGTTCCTTGGCTATGGCATAGATTATATCCTTATCGACCCATTTCCATTTTGTGGTTCCAAACCTGTTATTGAGTTTTTCAACAATACCTGAGGCAACTTCACGGGCATCACATCCGGTAAGCCGTGAGATTGTAATTACAGGTCCATCATCGGAGGCCGGACTGCTTAAGTACTGATTCCCTGTACCTTTCATCGAAATAATCAAAGAATTTTTCCATAATCCTTATCTCCTCCTTTTATGTTATTATTGATATACTAGACTTTCATAAATATCTTAAGATGAATACATCCGTATTACAGAATAACTATTTCAGATTCATGAGATCCCGGCAGACAATACATTTAAAAGACCGTTATAAGTTACGAAAAAAACCTGAATCTGACACTATTTTTTTTCAGTGTACTAAAAATTCTTTTCATAAACCGAATCTGACTAATTTTTGAAATTTTCTTGTTTTTATATATCTTTACTGTATACAAACAAATATCCCGCCAATATTTTAAATTAATAATATGAGTACATCATTTTTTCAAGACCGGAAATAGTCTGGTTTATTATCGGACTTGTGCTTTTCCTTCTCGAACTGGTTCTGCCCGGATTTGTGATCTTTTTCTTTGGCGTTGGAGCATGGGTAACTGCCCTTCTTTGCCTGATAGCTGATCCCGGAATAAATCTGCAGGCTATTGTTTTTGCAGTTACTTCTGTTCTTTCGCTTGTTGCACTCAGAAAAATCATCCAGAAGAAATTCTTTTACAGTAAAGATGAATTATCGAAAGAAGTTGAAGATGAATTTACCGGCAAAGAGGCAGTTGCCGTAACTGATTTCGGCCCGGGAAAAACGGGAAAGTTGAATTCAAAGGAACTACAGTGGAAAGCAGAATCTGAATCATCAGATAATGAAGGCGACAGAGTTATTATTAAGGAAAAAGAGAATTTTAAATTAATTGTTGAACCAAAAAATAATAAAAATGACAGTAATAATCACATTGGCAGGAGCAATTCAAGTACTACATTTATTCTGATTGGAGTAATCTTCCTGGCTTTTATCCTGATTTCATCGATGGTAAAAGTTGTTCCCCAGAGAACAGCAATAATTGTTGAACGACTTGGAAAATACAGGGCAACATTTACAGCAGGATTCCAGATACTTATCCCGTTTATTGATAAGATAAGGTACAGGCATACTCTTAAAGAACAGGCAATTGATGTTGCTCCTCAGGTATGTATAACCCGCGATAATATTGCGGTTGAAGTTGACGGTATTCTTTATCTTCAGGTTCTGGATCCTCAAAAAGCATCATATGGAATTGATAATTACAGATTTGCATCAATCCAGATTGCCCAGACCACAATGAGAAGCGTGATTGGCAAGCTTGAACTTGACAGGACATTTGAGGAACGCGAAACAATAAATGTTACAATTGTTGAAGCAGTTGACAAAGCCAGCGAACCCTGGGGTGTAAAGGTAACCCGCTATGAGGTTAAAAATATTTCTCCTCCGCAGAGCATCAGGGATGCAATGGAAAAACAGATGAGGGCTGAAAGAGAGAAAAGAGCTGTTATTGCTGAATCGGAAGGAACAAAACAGGCCAAGATAAATAATGCTGAGGGTGACAAGCAGGAGCTCATCAAGAAATCAGAAGGTGAAATGCAGAAGACGTATCAATGAAGCTGCAGGCCGTGCTTCGGAAATTGAGCAGGTTGCAAAAGCAACAGCCAACGGATTGAGAGCAATTGCACTTGGCAATATCTGAAGAAAACGGACTGAATGCTGTAAACCTGAGAGTTGCAGAACAATACCTGATTGGATTTGCAAACCTGGCAAAAACAAATAATACAATGATCCTTCCGTCAAATCTTACAGATATTGCAGGAATTGTTGCAACAGCAACTTCGGTGTTCAATGAGATGAAGGATAAGAAGAAATAAAGCTAAACTCTAAGTATAGCCTGTATCAAACTCTATGTATACATGCTCACTCTCTGAAAGCTAGAGGCCATTACATTCAATGTCTTCATACACTGTTCATTTCCTCATGTTCCGTCCTGTTGATGATCTCATTCTGAAGATCTTCCCCAAGATCGTTGAAATAATCGCTGTATCCTGCAACCCTTACAATCAGATCCCTGTATAATTCAGGATGCTTCTGTGCATCCTTCAGTGTTTCGGCATTGACAACATTGAACTGGATATGATGCCCATCGAGACTGAAATAGCTTCGGATAAGTGCAGTAAGACAATTATAGCTATCTTCATCTTCAAAAAACTGAGGTGAGAATTTCTGATTCAGAAGTGTTCCTCCTGTGCGAAGATGATCAATCTTTGAAGCTGATTTAATAACAGAAGTCGGTCCGTGATTGTCAACACCCTGAAATGGAGAAATCCCTTCCGAAAGAGGAGTGAATGCTTTTCTTCCGTCGGCAGTGGCTCCTGTAACACTTCCAAAATAAACATGAGATGTTGTCGGAAGCATATTAATCCGGTGAACTCCTCCCCTTGTATATGGCCTGCCGTTAACTGCATCATAATAAATCTCAAAAACCGTAACAGCCTGCTGATCAGCATAATCATCATCATTACCATATTTGGGAGTATTATAAATCAGATCATATCTGCATCTGTTCATATCCCTTAAAATCAGCATTCAAGAGCTTTATTAACTCATTCCAGCTGATATTTCTTCTTATCATAAATATTATACCTGATTGAAGTCAGCATATCTGTAATACTCCCAAGACCGACTCCCTGAATATAAGAAGTATTATATCTTGCGCCTCCGTTGTTATAATCCTTGCCGTTCAGAATACAATCTTCAACAAGCAGCGAAAGAAACGGAACAGGCAGCCATCTTGCAAAAGTCTTTTCAATTACATTATTCCCTCTTATTTTAATATCGGCAAAATAGTTAACCTGTGATCTGAATGCTTCAATCAGATCATCAAAAGTTTTAAAATCAGCATGCATAACCTGTCTCCAGTCCGACCTGTTTGTTCTGTCCTCTTATCAAATCCGTTATTCAGGGTCAGTTCAAGAATTTTCGGAAGGTTGAAATAACCTGTAAGCCAGTATGCTTCAGTTCCGAAAGCTCCTGTTTCAACACATCCTGATGCTCCGCCGTTCCGGGCATCGACAATATTCTTACCCTGCCTGAGCAAGTTCCTGAATTATTGCATCAGTATTAAAGCATGATGGCTGTCCGAAGCCTGTCCTTATAATATCAAGTGCCTTATGAATGAACCTGTCGGGACTTTTTTTGCTGATCTGAACCATTGAACTTGGCTGAAGTATCCTCATCTCCTTAATAACATCAAGAAGAATATATGACATTTCATTAACAGCATCAGTTCCGTCAGGTTTAACTCCGCCAAGATTAATCAGACAGAAATCGGTATAAGTATTGCTTTCACTTGCAGTAACTCCCATTTTAGGAGGAGAAGGATGGTTATTGAATTTAACCCAGAAACAACCAAGAAGATCATACAGTTCTTCATCTGAAAGAGTTCCTGCTTCCTTCTCTTTCTTATAAACAGGATAAAGATGCTGGTCAAGCCTTCCGGGATTGAAAGAATCCCATGGATTAAGTTCAGTTATGACACCCAGATGAATAAACCAGTAATGCTGAAGCATTTCATGAACAGTTTCAGGAGCATGGGCAGGCACTTTCCGGCATACAGCAGCCATTTTCAAAAGTTCGTCTTCCTTGTTCGGATCGTTTCTCAGCAGCTGCAAGTCTTTCAAGTTCATCAGCATGCCGGTCTGCATACATTATAATTGCATCGCAGGCAATATCCATAGCCTTGAGTTCTTCAGACTTTTCAAAAGCTTCATTATCGTTAAAAAAATCAAGTCTTGAGATAGCTTTCCTTATTTCTTCCTTTAAGCTGAAGAAATCCTGTTTTGAACATTTTATAACCCAGAACAGTATGTCCCGGAGCCCGCTGTTCCTGGAATTCGGTGAAGATGCCGGCATTATAGGCATTAAGCCATTCAGGTGTCATAAGGCTCATTATCCTGTCGCGGTTGCTTTTTCCTTTCCAGAAAGGAATGATCTCTTCTTCATAAATCTTTCTTGACTTCATCATCAACTCTGAAAAATACTTTTTCCCTTGAATCAAGTATTTCAAGATCCTTCAGTGAATGAAGGCTTATTTCGGGATAAGTAGGAGTCTCCTTTGGAGCAGGGCCTCTCTCTCCCACAATAAGTTCACCTTCATTAATACATATCTTCTTGTTTTTCAGAAGATATTCAAATGCCTTTGCTCTTTTGACCGGAGCTGAAAATTCGCGGGCTTCATCGCTTTTATAAAATCGGGTGATAAGCAAAGCCCTTTCGGCCTGATCTTTTCAACTGCATTAAGGCTCTGTTCCCTTAATTTTTTAACTCTTTCAGATAGTATCATATTTATAATTATTTATTATCAGTTTATTTCATCATATTATGATTCATTGATTTTACCCCTAAATCCCCTAAAGGGGACTTTATAATCGCTTTACTCTCCAAACCCCAAGTTCAACTCCATAATTTCATTTATCCTCCGATTTTAACTTTTATTCCTGTTTCCGAAAGAATTCCTTCAATTCCTTCATTCTTTCAGCTGAAGGCTGTTCAGTATCCTTCATCCTGTAAGGAATATTGAATTTCTTATATTTTGAAGCTCCGATCCTATGAAACGGAAGAAGATTTATCTTTTTAAGATTATCACATTTTAAGCCTGATAAGAAATTCTCTTAAGTCTGTCCAGATGTTCCTGATCATCATTATTCCCGGAATAACAGGAATTCTTACCATTACATCTTTTCCACTTTTAAGAATCAGCTTGAAATTTTCAAGAATACCAATGTTTGAAACACCGGTATATTCAATATGTTTTGACATCATCAAGATGTTTGATATCGAAAAGGAAAAGATCGGTAAAAGGAATTATTGCTCTGATAATTTTCAGGAGATGAATATCCTGAAGTATCGACAGCAGTATGATATCCATTTGCTTTACAGGCTTTTAATGCTTCAAGCAGAAATTCAGACTGAATCAACGGTTCTCCTCCCGAAAATGTAACACCGCCATTTGACTGCTGAAGAAAACCTGTCCTTTATCAAGAATTTCAAGAATATTCTCAACAGAATAATATTTGCCAACTTCTTCATTCCGATGAAATTCCTTGTCTCCCACTCTCCTTGTCTGGTCAACCGATTCACTGTATCAGGAGAAATTCCTTCCGGATTATGGCACCACCAGCACGAAAGCGGGCATCCTTTCATGAAGAAAGTTACCCTGATCCCCGGACCATCGTGGATTGAATATCGTTTAACGCTGAAAATAAATCCTTTCATTGAGAATGATAACTTTTAGAACATAATTAGGTGCAGAGGGCAAAATGGGGGCAATCAAAAACGAATCCGGTCTTAAGGACACTCTGTATTAGAGATTGTAGAACATCAGGCAATGATAAAGTCTCTTTCCGAGACGCTGCATCATGAAACGATATTTGAGCTTTGAAATCATAAATGATTAATTGGCCGAAAGTTATGAAAAATTTTACAGGATTTTAACATTTTAAGAAAAATATCCTGAAAAATTAACAAAAGATTAACAAAACTACCTGCAACAAAATGATCTCACAGGCGTCTATATATTGGATAACGAATGAAACAGTATTATGATATATTTTTTAACAGTTCTTTTTTTAATGGTTTGGTCTGCTAAAAAATAGAAATTACAAAATATTAAAGATTTCTTAAAAGGCCGTCCGGCCAAATTCTACGATCAGGTTTAGGTTAATGAAGGAAAGATAACTCCCAACTATCTTTCCTTTTTTTTTATTATTCCGTCTGATTCTTCGTTATTAACTGGCTTCAACCGGGCGGTTTAAAATCAGTGTTTTTTTTGGTTTTAACCTTTGTGATACATTGTGAGGCACTTTGTGGTCCTTTGTGGTTCAATGTTTTAAAAGAAAACTTAATCCATAAGTAGTTAAATAACCGGAAATTTTAATCTTTGTACCGAACCGGTCAAAGGAATTAAACAATCTTGTCTGAATAATGAAAAAAACTGTTCTTCTTATTGCAATTGTTACCATGGTATTAACTTCATGCAAACAAAAAGTGAAAAGTGATAATCCGTTACTCAATGAATTTGAAACCCCATTCGGGGTTCCTCCGTTTGAACTTATAAAAGCTTCTCATTTTATGCCGGCATATCTGAAGGCTTTTGAAGAGCAGAAAAAAGAAGTACGTAAAATAATAACCAATAAACAGGCACCTGATTTTGAAAACACAATAAAAGCCCTTGAATACAGCAGTGAGCTCCTGACAAAAGTCAGCAGGGTCTTCGGTTCACTTAACTCAGCCAATACAAATGATTCATTACAGGCTATAAATCTGGAGATTGCACCTCTTTCATCAAAGCACAGGGACGATATCAACCTGAATGACACACTTTTTCAGAAAGTTAAATCGGTTTATGAAAACAAGGATAATTTCAAGCTTACAGAAGAGGAACAGAAGGTGCTTGAAGATACATATAAAGGATTTGTAAGGAACGGGGCCGGGTTATCGCCGGAAGATAAGACCAAGCTCAGAAAGATAAACGAAGAGCTGTCGCTTCTCTCAGTGAAGTTCGGTCAGAATCTACTGGCTGAAACCAATGCTTTCAAACTGATTATTGATAAAGAGGAGGACCTGGCCGGATTGCCCGAAGGAGTTATTGCACAGGCAGCATCAGCAGCTGAAAAAATGAATCTCAACGGGAAGTGGGTATTTACAATTCAGTATCCGATAATGGAACCATTCCTTAAGTATTCTGAAAAGCGTGAGCTGAGGGAAAAGCTCTTTACAGCATATTTCATGAAAGGAGATAATGGCAACGAAAAGGACAATAATGAAATTATATCCAGGATTGCAAAACTCAGGATTGAAAGATCTATACTTCTCGGATATAAAAGCTATTCGGATTTTGCCCTTGAAAGAACAATGGCAAAAACTCCTGAAAGGGTAATGGATTTCCTGGGTCAGGTTTGGAATGCGGCTTTGCCTGTTGCAAAAGCGGAAGCTTTGGCCCAGCAGGAACTTATTGATAGGGAGGGAGGTAAATTTCAAACTTCAGCCCTGGGACTGGTGGTATTACACCGAAAAGATCAAGAAGGAGAAGTATGCACTTGATGATGAGATGATCAGACCATATTTCAGGACGGAAAATGTTATTGATGGAATGTTTTATGTCGCTAACCGGCTTTATAACCTCAGTTTTACAAAAAGGACCGATATCCCGAAATATCATCCGGATGTTGTCACATTTGAAGTGACCCGCGATAATGAGCATGTAGGAATCCTGATGATAGATAACTACCCGCGTGCCTCAAAACGTGAACGGAGCATGGTGCGGAGCATACAGAGGGCAGAGCCGCGACATTAAAGGCAATATGATTCATCCTGTGGTCACAATGGTTACAAACTCAACTCCCCCGACAGCCGACAAACCTTCACTTCTTACACCTGATGAAGCAAGCACTCTCTTTCATGAGTTCGGACATGCGCTTCATCAGCTTCTTTCAAACTCAACTTACCCGGGCGTTTCAGGAACGTCTGTTGCGCGCGATTTTGTCGAGCTGCCCTCACAGATAATGGAACACTGGGTGCTTGAACCGGAGGTGCTTAAGGTTTATGCAAAACACTATCAGACAGGAGAAATAATTCCGGCTGAAATAATTGAAAAACTTGACAAAGCCGGAAAGTTCAATACAGGATTCACAACCGTCGAATTCCTGGCGGCTGCTCTCCTCGATATGGAATATCATATTCTGAATGAACCTGTTGATATTAATATACGCGATTTCGAAAAGAAGGCAATGGAAAAATACGGACTTATGCCTGAAATCAAGCCAAGATACAGATCAACATACTTTAACCATATCTGGAGTTCAGGTTATGCCTCAGGCTATTACAGCTATTACTGGAGCGAAATGCTTGATGCTGATGCCTTCCAGGCGTTTAGGGAGACAGGCGATATTTTTAACAGGGAAGTTGCCGGCCGATTTGAAAAAGAGATCCTCTCAAGAGGAGGTTCAAGGGATCCACTTGACATGTATATCGCTTTCAGGGGAAAAGAACCCGGAATTGACGCCCTGCTGGAAAACAGAGGTCTGAAATGAAAATCTGTTACCTGTTATTCCTCGTTATTATAATCTCTGCTACCGACTGTTTTGCTTATACAAAAGAGCCGGTGGCTGTAAAAGGAGTAATGGATCTAAGTGAAACAGCCAATGACAAATTCCTTATTAAGCTTGGGGGCAAATGGGAATTTTATTGGAACAAATTGTTGAAACCCGGGGATTTTGCCGGGGATATTAAATTAAGGCCCGATTTCTATGGTGAGGTTCCATCTTACTGGACCGATTATCCTGAAGATTCAGTGGAAACGACCAGCATGGGATTTGCAACCTACCGGCTTATATTGTTACTACCTTCCGGTTACAGGAATTCACTTGGTTTCAATATGCCTGTTTTCGATTCTTCTTATGAAATCTATGTTGATGGAAAATCAATGGGGAAAAATGGTAACCCTGGCAAAACAAAGGATGAAACCAAACCTCAATATGAAAAAATATTGTTCAGATTTAATCCCTCTTCAGATACCGTCCAAATAATAATTAACGTCTCGAATTTCAATCATCGCAGAGGTGGATTCTGGCAGCCAATAAGGATCGGTACATTTTCTGAAGTACAGCAGGGATACGCCTCAGCCTGGGCAAGGGACTGGGCATCAATAAGCTTTTTGTTGGGATTCGCTCTCTTCTTCCTGTTTTTTTATCTGATCTATACCAAGGACAGCCTGATGGGATTCTTTAGTCTGGCCACAATAGGACTTGCCCTCAGGCCCCTGTTTACATCCAATTTCCTGATAAATACTATTATGGCAATTAGCTGGGAATGGATAGTCCGGTGGGAATACCTTGGTTTGTACCTGATACTGGCTGGCTGGTACTGGTTTGCAGCAGTGTTGTATCCATCAAAATATTTCAGGATTCTAACCTGGATAATAACCTGCATTTTTGTGGCTGCATCAATACTTACACTGATTCTTCCCGTAAGGATTTTCAGCTATATGACTTTTGTTATTTATCCTTCACTGCTCGTGATTATCGGATACTCTCTGACAGGTAGCCTCAGAGGATTAATCAGAAAGAATCGTGTAGATTATATATATTTCACAGTATTTGTAATGTTGTCATATGCAGCGATCCACGATGCATGGATATCGCTCGGCAAACCAGCTGCTATTTCGGCATATATACTCACCTATATACTTGTAATTTTCGTATTTATCCAGGCTATGCTCCTGTTTTATAAATGGGTAAAAGCCTATTCAGAAAAGGAGAAGCTGCAGAAAGAACTTGAATATCTGAACAGAAATCTGGAGCTCCTGGTAAACGAGAGGACACAGGAAATAAATGCACGAAGAGGAGAGATTGAAAATCAAAATATACAAATTGCAATTCAGAACAAAAAACTATCAGAGACCATTCAGCTAAAGAACAAGATCTTTTCAGTTATTGCCCATGATCTGAGAAGTCCCGTTGTAAATATCCTTTATATGCTTAATCTGCTTAAAGAAAAGGAATTCAAGGATAAATACGATTCATTTGCCGATGCCAGCATTCAGTATTCACAGCAGGTAATTAACCTTCTTGAGAACATGCTGGTCTGGGGAAGAGGACAGGAAGATAAAATTAAGTTCTCACCGGGAAGGCACGATCTTGCCGATATTGTTCTGACAAACATGAGCATTTTCAAGGAGACCGCTGACAAAAAAGATATTACTGTCAATTTCACCCAGATCGGAAACTCAAAAGCATTTTTCGACAAGGACCTGATGGATATTATTATCCGTAACCTTCTGTCGAATGCTATTAAATATACTCCTAAAGGGGGAAGAATAAGCATACTCCTCAAAGACAAAACTCTGACAGGAGAAGGGATCTCATTAAAGATTTGCGACAACGGAGTCGGGATCCCCCCGGTAAAGCAGGAATACATCTTCACCTCCACTGAAATTGAAAGCACACCCGGTACAGAAAATGAAAAAGGTACCGGATTTGGCCTCAAACTCTGTTATGAGCTCATAAAAATCAATAACGGTACAATCACATTAGAAAGCACTGAGGGAGAAGGGACATGTTTCACAATGACATTACCTGAACAGAAATAAATAAGGGTCTTTTGTTTATCCCATTTATTATTTGCCCCTAAATGCCCTGAAAGGGGACCGACCGTAATAAATTGCCCTGTGGGCAATTTATTCTATTGTAAGCTCAGCAAGCCTTTTTTTATCAAGAATCTTAAGGTATTTACCTCTTGTACTGATTATTCCTGCGTTTTCCATTTCACTGAGAACCCTCGCGATCGATGGACGCGCAACTCCAAAATATTCAGCAATTTCGTTTTGAGTCATTTGCAGGGTGATCTCTGTCTTATCGTCACCGGCAGACTGAAGAATAATTGTGCCAGTTTACCCCTTATTGTTTTAAAATTAAGGAACTTAATTTTTGCAGAAAGGAATTGGGAGCGGTTAGAGATCATATCCAGAAAATTTGCAAGGATCTTATCGCTGTATTTCAGGAACTTAATGAATTGGATTTTTCTATTAAAAGGATTTCTGTTTCCCTGACTGTGACCACATTAACCGGGAAGCGGTTTCTGGTTCCGAAAATAAATGCTGCTGCGATGGCCCCGGGAGCAGGAACATCCTCTATTTTTATAATCCTGCCGGAATAATCGATCATCTCTCCCTTGACCATTCCGCTTATTACCATCATAAAGAAGTTAACAGGATCTCCGCTCTGTGCAACTAATGCTCCTGGCTTGTATTTCCTTAGCTGATATTGAGTTACAGAAATTGCAGATTCCACTTCCTCAAGTGTCAATCCACTGAAAACAGGTGCATTTAAAAGAATTGAATAATCCATATTTTTTTCAGTAAAATTAGCAATTGTAACATATGTTACAATTTACTTGCTTAACATTTTTCATTTTTGTATCTGAAATTATAAATAATTACATAAAATGAAAAGAGACATTCTTAAAATAGACGAGGAGCTTTGCAATGGCTGCGGACAATGTGTCCCGAACTGCCATGAAGGAGCATTGCAGGTTATCGACGGAAAGGTAAGGCTGGTAAGTGAACTGATGTGCGACGGGTTAGGTG
Source organism: uncultured Bacteroidales bacterium (assembly GCA_963753495.1). Lineage (GTDB taxonomy): Bacteria > Bacteroidota > Bacteroidia > Bacteroidales > VadinHA17 > LD21. The sequence continues at coordinate 362,307 of CAVWCO010000025.1, forward strand.
CATGCATCGGCCATTGTCCTGAAGGTGCAATAACAATCGAAAAGAGGGAAGCTGAGCCTTACAATGAAATAAAAGTAATGGAACAAATGATCATCCAAAGGAAAGAACACAATAATTGCTCACCTGAAGCACCTGAAGGATCATGGTGAAACAGGATTTCTGCAGGAAGGGGTCGGCTACCTGAAAAACAATCAGGAAATTCTTAGTTTCGACCTGATGGAGGTTATGCACGAAGTTCATAATCAGGGAAATCACCAGGTTACATGCCGGAGGAGGCTGTCCCGGCTCACGTGCAGTTGTGATAGAAAAACCAGATACTGATGACAACAGACTATCTGCAACCGACCAGCCTTCTGAATTAAGGCAATGGCCTGTTCAGATGCATCTTCTTAATCCAAATGCTCCCTATTTAAGGGGAGCAGATCTGCTTCTCGCTGCCGATTGTGTGGCTTTTTCAATGGGAAATTTCCACAGCAGACACCTGAAAGGAAAATCACTGGCAATTGCCTGTCCCAAACTTGACCATGGAACTGACATTTATATTGAGAAGCTAACTGCAATGATCGATATTGCAAAAGTGAATACAATTACAGTAATGATGATGGAAGTGCCCTGCTGCGGAGGATTACTTCAGATGGTAAGGAACGCCTCATCCAGAGCAGCAAGGAAAGTTCCGGTAAAACAGATGATAATCAGCCTTTCAGGAGAAGTACTGAAAGAAGAATGGGTCTGATATGATATATATCATCTGGTAATTTCAAAAATTGGTTCCTATCAAAAAAATACATATTTTAGCCGCCCGATTGCAGAATTGAAGGAGTTTTAATTTAAAATATAAGATATGACCAACAATAATAGAGCAGGTAAAATCAGATAATCAGAAGTTTTACCTGGGTTTGGATATCGGTTCAGTTTCGCTTAACACGGTACTTTTAGATGAAAAATATAATGTCATTGAGGACTATTATGATTATGTTCATGGAAAACCATTCAATGTACTAAAGGAGAGGCTCACATCAATTCTGAAAAATCATCCTTCCGGAACCATTACAGGAATTGCCGTTACCGGAACAGGCGGCAAACTTGCAACTGAACTTATCGGAGGAGTATTTGTAAATGAGATAATTGCCCAGGCAACATCCACAGGCAGATTATATCCCGATGCTCAAACAGTTATTGAAATTGGAGGAGAAGATTCAAAACTTATAATTCTTGAAAAGGATCCTTCAAACGGGCATTCCCGACTGGTCGATTTTGAAATGAACAGTATCTGTGCTGCAGGAACAGGATCATTTCTTGATCAGCAGGCACGGAGGATAGGAGTTCCGATTGAGAAGGAGTTTGGAGAAATGGCCATTGAAATCTGTTGATCCTCCCCGGATTGCAGGAAGGTGCAGTGTTTTTGCAAAGAGCGATATGATCCACCATCAGCAGATTAGCAACTCCCTTGCATGATATTGTTGCAGGATTATGTTTTGCACTTGCCCGTAATTTCAGAAGCAATGTGGCAAGAAGCAAGGAGATTAAGAAACCAGTAATTTTCTCAGGAGGTGTTGCAGCAAATATAGGAATGATCAGAGCCTTCAGGGAAGTTCTTGACCTGAATGAGGATGAACTGATTATCCCGGAGCATCATGCCTCGATGGGTGCGATAGGAGCAGTAATGTATGCGCGTTCCAATAATCTTGAGATGAACCATTTCAAGGGGATGGAGAAGCTGGAAGAGTATCTTGCAGATGACTCAACAGCATTTCAATAGCCTCCCCCAGCTTAAAGAATCAGAGGCAGTCTACAATAAAGTAGTCCATTTTAGAAAGAATGGAAAAGAAAAGATCCATGTTTATCTTGGTATTGATGTAGGATCGCTGAGTACAAATGTTGTTCTTATCGATCCCGATCATAATGTAATTGCAAGGCGCTACCTGCCAACTGCAGGAAAACCCCTGGAAGCTATCCAGAAAGGGATGACTGAGATCTTATGATGAGGTTGGTGAAGCATGTTGAAGTTATCGGAGCAGGCACAACAGGATCAGGCAGGTACCTTACAGGCGATTTTATCGGTGCCGATACCATACAGAATGAGATAACAGCTCAGGCAACTGCTGCAATTGATTATGATCCGACTGTTGACACAATTTTTGAAATCGGGGGACAGGATTCAAAATATATCAGCATTGAGAATGGTGTGGTTGTCGACTTTGAAATGAATAAAGTCTGTGCTGCAGGAACAGGATCATTCCTTGAAGAGCAGGCTGAAAAACTGAATATCAATATTGTTGATGAGTTCGGATGCATGGCACTTGAACTCAGAGTGCCCGGTAAAGCTGGGCGACAGGTGTACTGTTTTCATGGAATCGGACCTCAATTCATACATGCAGAAGGGTGCAAGGAATGAAAACCTTGTCGGAGGACTTGCTTATTCAATTGTTTATAACTATCTGCAGAAAGTTGTTGCTGACCGAAAAGTCGGAAACAAAATATTCTTCCAGGGAGGTGTTACAAACAATAAAGCTGTTGTTGCTGCATTTGAACAGGTTACTGGGAAAGAAAATAATCATTCCTCCGCATTTTGATGTTACCGGTGCTATCGGTGCAGCTATCCTTGCCCAGAAGATCAATGACAAAAGGGACAGAAAACCACATTTAAAGGTTTCGGAATCAGAAATGTAACATATGAAATCAGCAGGTTTTCATGCCAGAGCTGTGCCAACCATTGTGAGATCAGAAGAGTGAAAATTGCAGGGGAAAAGAAATCCCTGTTTTATGGCGGAAGGTGTGAAAAATATGAAACTGACGGCCGGAAAAAAATAGCGAATAATATCCCGAACCTGTTCAACAAAAGAACAGAGATGCTGATGGAGGGATATCAGGAAAAACGAACCGGGAAAGACCCCACAATCGGTATCCCAAGGGCACTGATGGTATTTTACCAGCAGTTCCCGTTCTGGCGTACATTTTTTGAAGAGCTCGGATTCAGGGTAGTAATTTCAAGAGAATCGGATAAAGTCACTTGTCAGTCAATCAATTGAGACAATGACAACCGAAACATGCCTTCCTGTGGAACTCATGCATGGTCATGTAATTGATCTTATTGAAAAAGGAGTTGATTATATCTTTCTTCCATTTATTGTAAATGCCAAATTCAGGGAAGGCAACAAGACATTCAACTGCAACTGCCCATGGATTCAGACTTATCCGTTTATGGTAAAGGCAGCGCTTAAAGGGAAGATTGATGAATCAAAACTGTTGATGCCGACACTTCATTTCAGATTTTTTGAGCGGGCTCTCGTAAAAGAGATGACTACTTATTTCAATGAAAAATTCGGGATAAGCAAGGAAGAGATTAAAAAAGCCATTTACAAAGCCGATGGAGTTCAGGTATCATTCGAAAAAAGTCTTGTGGAATACGGCAGGGATGTTCTTAAAAAATATCCCTGAAAACTGCAGGCCGGTTGTCCTGCTTGGAAGACCCTATAACAGCACTGATCCGCATCTCAATCTTGGACTTGTTGAAAAGCTTATTACCCAGAATGTAATGCCTATCCCGATTGATATGCTCGACCTGACACCTTACAATATTTTTGAACAATTACAGGAATATGTACTGGCCAAATGGCCAGAAGATCATTGCAGCTGCCCAGCATGTGGCAAAAACAGATGGATTATATGCTGTTTATCTTAGCAATTTCCGGTGCGGACCCGATTCATTCATATGGCATTATGTAACTGAAGAGCTGAAAGGTAAGCCATTCCTTCATCTTGAGGTAGATGAACACTCTGCCGATGCCGGTATGGTAACACGTATCGAAGCATTCCTCGACAGTCTGAAAGGCTCAGAACAGAATGAGAAGAAGGATGTTAAGATCTTCAGACCGCGTCCAAGTCCATCATCTCCGCCCAAAGACAGGATACTGTATTTTCCTTACATGAACGACGGAGCTTACATGATCGCTGCAGCTGCCAGAAGCATCGGCGTACCTTCGGAGGTTCTGCCGCGGCAGGATGAAGAAGACCTGGCAATAGGAAGAAAATACACTTCATCGAAAGAGTGCTTCCCGATGATATGCACAACCGGAAGCTTCATCAAAAAATTACAGGAACCCGGAGCGGATCCTTCAAAAATGAGCTTCTTCATGCCTGATCATAACGGTCCCTGCAGGTTTGGACAATACAATCAGTTTCACAGGATACTCTTTGACCGGCTGGGATTTGAAAAAGCAGAGCTCATTACCCCTTCAAATGATACTTCTTATGAAGATATTGCCGGGGAACATGGCCAGAAGTTCAGGATCAATGCATGGAAAGGATTTATTGTTGCTGATTATATAAGGAAGATCCACAGGGAGACAAGGCCTTACGAGATCAATAAGGGTGAATCGGACAGGCTATACCAGGATGCAATCCATCGACTTGAGAGATGCATTGAAAAGGGTGCCCGCGGACTTCATAAGGTGCTGGCCGGAATAGCAGCAGATTTTATGGCAATAAAAGTCGATAAGAGTGTAAGAAAACCGGTTGTGGCTATTATCGGGGAGATATTTATGCGCGATAATTCAGGCTGTAACGGCAATATTGCCAACCGGCTTGAAGATCTTGGTGTTGAGGTTGTTATCGGGCCATTCTCCGAATGGATATATTATTCCACATACCGTTTTACCCGCGACAGCAGGTGGAAAAATGATATAAAGGGAATAATTAAATCCAAAATCCAGGGATATCGGACAGGATGTAATTGCAGAATCATTATTGAGGGGGATTAAGAAATTCACCGACCATGAAAAAGATGTATCACTTCATGAAATGCTGAAGTTATGCAACACTTATGTGAATGAGTTTTATGACGGTGATCCTCCGATAGCCATGGGTACTTCAGTGGCCCTGACAAAAAGAGGTGTTTCAGGTCTGGCTGCAATTCTGCCATTCACCTGTATGCCCGGAACTCTTATAGCTTCAGTAAGCGATTCATTCAGGAAGGACCATAATAATATTCCTTTCATAAACATAGCATACGACGGACAGGATTCAGTTTCACTTGATACAAGGCTGCAGGCATTCGTATTCCAGGTGAAGGAGTTTGCAGCTATATCAGAACCAGTGCATGCCTGATACAAGAATGTAAGACTTTCAGGATTATTTATCAGGATACTTTAAATCCAAGGTCCTTAAGGAGCTTTGTAATCTCCTTGTTACCATCCTTAAGCTTTATTGTGTAGAATGAGAATTCGCGCCTGACAGGGTAGTTCTCTCTTTCTTTTTCGAAACGGGAAGGATCGAATCTAAGTCTGACGTCATCTTCAACTATATTATAGGAATGGAATACCGCTTTTCTCAGTATCTCTTCATTGCTTTTACCGTTGCAGTCGATTGCAAGGACAGATTCCGGTAAATCAGGAACTTCAGACGGATACCAGTCAGCAAGAGGAATACCGAAAAACTCGCATAAATCCTTAACAATCATTGCAGTTCCGTTGGCTTTGCCATCGGCTGAATATCCTGCAATATGAGGAGTTGCCAAGAAATGACATATGCATAAGCGGAATATCAATTTCAGGTTCTCTCTCCCATACATCTATCACAACACCTGCAAGCTTCTCTTCAGCCAGCGCATCTTTCAGCGCTTCTGTTTCTGCAACTTCGCCACGTGATGCATTTATAAACCAGCAACCTTTTTTGATCCTGCCTAATGTTTCCCTGTTAAAAAGATGGAAAGTCTTATCTTGTCCATCCATATTCAAAGGGACATGAAGTGTTATAATATCGGATTCTCCAAGAAGATGTTCAAGGCTGACAAAACTCTTTTTCTTCTCATTTCTTTCCCTTGGAGGATCGTTCAGGAGCACTTTCATCCCCAGTGCATTTGCCAGATATTGAACTTTTGAACCTACATTTCCAACTCCTATTATGCCGATCGTTTTGTCTTTAAGGTCAAATCCCGATTCTGCTGAAATTCTCAATAATGACGCTGCAATATACTGCTGTACAGATGATGAATTACAGCCCGGGGCATTTTTCCACCTGATATTATTCTCCTTACAAAAGTCAGTATCAATATGATCATATCCTATTGTAGCTGTCCCAATAAACTTCACAGGAGTTCCTTTAAGAAGTTCCGGATTGCACCTGGTCCTTGTTCTTACAAGCAGAGCATCAGATCTCATAGCATGATTCCTGTCAATTTGATTACCAGGCAAATATGAAACAGTGGCAAAAGGTTCCAGAACTCCCTTCAGGAATGGAATTTTATCATCTGCCGTTATTCTGATCATAACTTTTAAATTTCACCTGAAAGTTAATAAAATTTGTCGCTTTTTTAATTAATGTAAATTGTATGACAGTAAAATTATAAAATACCCTGACACATCGTTCCAGGCATTGAGTCAGTTTTAATCGCTCCCTGATACTGGCTGTAAAAATAATATCCTGATAAACAATATAATATCATTGGTACTATTTTTGAATTACATTAATCAATATGGTTTATTTATTTATTTGTATATTTAAACATCAAAACAGATCTGCTTAAAAAAAATGTTATGAAATCAAAATTTGCTCTTATAATATTAGTATTAATTCCTTTTCTGGGCATAAATGCCCAGCAGCCAATCGTTGTTGCTGCAGACACTCTTGTGATGGCCAAGTTCATGGTGCCAGGGTTATCGGTTACAATACCTGAAGCTGATTATGATGAAGCTGTAAAAGATGGGTAAAAGATATCCAAAGCGGAACAAAGTCGAAAGTGGTTACCGAAAAAGACGAGATGTCGATCTTTGGTGCAAGGCTTAAAAACATCAGCCCCAATCCTGTAAATATTTACAGCAAGATTATAAAGCTCGATTCAATGCTTAAGCTGTACGTATCGATAGAAACGAAAAAAGATGAGTATATCGAACAGGCAAACAATGCTGAGTTCATAAAGGTGCGCGATTATATTAAGGAATTCGCCAAGAACCAGTATATCGATGTAGCAAAAGTCCAGGCCGATGCTGAGGAGAAAAAGCTAAAGGATCTCCAGAAAGAATTATCATCGCTCGAGAACGAGAAATCAAAAATGCTGAAAACTATTCAGTCAGATAACGGAGATATTCTTAGTGCAAAAGATAACATTACAGTTCAGAACAATGAACTGAGAAGTGTGGAAGCATCCTTAAAAGAACAGAATAGCTTACTGGCCGGAATGGAAGAAGGACCTGCACAGAAAGAAAAAGCCAGCCAGGTAAAGGATCTCGAAAAAAGAAAGAAAAAAGCGCTGAACGAAATTGATTCATCTGAGAAAAAGATCAAAAAATCGAATGATGCAATAGAGAAAGCTAATAAGGAGATCCCGGAAAATGAACTGATGCAGGAAAAGGTAAGAGAACAGATTATAATGCAGGAAGGCGTATATCAGAAATATGCTGATAAGCTCAAGACTATCAAATCATACTGATTTTTATCTGTCCTCCCTTCTCCCAGTGAACTGGGAGTTTTAATTTCAGTTATCAGAGAAACGCCGGGTAAAAGTCTATTCTATAATTGTCATCTCATCCAGGAGATACCCGGCACCTGCGAATTTGTCGATAATAAATAAGGCAAATCTTATATCGAGGCTTATATTACGGCTCTGATCAGGATTAAAAGCCATATCACTGGCGACCCCTTCCCATGCCCTGTCAAAATTAATACCTATCAGGTAACCCTCGGCATTTATAACCGGGCTCCCGGAATTTCCTCCGGTAGTGTGGTTGTTTGCAATAAAACAAACAGGTACCTCTCCATCCTGTGCATAACGTCCAAAATCGCGTTTTGCATACAATTCCTTCAACCTGTCCGGAACATCATAGTCATAAATTTCAGGATTATCCTTTTCAATTATACCCTTAAGAGTTGAAACAGGTTTGAAGTAAACAGCATCCTTTGAATAGTATCCCTGTATGGTCCCAAAAGCGACCCTGAGGGTTGAATTGGCATCAGGATAGAAAACTTTTTCGCTCTCATATTCCATCTGCGCTTTCATGTATCTTTTGTTAAGCTTTTGCAATTCTCCGTTTAGCCTTATCAGCTCTGGTCTTACATTGACTGTCAGAAATAATGCTGCATCGAGCGAAAGAGAATAAAACGGATCCCTTTTCAATTTCTTAACCGATGATTTGTTGAAATCTTTAATGAATGCAACATATCTTTGCTCATCAGCAAATGGTGTAATGCTGTATATTTTGGATGCAATACCGGAAAAATCCCCTTTGTACTTATTCTTAAGTTTCAGATATCCGGGAGAAAGCCATTTTTCATCAAGCGATTCTCCATACATATTCATCATGGCAACAAACAGTTTCTGATCAGTCTCCTTATTATAATCCTTGAAAAACTGACCGGCATCTTCAATAAGTTTATCCTTCAATTTTTGAATATCTTCAGCCTGCTGCATCGTTCTCATACATATCTGCCAGCTCTCTGGTTCTTCTTGACAATGCAAATGCCTCAACACCATTAATTACTTCATTTGTGAAGCTGTTGACAAGGGTGTATTCCTTAAGATTGTCATATATTTCCCTGTAAGCAGGAAGGATATCCCCGTAATCTGCTTTCCTTTTTACATCCGAATCGATCCATTGAGTCAGTTCCGCTTCAAACTCCTGCTTTTTGCCGATGGTATTCATCCTTTCAAGTCCCTGGATCTCCCCTATCCACTTTTTCCATGAATTGGAAATACCGGCTTTCTTTGCAGAATACTGTATCCTGATCAGCGGATCGGAGTTCATTGCCTCATCAATGATCTCAATCTTTTTCGACCTGATACTGATCATTTTCGGATTAATATAGTTTTTAACCATATCAATATGAAATGAGGGGACATATTCAGAAGTAGAACCCGGATAACCAAATACCATTGTAAAATCACCCTCTTTGACACCCTTCAGGGAGATTGGAAAATAATATGCAGGTTTGTATGGCACATTATCAGCCGAATAATCGGCTGGCTGGTTATTGGTGTCTGCATAAACCCTGAACAGGGAAAAATCACCTGTATGCCGCGGCCAAATCCAGTTATCAGTATCACCGCCGAACTTGCCGATTGATGAAGGCGGGGCTCCAACAAGCCTGACATCCCTGAAAGTCTCATTCACAAACAAAAAATACTGATTACCCATAAAAAACGGCCGTACTGACGCTTTGTAACCAGTACCTTCAACCGCCTGTTTCACAATATTTTCAATATTTGCTGAAATAAGATTTTCGCGGTCCGGCGATGGCATATCGTCAGAGACACCCGAAAGAACTCTTGTAGTGACATCTTCCATCCATTTCAAAAGTGTTACAGTATACTCCGGGATTGGGAAGCTCTTCTTTTCCTGACATTGCCCAGAAGCCATTTGTGAGATAATCATTTTCAAGGCTCGAATGTTCCTGTATCTGTCCGTAGCCACAATGGTGATTGGTTATCAGAAGTCCTTCTGCTGAAATAAGTTCCGCTGTGCAGCCTCCGTTGAAATTTACGACAGCATCTTTCATGCAGGCTCTGTTTACACTGTAAATATCCTCAGCAGAGAGCTTAAAGCCTTTTTCCTGCATCAGCTTAATATTGTATTTTTCAATAAGCAGAGGTATCCAGATACCTTCATCAGGAGGTGTTGAAAATCCGGACAAAGTAACTAAAAGCAATGTGGATGCTAGCAGTATTTTTTTCATATTGATGTATTTCTTTGTTAAACAGATGGTTCTATCCCTTTACCTCCAACAGGGGGGTTAAAAATATTTTGTTTTAAATCCCCTTCAGGGGGTTGGGGGCGATAAATTTATGTAATTCATGGTAAACCTGTTCAACCGGCAGACCCATGACATTAAAATATGATCCTTCAATATGACTGCACGCCGCAAGGCCGATCCATTCCTGTATGCCGTATGCTCCAGCTTTATCATAGGGTCTGAAGCTATCGACATAATATTCAATTTCGTCGTTTGTCAGCTCTGAAAATGTCACCTTTGTTGAAGAAAAAAAAGATACAAACTTCGACTTTGACAGACAGACATACTCCGGTTATAACTCTATGTGTATTTCCTGATATTTCCTTAAGAATTTTAATGGCATCATCCCTGCCGGCAGGCTTATCAAGGACTTTATTCTTACACCACACAATTGTATCGGCAGTAATCACAATCTCATTATCCCTTATCCCGGACCTGAAAGTTCTGGCTTTTGACCTTGCCACATAAAGAGCAATCTCTTCACCTTTGAGATGTGAGGGATATTCTTCGGTCCAGTCCCTGACCTCAACTTCAAAATTCAGTCCCAGATCCTTCAGAAGCTGCTTTCTCCGGGGAGAACGGGAAGCAAGTATTATTCTGTACTTATTGATATCCTCAATTCCCATATCAGACAAGATTCTGGTCCAGGATCACTTTTACAACTACTGAATAAAGAACACCCGCGACCATGATGATCTTCATTATCCTGCTTGCATTATGAAGCTGCTTTTTATTGACACTGACAATTAACTGATATACCACAAATAATAAAGGAATTACAATTGCGCAGGAAATATAAATCAATGTAATCCTGTCATTCAGGAAAAAATACCATACAACATAGAGCAATCCGGCAGTTATGAGGATCAGCAGAATGGAAATAATCCTTGCAGTCAGGGTTCCGGTCACCACAGGGATTGTATTTCTTCCATAAGCCATATCACCTTCAAAGTCTTCAATATCCTTTATTATTTCCCTTGTCAGGGTTGTCAGAAAAGCAAATATTGCAAAACCACCTGTCCAGTAAAAGAGAAGCCCCAGCTGAGGCGGAGTCACTGTGTTTATGGCATAATACCTGTAGAGTGCAGGCCACTCATATACAACCACCATCATCGGAACCATCGCTGTAAGCAGTGCAACTACAATGTTCCCGATCAGAAACTGCCTTTTATAGCTTGCTGAATAAAAGTAGAGCAAGCCCGGAGACGATCAGAAAAAGAATCCCCATCCAGAAATATCCGGCTTTCCAGGAGATATAAAATCCTGCCGCTACACCAGTCGAATTTAAAATATTATGCCACATCATTGCCTGGCGCCTGGGAATTTTCGTTCCTACAATTACTTCTCCCCTGTTAATCAGATCGGTTTTAATGTCGAAGTAGTCGTTTATAACATATCCGCCGGCAGTAATGGAGAGCGTTGCAAAAACAAGTATCAGAAAATCGTACCATGGAAATTTAAGTGTCAATGTAACTTCTTCCTCAAATCCATTGTTCAGGACGACAGTAATCCTGTTGATCAAAGGTTCGATTACGGCATATCTCATCAGGATCATTGTCAGAGCAACAATGAGAAGATTAGGCCATCTGATGAGATTAAGAAAAGCTTTCATCGCTACCATGTAAATGCATCGGCATCCATCCAGTTATTATGCAGTCTTAAAACCTGTTCAATAACATCCCTGACACACCCTTCTCCCCCCTTTTTATCTGAAACATAAATAGCCACCTGCTTAATCTCACTGTCAGCATCTGAAGGGCATACAGGGACTCCCGCTGCTTTCATAACCTTATAATCAGGGATATCGTCACCCATAAACAGAACATCTGATTCCCGGATATTATGTTTCTTTAAAAAAGCATTGAAATGTTCGATCTTCGAACGGCTGTTAAGATAAACATCCCTGACACCAAGCTGTTTCAGCCTTTTCAGGTATTCCTTTGAGTTACTTCCTGAAATGATGGCAACATGATAACCTTTTCTTACCGCAAGCTGTATTGCATAACCATCGCGAAGGTTTACTGTACGGTTCGGAACGCCGAATGAGTTAAGGTTTATTGTCTGTAACGACAGCACTCCGTCAATATCAAAGACAAATGCTTTAACTTTCGTCAGGTCTTCCTTAAAATTGGTCATTATTTACGGTTTTTATAGAATTGCATAATTGATCTGGTTACTTCCCTGTAAACAGCTTGTAATTCAGGTGAGAAAGATAATAAATCAATATGTCTTTTAATAGTCCCTTCATCAAATCTGAATGCCGGACCTGTTTGTGAATTCTCAGGACCCGTTTCAATGGCTTTAAGAATAGTCTCATTTATCAAAGGTTGCAGAACTTCAAACTGAAATCCGGCTCTTGAAGTCAGCTGTTTACCGGAAGTCATCATGTGGTTTATAAAATTGCACACAAATACGGCAGCTACATGGAGCAGTCTTCTGTGTTCAGTATCAACAAAATGGACCTTGCCACCAATCGACTCGGCAAGATCTTTAAGGATTGTTGATGAGTAAGAATCTGATGCCTCCAGGAAGAATGGAAGATCATCGAATTCTATTGTGCGGTTTTCTGAAAAAGTCTGCAGGGGATAAAAAACCCCTGTATGTTTAATATGGTCCGGGAAAACTTCAAGCCCCAGGCTTCCTGCAGTATGTGCGACAACGATGTTCTCAGGGCATTTGATCCTCTCAGAACATCTGCCAAATTATCATCAGGAACAGCAACAATTAATATTTCTTCCGATCCTGAAAACTGATAATCAGACGACCACAAAGCATTGCACGACCCCGCCAGGATCTCGCCTCTTCCTTCAGTCCTTGAAACTATCTGTTGAATTTTAATAGCCGGACATATGAAATTTCCGGCACAGAGCACCTGCAACTTTGCCTGCACCAATAAAAGATATTCTGTACTCCTTCACAGAACAATAAATGTATGTATCTTCAGGCCTGTGCTGTCGGACCTCCAAATGACAAAGGCAAAACAGGTGCGGATCCTTTTACGTCCTTAATTGTGCCATGAACCGATTCATATTTGGCAATATTATCCTGCAGAGCTGCAACCAGCCTCTTTGCATGCTCAGGAGTGAGAATAATCCTTGATTTTACCTGTGCCTTTGGTATTCCGGGCATAATCCGCACAAAGTCGATCACAAATTCCGAAGATGAATGAGTAATAACAGCAAGATTTGAATAGGTCCCCTGTGCTATTTCCTCATTCAGTTCAATGTTAATCTGATTAGGATTCTTTGGATCTGACATTTCTTTACCGATTAATATTTCTATCTCCTTGCCTCCGATTCAACTTCAGCACTGGCATCAGTGAGACTTTCATACTCTTCGAGCGATCCCACTATAATGCTGTTATATTGACGCTGTCCGGTTCCGGCAGGAATTAGATGACCCACGATTACGTTTTCTTTCAATCCTTCAAGCTTATCGACCTTTCCAAGTATTGCGGCTTCATTTAGGACCTTTGTAGTCTCCTGGAATGATGCAGCCGAGAAGAAACTGTTGGTCTGAAGAGCTGCCCTGGTAATACCCTGGAGTACCTGATTTGAAGTTGCTGGTACTGCATCTCTTGCATCAACGATCTTTAAATCACGGCGTTTCAGAACGGAATTCTCATCCCTGAGCTTACGTGCCGTTACTATCATTCCCGGTCGCATGGTCTGGGAATCGCCGCTTTCCACAATGTATTTCTTGCCATAGATCCAGTCGTTTTCGTCCATAAACTCAAGCTTATCAACAATTTGGCGTTCAAGGAATTTAGTGTCGCCCGGATCGATAATTTCAACTTTTCGCATCATCTGCCGCACGATGGTTTCAAAGTGTTTGTCATTGATCTTCACACCCTGTAACCGGTATACTTCCTGGATCTCATTTACAATATACTCCTGGACCTTTGTAGGACCCTTGATTGCAAGGATGTCGGAAGGAGTAATAGCTCCATCGGACAAAGGAATCCCAGCTTTTACATAATCATTTTCCTGAACAAGAATCTGTTTTGAGAGCGGTACAAGGTATTTCTTGATTTCCTCGGTCTTCGACTTTATCGAGATTTCCCTGTTGCCTCTCTTAATTTTACCGAAAGTGACCTCACCATCGATCTCGGATACTATTGCAGGGTTGGAAGGATTACGCGCTTCAAACAACTCGGTAACCCTTGGCAGACCTCCGGTGATATCACCCGATTTCCCTACGGCTCTTGGTATCTTGGCCAGGACCTCACCAGCTTCAACCATCTTATCTGTTTCCATCACAAGGTGCGATCCTACAGGAAGGTTATATAGTCTGAGCTCATCACCTTTTGGTCCCAATATTTTAATCGCAGGGTTTTTGGTTTTATCCCTGCTTTCTATTATCACCTTTTCCTTAAAGCCTGTCTGTTCGTCAGATTCTTCACGGAAAGTAATACCTTCGATGAGATAATCGTATGCCACTTTCCCGGCAAGTTCGGAAATAATCACTGCATTGAACGGATCCCATTCGCAGATCAGTTTTCCCTTCTCAACTTCCTGTCCAGGTTTAACATAAAGTTTTGAACCATAAGGAATTGTATGAGTTGTCAGAGCAATTCCTGTTTTCTTGTCTATTATTCTAAGCTCGGCAAGACGACCAATAACAATATCAATATTACCTTTCTCAATATCTTTCCTTGGAACCGAACGGATCTCCTCAATCTCGGCAATTCCGCTGTATCGGGCAACCAGGCGTGATTCAGTCATTATATTCGAAGCGGTACCTCCCACGTGGAATGTACGGAGGGTAAGCTGTGTTCCGGGTTCTCCGATACTCTGTGCTGCTATGACACCAACTGCTTCACCTTTCTGGACCATACGGCCGGTGGAAAGGTTACGTCCGTAACATTTTGCACATACACCTTTTTTGGATTCGCAGGTAAGAACCGAACGGATCTCAACGTGTTCTATCGGGGAATCTTCAATTTTCTTAGCCAGTTCCTCAGTCAGCTCCTGTCCGGCCTCCACGATCTGCTCACCGGTAAGAGGGTGGAAAACATCGTGGACAGTTGTCCGTCCCAGAATCCTTTCATAAAGTGATTCAACAACCTCCTCATTTTTCTTTATAGCCGTGGCCACCAGACCTCTCAGTGTCCCGCAGTCCTCTTCATTAATAATTACATCCTGTGACACATCTACCAGACGACGGGTAAGATAACCTGCGTCAGCTGTTTTAAGAGCGGTATCGGCAAGACCTTTACGCGCACCATGAGTTGAAATAAAATACTCCAGAACCGACAGTCCCTCCTTAAAGTTCGAAAGGATCGGGTTTTCAATGATCTCGGATCCGGATGAACCTGATTTCTGAGGTTTTGCCATAAGGCCTCTCATTCCTGAAAGCTGGCGGATTTGTTCCTTTGAACCCCTTGCTCCCGAGTCGAGCATCATATAAACCGAATTGAAACCCTGCTTGTCGTTCGAAAGCTGTTTCATAAGCGATTGTGTCAGCCTTGCATTAACATGTGTCCAGATATCAATAATCTGGTTGTATCGTTCATTATTGGTTATGAATCCCATGCTGTAGTTGCTCAGCACTTCTTCAACCTGTTCATAGCCCTCGGTTACGAATTTAGTTTTTTCCTCAGGTATAATAACATCGTCAAGGTTAAATGACAATCCTCCTTTAAAAGCTGAATAGAATCCAAGGTTCTTTATAGCGTCAAGGAAATCAGCTGTTTTAGCTGTACCTGCCAGTTTCAGAACGCGGCCGATAATATCCCTGAGTGATTTCTTGGTGAGGATCTCATTAATAAATCCAACCTCATAAGGTACAACCTGATTAAAGATAACACGCCCTACAGAAGTTTCAACAATATGATTGACCAGTTCTCCATCGACCCTGTCATTTACTTTGACCTTTATTATTGCATGGAGATCTACTTTACCTTCATTATAAGCTATATTGACCTCCTCGGGGGAATAAAATACAAGGCCTTCACCTCTTACTTTTTCCGTTGCAGTGCCTTTCCTCCCTTTGGTAATATAATACAGACCCAGAACCATATCCTGGGAAGGAACGGTTATCGGTGCTCCGTTTGCAGGATTAAGGATATTATGGGATGCCAGCATAAGCATCTGGGCTTCAAGTATGGCCCCATTTCCAAGCGGAAGATGTACAGCCATCTGGTCGCCGTCGAAGTCGGCGTTAAAAGCCGTACAAACAAGAGGATGCAGCTGTATCGCCTTACCTTCTATCAGTTTTGGCTGGAAAGCCTGTATACCAAGCCTGTGAAGTGTAGGAGCACGGTTAAGAAGTACCGGATGACCTTTGAGTACGTTTTCAAGAATATCCCAGACAACAGGATCTTTGCGGTCAACTATTTTCTTTGCAGATTTAACTGTCTTTACAATACCGCGTTCAATAAGCTTCCTGATAATGAATGGCTTATAGAGTTCAGCAGCCATATCCTTTGGCAAACCGCACTCGTGAAGGCCAAGTTCAGGACCCACAACGATGACAGAACGGGCTGAATAATCGACCCTTTTACCAAGAAGATTCTGGCGGAATCTGCCCTGCTTGCCTTTCAGGCTGTCGCTAAGAGACTTAAGAGGACGATTGGCATCCGTCTTTACTGCATTTGCTTTTCTCGAGTTGTCGAATAATGAATCGACAGCTTCCTGAAGCATACGTTTTTCATTTCGAAGGATAACTTCGGGAGCTTTGATCTCGATAAGTCTTTTAAGACGGTTATTCCTGATTATGACCCTTCTGTAAAGGTCATTAAGGTCGCTTGTCGCAAAACGTCCTCCGTCGAGAGGAACAAGTGGCCTTAATTCGGGCGGTATAACAGGTACAACTTTAATAATCATCCATTCAGGTTTGTTGACATGTTTTGAGTCCCTGAATGCTTCAACGACCTGAAGGCGCTTCAGCGCTTCATTTTTCCGTTGCTGTGAGGTTTCGGTATTTGCCCTGTGGCGAAGAGTATATGAAAGTTCATCAAGATTGATACGGCTAAGCAGCTTATACAATGCGTCTGCCCCCATATCGGCTACAAACTTATCGGGGTGATTATCCTCAAGATACTGGTTTTCTTTCGGAAGCGATTCAGTTATTTCAAGGTACTCCTCTTCAGTAAGGAAATCAAGGTATTTAATCCCGTCGACTGCTTTGACGCCAGGATTTATTACTACATACCTCTCATAATAGATTATCGAATCAAGTTTCTTTGTCGGAAGTCCCAGAAGATACCCTATCTTATTCGGCAATGAACGGAAATACCAGATATGAGCAATCGGGACTACAAGTGAAATATGTCCCATACGTTCCCGGCGCACCTTCTTTTCAGTAACTTCTACACCGCAACGATCGCAGACGATCCCTTTGTAACGGATCCTCTTGTATTTTCCGCAATGACACTCATAGTCCTTTACAGGTCCAAAAATCCTTTCGCAGAATAATCCATCCCGCTCAGGTTTATAAGTCCTGTAGTTTATTGTCTCAGGTTTAAGCACTTCACCGCTTGAACGATCGAGGATCTCCTCCGGTGAAGCAAGACCAATCGAGATTTTTGAGTAACTTGTTTTTGTTTTGTTATCTCTTCTGAATGACATATACTGAATTTTATTTATTCAATTATTATAAATAGTAATACTGAGGATGGTCAATCAAGAATAACACTTAATCCCAGTCCCCTTAGCTCATGCAGCAAAACGTTCAATGATTCCGGAATACCGGGTTGAGGCATAGGTTCGCCTTTCACAATTGATTCATATGCTTTTGCACGGCCTATGACATCGTCTGACTTAATGGTGAGTATCTCCTGGAGTATATGTGCGGCTCCGAATGCTTCGAGCGCCCATACTTCCATTTCACCGAATCGCTGGCCTCCGAACTGTGCCTTCCCGCCAAGCGGCTGCTGTGTAATAAGCGAGTATGGTCCGATGGAACGCGCATGCATTTTATCATCAACCATATGTCCCAGTTTAAGCATGTATATAACACCAACCGTTGCAGGCTGGTCGAATCTTTCACCGGTGCCACCGTCATAAAGGTAGGTTTTACCATATTTCGGTAATTTCGCCTTTTCGGTATATTCGGTTATCTGCTCAATAGTGGCTCCATCGAAGATAGGTGTTGAGAACTGAAGACCAAGCTTCTGTCCTGCCCATCCCAGAACTGTTTCGTAGATCTGCCCGAGGTTCATCCTTGAAGGCACACCCAGAGGATTGAGAACTATATCAACAGGTGTGCCATCCTCAAGGAAAGGCATGTCTTCCTGGCGCACAATTCTTGCGACAATCCCTTTGTTACCATGGCGGCCTGCCATCTTATCACCAACTTTTACCTTACGCTTTTTGGCAATATAGACTTTGGCCAGGCGAACAATACCTGCAGGAAGCTCATCACCTATGGTAATATTGTATTTCTTACGTTTGAAGACGCCATCGATCTCCTTATACTTAATTACATAATTATGAAGCAGCTGCTTTATGCTGTCGTTCTTCTTCTTGTCGGTGGTCCACTTACTGGGATTTATATTGAGGAAATCTATCTCCTGAAGCTGTTTCAGGGTGAATTTGCTTCCTTTAGGGATAACATCAACATTCAGATAGTCTTTCACTCCCTGTGAAGTCTTTCCGTTTACCAGTATAAATAGCTTATCGACCAGTCTTGATTTTAGTTCCTCAGCGCTCTTGTTGAAATCATTTTCGATTTTGTCGAGCAGGGGTTTCTCAACAGCTTTTGCTTTCCTGTCCTTTATTGCCCTGGTAAACAGTTTCTTATCAATTACCACACCTTCAAGCGAAGGTCCTGCCTTCAGAGAAGCATCCTTAACATCACCGGCTTTGTCGCCAAAGATCGCACGAAGCAGTTTTTCTTCAGGTGAAGGGTCCGATTCTCCTTTGGGAGTAATTTTTCCTATCAGGATATCGCCCGGTATAATATGAGCTCCGACCCTTATAAGGCCGTTTTCGTCAAGGTGTTTCGTGGCCTCTTCGCTGACGTTTGGAATATCAGAAGTCAATTCTTCAAGTCCGCGCTTTGTATCACGTACCTCAAGAAGGTATTCATCAATATGCACTGAAGTGAACATATCCTCCTCAACAACTTTTTCGGATATAACTATCGCATCCTCAAAATTGTATCCTTTCCATGGCATGAATGCCACTTTGAGGTTTCTGCCAAGGGCGAGCTCTCCGTTTTTGGTCCCGTAGCCCTCTGTTAAGAACCTGTCCTTTTGATACTTTTTCACCCTTCTTAACAACCGGAACGAGGTTGATACATGTATTCTGGTTCGTTTTCCTGTATTTTGGAAGGACATACCGTCTTATATCATCATCGAAGCTGACAAATTTCTCTTCATCAGTTCGGGTATAGCGGACAACAATTTCATTTGAATCGACATATTCCACCACACCATCTCCTTCAGCGGCATAAAGAATCCTGCTGTCTCTTATCACCTGTCCTTCAAGACCGGTACCGACTATTGGGGCCTCCGGATTAATCAGCGGAACAGCCTGACGCATCATGTTCGATCCCATAAGAGCCCTGTTGGCATCGTCGTGTTCAAGGAAAGGTATCAGTGATGCAGCAATAGAAGCGATCTGGTTCGGGGCAACGTCCATAAGATCAACTTTTGTTACTTCCTCGAACGGGTAATCAGCCTCATATCTGCATTTTGCCCTTGGATTCTCAAAATTCCCGTCTTTTAGCAGAGGGGCATTTGCCTGGGCTATCATTTTCTCTTCTTCCTCCTCAGCACTCAGCCATACAATTCCGTCTTCACTGAAATCGACCTTTGCATTGTTAACTTTAAGGTAAGGTGTTTCAATAAATCCCAGGTCGTTTATTTTGGCATAAACGCAAAGTGATGAAATAAGACCGATGTTTGGTCCTTCAGGGGTTTCAATCGGGCAAAGCCGTCCATAATGGGTATAGTGAACGTCCCTGACTTCAAATCCTGCTCTTTCGCGCGACAGACCTCCGGGTCCGAGGGCTGACATACGGCGCTTGTGCGTCATTTCGGCCAGCGGGTTGGTCTGATCCATAAACTGCGAGAGCTGATTTGTCCCGAAGAATGAATTGATAACAGAAGAGAGTGTTTTTGAATTAATCAGATCAACAGGTGTAAACACCTCATTATCCCTTACATTCATTCTTTCCCGGATGGTGCGTGCCATACGTGCCAGGCCGACGCCAAACTGAGCATATAACTGTTCTCCTACTGTACGTACTCTCCTGTTGCTTAGGTGGTCAATATCGTCGATATCGGTTTTGGAGTTTATAAGCTCAATCAGGTAACCGATAATTTTAATAATATCTTCCTTTGTAAGGATCTTAACGTTCATCTCGGTATTGAGGCCGAGCTTTTTGTTTATCCTGTAACGGCCCACTTCACCAAGGTCATATCTCTTATCTGAAAAGAAAAGTTTGTCGATAACATCCCTGGCTGTTGCCTCATCGGGCGGTTCAGCATTGCGAAGCTGCCGATAGATATAGATAACTGCCTCTTTTTCAGAGTTGCACGGATCTTTCTGAAGTGTATTGTATATTATGGCAAAATCCGAAAGGGTGGAGTCCTCCCTGTGAAGGAGGATTGCTTTTGCACCTGAATCAACTATCATATCGACATGTTCAGATTCGATTACTGTTTCCCTGTCGAGAATTACCTCATTTCTTTCAATTGAGACAACTTCACCGGTATCCTCATCAACAAAGTCCTCAACCCATGTTTTCAGAACCCTTGCTGCAAGTTTACGGCCAACAAGCTTTTTAATGTTTGTTTTTGATACCTTATGTTCTTCCGCAAGGTTGAAAATTTCGAGGATTTCCTTGTCACTCTCAAAACCGATAGCCCTTAGCAGTGTTGTTACCGGAAGCTTTTTCTTCCGGTCGATATATGCATACATCACATTATTGATGTCGGTTGCAAATTCGATCCAGGAACCTTTGAAGGGTATAATCCTGGCTGAATAGAGTTTGGTGCCGTTTGCATGGATGCTTTGTCCGAAGAATACACCGGGAGATCTGTGCAGCTGAGATACAACAACACGTTCTGCCCCGTTGATTACGAAAGTGCCTCTTTCGGTCATATAAGGCACTGTTCCGAGATATACATCCTGGATGACAGTATCAAAATCCTCATGTTCAGGATCGGTGCAATAGAGTTTGAGCTTTGCTTTAAGAGGAACGCTGAATGTCAGTCCGCGTTCAATGCATTCTTCTATTGTATAGCGGGGAGGGTCGATATAATAATCGAGAAATTCAAGAACAAAATTATTTCTTGTGTCGGTAATTGGAAAGTTTTCTGTAAAGACCTTAAAGAGTCCTTCTTTTTTCCTGTTTTCGGGAGTGGTCCCAAGCTGGAAAAATTCTCCGAACGATTTCAACTGAACTTCCAGAAAATCGGGGTAATCAAGCTGATTTTTCCTGGAAGCAAAACTAATTCTTTCAGTATTTTTTGAGGACATTTATAAAAGGATTAAGTGAACTTATAATATAAAGAACGAAAAGGCTTAGTCCCGGATTCCCGGGACTAAACCTACAACCCAGATAACAGGTATAACTTATTTAAGTTCAACTTCAGCTCCTGCTTCTACTAATTGACCTTTAATAGCTTCTGCTTCTTCTTTTGATACACCTTCCTTAACAGGGCCGGGAGCGGCGTCAACGACTGCTTTAGCTTCTTTCAGTCCAAGTCCGGTGATATCCTTAACCAGTTTAACTATCTGTAATTTCTGACCGCCAGCTGCTTTCAGGATAACATCAAATGTTGTTTTCTCTTCAACTTTGGGGGCATCGCTACCGGCTGCCGGACCTGCAACAGCTACTGCAGTTGCAGCGGGTTCAATACCATGCTCTTCTTTAAGTATTTTTGCCAGTTCGTTAACCTCTTTAACAGTCAGGTTTACAAGTTCTTCTGCAAATTTCTTAAGATCTGCCATTTTTATAGAATTTTAATTTGATTATACTTTAATTATTCTTCTTTTTTTGATAGTGTTTCAAGAACACCATGTAATTTATTTCCGCCTGATTGTAAAGCTGATATAACATTCCTGGCAGGTGACTGAAGCAGGAGAATAATATCTCCGATCAGTTCCTGTTTAGTTTTGACGGAGACAAGTGTGTCAAGTATATGATTCTCCGACATAAACTGATTCCTGAACGTATGCACCTTTGAAAACAGGCTTATCATGTTGCTTCCTGAACTCCTTTAATGAGTTTGGCAGGACCGTTTCCGGTTTGGGCAAACATGATGGACGTGGTACCTTCAAGAACCGGATATAGTTCTTCAAAGTTCCCTTCAGACATCTGCGAGTGCTCTTTTAAGGAGAGTATTTTTTACAACGATAAGTTTAATGTCGTTTTCAAAACACTTTCTTCTCAGATCACTTGTGTCAGCGGCATTCAGCTGAGCAGTATCAGTCAGATAAAAGTGGCTGTACTCTTTCAATTTCTCAGCAAGGCTGTTTATGATAGCATTTTTTTCTTCCCGTCTCATAATTTTTTCGAGTTTAACTTAACAAATTATTCATCAAGACCTTTAGGATCAATCTTGATACCCGGGCTCATAGTGCTTGAAAGGAACAGGCTACGTATGTAGGTTCCTTTTGCTGCTGCCGGTTTCAGTTTGTTTACCACATGGATAAACTCCCTTGCATTCTCGACGATCTTTTGTGCCTCGAAAGAGACTTTTCCGATTGAGGTATGAATGATTCCGCTTTTATCAACTTTGAAATCAATCTTACCCTGCTTCACTTCTTTAACAGCCTTACCAATATCCATTGTAACAGTTCCACTTTTAGGGTTCGGCATCAGTCCGCGGGGACCGAGGATTCGACCTAACTGACCGACTTTACCCATCACGGATGGCATGGTTATAATAACGTCAACATCTGTCCAACCAGCTTTGATCTTATCAACATAATCATCAAGACCAACAAAATCAGCTCCTGCTTTTTTTGCTTCAGCCTCCTTGTCGGGAGTGCATAAAACAAGAACGCGTGTCAGTTTTCCTGTTCCGTGAGGAAGGGAAACAACACCGCGGACCATCTGATTGGATTTCCTTGGATCGATACCTAACCTTACATCCAGGTCGATAGAAGCATCAAATTTTGTCGTGGTAATTTCCTTTACCAGCGACGATGCTTCTGTCAACGTATAAAGCTTTTCTTTTTCGAGTTTCCCGAAAGAGAGCTTCTGGTTTTTGGTAAGTTTAGTCATTTTTTCTACTAATTAATTATTTACCGGGATCTCCTTTTACGGTTATTCCCATACTTCTTGCGGTACCAGCTACCATCTTCATGGCCGACTCGAGTGTAAAACAGTTCAAGTCTTCCATTTTTTCACCAGCAATTGATTTGACCTGGTCCCAGGTAACGGTTGCTACTTTTTCCCTGTTAGGTTCCTTGGAACCTTTTTTGGATTTAGCAACTTCGAGAAGCTGAACAGCAACAGGCGGTGTTTTTGTAACAAAATCAAATGATTTGTCAGCATATACTGTGATAACAACCGGTATTACTTTTCCAGCTTTGTCCTGGGTCCTCGCATTAAATTGCTTGCAGAAATCCATGATATTCACACCTTTGGAACCTAAAGCAGGTCCAACCGGTGGAGATGGATTAGCTGCTCCGCCACGAATCTGTAACTTGATAATTCCAGCAACTTCTTTTGCCATAATTTAAAATTTGCGTGTTTATTGCGAGAGCTTGACAGTTATTCAGGAAGCATTATGAATGTTATAACCGTCAATATCTTCTGTTAATTTTCTTTTTCTACCTGCATAAAACTAAGCTCAAGAGGTGTTTTTCTGCCAAAAATCTTTACCATCACCTTGAGCTTTTTCTTTTCATCATTCACCTCTTCAATAATTCCCGTAAAACTATTGAACGGACCATCAATAACTTTTACCGATTCGCCAACAAAGAATGGTACATTTAGTTCTTCATCACTTGCATTAAGTTCATCAACCTTGCCGAGGATCCTGTTTATTTCCGATTTTCTGAGTGGAACAGGTTCTCCGTCCTGGGAACCCAGGAAATCCGATCACATTGGGAATATTTCTCAGAAGATGTGGAATTTCTCCGGCAAGAACAGCTTCAACCAGAACATAACCCGGGAAGAAAGTTCTCTCCTTGCTTATTTTTTTTCCTGACCGTATCTGGTATACTTTTTCAGTCGGGATAAGAACCTGGGAGACAAATTCTTCAAGTTTCAGGCGGGCTACTTCATTATCTATATATTCCTTTACCTTTTTTTCTTTCCCTCCAATAGCACGAAGTACATACCACTTCTTTATATTCTCGCTCATCGGAACATGATCTCCTGTTTAATATAACAAACTGTAAATGAATTCCATAATCCTGCTGAAAGACAAAGTCCATTGCAGCAACCAAAAGTGCAATAATCAATGTAGCAACAAGGACAAGAACGCCGCTGTTCTGCAATTCGCTCCATGCAGGCCATGTGACCTTGTGAACAAGCTCAGTATATGATTCCCTGAAATATCCTTTTATATCCATAGTTTTAAAAATATTTGCACGGGAGGAGAGACTCGAACTCCCGACACCTGGTTTTGGAGACCAGTGCTCTACCAACTGAGCTACACCCGTGTGTCATTTTGCAGAATCCCGAATAGCCGCGATTCTGCAAATGATATCCAAAACGCTTATTCAAGAATCTGAGTTACTGCACCGGCACCAACTGTCCTGCCGCCTTCACGGATAGCAAAACGGAGTCCTACATTAATAGCAACCGGATATATAAGATCAACGGTAATTGTAACATTATCGCCGGGCATTACCATTTCTCTTCCTTCAGGGAGAGTTATCTCACCTGTAATATCAAGGGTTCTGATATAGAACTGCGGACGATATTTATTATGGAATGGTGTATGACGTCCGCCTTCTTCTTTCTTCAGAACATAGATCTCTGATTTGAACTTTGTGTGAGGAGTTATTGAACCTGGTTTCGCAAGAACCATTCCTCTTTTGATTTCTTTCTTATCAACACCGCTCAGAAGCAGACCAACATTATCTCCGGCTTCACCCCTGTCGAGAATCTTACGGAACATTTCAACACCTGTACAAACTGTTTTGCGTTTCTCAGCACCAAGACCGATCATTTCAAGTTCATCGCCTGTAAGAACAACACCGGTTTCGATACGGCCTGTTGCAACTGTTCCGCGTCCTGTGATTGAGAAAACGTCTTCAACCGGCATAAGGAATGGTTTCTGATTTTCGCGAGGAGGTATAGGAATAAATGAATCAACTGCATCCATCAGTTCCATAACTTTATCTTCCCATTTTGCTTCTCCATGCATTGCACCAAGGGCTGAACCACGGATAACCGGAGCATTGTCGCCATCAAATTTATAGAAATTCAGAAGATCACGAACTTCCATCTCAACAAGGTCAAGAAGTTCCTCATCATCAACCATATCAACTTTATTCATAAAAACAAGCACCTGAGGAACGTTAACCTGATGTGCAAGCAGGATATGTTCACGTGTCTGAGGCATTGGACCGTCAGTTGCAGCAACAACAAGGATAGCACCGTCCATCTGGGCAGCACCTGTAACCATGTTCTTGATATAGTCAGCGTGACCAGGGCAGTCAACGTGTGCATAGTGACGTTTTGCTGTCTGATATTCAACGTGAGCAGTATTAATTGTAATACCCCTTTCCTTTTCTTCAGGAGCATTATCAATTGAGTCAAAATCCCTGATTTCAGAGAGACCTTTCTTGTCAAGGACCATAGTGATCGCTGCCGTCAGGGTGGTCTTACCATGGTCAATATGACCAATAGTACCAATATTCACATGCGGTTTCGACCTGTCAAATTTTTCTTTTGCCATAACTCCAAGCTTATTAAATTTAAGTTTATCTAATTTTATTTAAAAATCAATATTTCCTGTTGAGCCGGAGGGGGGAATTGAACCCCCGACCCCTTCCTTACCAAGGAAGTGCTCTACCCCTGAGCTACTCTGGCCTCAAAAAGTGAGCGGGAGACGGTACTCGAAACCGCGACCCTTAGCTTGGAAGGCTAATGCTCTACCAACTGAGCTACTCCCGCTTAATATCGTCCAAAGAGATCCGTATCGTCATTCACTAATCTTTGCCATGAGTATACGGTCTATTCCTGTTTAAGTGGGGAGAGCAGGATTCGAACCTACGAAGGCATTCGCCAGCAGATTTACAGTCTGCCCCAGTTGGCCGCTTTGGTATCTCCCCCTTGAAACAGAGTCAATCTCCTAAGACACACATTTACAACTCTTTCAAGAGCCGATGAAGGGATTCGAACCCCCGACCTGCAGATTACAAATCAGCTGCTCTGACCAACTGAGCTACATCGGCAATTTAAAGAACGCCCCGAAAGGGCATAATATACCCTCAAAAAACGGTTTGCAAATGTATGAATTTAAATTTTATATTATCAAAATAAATTCAAATATATTTTTGAACAGAGCATTATCTAGACTCCTCTTTTCTTCTGCTTATACTTGGTAATCTGTTTCTTAAGAGCATCTATTGCCTCGTCAGTAGCCTCTTCAAATGTCTTGCTTTGCTTTCTTTGCAAATAAAGGTCCTCCTGGTAAATCCAGCTTAATTTCGCTAATTTTATTCTCACGCTCCTGATCCTTGTCAAGCCTGAGATAAACTTCAGCATTAACAATATCCTTCACCAAACTGGGTAAGTTTATCCAGTTTCTGATGAACAAAATCAATTAGCTTTTTATCGGCATCAAACCGCACTGAATGAATCTGAATGTTCATAGTAGTACCTCCTGTTTAATTGATTAATATTTAAGCTCTTGGATGAGCCTGTTTATATATTTTCTTAAGCTTTTCAAATGTATTATGTGTATATATCTGTGTGGCAGACAGATTGGCATGCCCCAGCAACTCCTTTATTGAATTAAGATCAGCTCCGTTGTTAAGCATATGCGTGGCAAAAGTATGCCTTAGAATATGCGGACTCTTCTTTTCAATAGTGGTCACCATTGACAAGATATCTCCTTACTGTATTATAAACATATTTATCATACAACTTGTTCCCTTTATCGGTAATAAAAAACCATTCATCGCTTCCTGAATCAGGAAATTCTCATTCCTTATCTTAATATATTCTTCAAGCTTTATGGTAAAATGATTTACAAGAGGTATTATCCTCTGCTTGTTCCTTTTTCCGGTAACCTTCACGGTATGCTTCCGCTAAGATCGACATCAATGTTCCTGAAGCCCTATCAGTTCTGCCCTCCTCATCCCGGTCAGATAAAGCATCTCAATTATGGTCCTGTTCCTGATTCCCTGAAAATCATCTCCAAAATCATACTTGTCAAGCAGCTTATCAAGTGAGCCTCTTCTCAACAAAGACAGGAAGCCTCTTTTTTCGTTTTTGGAAGAACAACTTTTTCAAGCGGATCATTCTTGACAATTCCCTCTTTCCTCAGATACCGGTAAAAAACCCTCAGACATGAAATTTTACGGTGAACACTTACTGTAGAATACCATTCTTCCATCAGACTGACAATCCATGCCCTGATATCATGCGAAGTAACATGTTACAGGATCATCGGACAGATCCTTCAGCTTTAAATAATTATAAAACTGATCCAGATCGTTTAAATATGATCTGACAGTATGCGGTGAATACCGCTTTTCGATTTGCAGATATTGTAAGAACGATTCCTTATGATCCATAAAGGAACCTCCTTATCTGTTATTGATTAAAAAAAGATACCTGAAGGAGGATTATTCTTCGCTTTCCTGCATCTTCTGAACGTACATAGCCTTCTTGATTTCTTCCCTGCGGCGTACTGAAGGCTTAATAAAAGCCTGACGTGAACGTAATTCACGGATCACTCCAGTCTTTTCAAATTTCCTTTTGAACTTTTTTAAAGCTCTTTCAATATTCTCGCCTTCTTTTAATGGTACAATAATCATAATTAAATATTCAGTTTTTAAACGAGGCGCAAAGTTAGAAATAGAAAAAATCTTTTCAAAACTTTTAAGGAAATAATTTTATCATTAAAATTTAATTTAAAGTGATTAAACATTTTATATATGCAGAATTTTATCATAATCGGATTTATTAAAGTTACTGCTTTTTATATTGGTTTCAAAATAATCAGGTGTTAAATATTGGTTAAAATGTTTTACTGGGGCTGTTTAAAAAGTGGTATTTTGATGGATTTAACCTTTGAGTTACTTGTGATGAACTTTGCGATCCTTTGTGGTTCAATGCTGATTTTAACCACAAAGTCGCACCAAGACTGGTCACAAAGGCTTTTTAAGCAATTATTCACTAAACTCCAAATACTGTCTTATCTTTCTGGCTGTTTCAGAGGAGATAAGATTATTTTCAACCATTTCACTGATATTTGTAATCCTGCCCTTTATTTCCCGGTATTTCAGGATTGCTGAAACTTCATTCCTCTGAAAATAGGGATGCCGTATAAGCTGCCTGTAATCCCACTCATTGATCCTGATTTTTCTGATTGTAAGGGAATCTGCCATTACCCGGGCTGAAATCAGATCAAATGTTTCTTCCGGCAGTCCGTAAACTTCTTTCAGCTGATCAACAGACACATATCCCCCGATGAGGTTCCTGTACTTGATAATACGCGATGATAAAACCGGACCGATCCCCGGCAAGGCTTCCAGCGAGGCAGAATCGCAAATGTTAAGATTCAGTATCGGGCTCTTCCGGACCTGATTTTTTGATACTCGCTGCCTTGCCACCGGTGCAGGAGTATCCTGGATCACCAAAGCGCTGTCAGTATCAGAATTCAGCAATTCAAGAGGAATAATCTTAAGAGAATTATTGCCGGAAGGATAAATATACCTTAATCCAAAAATAACCACGATTATAATCAGAAGAATAAATGTTGACCTCCTCTCCCTCCTGGAATAACCAAACCAGTTCATGAGTGATTCTTTAAATGAATTCATGCAGAATAAAAAAAGCAGTGAGACTGAATGCAAGATAAGAAATTTCAGAAGGAATCTGAAATAGAGCAGTTAATATTTTATGAAATAAAATTAGAAATCAGAATGGATATCCTATACCAAACACGAAAGTGAAGTCGTTCTTGAAATTATATTCCCTGCTCATAAAAATCCATTTCGATGCATCAGTAATTGAGGGATCCCGAAGTTTCATCCCCAGGTCAAGACGCCCCGTTACAAAACTTAAATCGAATCTTAATCCAGATCCTGTTCCAACAGCAAACTCTTTATAAAAGGAATTAAATTTGAACTGTGCACCCGGACGGGCTTCATCTTCATAAAAAGTCCAGATATTACCACCGTCAAAGAATACTGCTCCTTCGAGGATCCAGAATAATTTAAACCGGTATTCGATATTCGCCTCTATTTTAATATCAGCTGTCTGATTGAGGAATTCATCTCCTTCAGGGACATAGGAGCCGGGGCCAAGGGTTCTGACCTGCCATGCTCTTATTCCGTTTGCTCCACCTCCGAAATATTGCTTTTCAAAAGGCATAGCTTTTGAATTCCCGTACGGGAATCCCACTCCGACGAACCCTCTGTAGACAACCGAGCTTACCTCATTCAGGATAACATTATATCTGAGATCGACATCGGCCCGGATAAACTGGGCAAAAGGCTGTCCGAACACATAATAACTTCCCAGTTTCTGTTTTGATCCTGCAAGTTTGGATATTACATAGAGCAGATTGCCTGCAGCATCGGCATTCACCCGGAGGAAAATATAATCCCTGGATTTCTGAATTTTCTGATTGTTAAAAATAAATGAATAGTTACCTCCCAGAATCAGTACATCACGGTAGCTGTAAGCAAGGTAAGATGAGTTTTTTATATCCTCTGCAAAAGCAGAATCAATTGAAATCAGGTCAACTATGTTAAGCTGAACCGGATTTACAATATGTGTTTTGTAATTACGGCCGGCCCAGTTATAACCAAAAGTTGCACTCGCCATTCTCCTTTCATACGATGGCATGTTCTGGTAGTTAAAAGCAGCCATTATTGTCGTAGTCGGATTGTAGTTCTTTACGAAAGCTTCTTTTTTAAGAAATGGTAAAAGAAATTGTGGAAGACGCAAGCTTGTTTCCAATCCATACTCCTGACTGCTTCTTATCTCTTTATTATTCTGATTAACGGCTTCAAATGCTGTTTTAAGCTTCATGTTAAACTGTTCTGCTCCGTGAAAAAGATTCTTGTGCTGATAGACAAAATTGAGGGCACCGCCAAAATTTCCGGCAGAATTCGTACCTTCAAGCTCGACATTGAACGATTGCTGACTTAACAGCGTAAGCTGAATATGACAATCAAGAAGCATCTCCTGATTCTGACTCTCCGGGGGAGCTTCAACCTCACTGAAAAAAATATTTACAAGACGATAAGCCTTTAATGCCATAAGGTGACTCTGTGTCTGCTCAGTATTTGTGAGATCATAATTAGCACCTGGCTTAATGTAAAGAGACTGAAGGATAAGATCATATTTCAGAAGTGGTTTCTCCTGGGTGGTAACAAAATAATAGCCGCCATAAAATATTGTATCAAGGCTGCTAGAATAAGCATCTCCTCCTTCAAGAACATCCCTGGGCACAAAATCGGGATATATATATACATTATTTACCTTATAAATGCTGTGAGCGGTATACTGTTATCCTGTTATAATTATCC
Source organism: uncultured Bacteroidales bacterium (assembly GCA_963753495.1). Classification (GTDB taxonomy): domain Bacteria; phylum Bacteroidota; class Bacteroidia; order Bacteroidales; family VadinHA17; genus LD21. The sequence continues at coordinate 392,660 of CAVWCO010000025.1, forward strand.
ATTGTCATCAGTTCCCTGACCTCATAATAAAGATTGACCTGCCTGCTGCCTAAAGTGCTGTCAACCCTGAATGATATATAATCGGCTGAAAATCCATAGAATCCATGGTTTCTTACATACCGTTCAAACCTTGTTCTTTCAGCCTGCAGGATATCGACATCATAGGGTTTTCCCCTTTGAATAAGACAGCTGACCGAATCAAAGTAAAAAAGCGATTTAATGGTAGTATCAGCAATATCATAATAGAGGTTTCTGATAGTATATGGAGTTTTCAGATCAATATTATAGAAAACATCCGATTTCCTTTTTTCTGTTCTTACTGAATCCGTTACCCGGCTGTCGAAATATCCTTTGGAACCAATATAGTCTTCTATCTGATTCCTGCTTTTTTCAGTAGCATATTTATCATATATCACAGGCTCCTCCCCTATTCTCCGCAACCATCCATGTGGCCATTTCTCCTTATTAATATTTGAAAGGTTGTACAACCCCAGATGAAACCTGGCACCAAAAATCCTTTTGTTTGGCTTTTGCTTTATATAAGGCACCAGATCTGATTTGTTTAAACCTTCCTTGCCGAGCTCAATGTAATTATTATCAAGAAGCGTTTGATCCTGAGGAACATATTTGGTTGGATTGCACGAAGATATCAGGAGAACGAGAGGCAAAAGGAGAATTAAGATCCTGATAAGGTATTCTTTTTTATTTGAAAAGTATTTTTCCAAAATTTGCATGTCAATAGGCAGAAGCAAATATATCAATAATAAAAAATAACTTTAGACCGACGGCTTCATTATTAATCCGGCAAATAACTCAGGTTGCTTGATGCTTGTTTCTGTAACCAGCAACTCAGGTTGATAGTTATAAGATCCGTAATAAAATATAATGCCATTTAAATGATCAGTATCAGCAAGACAAAATTTATTCATTCGCTTCAGAAGAAGAGGGTAAGGGATGAAACCCGTTTGTACGTTATTGAAGGTGACAAACTGGTGAAAGAGTTTCTGAAGTCAGGGATCAGAATAGGCTCCTGGCTGCAAAACCTGAATTTATTGATTCACTATTGCCTGAAGAGAAAGCTGCCATCGACAACATTGAACTGGCGGGTATTGATGAGCTTAAGCGGATCAGCAGTCTTAAAACACCGCATAATGCAGTCGCCGTTGTTCCATTCCCCGAGTATAGGACGGACTTTGATGTAATACTTGAAAACCTGTGTGTTGCCCTCGATTTTGTGCAGGATCCCGGTAACCTTGGAACAATAATAAGGGCTGCGGCATGGTTTGGCATTAAGGATATTGTTTGTTCTCAAAACTGTGTTGAGGTTTATAATCCGAAAGTCATACAGGCAAGTATGGGGGCTATCCTGAATATCAGGATCCATTATGCTGAACTTGGCTCCTTATTCTCTCTTGCATTGAAAAGGAACCTGCCTGTTTACGGGGCGCTTCTGGAAGGGGAATCCATTTATTCCCTGGAACTTGAAGACAGAGGGGTCATACTTCTTGGAAACGAATCAAAGGGAATTTCCGGAGATCTTATTCCCTTTATTACCAAAAAGGTCATGATTCCCCAGTTCAGCAGTCCAGAATCAGGACTTGACTCATTAAATGTAAGCATGGCAGCAGCAGTTATCTTTTCAGAATTTGCCAGAAGAAGAATCTGAATAACATTCTCTTAACTCCTGTCCTGATTTATTTTTTGATTTTTACCGCAACAGCCTCTGCAGCTTTCATCCCGTCGACAGCTGAAGATACAATTCCCCCGGCATAACCCGATCCTTCACCACAGGGATAAAGTCCCGGCAATGATATATGTTCAAGGGTTTCAGGATTTCTTGGTATCCTTAATGGCGATGATGTCCTTGATTCAACACCTAAAATAACAGCTTCATTGGTAAGAAACCCATTCATTACTGAACCAAACATCCTGAATCCATCCCTTAACCTGTTTCGAAATTGATGCAGGGATCCATTCATGCATCGGTGATGATATAATTCCCGGGAAATATGAAACTTTTGGCAAATGCGACTGAATGCGATGCCATCGACAAAATCATTAAGACGCTGTGCAGGAGCTGTCTGGCTTTTACCGCCCTGCTCCCAGGCCATTCTTTCAAAATCTTTCTGAAATTCCAGTCCGGCAAATTCTTCAAATCTGCTGTATTTAGTCAGATCTTCAGGCCTTATCTCGACAACAATTCCCGAATTGGCATAAGGTGAATTTCTTTTCGAGGGAGACATCCCGTTTACCACCACCTCCTCCTGAGATGTGGCTGAAGGGACAATAAATCCGCCGGGACACATACAAAATGAATATACACCACGCCCGTCGACTGTTTTGCAAGGCTGTATGATGCTGGAGGCAGATAATCTCCCCGTGCATGTGCCATGGTACTGGATCCTGTCGATCAGTTCCTGGGGATGCTCCACTCTTACACCCATGGCAAATGATTTCATTTCAATCTGAATTTTATGCCTGCGGCAGATTTCATAAATATCCCTTGCTGAATGGCCGGTCGAAAGAATTACAAACTGCGAATAATACTTCTCATTTTCTGAAGTAACAACTCCCCTTAATCGAATCCCCTTCAATAATGAAATCCGTAACTTTCTTTTCGAGAAGGAATATGCCCCCTGCTTCGATTATCGATTTTCTGATATTTGAAATGATTCCCGGCAGTTTATCTGTTCCAAGATGCGGATGGGCTTCATAAAGAATATTTTCATTGGCCCCATGGAGGCAGAGGAGCTCAAGCACCCGTGTATTATCTCCTCTTTTTTTTGACCTTGTATAGAGCTTGCCGTCCGAAAAAGTCCCGGCTCCCCCCTCACCAAAGCAGTAATTGCTGTCGGGATTGATTATCTGCTCACGACTTATCAGGGCAATATCTCTTTTCCGGGCTGATACATCCTTGCCCCGTTCAATGATAACCGGACGGAATCCGAGTTCAATCAGCCTGAGTGAGGCAAAAAGGCCTGCCGGACCTGCTCCGACTATTATAACTTCCTGACGGCTGGTAACATCCTGCTGCTTAAAAGGAGCGATAGCAGGAAGAGGGAGATCCTTTTCCGTAAAAGATTTCAACTGCAAGATTGATGATTATTTTCTTTTTCCTGGCATCAACTGATCTCCTTAATATCCTTAGATACAGATATTTCAGAAGGGTTTATCCCTGACAGAGATCCTGCTATTTTCCGGATTGCCGCTTCATCGGCAGCTTTTTCAGGAGAAAGTGCAAGTTGAACCAGTTTTGGCATTTCTATTCAAAATGAAATGAAATAATCCAGATCTGGGATTTCATTTTTTCAATTGAATTGGCATATTCCGGATTGCGGGGATCAGCAACATGACAATTATGTCCCTTAACCCATTCGACATTTTAAGTTCAACAGAGAGTTTGAAGTACGGAAGGTAAAAATCGAGTCCGGCCCCAGCTTCATAATAAAGATCTGATTTTTTGAGTCTTATATATTCACGTTTTTCCTCATCATATACCTTTTGACCCGGCAAGGTCGTACCGGTAATTTAATCCGCCAATAACATAAGGCCGTACATTATTCAGCCTGTCGCCTTTATATTTCAGCAATAAAGGAAATTCCAGAAATGATGATTCCACCCTTACGCCATCTGGAACGTCTTCAATTATGTGCGTTAGTATTATAATCATAATACCTTACAGTTCTCTGACCGAAAGAAATCCCGGGAAGGAAGCGCAAATCAAAATATTTTCCAGGTCTGAGATTTGTAACGACCTGAATATTAATACCAGGATTAAGAGTACTTACCTCGGGATAATATCCGTCAATATCAAGATATTCCTGTGAAGGTGTAATATTAAAATCCATCAGATTCATCCCAAGGCTGAAACCAAAATGCAGAGGTTTATCATCATACCAGGAATCGTTTTTCGGTTTCTGTTTCTGGCAGAAGGCATTCATATGTAACAAAAGGAACAGACCTGCCAATGCAATATATGAAAGTCTTTTTCTCAAAAAATCCAGTGTAATGATTTGATTATGTTTAATCTATATGTTTGTTGCCGGTTGCTGTTGCTGGTTGCTTGTTAACCAGTCAACAAGTAACCAGTACCCAGCACCCATTAACCTGATTCTGAATAATAAACTTCGATAAAATCCAAATATTGTATTCATTTTTTAACACCCGTATAAATAGTAGCAATTCCCCCGGTAATTCTGTCCTGTTTGATCTCCGAAAGTCCGGCTTTTTTCATCATCTGAATGAATTTTTCATTATCGGCAAAATCCATAACTGACTCATTAAGATACTTGTAAGCCTTTTTATGTTTGGAAAAAAGAGATCCTAAAAAAGGAAGAAGATTTCCGAAATAAAAGTTATAAACATGTTTGAAAAGGAATCCTGCCGGTTTTGAAAATTCAAGAATTACAACCATCTCCATCTTTCCTTATAACTCTTCTCATTTCTGAAAGGCCTTTGACAGGATCTGAAAAGTTCCTTACACCAAAAGCTGCCATGGCCACATCGAAGGTATTATCCTCAAAACATATATTTTCTGAATCACCATTTAATGAACTCAATGATATTCTCCAAGACTCCATGGCTTTAATTTTCTGTCGTCCGAGTTCAAGCATCTTTTCAGAAATATCAATGCCTGTAATTTTTGCAGGTCCCGTACTTACAGCTTCGATGGCAAGATCACCGGTTCCTGTTGCCACATCAATAATTTTCGGATTCTTATATTTACCTGAGATTTTACCAACTGCTTTTTTTCTCCAGCTCCGGTCAATACCGAAAGAGAGAAGATGATTCAGAAAATCGTATCTCCATGCAATTGAATCGAACATCGGTCCGATGTCAGCCTTGTCTTTTCTGATCGATGCCTTTGGGTTATCCATATTTGAATAATAAAGACAAAGATATATTAGAATATACCTCTCGTCGAAGTGTCCAGGCATGTGGAGAAGATGGAACAAACATAATAAAATACATATTGTGATACAATAAGATATATATCCAATACAATAATTATTTGCCCTATAACAATATGTAATTTGCATGTATTGGATGCATAAGTTTAAATGAAGGGTGTATCTTTAAGTATTTCCGGGCGAAGGGTGGATGAGGTGAATTTATCCTGAAAAGTATTCTGGTTTTGAGTCGATCTTTTATTTATTCAATTTTTACACGTAAAAAATTCTTCCAAAATGAAAAATATAATTTTGATAACCGGAGCAACTTCCGGTTTTGGCCGTGCAATAGCAGTAAAATTTGCAAAGAACGGATATAATGTTATTATAACCGGCCGAAGAAAAGATCGCCTGGATGAGCTTGAGAAAGAACTTGACAAATCATGGTATAAAAGTGCTCCCACTCAATTTCGATGTAAGAAATAAACCTGAAGTGGAATCAGTGATTAAAAATCTGCCCGAGGAATGGAAGAACATTGATATCCTGGTAAATAATGCAGGACTGGCTGCCGGGCTGTCTCATATTGATGACGGAGATACTGATGACTGGGAAAGGATGATTGATACAAATGTAAAAGGACTTCTTTATGTAACCAGAGCAGTTGCCCCGTTAATGGTTGCCAGGAACAGCGGTCATATATTCAATATTTCCTCGATAGCAGGCAAAGATGTTTATGAGAACGGAAATGTCTATTGCGCAACAAAATCGGCAGTCGATGCACTTTCAAAAGCAATGAGGATCGACCTTCTGAAACACAGTATCAGGATTACCAATATTGCACCGGGCATGGCTGAAACAGAATTTTCGATTGTACAGGTTTAAGGGAGATAAGGAAAAAGCTGATGCAGTTTATAATGGTGTCAAAGCGCTCACAGCCGAAGATATAGCAGATATAGTCTATTTCTGTGCCACTCTTCCTGCACATGTATGCATAAATGACCTCTCAGTTACTCCGACACAGCAGGCGGCAGTAGGGAAGTATAATTATAAAAAGGCGTAACGGCAAAACGGCATAAGTCGCAGAATAACGGCATATATGGAACATCGAACGGGCGTTGCATGCAACGCCTCTACTATTCATTATTCATAAATCCCTGATCCTTCAGAACCTGCAGGAGCATCTTCGAAAAATAAACATTATCTTCCTTTTTATACCTGACATCGGTAAATACCTGAGCAAGAGTTTCTTTATTATTCTCCCTCACAAACTGACTAGAATCTTCCCTCTCCTCCTTTTCAGAATAGAATCTTCTCGATATCCGCATCTGAATAATCATGAATAAATCTCCTTATGAATTACTGCTTCCAGGGGAAGCCTGTCGGCCTGTTCGGGATTCTCAGCCGGCCATCCTAAAGTGATTGTTGTAACAGGAACAACTCCTGCGGGAAGCTTAAGGACTTCAATAATCTTATGAGCCATATAAGTGGTTGTTCCGAGATAACATATTCCGAGCCCCCTTGCTTCTGCAGCAATGCAAACATGTCTGTGCAGCCAGCAGGGCATCGATGGCAGCGGTCATGAATGAAAGAAAATTATCATACCCGGACTGGCATTGTTCAGAACGCACCATTTATTGAACCTGTTGAAATCAGCACAGAAAGTCAGCACACCGGAGCTTCGGTAATCATTTTCTGATTGAAATGCAATGGAGAGAGCTCCTTCTTCTTCTGCTTCATCTCTGGTTACTATAATACTGTAAACCTGCATATTACCTGTGGTGGAAGTTCGGCAGCCTGCTTTAAGAAGATCATCCAGAAGTTCTTCGCCAACAGGCTTCTGATGAATATTTTCTTATTGTCCTCCTGTTAAGCAGAATTTCTGAATTAAATCATTCATATAAACATGTTGTAGAATATATACAAAGGAAACAAATTCTTCCAAAACCAGTGGAATTGATGAAAAGGAATTTCTTATATTAGCAATCTTAAAGGTGCAGGTTAATGGTTGCCGGGTACAAGCAACAAGCAACAATCAACAAGAACACTATACCAGTACCCAGCAACATTAAGTTATTATTACTATAATCTATAAAAATATGAGCAGACCGGTTACACTATTCACAGGCCAATGGGCAGATTTACCATTTGAAACTGTATGTAAGAAAGCCAAATCATTCGGTTATGATGGTCTTGGAGCTTGCATGCTGGGGCGATCATTTTGAGGTCAATAAAGCTAGAGATGCATATTGCAAGGCAAAAAGGAAACTTCTTGACAAGTATGGACTTAAAGTATTCTGCAATTTCAAATCATCTTGTCGGACAGGCAGTTGCCGACAGTATTGATGAACGGCACAAGGCATCGTTCCTGAATATGTATGGGGAGACGGAGATCCTGAAGGAGTCAGAAAGCGGGCTGCAGAAGAGATGATTAAGACAGGCGAAGCAGCCAAAAGACTTGGGTGTTACAATTGTCAACGGATTCACAGGAAGTCCGATCTGGCATCTGGTTTATTCTTTTCCTCCCGTACCTGCCAAAAATGATTGAAAATGGATATAAAGAATTTGCCGAACGCTGGACCCCGATCCTCAATGCTTATAAGAAACTGGGAATAAGGTTTGCACTTGAGGTTCATCCTACTGAAATAGCTTTCGATATTGCTTCGGCCAGACGAGCATTAGAAGCACTAAACAATCATCCCTCTTTCGGATTCAACTTACGATCCGTCCCATTTTGGATACCAGGGTGTTGATTATATTGAATTTATTTATACTTTCAGCGACAGGATTTTCCATGTTCATATGAAGGATGCCGGATGGTCGGAAGTTCCAGCTGAAGCAGGTGTTTTCGGAGGACATACTGAATTCGGAACAAAAGGACGATACTGGGATTTCAGGAGCCTGGGACGTGGAAATATTAATTTTGAAGAGTATAATCAGGGCCTTAACCGGATCGGATATAAAGGCCCTCTATCGGTTGAATGGGAAGACAGCGGAATGGACCGGGAACATGGCGCAAGAGAAGCATGTGAATTATGTTAAAGGTTGATTTTCCCCCTTCAAATATTGCATTTGATTCAGCATTTGAAAAATGATATCCGGTAATCAGACTTCATTATTTTAATAACTCCTAAAACTAAACCAACATTTAATGGACACTATCAAAAAAACCCAATTATTCAATGCAAGCTGTGTTGCATTGGTAGTTACAGCACTTGCATTTGCCACAAGAGGATCATTTGTTGAAGCATGGGCAACAGAATTTAATCTTACCCATACCCAGGTAGGATGGATAGTAGGTACTGCCTTCTGGGGCTTTACACTGGCGATGGTTTTTGGCGGACCGCTTGTTGACATTATTGGTATAGGAAGGATCATTTCAATTGCATTTTTCTGCCATGTTGTCGGAATTGTTCTCACTATTATTGCAACAGGATTCTGGACATTATTTATTTCGACACTGTTTATCGGGATTGCAAACGGAAGTGTTGAGGCTGCATGTAATCCATTAATAACAAGCATGTACACTGATGAAAAAACACGGCGGCTCAACCGTTTCCATGCCTGGTTCCCTACAGGAATTGTGATCGGCGGACTGATTGTTTATCTTTTCAATAACATAGGTCTTATCAGACTGGAGATATGCAATGGGAATAATGCTTCTTCCGACATTTACATATGGATATATGTTCCTTAATAAGAAATTTCCGCAGACAGAACGTGTTGTTTCCGGATTTTCCTATAAGGATATGTTAAAAGCATGTGTAAGCCCGCTTGTTCCTTTTCATGGCATTCTGCATGATACTGACAGCAGCAACTGAACTTGGCACAAATCAATGGATTGCTGCATTGCTTTCGAATGTATCCGATAATCCGATTCTCCTGCTTGTATGGATTTCAGGAATAATGGCTCTTGCCCGTCAGTTTGGCGGAACACTTATTCATAATGTGAAATCGACAGTCGTACTTGCTGACATCTTCAATACTTGCTTTTATCGGTTTGATCCTGATGGGATATACCAGCGGAGCATACTGGTTTTTGCATCAGCAGGTATTTTTGCACTTGGAATTGCATTTTTCTGGCCTATCAATGCTTGGATTTGTCTCAGAAAATATCCCTCAAAGCGGAGCCCTCGGACTGGCAATAATGGGAGGAATCGGATTCCTTGGCGGAGCAATAGCGCAGCCAGTTCTTGGAGCAATTTTTGATGCCCAGACTGCTGCTGCAGTTCCGGCAGGGCAGACTCTTGAAGTTTTAAAATCAGCCGCTGCAGGAACACAGGAAGCTGCAGCATGGGCTGCTGCCCAGCTTAGCGGAGGTGCCATACATTAAGATATGTGGCAATTGTACCGGCAGTACTTATTGTATTTTTTACATTCCTGCATATCTGGAAGAGAAAACAGTAAAACAAGAGTCGTATAACAAATATTAAAAGCAACAATAAATTAAAATAATAATATTATGAAAAAAATTAAAATGGGAATGATTGGAGGCGGCATAGGTGCATTCATTGGTGATGCACACCGCAGAGCTTCAAGAATCTGTAATGATTTCGAACTTGTCGGCGGAGTTTTTGATTCAGATTATGAAAAAAGCAGGAATTTGCAGCCAATGAAGGTATTGACCTCAGCCGCTGTTATGAAAGCGTTGAGCACTTATCAAGGCAGAACTTACAATTGCCTGCCGGTGAGCGAATGGAGGTTGTTTCCATTGTGACACCCAATGCTCTCCATTATCCATTTGCAAAGAGTCTGCTTGAAAACGGATTCCATCTTGTGTGTGAGAAACCCATGACAATGACTGTTGAGGAGGCTCTTGAACTTGAAAAACTGGTTGCAAAAACAAACTCACTTTCGCCCTGACACATACCTATACAGGTTATCCGATGGTCAGGCAGATGAGGGACCTGATTGCAAAAGGAGTTCTTGGAACAATTCAGCGTATTGATGCTCAGTATTACCAGGGATGGATCAATTCAATAATACATGGGACGGAAAGCAGGATAACCGGAGTCTGGAGGCTCGATCCCAAACATGCTGGAGTAAGCAGCTGCATGGGTGATATCGGGGTTCATGCATTTAACCTGATTGAATATACTACAGGACTGGAAATAAAGGAAATCCTGTCCGATTTAAGTCCGGTCAAAGAGGATGTGAAGCTTGACCTTGACGGCACTGTCTTGCTCCGGTTCGGGAAACATCTGAAAGGAGTCATAAGGGCAAGCCAGGTATGCGGAGGTGAAGAGAATTGCATTACAATTGCTGTTTATGGATCAAAGGCCAGCCTGAAATGGGCGCAGGAGAATCCCAATTATCTTTATATGCTAAGCGATACCGAACCAACAAAGATATTCAAGCCTGCCCACGGCTACAATGAAAAGCTTGCTGAAAGCAGCCATACAATGCCTTCAGGCCATCCCGAAGGTATTTATGAGGCGCTGGCAAATATTTATAAAGGAACTGCAAAATCGATCAGCGGGAAAGCATTTCAATCCGGGCGAATTTCCGACAGTTCACGACGGTGTAAGGGGAATGAAGTTCATTCATTCGGTTGTTGAATCAAATAAGAAGGGGAATGTGTGGGTGAAAGTCTAAGAGGCGAACAGGCGAATAGGCGAAAGGCGAAAGGCTAAGGACTGAGGGTCGAGGGCAGAGGATTTAAGACTAAATCATAGTAAATCAGCGATATCTGCGGGAAAAACATAAAAGAAATCTCCCGCAGATTACCCGGATAATTGCAGATTTTTTATTTTTTCCTTCTCAGGAGAAAGTATCCTGCCACAAGAAGCACAACCGCCGCAATCACGAAATAAATTAACGGTATTCCCGATTTATTACCTGATTCGGCAAGAATAATCACCATTTTTCCCATTTATACGGATCAAATTATCAAAGATAATCAGAATCGTTTTGTATATGCATGGCAATAAGGGATTTTGCCATTTTTGAAATAATAATCCTGATGGTAACCTTCTGCCTCATAAAATTCTGATCCCTTCGTAACAGCCGTGACTACTTTTACACCTTTGCCTTTAAGGATGCCTATATTTTTTTCAGCGACTTTTTTCTGATCTTCATTAAGGTAGAAAATCTCCGACCGGTACTGGTCACCCAGATCTGGTCCCTGGCCTCCCACCTGAGTGGGGTCATGAATTTCCATGAAGAGCTTAAGGAGCTTTTCATATGATGTTTTATCAGGATCATAGATTACCTTCACCGCTTCTGCATGTCCAGTATTTCCGGTACAGACCTCCTTATATGAAGGATTTTTAACATGTCCGCCAATGTATCCGGATGCCACCGAAATTACTCCTGGCGATTTCTGCAGAAAATACTCAACACCCCAGAAACACCCTCCGGCAAAGATGGCGGTCCCGTATCGTCCCGGATCCAGCTGAGCAGGTATAAAGTCGAGTGATACTGAATTCACGCAGTGCCTTGTGTTTTTATCAGTTAGCCTTTCGCCATTAAAGACGTGGCCAAGATGAGCCCCGCAATTTGTGCATTCAATTTCTGTCCTGTATCCCATCAGGATCGGGGAACCTGCTTACTGCTCCCTTGATTTCATCATCAAAGCTTGGCCATCCGCAGTCGGATTTAAATTTGAATGATGAATAATAAAGGGCTGCCCCGCATTTTTTGCATATATAAGTGCCTTTTTCGGAATGATCAGTATATTTCCCTGTAAAAGGAACCTCAGTACCCTTGTTATTTATTACCAAAGACTCCTGCTTCGAAAGGTCATTATATGGCAGTTTCTCCTGAGAAAAAGAATTTGTATTCATGGTAAAAATCATTATTAATATAATTAGTATAGCTTTCATAGCATAAAATGATTAGTGTTAATCATACAACAAAAATGCAAAAAATATGTTTAGTATATACTGAATCCGAGTGACATATATTATAAAGTTTTTTCACTGAAAAATAATATTTTGGCACAGATGATTGTTTATTAAATGATTGTTTTACTTTTGTGTTTTATTAAAACTACGGTTTTATGAAAAAGGTTGCTGTAATCCTGGTTATCACATTTATCACCGCTTTGTTTGTAAGTGCATGCAATGAAAAATCATGTCCGGCTTACACAAATGCTGAAACCTCACAAACAGAAAATAACGGCTGATATCTCCAGGATTCTTCTGATTTTTTGTTTTATAAGTTAGCAAATTAAGATGAGAAGGCTGCTTATAATATTGATTTTGATTGGTTATTGTATTAATCCAGTCATTGCGCAGGGTGAACTTAACGAGCAGCAAAAGATTTTTTTCAGAAATGAAAGATCATTTGCTTTTCTCCTTAATTCAGACGGGTATGGAGTAAGTTACCGCGAAGCCAGGAGAATTGATTTCCTGAATAAGCGTATTTTCGAAATTGAAGCAGGGAATCTGAAACACCCCCGCGAATACAGAACCTCGAATCCTTATTATCAGACCCCGGGTACCTTTAAATACGGAAAGATCAACGGGGCTATCTATCTGAGAGGAAGTATTGGCCGTCAGCACGAATTATTTAAAAAAGCCGACCTTGGAGGAGTGGCAGTAAGGTACTTCTATTCAGGAGGACCAACTCTTGCCTTTTATAAACCAGTTTACTACAAGATCCTTTATCCCATATCAGTATATGAATATCAGATAAAGGAAGAAAAACTGGATGTTAATAAGCATCCGGCATACGATATATACAGCAAAGCATCATGGTTATAAAGGGCTCGGTGAGACCCGGGTTCTGCCTGGATTATTTGTAAAAACGGGGGTCAACTTTGAGTACAGCAAAGAGGAAAAAGTTATCCATGCCATTGAAGCAGGTTTCACATTCAGCGGATATCTTAAGGAGATCCCAATTATGGCAACAACCGATAATCAGGCCCTGTTTTTTTCACTGTTCGTAAGTTACAGGTTTGGAGTAGTTATCGATCCTCTCAATCCTGAAACAAATAAATTCTCCTATATTTTCAAAAGGAAAAAAGCTGCTCCAAGCTATTAATCACCTCTTTTTTCTGAAAAAAACAGTATCTTTGTGCCGTTCAAATTATTAACCAATATAATGATATAGTTATGTCAAGGATTAAAGTAGGAATTAATGGCTTTGGCAGGATTGGCCGACTGGCCTTCAGGGCTGCCTTGAAGAGGAACGATATTGAAATAGTCGGAATAAACGACCTCCTCGAAGTGAATTATATAGCTTACATGCTTAAGTACGATACCATGCATGGCAGGTTCGACGGAAAAGTTGAAGTAAAGGACGGAAAGCTTGTTGTAAACGGACAGAGTATCCGTATTACAGCCGAAAAGGATCCCGCAAACCTGAAATGGAATGAAGTTGGCGCTGAATATGTGATTGAATGCACAGGTTTTTTCCTTACAAAGGAAACAGCAGGAGGCCATATAAAAGCTGGTGCAAAACGCGTTGTAATGTCAGCTCCCTCGAAAGATGATACTCCAATGTTCGTAATGGGTGTTAACCAGGATAAATACAAGGCTGACATGCAGTTCGTATCAAATGCATCATGTACAACCAACTGTCTTGCTCCCGTTACCAAGGTTCTCAATGATAATTTCGGAATTATTGAAGGTCTCATGACAACTGTTCACTCTACAACAGCAACACAGAAAACAGTTGACGGTCCTTCAAATAAAGACTGGAGAGGCGGACGTGCTGCTTCGGGCAACATTATTCCTTCATCAACAGGTGCTGCAAAAGCTGTTACCAAGGTTATTCCTGAACTTAAAGGCAAACTTACCGGTATGGCCTTCAGGGTTCCAACTCTCAATGTTTCAGTTGTTGACCTGACCTGCCGTCTTGAAAAAGCTGCAACATACGAGGATATCAAGAAAGCCATGAAAAATGCTTCTGAAGGTCCGCTTAAAGGAATTCTCGGATATACTGAAGATGATGTTGTTTCAAGTGATTTTAACGGTGATCCGCGCACATCGATCTTTGATGCCGAAGCAGGTATTGCACTTAACGACAATTTTGTGAAAGTGGTTGCATGGTACGACAATGAATGGGGCTATTCCTGCAAACTTCTCGACCTTGTAGCCTATATGGATACAGTGAAGTAAAACAGCTCATAATACCATATATAAGAATAAAAGGGCAGCTTCCATTAAAGGTTCCCTTTTTTATTTATTCGTATCTTAATGCTTCAATAGGATCAATATTGGCAGCTTTGACAGCCGGGGCATAGCCTGAAACGACCCCTACCACGAAACATACAAAGATCCCGGTCCCGACCCAGAACCACGGAACAACAAAACTTGAGCGAAGCATTGAAGAGACTCCGTTGCCTATAAGGATGCCCAGAATGATTCCGAAAATGCCGCCAAACTGACCGATCAGAATCGACTCAAATAAAAACTGATATTTTATTGTTTTTGGTTTGGCGCCAATTGCTTTCCTTACTCCTATCTCCCGGGTTCTTTCAGTAACTGAAACAAGCATTATATTCATCAGTCCGACTGCAGCTCCAAACAGCGTGACAATTCCGATCAGGGTTGCAGCAAGAGTTACATAACGTGATATTCTTCAGCAGCATATTCAGGATAGTATCACTCTTTACCACATTAAAATCAGATTCATCCTTGGGATCAAGATTACGGACAACCCTGAAAACTCCTTCAGCCTCCCCGGCCATAACATCAAGATTTACCGGATTTATTGGCATAACCGCAATATTGAAATTCATATTCGGACGCGAAAAATATTGCCGGGCAGTCGAAACGGGCATAAAACAGATTTTATCATCTGACATCTGACTGGCTCCCTTGCTTTTCAGAACTCCTGCAACCTTAAGCTTAAGTCCGGCAACGGTTACGTCCTTGCCAACAGGATCAACTCCGGCAGGAAATAAATCGGTAGCTATCACAGATCCGATAAGTACAAGCCGGCTGTTCATCTGTATCTCATCAGCAGTGAAATTCCTTCCGTTTTCAATTTCATAGCCCGATACAGCAAGATAATTCTCATCAACTCCCATCAGGGATACATTGGGATTTGTTTCTTCCGTTGCCATATTTCACAGTCGTTAATTGTGATGCATTGAATGAAACAGAAACCCATGCTGGTTCGGTAAACCTTTCCTTAAATTCAATTGCCTGCCGGTAGGAGATCCTTGAATAGTTCCTGTGCCTTGTCCTGTAATTGCCTACCTGGATATTCATTCCCCTTGATGTGATTGTAAAGGAATTGGCTCCCATCATAGTAAACTGGGAAGTAAGTGAGGATTTGATGGCATCGATTGCTGTCAGAATCCCTACAAGGGCCATTATCCCGAAAGCAATTATGCACATTGTAAGAATAGCCCTTACCCTGTTCGATTGAATCGCTTTTATCGCTATCCTGAGATTTTCCTTGAAAATGGCAATTCTCTTTAACAAAATTCATTTGTTTCTTTTTAAGAATGTTTATTAAAAAATAAAAGTACACTATTTTTTATCAAACATAACGAACTCATAACAAATTTAAGGTCTGAAACGTCAGGGGGAGGTGGTTTTTCATTAAAATAATTAAAAAATATTAAAAATAATTAACAATTTAGTTGCATAACTAATTTTTTCGTTGTATATTTGATGGTATAAATGCGATGCATCGCGTTTCAACAATAAAGAGATTAAAATAAAGACAATATATGAGAGAATTAACACGCGCTGAAGAACAGGTAATGCAGGTACTCTGGAAAATCAAAAAAGGATTTGTAAAGGATATCCTCGAACACTTTGACGAACCCAAACCTGCATATAATACAGTCAGCACAATTGTCAGGATTTTCAGGATAAAGGATTTGTTGATCATAAAGCTTACGGAAGGACACATGAATATTTCCGGTTGTTTCAAAAAGCGATTACTCGAAAATGCATCTCAGCACTTTTGTAAAAGATTATTTCTCAAATTCATTTGAGAAGATGGTAAGCTTTTTTGCAAAGGAAAAAAGCATCTCGGTTAAAGAGATGAGTGAGATTATGAAGATAATGGAAAATGAAATGAATAAACAAAAAGTATTAAAATGAATGCACTTTTTATTTATATGATAAAGATGGCCGTTTACCTGGCAGGATTCTTTATTGTATACAGGCTGTTCCTGAGCAGGGATACCCTGTACAGCAGAAACAGGGTGTATATTCTGTTTTCACTGATTGCTTCATTAATTCTTCCGCTGATTACAATTCAGACAACCAGGCCAATTGAACCTTCCGGTATTTGGCAGAGTATTATCTGAAATCTTCATATCGGGCACAACCAGCAATAATTCATCAGCAGTTCCTGATATTTCATCACTTTCTGTATTTAAGTGGCTATTTATCATCTACATAGCCGGGCTGGTCTTCTTCGGAATAAAACTGATCCTTGATTTTCTGGAACTGATTCATCCTGATTACCAGGCAAAAAACGGGGCAGCAAGATTATAAGGTTCCATGGTTTAAACACAGCGGGATTTTCAGCTTTCGGACACGTATTCGTAAACAACAGGCTGACACCGGAAGAGACAGAAGAAATAATAAAGCATGAACAGAATCATCTCAACCATAACCATTCATTTGATATTGTATTACTGGAAATAATAAAAGTATTACAGTGGTTTAATCCGGTCATACATCTGTTTAGCAGGTCATTACGTGCAGTACATGAATTTCAGGCTGATGAAGGGTGCTTAAATATGGGCACATCTGTTGACAGTTACCAGAGACTTCTCATGAACCAGGTATTTAAATCTAAAATATTTACAATTACAAATAGCTTTTCAAATCCATCACTTATTAAAAAACGAATGATCATGATGACAAAAAAACGTTCCAAAGCTCTGGCAAACATCAAATTATTGATGGTCTTGCCGGTTATTGCAGCTTTAATGCTTTTTATTTCAAGCTGCACGCAGAGTAATAAAACTGATGCTGGCATAGAGATAGCACCCCCTCCGCCACCTCCACCACCTCCTGTTGGGGATAGTAAGTTCAGATGCTCCCTTTGTAGAAGTTGATGAACTGCCGGTCTTTAAAGGCGGAGAGGCAGGTCTTTTACAATATATTGCAGAAAATACCAGGTATCCTGAGAACGCAAAGACAAAGGGAATTCAGGGCAAAGTGATTGTAAGGTTCGCTGTTGAAGCTGACGGAAGTGTTGATAAGATATCCATTTTGAAAGGAGTTGATCCGGAACTCGATATGGAAGCCATCAGAGTTGTCCAAACCCTTCCTAAATTTGAAAAACCCGGGATTAAGGACGGGAAAGCCGTAGCAGTCTGGTTCATGATCCCGATAAATTTTACTTTAAAATAGTTACTGATAATACTGACCTGATTTCATAAAGCTGATCCCGGGAAACGGGATCAGTTTTTTTATCTTATGTCTTACTCAATGTTTTGTGCAGCGGATGAATAGCTAATTATAAAATTCTGAGTGAATCTGCGTGAAACAATTTTTCTCTCGATGAGTTTCGCAGGTTAAATATCGCAGAGTTACTCTAAATTCAATAAATTTGCTGCGGTTAATAAGAATATGATGAAACTTAAGGAGCGGATAGAATCATTTTCTGAACTTGGAAAAATCCTGAGGGATTCACTTGAAGGAATTGCAACAGGGTACTCATCTGAACTTGAGGATCTCATAAATAACCAGCAATACAATAATCCCTGGTTCACTCCCGATAATGTCAGAATGGCGATAAAAGCCATAGCTGATGAGCTGACCTATGAGAATCTTGAAAAATGGACAAGCAGCTATCCAGCGCTGAATTCCATGAGAGACAGTATAAATGTCGGTATTATTATGGCCGGCAATATCCCGCTTGTCGGTTTTCATGATTTTCTTTCGGTGCTTATAGCGGGTAATAATCTGATTGCAAAAACAAGTTCAAAGGATCAGCAACTTATTGTTTTTATCAGCAAGGTTTTATGCAAAATCAATCCGGAATTCAGAACAGGATAACATTCACCGAGGGACTACTTAAAGGTTTTGATGCAGTAATAGCAACCGGAAGCGATAACAGTTCAAGATACTTTGAATACTATTTCGGAAAATATCCGCATATAATCAGGAAAAACAGGAACAGTATTGCAATTATTAAAGGAGATGAAACAGAAGAAGAACTATCGGACCTTGGGACAGATATTTTTCATATTTCGGACTTGGATGCAGGAATGTTTCAAAAATATATTTTCCGGAAGGATATGATCTTGTAAAAATGACTCAGCTGCTGGACACGATATTCCATATTGATCAAATCACAATAAATATGCCAACAACTATGATTTCAACAAAGCTGTATACATCGTAAACAAGGAAAATTTCATTGATACAGGTTATCTGCTTCTTAAAGAAAGTACAGGGATTATCATCTCCTGTTGCTGTACTTTATTATGAATACTATGAATCAATTAGATTCTGTTCACCAGTATATTGAAAGAATTAAAGGTAAAAAATTCAATGTATTGTCAGCAGGAATGACATTCCTTTCGGAAGGGCACAGTCGCCTCATCTGTGGGATTATGCTGACGGAATTGATACATTAGAATTTCTTCTAAAAAAAAATATGAGCCGGAATATTGTAAAATAAAAAATATTATATTGCACCCGTCGAATAAATAATGATTATGGTTTATAAATTTGTAGTGTTATCAGATGAAGATGAGTCGTTTGTGAGGGAATTTGAGTTCCTTGACTCACATACATTAATGGATTTTCATAACATGATTCAGGATGA
Source organism: uncultured Bacteroidales bacterium (assembly GCA_963753495.1). Lineage (GTDB taxonomy): Bacteria > Bacteroidota > Bacteroidia > Bacteroidales > VadinHA17 > LD21. Next base: position 411,245 of record CAVWCO010000025.1, read on the forward strand.
ACTGGAGTTTGATAAATCCCAGATGGCTTCATTTTTCCTGGCAACAGACAATTGGGAAAAGGAGGAGGAATTTACTCTTTTTGATATGGGTACGGGTTCTTCAACAATGGAAATTGCTGTTCTTGAAGATATTATTTTCCGGAAAAACCAGAAATTGCTTTACGTATTCGACTTTTTCAACGACAGGGGTCTTTTTGTTGAATATACAGGAGAAACAAAAGAGATTGAAGGCCGTGAATATCCTGTCATGCACAAATTCAAAAGGCATTCCTCCAAAACAGGTTGTTTTTGGCAGCCAGCTCGCAAAAACTGTATAATAATATTGTTGTTTCCGATGACGAAGATGATGAAGATGAACCTGAAGTTGATGATCTTTTCCTTAACGGAGATGATGAAGAACCCCTGCCTGATTTCGAAAATATCGAAAACCTGAACGAGGAAGAAGAATAGATCTTCGCGGGATCATCCTTCAATGAAAAATTTCCTGATAGTTCTACTTGGTCCGACAGGAGTCGGGAAAACTGATATTTCTGTTGATATTGCAAACCATTTCAATGCTGAAATAATTTCTGCCGATTCACGGCAGTTTTACAGGGAGATGAAGATAGGAACTGCAGTTCCTTCTGAAGATCAGCTTAAAAGGGTAAAACATCATTTTATCAGATTCCTTTCAGTAAAGGAATATTACAGCTCCAGTCTTTTTGAAAGAGATGTACTGAAACTTCTTCCATGCATTTTTCAAAGAAAATAATATTGTCGGTTATGACAGGAGGTTCCGGGATGTATATCGATGCTGTCTGCAAGGAATTGACGATATTCCTGATATTGATCCTGCTGTCAGGGAAAAATATAACCTCAAATATCAAAACAGAAGGAATTGAAAGCCTTAAGAGTTGCACTCAGATTACTCGATCCTGAACATTATTCAAAAGTTGATCTGAAGAATCATAAAAGGATAATAAGGGCTCTGGAGATATTGTGAATCAACAGGACACCATATTCTTCATTTCTCACAAAGAAAAAGACGAAAGAGATTTCAATATAATTAAGATCGGACTTGAAAGAGACCGTGAAGAACTATATGAAAGGATCAACACAGGGTTGATGAAATGGTCAGAACGGTCTTGAGGATGAAGCCAAAGCTTTATGATTTAAGACATCTGAATGCTTTAAACAGTGTAGGTACAGAGAATTTTTTGATTTTTTTGATGGAAAAATTACAAGGGAAAAAGCAATTGAACTGATCAAAAGGAACAGCCGCCGGTATGCGAAGAGGCAGATGACATGGTGGAGCAAGGATAAGGAGATTAGAGTGGTTCAGTCCGGATAAGATTCAGGAAATAATCGGATATATTAACGGAGATTACTGACTGGATTAGTATTGAAGTGAACCCCCTTTTAATTCCCCCTGACAGGGGGAAAAGTGCACTTATGATAATGAATTTTCTCCCCCTTGGGGGAGATGCCGCACCAAGCGGCAGAGGGGTTTCTCTATTATTAGTCTAATTTCTTAAGTTTCTGATTGTCTCTCACGGATCTGCTGAACTGAAAACCGAATTGCCTGCAACCAGCACATTCACTCCTGCTTCAATCAGCTGCAGCTGCATTTGTTGTATCAATTCCTCCATCCACTTCAATCAGAACATTATAACCACCTTCATCAATCATTTTGCGAAGTTCTGCAATCTTATTATAGCTCTCCATAATAAATGACTGTCCTCCGAAACCAGGATTTACAGTCATGATAAGTACCATATCGATAAACGGAAGCATATTTTTAAGAAGAGAAACAGGAGTATGCGGATTAATAGCCACTCCTGCTTTCATCCCAAGATTCCTGATTTCAGTAACTGTCCTGTGAAGATGAGTGCAGGCTTCATACTGAACTGTAAGAATATTTGCCCCGGCATCATGGAAACGTGACAGATATCTGTCGGGATCAACTATCATCAGATGAACATCAAGAGGCTTTTCAGCAATTTTCCTTACATGTTCAATAACCGGGAATCCAAAGGAGATATTCGGAACAAAAACACCATCCATAATATCAGAGATGAATCCAGTCGGCCTGACTATTATTAACCATTATAACATCCTTTTCAAGATTCCCAAAATCAGCAGCCAAAATGACGGAGAGACAAGATGATTCATGTCAGATTATTTTAGGCAAATATAGAAACAAATATTTATCCAAGATAGGTTTTAAGTATTCTGCACCGGGTTGTAAACTGAATTCTTTTATTGCTTTTTCCTTTATCTGCCTTACACGTTCGCGGGTAAGATTCAGCTCCTCTCCTATCTCTTCGAGGGTAAAAGGATGCTTCATTCCCAGTCCGAAATAGAGTTTCAGAACTTTTGATTCACGCGGGGAAAGGGTACTCAGTGCACTTTCAATTTCATATGCAAGAGATTCATTGATAAGGTTTTTATCAGGACTGGGAGTATCAGTGACTCTGAATAACATCATACATGTTATTGTCTTCCTCCGAGCTTATCGGAGCATCCATGCTCACAGTCCTGCCGTTTGTTTTTAACGACTTCCTTCACATCTTCAGGGATCATCTCGAGCATATCGGCAATCTCCTGTGATGAAGGTTCCCTTTCAAATTCCTGTTCAAGCCTGGCAAAAGCCCTGTTAATCCTGTTTATTGATCCGATCTTATTAACCGGAAGCCTTACAATCCTTGCCTGTTCGGCCAGAGCCTGAAGAATTGCCTGACGGATCCACCATACAGCATAGGAGATGAACTTAAATCCCCTTGTTTCATCAAAACGCTGTGCAGCTTTCATAAGACCGAGATTGCCTTCATTGATCAGATCAGGAAGACTCATTCCCTGGTTCTGATATTGTTTTGCAACAGAGACAACAAAACGAAGATTTGCTTTTACAAGTTTCCTCAGAGCATCAGAATCACCCGATTTTATTTTTCTTGCAAGAACAACTTCTTCTTCAGGTGAAATGAGATCAACCCTTCCGATCTCCTGAAGATATTTGTCAAGAGAAGGGGTGTCGCGGTTAGTAACCTGTTTTGTTATCTTTAGCTGACGCATTTACAGGTCTAGTAGTTTAGTTATTCAAAGAAATTCAGGCTAATGAGTACAATTTTAATAAAAAAAACAATCTTATCCAACATTTTACATAAATTATTTTTTGGTTAATAATAGTTTTTTAATAAATTGCAATGTTATTTTATCATATTGAATATCAAATTATTAATTGATTTGATAAAATCCCGTTGCATTTTTAACAACTTTTAATAGGAAATATATTACAATTTTATTTAATATTGCACCGGTTTTCGGATATGTTAAGTACTGTACATATTCCATCGGGCTCATCTTCATTTCTTGACCCGTGTTTCCAAAACAATCATTATAATCTCTTATATTCCATTTATCATTAAAATATGTACGACATTCTTGAGTTAAGTAAGAAGCTGCTTCCTGAATTAAAGGAAATAGCAAAAGAACTTAAAATCAAAAAAGCAGAATCTTTGAAAAAACAGGATCTGATCTATAAAATCCTTGACCAGCAGGCAATTGAAGCTACTGAAATAAAACCAGTATTAATCCAGAAAATGAAGGAAATACAATCTCTCAGATGAACTGGATAATCAGGATACTGATCTCGTTCAGAGAAGAGGAAAACGGCCAAGGACACTAAAACCGGTTATTAAACGACCAGTAGAATCAGTTATGTCTGTTTCCCTGATGATCTTAAAGAGACCTGAGACCAGACCATGCTGACTGGCAGGAACATGTCAGGAAAACCTGAAAAAACTGATGAAAAACCTGATCTTTTCAAAGTACAGGAACCAGTTACTGAAGAAAGAAAAGCTCCGAAATGGAGACAGTGATCAGAGATCTGATCAGAGAATGAAAGAGAGACAGATGACAGATTTGAAAAAAGCTCTCTGACAGAGATCGATAAAGAAGACCTGAACCTGCTCCGGAACTGTAGTTGAAAATACACTTCCTGATTGAACGGCGATGAGCCATATTTGATGAGATAAAACCAGCTTCGGAGATATTACTTCAGGAGATATAATTATTGAACCTCCTGTTAAAGAGATACTCACTGAAATTCAGCCTGTAAGGGAAGAAAAGAAAGAAAAACCATATGAATTTGAAGGAATAATATATAATACAGGAGTTCTTGAAATAATGCCTGACGGCTATGGATTTCTGAGATCTCCCGATTATAATTATCTCAACTCACCTGATGATATTTATGTTTCACAATCGCAGATAAAACTATTCGGACTGAAAACCGGCGATACAATCAAAGGGATCAATCCGTCCTCCAAAAGAGGGTGAAAAATACTTTCCCCTTATTAAGGTTGATGAGATAAATGGAAGAAGTCCTGATTTTATAAGCGACAGGGTTCCATTTGATTTTCTGACACCTCTCTTTCCCAATGAAAAATTCACACTTATGCCAGCCGGGAGAAGGATCTCTTTCAGTAAGGGTAATCGATATGTTCACTCCTATCGGAAAAGGACAGCGCGGACTTGATCGTTGCACAGCCAAAAACAGGTAAGACAATACTTCTTCAGGAGATTGCAAATGCAATTGCAAAATATCATCCTGAAGTATACCTGATGATCCTGCTTATTGATGAAAGACCTGAAGAGGTTACTGATATGGCCAGGAATGTAAAAGCTGAAGTTATTGCTTCAACATTTGATGAACCTGCCGAACGCCATTGCCGTGTTGCAAATATTGTTCTTGAAAAAGCAAAAAGACTTGTTGAATGCGGACATGATGTTGTAATTCTTCTTGATTCAATAACACAGGCTTGCAAGAGCATTCAATACAACTGCTCCTGCTTCAGGAAAAGTATTATCAGGAGGTGTTGATTCAAATGCACTTCATAAGCCAAAAAGATTCTTCGGTGCTGCACGTAATATTGAAAACGGAGGATCACTTACAATTCTTGCCACAGCCCTTACTGAAACAGGATCAAAGATGGATGATGTGATCTTTGAGGAATTCAAGGGAACAGGTAACATGGAACTTCAGCTCGACCGTAAACTTTCAAACAGGAGAATATTCCCGTCAATTGATATTCCTGCATCAAGCACACGACGGGAAGATCTGCTTCTTAATAAAAATATCCTTCAGAAGATATGGGTTCTCCGTAATTTCCTTACCGATATGAATTCGGTTGAAGCAATGGAATTCCTGCGCGACAGGCTGCTACAGGCCAAATCGAATGAAGAGTTTCTGATTTCAATGAATGGAGGATAACAGTAACATATATTTTTTATAATTTTGCACTCGATTTTCAAAATATTCTTTTTAATCAAATATATATATTTACAAATGGGAACAAAAAAATTTATAACATGCGACGGCAACCAGGCCGCATCGCATGTTGCATATATGTTTAGCGAGGTAGCTTGCATATATCCTATCACACCTTCATCCACAATGGCAGAATATGTTGATGAATGGGCTGCCAACGGATTAAAAAACATTTTCGGGGAACAGGTTAAGGTTGTTGAAATGCAATCTGAAGCAGGAGCTGCAGGTGCATTGCACGGTGCTCTTCAGACAGGTGCACTCTGCTCAACATTCACAGCATCACAGGGATTACTGCTGATGATTCCAAACATGTACAAGATTGCAGGAGAACTTCTTCCGGGAGTTTTTCATGTAAGTGCCCGTACAATTGCTGCTCATGCTCTTTCAATTTTCGGTGATCACAGCGATATTTATGCTACACGTCAGACAGGATTTGCAATGCTTGCAAGCGGAAGTGTTCAGGAAATAATGGACCTTGCAGGTGTTGCACATCTTTCTGCAATAAAATCAAGAATTCCTTTCCTTCATTTCTTTGATGGATTCCGTTCATCACATGAGGTTCAGAAAATCGAATGTCTTGAAATGGAAGATCTGAAAAAACTGATCGACTGGGATGCTCTGAAAAAATTCCGCGAAAATGCACTTAATCCTGAACATCCTGTAACAAGGGGAACAGCACAGAATCCTGATATTTTCTTCCAGGCAAAAGAAGCAATCAACAAATTCTATGAACCTATTCCTGATATTGTAAACTCTTACATGGCTGAAATTAACAAAACTTACCGGAAGAGAATACAAACCATTTACATATTATGGTGCTCCCGATGCTGAAAATATCATCGTTGCAATGGGTTCAGTAACAGAAACAACAAAGGAAATTATTGATTACCTGACAGCAAAAGGAGAAAAAGTCGGACTGATAACTGTTCATCTTTATCGTCCTTTCTCTCCAAAATACTTCTTCAATGTATTCCCGAAATCAGTTAAGAAGATAACTGTTCTCGACAGGACAAAAGAACCGGGAGCACACGGAGAACCTCTTTATCTTGATATTAAGGACATGTTCTACGACAGAGCATGAAAGACCTGTAATCATTGGCGGACGATACGGACTAAGCTCAAAAGATACCACTCCAGCACAGATCCTTTCAGTTTTTGAGAACATGAAACTGAAAGAACCAAAGAATCATTTCACAGTTGGTATTGTTGATGATGTCACATTCACATCACTTCCAATTCTTCCTGAAATAAATGTTGCTCTTCCCGGAACATATTCAGCAAAATTTTACGGACTTGGATCAGACGGAACAGTTGGTGCAAATAAAAATTCAATTAAGATCATTGGTGAAACAACTGATAAATATTGCCAGGCATATTTTGCATATGATTCAAAAAAATCAGGAGGTATAACAACTTCACACCTTCGTTTTGGAGACAAACCGATCCGTTCACCTTATCTTGTAAATACACCTGACTTTGTTGCATGCCATGTTCCTTCATATCTCGACAAATATGATATGCTTAAAGGACTGAAGAAGAACGGAACATTCCTTCTTAATTCAATCTGGGATGCTGAAGAAACAAAAAAACGTCTTCCTGATCATATGAAGAAATATCTGGCTGAAAACAATATTAATTTCTATATCATCAATGCAACAGCAATTGCTGAAGAACTTGGACTTGGGAACACGTACAAATACAATCATGCAGGCTGCATTCTTCAAGGTTGCCAATGTAATTCCTTATGAAAAAGCCGAAGCAGAAATGAAAAATGCATTTACAAAGCTATGGCAGAAAAGGTGAAGAAGTTGTAAACATGAACAATGCTGCTGTTGACAAAGGCAGTGAGGTCACAAAAATTGAAATCCCTGCAGAATGGGCAAAAATTAAAGTTAAGAAAGAAAAAGATACCCGTGATATTCCTGATTTCATCCGTGAAGTCATGGAACCTATCAATGCCATGAAAGGTGATGATCTTCCGGTAAGTGCATTCATTGGAAGAGAAGATGGAACATTCCCGTCAGGAACATCAGCATATGAAAAACGCGGTATTGCAGTCAATGTTCCTGAATGGCAGCCTGAGAACTGTATCCAGTGCAACCAGTGCTCATATGTTTGTCCTCACGCTGCAATCCGTCCTTTCCTTCTGACAGAAGAGGAAGCTGGCAAATGCTCCTGAAGGAACAAAAACTATCCAGGGAATACCCGGAGCTCTCAAAGCATACAAATTCAAAATCCAGGTAAGTGTTCTTGACTGTACAGGTTGCGGCAACTGTGCTGATGTTTGTCCTTCAAAGAACAAGGCACTGATAATGAAACCTCTTGAAACACAGCTTGACGAAGTTGACCGCTGGACATACATGCATGAAAAAGTTGGTTACAAAGATACGTTGTTGACAAATTTGTGAATGTCAAGAACAGCCAGTTTGCACAGCCACTGTTTGAATTCTCAGGTGCATGTGCAGGTTGCGGTGAAACACCATATATCAAGTCAATCACCCAGCTGTTTGGTGACAGGATGATTGTTTCAAATGCAACAGGATGTTCATCAATCTATGGTGGCTCTGCTCCTTCAACTCCATATACACACAATAAGAATGGGTCAGGGTCCTGCATGGGCAAATTCACTTTTTGAAGACAATGCTGAATATGGATACGGACTTGTCACTCGGTGCCAACAAGCTGAGAGAACGTATTGCATTAAGAATGAAAGATGCCATTGCAGACGGATCAGTCAATGCCGAAACCAAAGCTGCTTTTGAAGAATGGCTTAAGGATAAAGATAATGCAGAAGCTTCAAGAGTTGCATCAGCAAAAGTTATTGAAGCATGCGGCAAGGAGAAATCAGAAGTTGCAAAAGAGATCCTGAGTCTCAAACAATATCTTGTCAAGAAATCACACTGGATATTCGGTGGTGACGGATGGGCATATGATATCGGTTATGGAGGACTTGATCATGTTATTGCTTCAGGTGAAGATGTAAATATTCTTGTTCTCGATACAGAGGTATATTCAAATACCGGAGGACAGGCATCCAAATCGACTCCTGCAGGAGCAGTTGCAAAATTTGCTGCATCAGGAAGAAGATCCGCAAGAAAGATCTTGGCCAGATGGCAATGAGCTATGGTTATGTATATGTTGCACAGGTTGCAATGGGATCAAATAATGCACAGTACTGAAAGCTATCAAGGAAGCTGAAGCATATCCCGGACCATCACTTATAATTGCCTATTCACCATGTATCAACCATGGACTAAGAGATGGAATGGGAAAAACACAGGCTCAGACGAAAGTTGCTGTTGAATCAGGTTACTGGCACTTTACAGGTATAATCCTCTTCTTGAAGAAGAAGGCAAGAATCCTTTCACACTCGATTCAAAAGAACCTGACTGGACTAAATTCCAGGATTTCCTGAAATCGGAAGTTCGTTATACATCACTTGTCAAATCATTCCCCGATGAAGCAGAAGTACTTTTCAAAGCTGCCGAAGAGAATGCAAAATGGAGATATAAGTCCTACCAGAGACTTGCTGCAATGGATTTCTCGAACAGCAGCTGAAGCCAATATAATCATGATTAAACAAATAGCTCAAAAAGCCATCCTGAAAAGGATGGCTTTTTTTTGTATTTTTGTCCCCATAACTGAAATTATGGGAAGGATAATCGGCATAGACTATGGAACAAAAAGAATAGGACTGGCAGTCACTGATCCGCTGCAAATATTTGCTTCTCCCCTGGAAACAGTGAAGAACCGATGAATTTGAGACTTTCTTAAAGAATTATTGAAAACTGAAAAATTGATGATTTGTCATTGGTTATCCGGTACAGATGAACAACAACCAAGTGAATCTGTTAAATACATAAATCCGTTCATAAAAAGACTTAAGAAAATGTATCCCGGAATACCGATTCACCTTGTAGATGAGAGATTTACTTCAGAAATGGCTTTGCAGACAATGATCGATGGAGGGGTAAGAAAGAAAGACAGGCAGGATAAATCGATGGTTGATAAGATAAGTGCTTCAATAATTCTTCAGTCGTTCCTTGATAAAAGGCGGATAAAAGAAAAAAGACAAAAGTAAAAATATAAAAACATTGTATATCAATGATTTATCCTATAGTTGTATATGGCCATCCGGTATTAAGAAAAGTTGCAGAGGATATTGAAAAGGATTATCCGGACCTTGACCAGGTTATTGCCGATCTTTTTGAAACAATGTATTACTCAGAAGGACTTGGTCTGGCTGCACCTCAGATCGGTAAGTCAATCAGGATATTCGTAATTGACGGAAAACCTGCTGGCAGAAGATGAACCCGCACTGGCTGATTTCAAAAAAGTATTCATAAATGCCATATAACTGAAAAATCAGGTGACTTTCAACTTATGAACGAGGGCTGCCTCAGCATACCGAACCTGAGGGAAGAAGTTAATCGCGAATCTCATATCAGTATAACATATTATGATGAGAACTGGGAATATCATGATGAGATATATGAAGGATATCAAGGCAAGAATAATCCAGCATGAATATGATCATCTCGATGGTATATTATTTACTGATAAAGTCAGTCCGCTCAGGAAAAGACTGCTGAAAGGCAAACTCACTGCCATAAGCAAAGGCAAATTTGAAGCTGATTATAAAACAATGCTTCCAGAACGTAAGATTAAATAAAGAAACATCCCCCTACGCCCCTTCAAAGTATTAGAGCTAGACTGTTCAATTAAGTACTCCACATTCCAGCTTCAGGTCTTCGATCTTGTCTTAAAAAAACTTTAAGTACTCCAAACTTTAGCTCACTCCAAACTTTCTTCATATCTTTATACATTATAGTCTCATAGCTGCAGACTGTGCTGAATAAGGAAATACCATTCCTCCGGATAGGTCTTCCTGTCTGTATGGGAATTATTTCAGGCCTTTATCTCAAACCTGATTTATTCTTCCTTGCTGCCTCCCTTGTATTTATATTAACAGGATTTGGCATCAGCCTTCTTTTCAATAAGAGACAGTTAAATATATTGTATGGTTTCCCTCTGACATTTTCTTTATATCTCAGCGGTTTGATGCTTTATATCAATGAGAAGAATAGCCTGTCGGATCTGGAACCCGGGCCGGAAACCTATTTATGCTCACTGGCGGAGTATCCTGAAGAAAAAGAAAAAAGCTACAGGATAATTGTCACGCTTCACTCCCTGACTTCTGATACCGGCAATATTCCGCTTAAAGGATCATTACTGATCTATATCAGGAAAGATACCCTGATAAACTCCCTTCTTCCCGGAGACTTTATGAGAATCAGGTGTTCAGCTAACCCTGTAGTCAACAGGGGAAATCCTTATGAGTTTGATTATAAGTTTTATATGGAGAACCATGGCATAAAGTATTTCAGTTACGCCACTGTAGAAGATATCACCGGAATTGTTCACCCCGATCACAGAAAGCTGAAACACAGGGCATTAATTATAAGGGAAAAGATCATAGACATGTACGAAGAGCGGGGAATCACCGGTGACAGGCTTGCCCTTGTGGCAGCAATCACTTTAGGGCAGAAGAGCATGCTCGACCCGGAACAAAAACAGATCTTTATAAAAGCCGGAGTAATGCATATTATGGCAGTTTCCGGATTACATGCAGTAATTCTGAGCATTTTTATTTTCAACCTCCTCTTTTTCATGAAAAGAAAATTCAATATCCTCAGAATTATAATAGCTGTTTTATTGTTATGGTCTTTTGCTTTTGTGACAGGGCTGACTCCTTCTGTAATAAGGGCAACAATTATGTTCTCTTTTCTGCAGGCAGGGAAACTCATCAGGAGAGATGTGAACAGCCTGAATTCGGTTTTAGCCTCAGCGTTTATTCTTTTAATTATACATCCTTCGTTGCTGTTTGATGCAGGATTTCTTCTTTCCTATTCTGCAGTTGTATTTATTATCTGCTTTTACCGCGATTTTTACTTAATGCTCAGGTTTAAAACCTGGATAGCTGATAAAATATGGCAGTCAGCGGCTGTGACAATCCTGGCCCAGGCCGGTACCCTTCCACTTACAGTTGCGCTATTCAACAGGTTTCCTACCTGGTTCATCCTGACAAATATAATCATTGTACCGCTGTCATCATTTCTGATAATTGTCGGCTGCCTTGTACCTTTGACATACCCTTTAAAATTCATATCTCAACCCCTTGCCTCATTGCTGGGCTATCTTACCGGAATTACTGAAATGCTGACTCAAAAAGCTTCTGACCTTCCGTTTTCGACTATTGAGAATATAGGGATGGGAACAATTGAAACGGGACTCCTCTTTTCTTTCATATTTCTTTTTGTCATGTCAGTTCTGAACAGGAAATCCTTTGCCTTGCGATATCCTCTTATTGCATTATTGCTATTCGTATCAGCTGGCACGGTTAGGAGTATTGCCGACCGGACCTCCTCTGAGATTATTGTGTACAACAGTATAGGAACTTCTCCGGTCGGGATCCGGACAGGAAAGATCATGAATCTTTATTCGGACTCCGATACTATTCCGCCTGAAGTGGCAAAACATTGTTTTACAAAAGGTTTAAAGATAAACCTTATGAGATCTGATTCTAATGATCATATGCTAAAAATCTCCGGTAAGAGTATAATAATATGCAATAAGCTGACAAAAAATGCTTTACAGGAAATCAAACCGGATATGGTCATCCTAAAAGGAAAGTACCCGGTAATTCAGAAGGAGATTGGGTATAACGGTCTGGTCGAAGGAATAATATTGGGATCAGATGTCGTCTTAAATAATAGGATTAATCCAGAACTCAGCAAACTTAATCCCGACACGATTCATGCTGTAAGGAGTTCAGGGGCTTACAGGAGAAAATTACGATTTCCCGCAAACTCCACAATTTAGGATTGTATTACTTGATAACCAGCAGATTATGGGCTAAAGCCCTTTCCCGTTTACTTTGCTTAAACCTTGCCTTAATACTGGGGTTAATTGATAACCAAGATATTATGGACTTTAGTTCTGACAAGTATCAATAAATAAACCCTAAAAAACTTGAGTATTATTATATTTATGTCTTATTTTGTTTTGTATTGTATTTATCAGGATTCTATGAGAATAATAATTGCCGGGGCAGGTGAAGTAGGTACGCATCTTGCAAAAATGCTTTCGAATGAAAATCATGAAATAATCCTTATCGATACTGAAGAAGACAGACTAAAGCCTGTTGATTCATCTCTTGATGTTCTTACCTATGTCGGATCTGCCACATCAATAAATATACTCCAGGAAGTTCTGCAGAAGAAAACTGACCTGTTTATTGCTGTTACCCATGGGGAAGACACCAATATAACCGCTTCAATTCTTGCAAAGAGGTTGGGTGCAATAAAAACTATTGCACGAATTGATAACCTCGATTATCTTGAGCATTCAACCCTCGAGTTCTTCAAATCACTTGGAATTGATTCCCTTATCTACCCTGAGCTTATAGCTGCCAGGGAAGTGCTGAGTCTTCTTCATGAAACCGGGACAACTGAATTCATGGAATTTTGTGGAGGTAAGCTTGCCATGTATGTTCAGAAGCTCGATGAAAATGCTCCCATACTTAACAAGAGCCTTCAGGAAATATCCCTTACAAATAGTACTGATAAATACAGGGCAGTTGCCATAAAGCGTAATGAAAATACCATCATACCAAGGGGAAATGAAATTTTCCATCTTGGGGATCTGGTATTTCGTCATTTCAACAAATGAAGGTATTGATGAAATGATGAAGACATCGGGGAAGGAGAATTTTGAGGCCAAAAGTATTATGATCCTTGGAGGAAGCAGGATAGGGAAACATGTGGCCCTTTACATGCAAAAAACCTGCGAAGTAAAACTGATAGACTCAGATCAGGCAAGATGTGAAGCCCTTTCCGAGATACTCGAAGACACCCTGATCATTAATGGTGATTGCCGGAATGTTGACCTGCTTGAGCAGGAAGGAATATCAAAAATGGATGCATTTGTTGCTGTTACAGGTAATTCAGAAACAAACATTCTTTCCTGTCTTCTGGCGAAAAAACTGGGAGTAAAAAGAACTATCGCTGAGGTAGAGAATATGGAGTATATAAACCTGGCTGAAAACACAGGAATTGACACAATAATAAATAAAAAGATCTCGGCTGCCAGCAGGATATTCCGTCATACCACAAACCCGAATGTCACGCAGGTAAAATACATGACAGGTACTGAAGCCGAGGTTATCGAATTCAATGTCACTGAAGAATCCAGAATTACAAAAGGTACTTTAAGGAGTCTCGACTTTCCGAAAGATGCCATTGTTGGGGGAGGTACAAGGGATGGAGTGCCATTCATTGCAACAGGGGACACAATTATAAAAACGAATGATAAAGTTGTTGTTTTTACCCTGCCATCGGCATACGAAAGGGTATCGAAATTCTTCACCTGATCAGTTATGATCAATTTAAGGGTTATTGCCAGGGTATTCAGCCAGATTCTGATTGTGGAAGGAATTTTTATGTTGATTTCAGGGGCTGTTTCCTGGGTATATAAAGAACATGCGGCATATTCATTCCTTTATTCGGCACTAATCACTTTAATCACCGGGATACTTGTGTATACACCTCTCCGTAATACAGAAAAGCTGTATGGCACCAGGGAGGGTTATATTATTAACATTTGCATCTGGCTTTTATTCAGCACTTTTGGTTCCCTGCCCTTTTTATTCACGTCATCGACCCATAACCTTACTGATGCTTTCTTTGAATCAATATCAGGTTTTACAACAACAGGCGCAACAATTTTTACTGATGTTGAGTCACTTTCCCATGGTATACTTTTCTGGAGAAGTCTCACCCAGTGGCTCGGAGGAATTGCAATAATCACACTTGCATCTTATATACTTCCGGTTGATAAAAGCCTGAATATACAGCTTGCAACTAACGAATTTTCAGGGCAGATGACTGATAAGATTCATCCGAAAGTGATTGAGACAGCAAAAAGACTGATTTCGATATATACTGTTCTGACAATTCTTGAAGCGCTGTTGCTGGTTTTAGGTAAAATGCCATTCTTTGATGCCGTCTGTCATTCATTATCAACGCTTTCCACAGGGGGGTTCTCAACTCATAATAACGGATTGGCTGCATTTTCTTCTCCATACGTAAAGGCCATAATTACTATTTTTATGTTCTTCGCCGGAACTAATCCTGCACTTTTTTACTTTGGACTGAAAGGCAATTACAAAAAGATTTCCGGCAATAATGAACTTGTATTTTACGGGAAACTTGTACTTGGATTTTCTCTTATAGTATCTTTTTTGCTTTTTATTGTAAAAGGAACATCGGTCCCGGCTGCTTTGTCAGATGGATTCTTCCATACAATTTCAATCATCACCACAACAGGATTTTATACATCAAACTTCACGCAGTGGGGAAACCTGCTAATACTAATAATATTTATTCTGATGTTCACCGGTGGTATGGCAGGTTCGGCAAGCGGGGGGATCAAGGCAATAAGATTATTGATTATTACCAGGATTAGCAAAACTGAAGTAAGAAAACTGATACATCCGAATGCATATCTGCCTGTGCGGATAGATCAGAAAAAAGTACCGTCGAATATAGTATATAACCTTCTGATATTTATTGTTTTATATTTCATTTCCGTTTGTGTTGGCGCTCTGGTAATTTCATTTCTCGATTATGACATTATTACTGCTTTCAGCGTCTCAGCTTCAATGATCGGGAATATTGGTCCCGGATTAGGCACATTCGGCCCTTTTACTTCTTACGCTGATTTAGCTCCGGCAGGTAAATGGATATTGAGCGCATTAATGCTGCTTGGCCGGCTCGAGTTACTGACTCTGCTGGTCCTTTTCTCGCGCAGTTTCTATAAAAAATAGACTGAATGGATTAAATAAGCAGTTTCCTAAATCATAATTCAAGAACTCCCAGTCCCTGGCGGACTATTTTTATCTCATCCGAAGTACAGTCAACGATTGTCGAAGCCTCATTTTTGCCAAAGCCACCGTCAATGATTATTTCTGCAAATTCATGGTACTTTTCATAGATCAGCTCGGGATCGGTAGTATATTCGATCACTTCATCAGGATCGTGGATGGATGTAGTTATAACTGGTCTGCCGAGTTCTTTTACAAGTTCAAGTATTATATCACTATCCGGGATTCTTATCCCCACTGTTTTTTTTCTGTTCTTGAATAATTTGGGAATCTGGTTATTAGCCTGAACAATGAATGTAAAGGGTCCTGGGAGGTTCCGCTTCAGAAGCTTAAAAACCGTATTGTCCCTGATTATTGTATATTCCGAGAGCTGGCTCATATCGTGAAAGATAAGTGACATATCAGGATTCTCAGGATTCAGGCCTTTTAAACGGGCAATTTTTTCGATCGACTTTTTAGCCTTAATGTCGCATCCGATGGCATAAACAGTATCTGTCGGATAGATTATAATGCCTCCCTGTTCCAACACATCAACCACCTTTCTTATACGGTCATGGTTAGGATTTTGCGGATAAATTCTGAGAAGCATTGTAAGGTATTATTTCTGTAAATATAAACAGAAGTGTTTAAAGTGCAATATCTTAGCCCTTCCCCCCCTAAATGGGGATTAATTTCAGGAATTATAAAAAACCCTTTAGGGAGCAGGGGGCATAAAAAAAGGGTAAGCTACTTATATCGCACCGCTACAACTGCCTACCCTTGCTACCTTCCGATCCTGGGGGAGTTCAGCAGGAGCTGGTCGTATAAGACTTACCCTGTGCAAAATTACAAAATTTTGAATGGTATGCAAAATTATTATTCAGGATAAAGGAAACTGAGCTTTATCATTTTTACATTATATTTGTTTTTTAACTGAACCAACCTTTATTAATCACTAATTTTTTTGCATTATGGAACAAAAAGTATCAGTATGGAAAGCTAACTTAACCAGCGGCCTTATAATTGGTCTGGTAGGAATAGTATATACTCTTGTTATGTGGTTTCTAGATCTTACCCTTAATCAGGCTCAGGGGTATGTTTATTTAGTTATTCTGATTTTTCTCCTGTATTACTTTATAAAATCATATCGCGATAATTATTTGGGTGGTTATATAACCTACGGACAGGCAGTTGGAGCGGGAGTAATAATATGTCTTTTTTCTGCAATTATCGGTGCCATCTTTACATATATCCTTTATACCGTTATTGATCCGGGACTTTATGCAAAACAACTGGTAATGACCGAAGAAATGTTAGCCAAGAGAGGGATGCCGCAGGAAGCTATGGACGCTGCGATTAATATGTCAAAAAAGATGCAGAAACCCATAATTACAACAGTGAGCGGTATTTTTTTCGGCGTATTTTTTGGTACAATCATCTCCCTTATAGTGGCCATTTTTGTTAAGAAAGAAGGGAATCCTTTGATTGATGCGCCTGAAGTTAAATAAAACTGACCTCACTCCCATGGATCTTTCCGTTGTTATCCCTGTTTATAATGAAGAGGAATCAATTAATGAACTGGCCGGCAGGATAGAGAAGATATGCACCGGGAATAAGCTGGAATATGAAATAATTTTTATTGATGACGGAAGTTCTGACTCATCATGGAAAATTATTACTTCACTTTCAGAGAAAAACCGATCGATCAAGGGATTAAGATTCCGAAGAAACTATGGCAAAGCCGCTGCCCTGCATTCCGGATTCAAAGAGGCCATTGGTGATGTCGTTATAACAATGGATTCAGATCTTCAGGACAGTCCGGAAGAGATACCTGAAATGGTAAGGATGATTAACGGAGATGGTTATGATATTGTCTCAGGATGGAAAAAGAAAAGGTATGATCCTTTGATTAAGCGAATTACCAGCAGGATCTATAACGGAACGGCAAGACTTTCATCAGGAATCAAATTACATGATTTCAATTGCGGACTTAAAGCATACCGGAATGAAGTGGTAAAGGGCATTGAAATTTACGGCGACATGCACAGATATATTCCGATGCTGGTAAAAAAGGCTGGTTTCAAAAACATCGGAGAGAAAATCGTTGAACATAGTCCCCGGAAATACGGGTATTCCAAATATGGATTCGACAGGTTCATGAAAGGGTATCTCGATCTTCTTACAATAGGTTTTATTACCCGGTTCGGGAAGAGCCCGATGCATCTTTTTGGCTCTCTGGGAACACTTATGTTCTTAATTGGGTTCGTTATGGCGGGCTACCTTGGAATAAGGAAACTGTTATTTATCAACAGTAATTTAAGAGCACCTCTTATAACTGACAGTCCGTACTTCTATATCGCACTTACTGTAATGATTATGGGAACAGTATTATTCCTGACAGGGTTTCTGGGTGAACTTATCAACCGGAATTCATCAGAAAGGAACAATTATCTTGTCAGGGAGAAGGTAAATTTAGATTCAAAAGACCGGGAGTAAAGTAAAAAACTTATTTTTTGTGTAATTACATTGTAATTACAATGCTTTTATCAGTTGCTTTAAAAGACATCTGTAAAAGACCTCTGTTACAGAATCGGTCATCTTGTTCCATGTGAACCTATCTTTTTCCTTCCTCACACATTTAGTAAAAGCAATGTTCCTTTTGTTGTCAAAAAAGTCAATAATTGAATCTGCAATACTTATTGGATCAGGCTGAACTACATAACCACATTTTTCATGCAGAACGATTTCCTTTAATCCCCCAACATCTGTAACAAGCATTGGTTTGTCAAAATAATAGGCAATCTGTGTAACTCCGCTCTGCGTGGCTGATTTGTAAGGTTGAACAACAAGGTCAGCCCCGCTGAAAAAAAGTTTGACTTCAGCGTCGTTAATAAAACGATCATAAAAAATAATATCCTCTTCCAGACCCGATTCTTTTACAAGTTCTTTATAAGGAGTCTCCTTATCATAGAATTCACCTGCAACAATAAGCTTAAGTTTCTTTCCGCGTAACCGCGAATCGGAAAAAGCTTTGATAAGAATATCCAGTCCCTTGTAATCTCTTATAAACCCAAAGAACAGAAGGTATAAGCTGTCCTGATCAAGTTTCAATGCTGACAGTGCTTCTTTCCTGCTTATCTTTTTACCGTAATTGTCAAATACCGGGTGTGGAGTAACACAGACCGGTATGTCTTTCCTGAAATCTTCAACATCTTTTTGTACGGAATCAGACAGAACAACTGCTCCATCGATGCTTTTCATGAAGAATCTGGTCAGGAACCTGTCACCGGGCCTCTTTTCATGAGGAATTACATTGTCGATAACCGATATTACAACAGTATATTTATTTGAGCGTACTATCCTTGCCACTGTTCCAAGACAGGGAGCCATAAAGGGCAGCCAGTATCTGACTAAAAGGATGTCGGTCTTTTCTTTTTTGATTTTCAAACCTGTTCTGATCCAGTTTAGCGGATTTATTGAATTAAGCTGGCGGACTATTTTAATTCCTTCAGGAGCAGGACCAGTTGTATACTGGGTCTTACCGGGAAAGAGAAAACCGGGGTATTGCAATGTGAAAGTACGTATATCAACTTCCTTGCATTCAGTCGAAAACTGCTGTGCAAGCCTTTCATTAAATGCGGCTAACCCTCCTCTGTAAGGATATGCAGGTCCAAGGAAAGTGATTCTCATCAGAAAAAAATAAACGGTAAAAATATAAAATCGGTTTTATTTACTCTGGTTTGCGGTATTATTTTTTGCCGGAACGGCCGTTAAATTTGTTTATGCTTTTTATCAGCCTTCAAATTTAAGATAATCTTCCATGTATACAAACGCCGGAGGAAGTTTCCCTTCTTTTAAAATGGTTGCCCGTTCTATCATCGGGCTTCCGGCATTTGTAAAAAGATCGTGCAGCACATTTCTCATCAGTTGTTTTCCGAAATCGAGTGAAGCATCACGCGGCAGTTCCCCGGGCAAGTTGTCAATCGACATCACTGTTATATTTGTCGGACGTTCAAAAGCAGGTTCTTCTGTTTCAAGAATTGGATTATAGCCGTAGAAAGGATCAGATATTGTTGTAGCTCTTATGGTTGATGGTACCGGGCCATTTATATCACAGCTTATATCGGCAATGACAGAAATTCTGAAATCGTCTCTTTTCATATCCTCCCGTGTGAAAAAAACAGGTGAACGCGGATCCCAGTAATGTCCGGTAATGAGAATATCGGTGACCCCTGCAAAAGGTGAAAAAGCTGATTCGTACTGATCAGGATGTTTATAAAAATGACTCAGGCTGAACTGGTAATTTTTGTTATGCCTGGTATAATGTTCCGGACCTATCTGGCAAACAACCGGCACATCAAATTCAAGCTTCAGGAAGTCATCAGGCTTAACCTGGACCATATTGCATATGTTAAGAGTTTCCATGGCACCATTTGCCACCCGTCCGGTGCCTGTAACAAGGATCTTTAGTCCTGGTTTTAGTTCGATGAGGCGGAGTCCCGCCCACATTTCGTCGAGATCGCGGCATTGATATGCAGGTTTCAGCTTAAAACGGTTAGTTTTTATTCCCCTTGCTCTTAGCCCATTATATGCTCCTACAATACCGGCCCATCGGCCAAATGCTACCACCCTTTCACCCCTCTCCGTTGTTAAGTACTCATAATCGATCAGGCTGATGTTTTTATCAGCCATATCCCTGAACATTTCGCGGTTGCCGGCTTGTTTTTTAGCAACATGTGCAAAGAACATATAGGTTTTACCGGGTATCAGTGTTCTTCTGTCGACCTCCTTCACACCCATCAGGATGTTGCAATCGTGAAGGTCCTCCTTCAGGGGAATATCGAGGTACTCATATTCCTCGTTGGAATAGCATCTGTAATCACTTGGCTGGACAAAGAATTCAACAAAAGGGTAAAGTTCTTCAAGAGCAGTTATTTGCGGAGGTGTCAGAGGGACTCTTCTGTCAGGGGGATTTTTTGTTTCACGGAGGATTCCAACTTTTACTGTCTTTTCCATAGATGAAGAAATTGAGTATTCCATCAAAAGTACACAATATGGCAAGATTTTTAGCTGATCCGGATCATGTGAGGCATAAAATTTGTAATTTTGGATCATACTCCGGGGCTGACTTGGTTTTGACAGCATGAGGGGTGGTATGTAAGCATGCAGTGTGTGGTGGCGCGTCACTTAAACAGTGTCACAAAACAATAACTGGCGAATCTAATTACGCTCTCGCTGCTTAAGCGAATAAAGTAGCTTAAGCTTCATCCCGGCCTCATGAGGCGGGACGGGACGCTTCCCGGGCGGTCATGCCCTGATCCAACCCGACACGGAGGCGCACGCAATCCGGGGCTAGCCTGATGAGAGTCTCCGATCTGAAGGCGAAACAAACAGAGACTAAGGACATTTTAGGTTGTTCTGCAGCTGAGGTGTCACGAAAATCAAGCAGGACTAAGCATGTAGAAAGCATATGGTCTCCATGTTTGGACGCGGGTTCGACTCCCGCCAGCTCCACAAAGGACTCTAACCCAATCAGTTAGGGTCTTTTTTTACCCTCTCGCAGCGCAGGTATACTGAGCGTTTCCGCTACTCAATGCAACGCAAGCGTGCATATACTGAGCAAACGCAAAATTGCACCTGCGCAACACGCTCAATATTCAATACTTACAGTGGTGGCAGTAATGTTGCGACCGCCCCCCGAAAGCCTGAAAATCGGTAAATAAAATTAGCCAATTCTTGTACCTATTTTATTTACTACCCGTTTTGGTACAAGAATTGGCTAATTTGATACTCTTCAAAACCCGCATGGAATCTTGTTTATCGACTTTGTTAAATTTTAAACAATTTTACCATGGAAAACAACATTAAAATCACCTTCTGGCTTAACAGAGACCAAGAAGAACTCGAAGAACCTCACTCCTATTTATCTCAGGGTGACACAGAACTATGACTACTTTACCAAAGCCACAGGAATCAGAATACCTGCAGGTGATTGGGATAAGAAAGCCATGCGAATCAAGGGAGCTACACCTGAAGTAGATGCAAATAACTCAACACTTGATTCATTGAAGGTAAAAGTCCTTCAAATTGTCAATCAACTAAATTTGAGTGGGAAACCGTATAACATCCACACCATCCAGAAAACACTTGAAGGAAATGAAACATCCAACTCACTGTTATGCGGGTATATGAGGAACAACTCACGTGAAATGAAGAAACTTAAAGGGAAAGGACTTCGCCCCTGCCACAATAATCAAGTATAAAAACACACATTTAAGACTCAAACAGTTCATAAAATATCAAGTATCACCGTAGTGATTTGTATCCTATATGAACTTAATTACCAGTTTATGAGCGGTTTTGAAGCATTCCTAAAGCAGAAATTCAATAATTCAACGTAACACCTGCTACAAACACTATCAACGATTCACCGAGTCATCCACCAAGCCATGCACAAAGGATATATCGAAAAATATCCGTTTGAAAATTATAAGATAAAACTGCCAAAGAAGAAGATTCAGTACCTGACGCAGGAAGAAATTGACCGCATCGACCAGACCAATTTCAAAGTGGAAAGGCTGAATGTTATACGGGATATTTTTGTCTTCTGCATATACACAGGACTTGCCTATGCTGAAGTCGAATCCCTGACACCTGAAAACATCACCAAAGGAATGGATGGAGAATTATGGCTTAATATTCACCGTAAAAAGACCAAAAAAGAATACCAAGTTCCTCTCCTCCCAAGAGCACTGGAAATTACTTGATAAATACAAAAACCATCCACATGCTTAAAGAAAGGGAAATGTCTGGCAGTGCCATCAAATGTCAAATACAACGCTTATTTAAAGGAGATTGGTGATATTGCTGGCATACCCAAAGAATAAGCCATTGGTGACACATTTGGCAAGAAAAACATTTGCAACGACTATTGCCTTAGAAATGGAATGAATATCGGGGTTCTTTCAAAAATACTTGGGACATAATTCAATCAAAGTGACACTCGATTCATATGGAACAATAATTGATGAACTGATGCTCCGAAATGTGAAGGAACTGAAAGAAAAACTGTCAACAAAGAATCAACAGAGCGATGATGAAAAACAACGAAAGGCAATCAAATGCTCAGAAAGAATTAATAAACATTGCAAAGAAGGCAAGTAAGAACTAATGTTTGATTCACCATGTAATAATGCTATAAACTAATCTGGTGATTTGGTTTTTGATAGTATTAATCCAAAATGGTAAGGATCAATGATTCTCAGGTTCTTTTTGAACTGAAAACTTTGGTTTGTCAATCCACTGAAGAATCTGATCAGGTTTTGGTCTGAATAGTCAGATGCGGTCCTCTTGGTGTTTCAATATCACTTCGCCAATGTAATATTCCAACTTTTCCATTTGGTTTTAAAATTCTGTATGCTTCATTGAGAAAGTCATTTGGCGATTCATGATGTAGGATATTGAAAAGCATTACATAATCAATAGAGTTATCAGCCAATCCTGTTGTTTGAGTTAGTACATCCCTTTGTTCGAGGATTACATTAAAGATATGATTCATTTTTAAGTTTTTGTTTTACTATATCAAGCATTTCTTCTTCGATATCGAAGGCATATAGAGTATGCCTTTGATTTTTTTTGCAGAAGGAATGGTAAATGTTCCGTAACCACAACCAATCTCAACTAAATCGTTAATATCTGAGTTGATTTGTAATTCAGATAAAATCAGTTCAACATTAAAAAAGGATGCCCACAAATCTTCTGCGGGCATTCCACTATCTCTTACTTTCAACTTTTCTTAATTTACAGTTGGTGTAATTTTTATAATGAATCATCCAATAAGGATGCATTATATAACAATATGAGAAGGATAAATGTTTAGAATGTTATCATTTTATCACTTTCCATTGTTAACTGTGTCAGTTCTTTCATTGTGCTTAACTCTGCACCTTCAGCAAGTTTCAATTCTTTAAGTCCACGGGCATCTGCACACGACCCGCAAAGTTTGACTTTGCCACCTTTCATTAATACTGCTTTCAACATTCTTTCAATATTATAATACCCATTTGGAGTATTCTGATTTGGTAATGCACAAGTTACTGCATCTGCCATAAGAAATACGCATAACATCTGTACCTTCGTAATCTTTCTGAATCTGCATTGCTAAACGTAAAGCGTTGTATGCTTTCTCTGTCCCATAGGGAGCATCATTAATAAGGATTAAAACTTTTTTCATGGTCATCATTTTTTGTTAGTCAAAATTTCTGTTTCTGGTTTTATTGTATCGATATAATTAACAATTAAAATGTCATAACGATTTTGTTTCGGTGAGCCAGTTCATACAGGTCTTTCATTGAAGAAAACTTGCATACCTGAGGTTCTTTATTATTTCTGCTTTGCCAGACATGTTCCACAACCCAGTATTGTTCCACCATTGTCTAAAAATTTATCAGATTGTTCCTTTATTGTACTATCAGATTTAACCAGATTTTCTAACTCTACTCCTTTGCCAAGTAAAAAGATACTTACTGAATCTCCTTGGGATTTCGAATAATTTGCAAATCTGAGCGCATTCCAGACAGTCTCTACATCATTTGAATAAATAACAATACCCATGCTGTTTGACTTTGAGACAGCAGGTGTTGGCTTCCCACATTGCGTAAGAACGGTAATAGCGAAAAGACTTAAAAAAATTGTCAGGATTAAATGTGTTTTTTTCATTGTATTTCAGATAATGAGTTCATTAATGATTTCAATGTATTAAAAAGAGTAGTTGCCTCTTTGTAAAGTTCCTGATTTGAACCAACTGCTTTAAGCATTATCTCCATATTCATGGTTGAAATAATGGTTTTCCCATTGTCTTCATAAATAGCGAGTTTACAAGGCATAAAAATGGAAAAATGCGGAAAATCAGTTAGCATAGTTGCTGCTGTTTTTGCCTGACAAATTTCATATATAAAAACTTTGCGTTTTATAGGAAATCCTTTACTCTCAACTATTTCATGATAAACGTAAGTCTGAAGCAATGAGAATTTGTATTTTTCACATGCTGAAGGTACTTTCTCTGATATTTTTTCGATGGATTGAGTACTTATGATTTTATAAGTAAACATTTCAATCATTTTTTCTGGTGGCATAAGTGCCTGACATCATCTTTTGTAGCATTATTTCTTCCTTTTTAATATTGAAACTATTTCTTTAACCAAGTCGTTGTTAACTTTATAGCATGTTTTAGTACCATGCTTTTCAGGATATACAATACCACTGTTTTTAAGTATTGAGAGATGCTGAGAAGATGTTGACTGAGAAATACCCAATGCATTAACAACATCAGTAACACAACATTCGTCATCCAGTAAGACATCAACCATTTGTAGTCTTATAGGATGTGCAAGTGCTTTAAATATCTGACTATTCTTTTCGTAATCAATTTGTTGCATATTTTTAAGTATATTATTAATTACAAATATATTAATATATTATAATATTATAATATATAGATGATTATTTGTTTAGTGAATTTAATACTGTCGTAGGGAATTTCTTTCATTTCTATATAGTTCGGAATGCTATACCTTCAAAGAAATTATGTACTTGACTAAAAGTGAAATTGTTCCGAAGACCAGAAAAATGTCAAGGTATACTGCAAGTTTCAGCACTCCGAAAATTCCATAAAACAATCCAAAGATTATGAATGTCAAGGTAATAGATTGTGATCCAAAGCCATTATACAGCAATAAAAATCCCATTAGAATAGATAAGGTTGGGCATGGAATGAGTCCTACAGGGGATGCATAAAGATACTTTAAGAATGAGTCTGCACTTATGAAATGTGGATATACAAGTCCAAAAACAATCATCATTATTCCAACAACCATAAAAGGAACTTGGGAAATAGTAATTGGTTGATTTGAAACTTTAAAGCCAAAAACGAAAATCAGCACCGTCATTAGAGAAAACAATATTCCATTAAATGGATTGCCAGATAACCATGCAAATACAGCCACCGAAAGAAGTGGAACAGGCAGATCAGCAACCCGAATAATCTGTTTGAAGGTTGCCATTTAGCAATTAATGCTGCCAGCAACAAATACAATAAAGCATGCCAGATAATCGCAAAGGTTGAATATTCATTAACGATTGTTTGCAGTCCATTTAATATTTCTCCTGTTTTCGGCATTTTGATTGATTTTGGTTGAGGAATGATTGTAATATAAAAAGGTGACCAGAAAAAATTAGGGTATTGCCCAATTATACCAATAAATGCTTTTGCACTTTGGCTTTTCTAATTGTCAAAATATAGATTATAAATCCTGTCATTAATATTCCAAATTCACTTATTAATGCGAGAGACTTATATTTAAATAATCCTAACCCGACAGACAAAGAATCATTAAAAAATACTGGCATTTTTGTGTCTGTTGGATAAAAAGCCAGTTTTGGGGATGCAATAATATCCAAAATTGTATGACTAAGTACAAGAAGTCCAATTATGATACTTGCTTTTTTATTCTTGCTTATTAAAAAGGTAATCAATCCTGCTACTACTGACCAAAAAATTCCCATTATAAGGCTATGGGAGTATGGAGAAAATGGTGCTTTATCAACCAGTGGCATATTTTCAACCCCCGCTGCAACAAAGACAAAAAAGACTATTTCAATTAATTCAGCAGCGATTATCAGGAAGATAACTGAAATATTTGGTGCGATTTTTTTTGCTGCGAAACCCACTCCTATATGTGCAATTGCTGGCATTTGAAACAAGTTCTGTTGTTAATGGAATTAATCTTAGTTAAAATACACTGAATTCAATTGATTTGAATTTTGCTCAGTTTAAATAGTTTAATTGTAAACATTATCATCCATGTCATAAGCAATAACCCTGCTGGCATGGCAAATACTAATGCCATCTTTTCAACTGATGGCATGAATGTTACCATAATGATATAGATTACCATCAGAGAATTGCCAATTATTCCAATATAAGAGTTAGCACGACTGAAAATATTGCCTTTCAACATCACACATGACATCAGGGCATTTGCAAAGGTAGGTAGAGCAAATCCGATGAATACACCGAGATTTCCATGTGATCCTTTGGCTAACATGGCTTCACCTGCTGCTGCTAATAGCATTCTTCGTTCCTCAGATGATGTAGTAAGTATTTCTGGCTTAAATCAAGCATGGTTAGTGCTGTATTGCCTGTAACAAATATTGTTGTACCTACAAGAAATAAAATCAATGCAAGTAGAGCAGATGGTTTGTACGTATCTCTGTGCACTGCATAAAGCGCAAAAATGGAAGGAATTATTATTATCTGGTTGATTATGTTGAGCAAATCGAGATTATAAAGACCTAATAATGGGGTCTCTTTAAACTGATTGAATCTTTCAATTGCAGTTTGGGGAAGTTCTGCAATATTGCCCCCTGTAATAGTGCCAACTACCATATCAAGAATAATTCCACATAGTACAATTATTGTTGTTACTGCACCTATTTTGTAGATGGTCTTCCATTGCTTGTCTGATGAGTCCATGTTTATTATTATAAATTATAAACCAGATAAAATTTATGAACTTTAAAAATATCAAAGATTTTTACTTTGAAATGTTTTAATAAGATATAAATATTTAATTTTGTTTCGGGAAAATCCGAAATGAATTTACAATGGTAGTGAAAGAAACACCATAACAGACAATCAGGAAAAGATTGCACGATACGGGAAAGCATTTCAAACCCTATTCGTGTTTTCATCCTTGAATATCTGGCAAATAATCTCAATAAATGTTGTTACAGTGGCGATATGGCAGAAATCCTGCCAATTGCCCGTTCGACACTATCCGAACACTTGAAAGAGTTGAAAAACGCAGGATTAATACAGGGAGAAATCAATCCACCATACATAAAATATTGTATTAATCCCGAGAACTGGGAAGAAGCAAGGCTGATGTTCGCTAAATTCTTCAAGAAGTAAAAAAATTTAACTATATGTTTCGGGAATTATCCGAAATGATAAAATGATAATAATATGGAAATTAAGATTTTAGGCACAGGTTGTCCAAAATGCAAAACACTGGAAAAACTGACACGTGAAGTTGTCGAAAAGAATGGATTTTCAAGCCACAATAGCAAAAGTGGAAGACATAACAGAAATAATGAAATATCATATTATGGCGACCCCTGCTCTTGTAGTAAATGAAAAGGTTGAAATAAAGGGACGTGTACCATCTGCAGAAGAAATAAAAGAAGTTTTATCAAAATATTAAATCTGTCAAATCATGAAACAATTTACATTATTGGCTACCGTACTGGTTGTAGTTTTGTAGTATTTCCTGTAATAGTCAGGTAAACAAAAAAGAGGTTGCACAAACTGATCACTTCATCAAAAGTAAGCGTGTACTATTTTCATTTTACACGCAGATGTGTAACATGCATGGCAGTTGAAGAAAATGCACGTAAAGCAGTTGAGGCATTGTATCCAAATGAAGTTAAGACAGGTGAATATTCATTCACTTCGCTGAACCTTGATGAAACCAGCACAAAGGGAATTGCAGATAAATTAGGTGTCGGTGGACAGACAATGATGGTTGTACGTGGCGATAAGAAACTTGATATCACAAGTGCAGCGTGGATGGCTGCTCATGACCTTGATAAAATGAAAGTAGAAATAAAATCAGGTATTGAAAAAGTCCTGTTTTAAAGAGTATGGAGTTTTTAAGGAACATACTTGAGAATTCACAGTATTCAGTAGTTACAGCATTGATACTTGGACTTATGACAGCCATAAGTCCGTGCCCACTTGCCACAAATATTTCTGCGATTGGTTTCATCAGCCGTGATATCGAAAACAGAAAAAGAGTATTTGTAAATGGTTTAATATATACTCTTGGTCGGGCAATAAGTTACACAGGCTTGGCACTAATTATATATTTTGGAGCAAGCCAGATGAACATATCAAGATTGTTTCAGGGATGGGGTGAGAAATTACTTGCTCCACTGCTGATTATTATAGGACTATTGATGCTGGATGTGCTTAAAATAAAATTTCCAGGTTTCTCCGGCTTAACAGAAAAAATAGGGAACGAAGGCAAAGGAAGTTACTGGAGTACTTTGTTGCTTGGGATTGTGTTTGCATTGGCATTTTGTCCATATAGCGGGGTATTGTATTTCGCAATGCTTATTCCAATAACTGTAGCAAGTGCAAACGGACTTTATCTACCAGTAGTTTTTGCATTGGCTACGGGACTTCCAGTTATAATTTTCGCATGGCTGCTTGCCTATTCCATTGGAAGTGTCGGCAAATTGTATAATCATATAAAAACCTTTGAATTATGGTTCAGGCGTGTGGTCGCTGTGCTTTTCATTGGTGTCGGCATTTATTATTTAATAAGATTGTTCGTGGTTAATTGAAATAATGCGTGGTTAAGATGGATATGGACGAGACAAAAAGTCAGTATAAACAGAAAAATAATTACACCCTTGCTTTTACTGCCAGTGTGGATAATAATTTATCATTTTCTCAAACCTGTAACCGACTGGCTTATTGATGATGTATTTGGCATGACTGCAGGGTCTCATTTTACTGAAGCATTTAGATTCTTTGTTTTTGAAGTTCCCAAGGTGTTGTTGTTGTTAACACTGATTATTTTTCTGGTAGGCATTGTCCGTTCATATTTTTCACCTGAGAAAACAAGGAAAGCACTTGAAGGGAAGTCACTCTTCACAGGCAATGTTCTGGCATCAATGCTTGGTATAGTCACTCCATTCTGCTCCTGTTCTGCCATCCCATTATTTCTCGGTTTCGTTGAAGCAGGAATACCAATAGGAGTTACTTTTTCTTTCCTTATTGCATCCCCTATGATTAACGAGGTTGCGATAGTGCTTCTTTTTGGCATGTTTGGATGGAAGATAGCAGCAATATATGTTGTGTCAGGACTGGTTATTGCAATAATTGCAGGCTGGATTATTGGCAAACTGAACCTTCGACACTGGGTTCAGGATTGGGTTTACCAGTCCAATTCGGCGATTCTGATTCAGAAGATGAAAAACTGAAATTTACTGACCGCATTCAGTATGGCTATAATGCAGTCAAAGAAATAGTTGGCAAAGTTTGGATTTATGTAGTTATTGGTATTGCTGTGGGTGCGGGGGCACATGGATATGTCCCGGAAGACTACATGGCTTCATTGATGGGAAAATCGTCATGGTATAGCGTGCCATTATCCGTTATTATTGGTGTTCCATTGTATTCAAATGCTGCCGGAATAATCCCGATAGTCTCGGTACTGATTGAAAAAGGTGCTTCACTTGGTACTGCACTGGCATTTATGATGGCAGTAATCGGACTTTCACTTCCAGAAATGATCATCCTGAAAAAAGTACTGAAAATCCAGTTCATATTGACGTTTGCAGGTATAATGACAGTTGGAATTATATTGGTAGGCTTAATCTTTAACTATCTGGTCTTCTTATAACCAATTAACGATAAAAAAAATACAGTATGCTATAGAAATAATGAAGATATTTTAAGTGTTGCTTTTGAACGATAAGTAATGATATTAAGAACTTAGTTTTTCAGTATTGATTCTTATGCAGGAACAATAAATAACCTTTAAAACAATGAATAGACGTAAAGCAATGACAGTAGCAGCAGGTGTAATTGTTGGTGGTGGAGCAGGACTGCTTACATTAACAAATGCATTCAAACCTGAAATAATGTTTGATAACGAGCCTCACAAACTTGATTACAAACAAGTGGAAGATGACTGGAAATATTCCCCCCTTGACCCAGCCGTTACTACCGAGTTGGCTTATAAATATTATACCGAGGGCAGTTGTATGTATGCAACTGTAAAGAGTATTATTTCTCAGTTGGTCGAAAGAATTGGTGAACCATATAAATCATTTCCCATTCATTTATTTAAATACGGGCATGGTGGTGTAGGCGGCTATGGTTCGATATGCGGTGCATTAAATGGGGCAGCAGCACTCATTGGTTTACTTGTAAGTGATAATAACGTTAGGGATAAGATGATAGCCGATGTTTTCCGATGGTATGAAAATGAACCATTGCCGAGATTCAACCCTCAAAGTTCTTCTTTTGACTATATTCCCGTAACGAGTATTTCACAATCAATTTTGTGTCATGCATCGAATACAAATTGGTGTAAGACTTCGGGATTTAAAGTTAATAGTAATGAGCGGAAAGAAAGATGCAGGAGAATGACCAGTGATGTAGTGAAAAAAGTTACCATATCGCTTAATGAAATTTTTGCTGACACATATACAACCAATGTTTATAATGATGAAACCGTAAACACCTGTGTAACATGTCATGGAAGTACAGGTAAGGTAAACAACACAGCCGCTAAAATGAGTTGTAACTCGTGCCATACCGAATCGGTAGGGCATCGTGTTTTTTCAGATATCCATTACAAATTAATGAAGGAATAAGCCGAAATCATTTATTAACCTGACAATTTAAAATCATGAAATCAAAATCATTCGGTTTTATCGGTGGGTGACGCATTACCAGAATCTTGTTAAATGGATTTAAAAATGCCAATGTTTCGTTTGGAAAAATCTCTGTATACGAAACAAATGAAGCAGTACTCATTGCCTTGAAGAAAGATTACCCTCAAATTGATACTTCAGGCACTGACTCATCCAAGGCTGCATTTTCAGACTGGGTATTCATTGCACTGCACCCACCAGTACTGATGGAAACATTAAATGCAGTTAAGAATTCCATCAGAAAGGATGCTTTGGTAATTTCGTTAGCACCTAAAATAACCATTGACAAGATTAAATCAGTACTACCTGATGTGCCAAATCTTGCTCGTATGAATCCTAATGCAGGAACTTATTTAAACAAAGGTTATAATCCTGTCTTCAGATGACCAGCATTCACGGCAACGGTAAGGTCTGAAATGAAACATCAACCGTTTCACCACTGCGGTGCGAAATGAAACAGTTATACGAATTTTTGTATGCCAGTTCAATAGTTTCAAGTGTCTCCGTAACCTTTTATTTTCTGTTATAAAGTGTCAGTCAATATTGATTTCCCATAGTAATAATCCTGCCTGACTGGTAAAGCTGACAATAAAGGCTATTTGCCAAGCCTCCGATAAATCTTAAGCCAAAATCTTCTCAGCCTACTCTGGATTTAACCAATAATAATATCGAAGGCCGAAAATTTATGATGAGATAAAATCAATTTATAAAAAAAAGCCCCGGCTTCCAGGCCAGGGCTTTTTCTATATTCCAGATAGATTATTTGTTAACAATAATTTCCGCACCCAGAGCCTGTGCACCAGTTCCCGCAAGGAAACCTTTTGCAAACACTGTATAGATTTTACCTGCCTCCAGTGTGACAGGAGGCAAGACCAGAGCTACCGTAGATGTTCCTGCTACACGAACGTCAAGATTATAAGTTCCTGCATCAAGCGGAGTAAAAACGGTAGATTCTTTAAATGCAATATCAGAAAATACTACAGCACCACTGCTTGCAACTGCCACATCAACTGCCGGGGCATCGGGTGAAAGATGTACAAAACGAACATGGGCTTTCCCTGCTGCCGGCATTGTCAGATCATCGACAAGTACTAAAGCTGTAATTTCCGATACCTGATCTACTGCAAATACTGAGTAGTATTTATCTACTTCCAGATCAAGGTCTCCATTGATTACAGTGGTGGATGTTCCGGCAACATTTACTTTAATGTTTCGGGTGCCTGTTTCTGCATCCAGATAGCCAGTATTATTTGGGTATGTAAGTGGTTGCGTGTTTACCTTAACATCATCAATCAAGAGGTCAACTCCAGGAGCATCAGGAGATGCATGTGTAACCAGAACATTGGCATATGTAATTTTCTCATCATCTTCACAAGAAGACAGCGTAAAGATCGAAACAGCTAAAATTGCTGATGCAAATATTGAAATTGCTTTTTTCATAAAATTTTTCTTTATTAATTATTAATTTTTTTCCGTTAATAGATATTAAACACAAATTCATAAAAATTGTTCAACTTTAGTCTTACAATATAATTCACGATCACCTGAATTTTACAAAAAAGGTAATTTGTCATGCCTCAGCTTCCGCAAAAGCAAAAGAGCAAAATGCTTTTCCTTTTTACTACATTTGTCCGGCAACATAAGATTATATTATTGTTTACCAAAATACACTGAAAAGTGAAAATACTTCTGACAGGCTCAACAGGTTATATAGCACAAAGATTATTACCTGTGTTACTGGGTAAAGGCCATGAGGTGATTTGTTGTGTTCGCGACAGGGCCAGGTTTAATTCAGAGAAGTACAGGTCACAGCTCTTTATCAGTAGTTGAAGTTGATTTTTTAAAATCTGAGACACTTAAGAATATCCCTGTTGATATTGATGCAGCCTATTACCTTATTCACTCAATGTCAACTTCAACAGGTGATTTTGAAAAAATGGAGGAGATCTCTGCCATCAATTTTAAAAATTGCATTCAGCAAACTAAAGCCCGTCAGGTTATTTATCTTAGCGGGATAGTAAATGAGGAAATATTATCAAAGCACCTTACCAGCGGAAAAATGTAGAAAGAATACTCGGTTCCGGGTCTTATTCATTAACAACACTCAGAGCAGGAATCATTATAGGTTCCGGAAGTGCTTCCTTCGAAATAATCCGCGACCTGGTAGAGAAGTTACCTGTGATGATTGCTCCCCGATGGCTGAATACCTTGTCCCAACCTATAGCAATACGTAATGTTATTGAATTCCTTTCCGGGGTACTTCTAAATGAAAAAACATTTAATAACAGTTATGATATCGGCGGTCCTGATATTCTGACCTATAAGCAGATGCTGTTAAGATTTGCAAAGGTAAGGGGGCTTAAGCGATGGATAGGAATCGTGCCGGTAATGACACCAAAATTATCGTCTTACTGGCTCTACTTTATTACTTCTACCTCCTATTCACTTGCTCAAAACCTGGTCGACAGCATGAAAGTGGAGGTAATATGCAAAGATAACAATCTGAAAGAGATACTTGGAATTGTTCCTGTCAGTTATGAAGATGCAATAAGAGAAGCATTTAAAAAGATTGAGCTGAATCAGGTGCCATCCAGCTGGAAAGATGCATTAACATCCGATACTCTTAATGATGGAATATCCAGATATGCAGAAGTCCCGGTTCATGGATGTTTTTTTGATTACAGGAAACTACATGTCAATGACAGTGAAAAATCACTTAAAAAGATATGGTCAATAGGAGGCAGAACCGGTTGGTATTACGGCAGACTGGCTTTGGGGTATTCGTGGTTTTATTGATAAACTATTCGGGGGTGTTGGATTAAGAAGGGGCAGAAAAAACCAGACTGAAATTTCACCGGGTGAGGCTCTCGATTTCTGGAGGGTTCTGATAGCCGACAAAGACAGAAAAAAGATTGCTTCTTTTTGCTGAAATGAAACTTCCCGGTGAGGCCTGGCTGGAATTCAGAATTGACAATCAGAATGTATTGCATCAGACTGCAACTTTCAGACCATTGGGATTATGGGGCAGATTATACTGGTATAGTGTTCTTCCTTTTCATGGATTTATTTTCAGTGGAATGATACGAAATATTGCCAGAGGATGAATAACCTGAGAATTTCCAGGGAATATATAGCGGATATTTTGAAGCTTAATAAATTAGCTGTTCTGGCAACAGAGAGCAGAGGTCAGCCACATTTGAGTCTGATAGCGATAACCCCATTAGGAAATTTCCGGCAACTGATCTTTGCTACTTATCGTAATACACTTAAGTATCGAAATCTTGCAAATAACAGCAAGGTGGCAGTTCTCATTGAAAACCGTGATGTTAATATTAATGACCATCAGAAAAGCATAGTCCTGACAATTATCGGGCACACTGAAGAGATAAGTATTGAAGAGAATGAAGCGGCTTACCAGTCACATCTGAAGCGGCATCCCGAAATGGAGTCGTTCATGCAGTCATCGGATTGTGTTCTTATTCGTATAATTGCCCAATCATTTCAGATCGTACATGGGATTGATGACATAAGGTGGATAACAGCAGACGAACTTGATGCCATCTGACAAGGAACAGTTGGAGTTTTAAGACTATTTTTGCAGTACCCTGGAAAGAAAAATAGGCTTCATTAGAGCTATGGTCTGGCAGTAGTATTGGTCTTTGTAGGTATAAAGATGCTACTGATCGACATATACAAAATCCCAATCGAATTGTCGTTGATTTTTATAGCCGTTATAATTACAGGTAGTATTTTCTTTTCATTAAAAATACAGAAAACAAAATAGGTATAGTTTATGATTCTTTTAGAAAGCAATTTTTGGAATTATTTATTTGATGCACACCACATAATTGAATTCGGTGGTTTATTACTGATCCTGGCGATAATATATATTGAAACAGGCTTTTTCCTTGGATTTGTATTGCCGGGAGGAGATTATATGCTTTTTGCTGCCGGCATTTTCTGTGGCACACATTACCTGGATATTCCACTTTTTTGGCTGGTCTTGTTACTTATCTACCGCATCATTTATGGGTGACTTTACAGGATATTTCAAAGGGAAGTGGTTAGGAGGGAAATTATTTACAGATAATAAATCGCGATTTTTTAAAAAGGAATATCTTGAACGCGGAAGTGGTTTTTACACCCGATTTGGGATATGGGCATTTATTCTTGGGCGCTTTATGCCCATTATCCGCACATTGGTACCTATGATTGCAGGTGCATCGGCATTTTCTTTCCGTAAGTTTTTACTATTCAATATTCTCGGGGCAATTACCTGGGTTGGAACTCTTGTGCCTCTCGGGTATTTCATTGGCAAAGCATATCCTGAAGTAATTAAATATTCATTTTACATACTTTTACTTTTCATTGCTATTGCTTCTTTTCCTATGTTAAAAATTATGTTTTCAAAAGTAAAAAAGCCATGAACCTTATTTTCGAAATAGCTCAAAAAATCACAAAAAATAAAACATTCAATGTTTTCATATTTCCTCCTCATTTTGTTTTCTGCAATTATTATCGGCATTGAAACCTATCCCGAAATTGCCTCAAAACACAGATTTTTACTGGCATTTCTTGATAAGTTAATTATTTCATGTTTTGTCCTGGAAATTGGCTTGAAAATAGTTTCCAATGGAAAAAGGCCCTGGAACTTTTTTTCAGACCCCTGGAATGTATTTGATTTTGTAATAGTTGCCGTTTGTCTCATTCCGGCAGGTGATACACATTTTTTTGCAGCATTTCGAATATTAAGGGTTTTAAGAATACTGCGGATGATAACCTTTCTTCCGAAACTTCGGCTTCTTATTGGCGCTTTAGTAAAGAGTATTCCTTCAATGGGTTATATCATTCTGCTTATCGCAATACTATTTTATGTTTATGCAATTGTAGGCGTTTTTATTTTTGGAGCTTCCGATCCCATGCATTTTGGTGATTTGCACCATGCTCTGGTCACACTTTTTAAAGTGTTAACACTTGAAGGGTGGACAGATATAATGAACACTCATATTTATGGTCCGGTTTCGGATGGGAATATGCAAATAATATCTATATGGCCTTTCCTGTATTTTGCCAGTTTTATTTTAATTGGAGCTATGATAATTATGAACTTATTTATAGGTGTAATTATGAACAGCATGCAGGAAAGCCAGAATGAATTATCGCAAGAGCTTCAGGAGATTAAATTCCAGGATACTAAATCTGAAGAGCTTTATATTCATATAATGACTAAAATAGACGAACTGCGAAATGAGATTCAAACCTTGAACAAAATGAAAAAAGAATAAAGAAAAAAGAATAAAGAACTAAAAAGGTCCAGCGTACAACAGCGGCTCATAAAATATGAATGCCGGATAACTGAATATAAATAGAACATAAGGATTTAATCATATGGAATCTATTAATATAACAGAAGCATACAGCAAGGATGAAATTGAACTCATGAAAGAACTTGAAACAACCATTCAAGTAGGATTGAGTTCTTCAGAAGTGATAAAACGGCAAAACCACTATGGACTAAATGAAATAAATCAGAAAAGTGGTAATAACCAATTTATCATTTTTCTGGGGCAATTTAATCAACCTTTAATATATATTTTGCTGGCCGCTTCTTTCGCAACAGCAATTCTAAAAGAATTAACAGATTCATTTGTTATTTTTGGGGTTGTCGTCATTAATGCTATTATAGGCTTTTTTCAGGAAGTTAAGGCGAGAAAAGCTATTAAGTCATTAGGAAAATCAGTATCAAAAGAAGCGAATGTAATTCGGGACGGTAAAAGGAAAAGAATTCCCTCATCCCAACTGACGATCGGGGATATAGTTATTTTACAATCGGGTGATAAAACTCCGGCTGATATCAGGTGTGTTAAGGTTAGGGAATTGCAAATAGATGAGTCCGCTTTAACCGGAGAGTCTTTTCCGGTTATTAAAAATACTGCTGCGATTGAAAAAAATACTATTCTTGCCGAACGTACAAATATGGCTTACTCATCTACTTTGGTTACTTATGGTGTAGGGACAGGCGTTGTTGTAGCTATCGGGAATGATACGGAGATTGGAAAAATTAATCAGTTGATTGCTACAGCAGATGTACTTGAAACACCATTAACTAAGTTAATAGCCGGTTTTAGTAAAGTGATTTTATATTTCATACTGGGTTTGGCCGGACTCATTTTTCTGATTGGTGTTTTGAGGGGAGAAAAAATAGTTGAAATGTTTATGGCAGCTATAGCCTTTGCAGTTGGTGCAATTCCGGAAGGCTTGCCAGCCGCCCTTACAATAACGCTTGCAATAGGGGTATCAAAAATGGCAAGACGCAATGCTATTATTAGAAAGCTTCCTGCGGTTGAAACATTAGGAAGTACAAATGTAATCTGTTCCGATAAAACCGGTACTCTGACAAAAAACCAGATGACAGTTCAAAATATTTTTACTGCAGAACATATTTATGAAGTTATCAGGCAAAGGTTATGAACCGAAGGGGGATTTCCTTGCCGATAATCAAAACATAAATCCTTTAGAGCACCTTGTTTTAAAAGAATGCCTTATTGCAGGCATGCTCTGCAATGATTCTAATCTTGTGTCAATAGAAAACAACTGGCGTATTGAAGGTGACCCGACGGAAGGAGCTCTTTTGGTATCTGCCATGAAAAGCGGACTATCCCGTTATGATGCTATGACTGAGATGCCTCGTCTTGATAGCATCCCTTTTGAATCTGAATATCAGTATATGGCGACACTTCACAAGAACACGAAATCAGAAAACAACGTTGTTTATGTAAAAGGTTCTGTAGAGAGTATTCTTGCCCGTTGCGCTAAAATGTTACTCTCAACGGGAGAAGTAGTATCATTGAATGCCAATAGTTGCATCGCAGCATCCGATATATTTGCAAAAAGGGGACTGCGTGTACTCGCTTTTGCTTTTTTGACGGTGAATAAATCCAAAACTGAAATTTCACATGCCGATATTGATAAAAACCTGGTTTTCTTAGGTCTTCAGGCAATGATTGACCCGCCTCGTTCTGAAGTCATTCAGGCAATTCAAACCTGCCATAATGCAGGAATAAAAGTAAAAATGATTACCGGTGATCATGAATTAACTGCGCTTGCTATAGCGCAACAGATTGGAATTGCCGGGAATAGTCAAAATTTAACAGAATTGCAGGTATTAAATGGTAAAAGAATTGCAGAATTATCAGATCAGGAACTGGTTGAAATCGTAGAACAAGTCAATGTCTTTGCAAGGGTTGCGCCTGAACAGAAACTTCGTTTAGTAAAGGCACTGCAGTTTCATGGAGATATTGTTGCTATGACCGGAGATGGCGTAAATGATGCGCCTTCATTACGTCAGGCAAATATTGGTATTGCTATGGGAATAACAGGAACAGATGTAGCTAAAGAAACAGCAGATATGATTCTAACAGATGATAATTTTGCCACAATTGAATCTGCAGTCGAAGAAGGCCGAGGTGTTTATGATAATCTTGTGAAATTTTTAACCTGGACTTTGCCGACTAACTTTGGGTTAGGGCTGGTTATCTTTTTAGCAGTAATAGCAGGTATTGCACTACCCATACTTCCCGTTCAGATTCTTTGGATTAATATGACAACTGTAATATTGTTAGGTTTGATGCTGGCTTTTGAAAAGATGGAACCCGATGTAATGTCGCGCCCGCCACGCCAATCAAGTCAGTCAATTTTATCGCCTACTCTTATTACTCGTATTGTTATTGTTGGAGCATTGTTATGCGCCGGAGCTTTTATTTTCTTTGAATATGCAATAATCTTGGGGAAAAGTGAAGCTTATGCGCGCACTATAGCTGTTAATATCTTTGTGTTCGGGGAACTATTGTATTTGTTCAATTGCCGTTCATTAAAATACTCCATGTTTAAAATCGGTGTTTTCAGTAATCCTCTGCTCTGGGTTGGTGTAATTTCCATGATTCTCTTGCAGATTCTTTTCACCTATGCTCCTGTTATGAATCAGATTTTTCATACTAAGCCGATTGATATATTGGACTGGATATGGGTATTATTAACCGGTATAATAATATATACAACAGTTGGATTAGATAAATATTTAAGAAACAGAAAATATAATAGATCACAAGGTAAATTACAAACAGAGTAGCTTGCTCTAATAACGGCAAGGCTAAAAGCATTGACAACTAAATATCAATTGAGAAACTGAAAATAGAAAAAAATGGAAAGAAAATTTGATTTAGGAAATACATTCATAATTGTAATAACATTTTTTCTTTTTGCAATTGCACTTTTTACAACTGGTTTTACAAAAGATTTATTACTTGAATCAGGGGTTTTATTAGTCTCAATAAAAATAATAAGAATGAGCTCTGCAAATAGAAATTCAAACAAGGAAATAATTAAGAAATTGAATGAAATAAATGAAAAACTTCAGGAAGGCAAAAGCAACGAACTTTGATAATTGAAATTGATTATAAACTTCAATAATAAATCAAGTAAATAAAATAGTATGATTGCGTTATAGCCAATGTGAAGATTCATAAAAATTAATTATTATTGCTATCAATAAACCTTAAGTCTTTAAAATTATGAAATTAAGAATCTCCTTAACAATTCTGTCTTTTATTTTTGCATTATCTGCAAAAGCTCAAAGCGGAAATGCCGAAATAAAATGCGACACTTCGAAATTCAAATTCCGTGCAGTTGCAGAAATCGGTTTTGTATCGGTTCTTGCTCATCATATTCAATTGGGTCAGAATGGTACTTATTTTGATTATGTAAAAGATGGAGGGCAGGATGTGCTCTTCCCGATATTCCGTTTTTCCATTGAGATGGATGTGAACAAACGGAACACTTTTATTTTGCTATATCAGCCCTTACGTATAGAGTCTCAGGCATTTCTCAGAACGGATGCTGTTTTTAATGATATTACATTTCCTGCATCAACCGGAATAAACTGTCTTTATAACTTCCCGTTTTACCGGTTCAGCTATCTGAGGGAACTTATGCCCAATAATACAAAATACAAGTTTGCCATAGGTGGTACTCTGCAGATACGTAATGCAACAATATCATTTGAATCGACAGATGGATCGCGCTTCACGACCAATGGAGGAATCGGACCTGTTCCGGCATTAAAAATCCGTGGCAAGGCTCAGTTAAATAAATGTTTTTATGCTGAACTTGAGGCAGATGGAATATATGCACCGGTAAGTTATCTGAACGGGAGCGATAATGAAATTGTTGGCGCTATACTTGATGCCAGCATGCGGATAGGGGCACAAATAGATGAGTCAGGCAGACTATTTCTTAACTTAAGATATCTTGGCGGTGGTGCTACAGGAACAGATACCGGAGATGTATGGCCCGGAGATGGCTATGTAAAAAACTGGCTCAATTTTTTAACAGTTTCGACTGGATTTGTCTACCAATT
This sequence comes from uncultured Bacteroidales bacterium, assembly GCA_963753495.1. GTDB lineage: Bacteria > Bacteroidota > Bacteroidia > Bacteroidales > VadinHA17 > LD21. The sequence continues at coordinate 451,400 of CAVWCO010000025.1, forward strand.
TTAAAATTTGATCTGGCATCATCAGCACTTTATTCAACCCGCTGGCCAGGGTGTTGAATGAAAAGAAACATAGTTGACAAGAGAACTATGACATATCAGAAGGGACTAATTTTCAGGAAACTCATTCATCTTTCTACAGGCCTGATGATATTGATCCTAAGCTTTGTTGTAGAAAAGAGTGTTTTATTGTACCTGATTTTAGCCGGTTCAATTTTCTCCTTTTTAACTTTCAACCATAAAAAATTTCATATCCTGCATAAATCTGCCGAAGAAAGTCTGGATTACATTATACCATGCAATTGGTATAACATCATCTTACCTGATTTGGTAGCTACATGCAAACCAATACCGATAATTAACACAATTATAAAATAGAGCACCTCAAGCCGGCCATTCAAATTAAAAGCCAGCAAGGTTCCCAATATTATGGGGAGCAATAATATGAGGTCAGAAAATATGCACTGATCATTTTTGCAATTCCGGGTTGATTTTCCATTAGCTTTTCTTTTCCTCGTCGTTTAATTGTAAATTTAGCATAAAATCGTACAATATTTATAAGATTTCTGCCTTCTTCCGTGACCCTTAATATCATAATAAAGATGACAAAATGGACATAGAATTATTATCACGATTGCAATTCGCGTTTACCATCGAATTTCATTACATTCAGAGGAAAGGTTGTTTTAGATGAAATGAGTTATTGAATAAAATACTTAAAATGAAAAACTATCTGATTATCGGGGCATCTTCCGGGATTGGCAAGAAACTGGCAGACATGCTGGCAAATTCCGGCAATAAAGTGTATGGCACTTATTGCACTAAACCCATTCAAAACAATACGTCAGGGCCAGAGTATCATTTCTGCAATGTATTGGAAGAGAACCTGGATTTTAGTTTTTTACCTGACACTCTGGATGGATTGGTTTATTGTCCGGGGAAAATTACTCTCAAACCATTTGGCAGGATCAGACCGGAAGAGTTCGTTCAGGATTATACCCTTCAGGTGGTTGGTGCGGTCAAAGTTATACAGGCTGTTCTTCCAAAACTAAAATTGTCAGAATCAGCATCTATAGTATTATTCTCCACAGTTGCCGTTAAATCCGGATTTAACTTTCATGCTATGGTATCTGCGTCGAAAGGTGCAATTGAAGGCTTATCCATATCTTTAGCAGCAGAGCTTGCTCCAAAAATAAGGGTCAATTGCATCGCTCCCTCTCTTACTGATACCCCGCTGGCAGAATCACTATTAAATAATGAGGCAAAACGCGAAGCAAATGCTCAGCGCCATCCTTTAAAAAGAATTGGCAATGTAAATGATATAGCAGAAATGGCCGGATTTCTGATTTCTGATAAATCAGGTTGGATTACCGGACAGGTATTCCATGTAGATGGGGGGATATCAACGCTAAAAATATGATATATGGCGTTTTATCAGTTACATAAAACACAAATAGTAAACGGGTCCATAGAAGAAGTTTGGGATTTTATATCGTCTCCGAAAAACTTAAAAGAGATTACTCCTGATTACATGGGTTTTGAAATCACTTCCAAAAACCTTTCAGAAAAAATGTACCAGGGGATGATTATTGGTTACACCGTTAAACCTTTATTGGGGATAAGAATGATTTGGGTGACAGAAATTACCCATGTTGAAGAAATGAGGTATTTCGTCGATGAGCAGAGAATAGGACCATATTCGATGTGGCATCATCAGCACTTTATTGAACCCGCCGGCCAGGGTGTTCTCATGACAGATATTGTATCCTATCAACCACCCTTTGGGTTTTTAGGAGCTTTTGCCAACACCATCTTCATCAGTAAGCAATTGGATACTATTTTCAATTACCGTGAAAAAATACTTGAGAAACTATTCCCGGGATCTGATGTTCTAAAAAAAAGCTCACTGACTAATTCAGTGAGCTTTAATGGTCACTAAATCGGCAGCTTTTACCGCAGTTACTAATGTTGTATGATCCGCAGACCCTATTGCAATATCAACAACATCTTTTCCCTGGTTGAAAGCGCTCAACAGGGAAACAAAAGAGTGCCCGAATAAGAATGCCATGCTTAATTTTAGTCGAAATAAAACATCTGTTTGTCAAAAAGTTATTTCTATGTCTTATTACGCAAATAAAAATCTTTTAATAGTATAGTCAACTGATATATAATAATTTATACCAGCCATGCCAATCCAAGTGTTAAAATTCATTAAATTCCTTTATAAATTTCATGCTGAATTTGACAAACGACCAATTTTTTATTATTAATGGCTTGTAATTATTGATAAACATTATGTTTTATTTGCATAATCAAATTTTATTATCCCCGTAAAAAAGGAACGGGATTTGCTTAAGCTTGCCAGGGACACTCTTTATTATTAAATTTATAACCGGATTCAACAGATCCGGTTGATGGAAAGACAAGGCATACCATATAAAAGTGAAATAATTAATTATCAGCCCATTAAAGCAGAAATGGGAGATAAATATTTATCAATGGATGAGAATCAGAATAATCCTGTTTTTGATAATCTTCTGGCTGAAGGAGGGGAAAATTTTTTCCATTATGTCAACTGGCTGGGACTGGCAAAGGATCCTAATCTGATGGTTCTCTCCTCAATACACCATTATTATTATGACTTTAATGATCTTAAGGGTGTCAGGACTTTAATAAACCTCAAAAGACTTAACAGGATAAATCATATTGACACTTTTCTGAATAATGTCTTTCGCGTTCTGCCTGTCAAAGCGAACTTTGTCGGATGTTTTAAAGACAACAAAATCAGAGGCGGAATGGCAGTCCCCTTTTATCAGTCTTTCAGACACTTTAACAAGCTGATAAATATTTTCGACTCCAGGACTGACAGATTTTTGACGAGAAAAGATGTAATCAAACTTCTTGAATCTCATAAATTCAGGATTGTTGATATGACTGAGATAAGCAACATGACTTATTTCTGCGCGGAAAATCATAAGGATAAAACTCAAGAATAAAGTACCCCGTTTTGATTTTCTTTTTCCGGTTTTAATTCACCACCAAATATATCCTCTGGCTAAATTCATTTCTGAAAAAGAAGAATTTCAGACTTTTGGGATTTTTTCAATACTTACAGATACTGCTGAACCTGCTTTTTTATCTATATTATAAAGTCATTTGTCAAAATCCGGGAAACCTTTCACATTGACAAATCAGCACAATCCATAAATTTTAATAAATTGATTATCAATATTTTAATTTCACAGTCTCTAGTAATTTGGGAAAATACATAAGAATTTAATATAAATTAGATTCAGGATTTGACATAAGAGCTTAATCTTTCCTTAAACAGCAATACCTGTAGGATATGCGTCCGGTATTTAAGGACGAACATAGTGAAATCACTTCGTATTTAGCCATTAAATGGGCTTCTCCTACTTGACAGCTATACCCTTTATAGATACTTTTACCTCGTTAACAAAACAAAATAAAATGGAAAACATTTCGGTTTTGGAAAGAGGTGTAACTAATAACAAACTGACCAGCGAGAATTTCAATGCAAAGCTGTTGCTTCATGAACGATCATTTACAAATCCAGTAATGGAGAATATAATCGCGGAAGGAGGTGATGATTTATTTAAGTACCTTACTTGGACCGGACTTGCAAAAGAACCAAATCTGATGGTTCTGTCTTCAATGCATCACTACTATTATGACCATAAGGATATGGCAGGGATAAAAACTCTGATAAACCTTAAGAAACTTAATCAGGTCAAACATCTTGAAAGCTTCCTTCACACACTTTTCAGGATATTACCATCCAAAGCATATTTTGTAGGTTGTTTTAAAAACAACAAGCAACACCGAAAGGGCGCATCGTTTTACAATTCCGGCAAATTCTTCACCGGGATTGTGAATATTTTTAATTTAAAATCTGAACGAGCCCTTTCAAAGAAAGGAGTAAATCAACTAATGGAAGAGTATGGTTTTAAAGTTATTGATATTACAGATTTAAACGGGATGACCTTTTTCTGGGCTCAGAATCTTAGAAAAACATGTGAATAAACAGTTATTAACTATTTGCCTTCAATCCGGTGAAAAATAAAAATAAATATGTCAATTTTTGGTGAGATATTTGTAAAAATAAATACCCGGTTTTTTAGTTTATAAATAATGGATATTTTCAATCCTTTTATCCGGCTTAAAGTAATTCCATTTCTCGAGAAGTGGAACCTTATGAATATAATTCTGGGGTTAATTGATATTCTCTCAATAGCAGTTGCATTCCAGATCGCATTCATGCTTAATTACTATGGTGAAGGGACATTCTTTTTTTTCGAAAGAAGAGACCTGACCCTTATATTTCTGGCCATCCTGCCAATATGGCTGATAACACTATATATTATTCAGGTAACAGAGATCCCCAGGACGAAAAGATACCGGACCCTGTTATTTGAGTATATTCAATCGGCTGTAGCCATCACTGTTGTACTTCTTATAATATATTTTGTTTTCAAACTGGCCTATCTTTCCAGATTGTTTCTTATTGAATTTGCTTTTCTTGGATTCCTGTTCTTGTTTTTTTCAAGAACCCTTGAATATAAAGTCCTTAAAATATACAGGGCAAAAGGATTTAATCATGTTAATATCATCCTTTTTGCAGATGATTCATCCATCCCTTTCGTTGAGGAACTACGTCGGAATATTGACTGGGGTTACAGAATTACCTTTATTTTCTCAAGCTCGGAACGGTTTATTGAAAAGTATGGAAGAATCTATAAAATTCTGCCGGAGAAATCCAAGATGGTACTTAATGACCTTATGGAAGTTGATACCATTGATGAGGTAATCTATCTGAAAAAGGATATTAGCCCGTCTGAAGTCCGGAAGACGATCAGGTCGTGTGAAGAATTGGGTGTTGTTTTCAGGTTAAGATACCAGAATATTCAGCTTAACCTCACAAATGCATTTACTTCGGTTATTGGCAACGAGAAATTTCTGACATTTATTAATGTGCCCTATAAACCTTTCGCTCTGGCCACCAAAAAAATTATGGATATTAATTTCTCTCTGTTGTTATTAGTTATATTGTCTCCCCTGATGCTTTTCATTGCATTGTTTATAAAACTGACCTCAAAGGTCCGGTGATATACCGGCAGGCAAGAGTAGGATTGCGCGGGCGGCAGTTCGATTTATACAAATTCAGGACTATGGTTGCGGGAGCTGATAAGATCAGGGATGAACTTGAATCAAAAAATGAAATGGACGGACCGGTATTCAAGATCAAGGATGATCCGCGAATAACTCCAATAGGCAGGTTCCTCCGAAGGACAGGATTTGACGAATTGCCTCAGCTTATAAACGTTTTAAAGGGGGAAATGTCGCTAATCGGACCAAGGCCACCATTAAAAAGTGAGACAGAGCAATACAAAAGATGGCAGTTGCGACGTTTATCTGTAAAACCCGGATTATCGTGCTTCTGGCAGATAATACCTGACCGTAATAATGTTAAATTTGAAAAATGGATGGAAATGGATCTGGCATATATCGACAGTTGGTCACTTCGATTAGATTTCATAATTTTGCTCAAAACAATAAAAACTGTTTTCCAGAGAACAGGAATTTGATAATATTATTTAACACATTTATGAAAAAAGTTACTTCCTCTTACCCCAATCTGTGGTTTGCGCTATTGTTTATGTTATTCATAAGTTCTTGCGTACCAGTAGAAAAACTGAGCTATTTCAATGATATAGATGAACTTGAGAAGCCTGTAGTCAATCCAAAGACTCAAAAACCCATTCTGCCATTCGACAGAATATACATAAGAATTTTAAGTATTGATCCACAGACAAGGCAGATATTTGATTTCCCCAATGAAGCTCATTATTCTGATGCCAGTCAACTAATATTATCGGGTATCTCGTTGATGAAGCAGGTGATATAGATTTCCCGTTTGTCGGAAAAATAAATTTAAGATCACTTACGCTAACTGATGCAGCAACAAAAATCCAGAATGCGCTGAATGAATATGTAGCCAATACAACAATATTAGTAAAATATATTGATAGCCAGGTGTCCCTGTTAGGGGAGGTTCAGCAGCAGGGTGTTTATACCTTCTCACAGGATAAACTGAATATTTATGAAGCACTTGCACTTGGAGGAGGAATAACCCGTTACGGTAACCGGAAGAATGTCATCCTGATAAGACAGGAAGGTGATAAAATAATGCATCATAAGCTTAATCTTTCTGATTCGAAAATTGCCAGTAAGGATTTCTATTATATATTACCAAATGATGTTATTGTCGTCGAACCTTTAAAATCAATTTCAACAAGTTATCAGAACATTACATATACAACAATATTAACTTCGATAACAACGTTGGTTGCAGTGTTGCTCTTATTTGGTGTAAGCTATCAATAAACCTAAAAACAATGTTAAAGACAATAGAACCGGAATCATCGATTGCTCCTCTGAAATACTTTCTGCTAAAGGTTGCCTCGCTAAAGTATTTATATATGGCAATGATAGTGTTATGCATTGCCATTGCTTTCCTTTTTAATTTATTTTCCAATAAAGTTTATGAGGCATCGGCTTCATTGAGTCCGGTCGAAAATAAAACATCCTCTATACTGAGTTCAAATGAGTTTTTCAGTGGCATGCAGGCTCTTGAATCAGTAAACAAATTAGAAAACGACATTAACTAATCTCAGTTCATTTGCTCTTGTTTACTCAACTGTCAACAGCATGAATCTTGAGGTCTCCTATTTCAGTGAATACAAAAAAATATTTAAGCAGTCAGACTGAACTTTTCAGTACATCTCCTTTTACAGTCAGCATAGATAAGTCGCATATCCAACCCATTGATGCAAAAATCTATATTTCAATTCTTGATGAATCTTCCTTCAGGCTTACGGTTTCTCAAAAAAAGGTTTCATTATATAATTATGTTGATAATCATATTGTAAGTGAAGACAATACTGTGGAGGTAGATACTATATGTAAATTTAATGAAACAATAAGTAACAGGACACTTAGGTTATCTGTATCCTTAAATAAAGAATTTCTAAATCAGAATCCGAAGATTAAATACCAGTATTATTTTAAACTCAATCATCTTGACTACCTGGCAAAAGACTTACCTTAAAAAGCTGGAAATCGAAAAAGCATCACCCCTGGCATCAATTATAAATATCAGATTTTCAGAAAGTAATCTTGAAAAGACAATTACTTTTCTTAACCGGTATCTTAATTCATTCCTTGAGGAGAATCTTGCCAAAAAGAATAATATGGCATCAAAAACAGTTAGTTTCATTGACTCGCAGATATCGGATATTTCCGATTCGTTGGTAATATCAGAATCTGAACTGAGAAACTACAAATCGGTAAACCAGGTGGTGGACCTGAGTTTTCAGGGACAGCGCATATATGAACAGATGAACGAGATTGAAAATGAACGTGCCACTCTTCAGGTTCAGGAAAGATATTACAATTATGTAATTAATTACATGAAGGCGAACCAGGATATGGCCGGGCTTCAACCTCCCTCTGCCATGAATGTAAGTGATCCGATAATAAATCAACTTATTACAAACCTGTATGATCTGGTTTCTCAAAGATCAAAACTTATTGCCGGAAGCAATCCCCAGAAAAACATTTTTGTCGAGCAGATTGACACTAAGATAAATATTCTGAAGCAGACTATCCTTGAAAATTTCACAAACAATCTTAATACACTTACGCTTTCACTGAATGAGCTTGACTACAGTCAGAATAAGCTCTCAAGAGAGGCTTCAAGCCTGCCAAGGACAGAAATGAATATGGTCAGCATGCAAAGGAAGTTCGACCTGAATGATGAAATATATACTTTCCTTCTCCAGAAAAGATCGGAAGCCCAGATCTCACTGGCTTCCACCCGTCCTGATTATGAAATTGTTGAACCTGCAAGGAACTATTACTTCTAAGATCATATGCACCAAAGAAAGCAGTCAATTATATGATGGCCTTGTTCTTTGGATTGCTTTTACCGACACTTTATCTTATGATAAGAGACTTCTTTGATGACAAGATCAGAAGCATAAATGATGCAGAATATATGCTTCACCGTTCTGTTATGAGTGTAATCTACAGCAATAACCTCAAGAGTGAAGCTGTGGTTGCAGAATTTCCCAAATCGGCAATTTCAGAATCATTCAGGAATCTCAGGAGCAGCCTTTTCCTGAAATCGGACCATGAAAAATCGAAAGTTATTCTTGTTACATCTTCACAGCCTCAGGATGGAAAAAGTTTCGTTTCGCTGAACCTTGCTTCATCCATTGCTTCGGTTGGCTATAAAACTGTGCTTATAGATTGTGACTTACGACGTCCTACACTGCATATCAAACTTAAAGAAGACAATACAAAGGGCCTTTCAAATTTCATGACTAAAAAAGCCTCAGTAGAGGAATTAATCAGAAATACTGCAATTACAAATCTCGATTTTATTTCAGCAGGCCCGGTAATTCCTAATCCGTCAGAACTTATGGAATCGGGAGTTCTCGATAATCTGATCAATTATCTGAAAACCAAATATGATTATATCATTATTGATACAACTCCTGTCGGTATTGTTGCTGATGCAATCCTCATGATGAAATATGCATCAAAGGTGCTGATGGTAATAAGGAATAACTATACCCGGAAAGACATCTTCTCCAATGTCATTAATAATCTAAAGACCAACAAACTCAGCAATTATGAAATTGTCTATAATGACCTTAATCTCCATAAGAGTTCATATCGTCATTACAGCAACTATTACATCAGGAATTAAGCAATAATTTGTTTCATTTTCAGTTAATTATCTATTCTAATATTTATTCATACCATTATGAGTATTGATGCAGCTATTGTCAGGGAAAAAGTCAAGGAATATATTCAACAGGCAACTTTTGTTGAAAAAGACAAGATTAAGGATGATTCCCTTATATTTAAAGAAGGATATTTTGATTCAATGGGTTTTGTTGTTCTCATAACCTACCTCGAAGAAAATTTCGGAATAAAGACTTCTGATTCGGATCTGGTTGAAGAGAATTTTGAATCAATTAATGCGATCACTGATTTCATAATTCGTAAAAACGGTAACTGATAATGTGCGGAATCGCAGGGATCATAGATTACAGGGGCAGGACGGATATCAGGCCCGTAATCGAAAAGATGCTCTGTGCCCTCAATTACCGAGGCCCGGATGAAAGCGGTATTTACATTTCTCCTTATGCCACTCTCGGACATGCCAGGTTAAGCATCATAGATCTTTCAACAGGACAACAACCCATGTCCGATCCTTCCGGTAGATTCTGGATCGTTTTTAACGGAGAAATATTCAACTATCCTGAACTGAAAGAGATCCTTGTAAAAAAAGGATGCACCTTTCAAACACAATCCGATACTGAAGTCCTTATTCAGCTATACGCAACTTATGGTAAAAGCTGCCTGTCAATGCTTAATGGGCAGTTTGCTTTTGCCATATGGGATAAGCTAAAAGAAGAGATTTTTATTGCCCGCGACAGAATTGGTATACGTCCGGTGTTTTATAATATTTCTGAAAAAGCATTTTCATTCGCTTCAGAGATAAAATCACTTTTTGCTCAGAAAAATATAAAGCCGGAATTATCAAACAAAAATCTGTCGCAGATATATACCTTCTGGACAGCAATTACTCCCGGTACTGCATTTAAAGATATTTATGAATTATCGCCCGGACACTGCCTTATCTATAACAGGGAAGGATTAAAAATAGAAAAATACTGGGAACTTCAGTATAATGACTCCTTAAAATCGATGACGCTACAGCAAGCACTGGAACAGTTTCATGAGCTGTTTTATGATGCTGTTAAAATAAGATTAAGAGCCGATGTCGAAGTCGCTGCTTATTTAAGCGGAGGAATAGACTCAAGTTCTACTGTTGCTTATATAAAGAATATTGAACCGGGAATACTGAATACTTTTTCAATAGGCTTTGACGAAAAGGATTTTGATGAAACATCTTACCAGAATGAAGCTGTACGTTATCTAAATACAAAGCATAAGTCAATTATCTGCACTCCGGAAGATATTTCAAAAAGTTTCCCCAGGGTGATCTGGCATGCAGAAACTCCGGTGACACGAACAGCGCCTGCTCCGATGTATCTGCTTTCCAGACTTGTAAGGGATAACAATATCAAAGTGGTCATTACAGGAGAGGGAGCAGACGAAATGCTGGCAGGCTATGATATTTTCAAGGAAGCAAAGGTCAGAAGATTCTGGGCAAAACAACCTGATTCCAGGATTCGTCCGTTGTTACTGAAAAAACTTAATCCGTTCCTGCCTCAGATGAAAGATGCAAACCCAGTAATTCTTAAAATGTTTTACGGATATAAACTTGAAGATGTTGAAAATCCATTCTATTCTCATCTGTTGAGATGGAATAACTCCAACCATATCAAAAAACACTTTTCTGATCAGATAAAATCAGAGTTAGCAGGATATTCTCCTTTGGATAACCTTGAAGAAAAGCTCCCTGAAGGATTTGACAGCTGGGATTATCTTCAGAAAGCTCAATGGCTTGAGACTACTGTTTTCATGAGCGGTTATCTTCTCTCCTCCCAGGGCGACCGGATGGCAATGGCAAATTCGGTTGAAGGACGTTATCCGTTTCTTGATTACCGTGTTATTGAATTCTGCAACAAATTGCCGGACGATTTTAAACTTAATGGCCTTAATGAGAAATTCCTGCTCAAGAAACTAATGAAGAACAGGATTCCTGAGACGATCATTAAAACGCTCCAAACAACCATACAGGGCTCCTATTAAAAATGCCTTCCTGCAATAATAATTCACCTGAATATGTAAAAGAAATGCTTTCACCGGAGTATTTCAGAAAAGCAGGGATTTTTGACTTTGATTCTGTCTCGAATCTGCTTCAGAAAATAGAAAAGAGCGGGAATTCATCAGAAATTGATGATATGGTGCTTATATCAGTCATATCCACACATTTGATTTATAATCAGTTCATTGAAAATTTTCAGGAAAATTCCCGAACAGGACATTACACAACCTGAAAATAATAGATGAGAAATAAAAATCCATTCTATGAAAAATAAAAAACCTTTCTCAAAAGAGATAATCTTGCTTGAAAATGTCAGAAACTGTAGTAAATGAAATAGTCAGTAAGCTCCAGCAGGATGTATTGCACAAATTCAAACGAACTGGAGCGGTTGTTGGAATAAGCGGAGGCATTGACTCTTCGGTCTGCCTGGCACTTTCTGTAAGGGCTTTTGGAGCTGACAAAGTACTGGGAATTATAATGCCCGAAAAAGACTCAAGCCCCGACAGTGAAGAACTGGCGCTTGAACTGGCACGGAAATTTGGCGTAAAAACAATAAAGGAAGAAATAACTGAGGCTCTCGATGGGTTCAAATGCTATGAAAGACGTGATGAAGCAGTAAAAAGGGTATTTCCTGAATATGATCCCAAAACATATAAAATGAAGATAGGTATAAGACAGAGCGGTCTTTACAGTAATCTCCCTCCCCTCTTTACACTGAGCATAATTGATGAAAAAGGAATTCAGCAAGATAAAATGCTCCCTGCAAAGGAATATCTCCAGATCGTTGCTGCTTCGAATTTTAAGCAGAGATCAAGGATGTCAATCCTTTATTATCATGCCGAAGCTCTGCATTATGCAGTTATAGGTACACCAAACAAGCACGAACAGGAACAGGGATTCTTTGTAAAATATGGAGACGGAGCTGGCGACGTGATGCCAATTGGCAACCTTTATAAGACACAGGTTTATCAACTGGCGGAATATCTTGGAGTTCCTGGAAGCATCATTGAAAGAACACCAACAACAGATACCTATTCAGCAGCACAAACCCAGGAAGAGTTCTTTTACCAGCTTCCTTTTAAACTTATGGATATATTCTGGTATGGATTTGAGAATGGCTATACGCCACAGGAGGTTGCCGCAGTGATGGGAGAAACATCTGAAAGAGTTGAAGCACTGTTCAGGAACTTTGAGAGGAAACGCAAAACTACAGAGTACTTAAGGATGCCGCCTGTCAGGGATTATTATCGGAATATAATTAAGATTTAAATAAATGAATGCATTTGATTATTTTTTTGAAAAAACTTCTGATCTTGAAAAGCTCTTTCTGGTCGGGAAAGAAAACCTTTCATTCAGAGAGCTATACAGTGCATCATCCCAGCTTGCCTCAAGGCTCAGAAAAGAATTCGGAAGAAATAAAAACATTCTGCTCCTATCGGTAAATAACAGGTTCTTTCTTACTGCATATTTTGCCATTATTAAAATCAGGTAATATATGCATACCTCTCGATCCGAACATTGAAAAGGAGAATCTGGAATTACATTACCAATCTGACAAATCCTGTTATGATATTCATGACAAGGGAAATTGAAAAGAAAGTAACGGTTGGTGACATAAAATGTATCTTCCCCGATACAATCACAAACGAGGAATTCAGAAATGCCCATTTTGAAAAAGAAGGAGAATTTGATGTCAATACCTGTGCTGAGATAATATTCACTTCCGGATCGACAGGTATCCCGAAAGGTGTTATGATCTCTCATAAAAACCTGATAGCCAACACCGAATCCATTGTAACTTACCTTAAGCTGAACTCTGATGACAGGATGCTTGTTGTGCTGCCATTCTATTATTGTTACGGATTATCTCTTCTACATACTCATTTAAGGGTTGGAGGATCAATAGTTTTGAATAATTCATTCATTTTTCTGGGCAGCATAATTAACAATCTTCATGAATATAAATGCACAGGATTTGCAGGAGTGCCAAGTCATTTCCAGATATTACTCAGGAAATCAGACAACTTTAAAACCACAAAATTCCCTGATCTAAAATACGTTACTCAGGCCGGAGGGAAACTGGCTCCAATTTTCATTGATGAATTCCGGAAAAGTCATCCTGAAATAACATTTATAGTGATGTACGGTCAGACTGAGGCAACAGCCCGATTATCTTACCTTCCGCCGGAACTCTATGAGACGAAGAAAGGATCGATGGGCAAGGGGATCCCTGGTGTGGAATTAAGAGTAGTAAATGAGAAAGGAGAAAAAATAAAACCGGGAGAGACTGGTGAAGTTATTGCCAGTGGAGATAATATAATGCTTGGATATTTCGGGGATGAGGAGGGAACGAAAAATACAATCAGAAATGGATGGTTATACACCGGTGATCTTGGAACAGTGGATGAGGATGGCTATATTTACCTTACAGCCAGGAAAAAAGAGATAATAAAGGTAGGAGGAAAAAGAATCAGTCCTAAAGAAATTGAAGCTGTCATTCTTGAACTTCCGGAAGTAGTGGATTGTACGATTGAAGGAATCGAAGATCAGCTCCTTGGAGAAGCTCTTAAGGCTACTGTTGTAATCCGGCCAGAAAATGGTAAAGACCAAATGCTTGATAAAATCAGGCAACATTGTGCCAGGCACCTCGCACTTTATAAGGTACCACAGGTATTTGAACTAAAGGAACAGCTGGTTATCAGTGCAACAGGAAAGAAAATAAAAGGGAAACTCTGAAATGGTAATTGATCATATTAGTATCGCCGTAAAGGACATCGATGGAGGGGATAGCCTACTGGGAAAGGGTTTTTGGCTACAAGCAAATGACAGGAATCGTAATTAATTCCCTTCAGAAAGTTAAAGTGGTCTTTTTAAAGAAGAAAAATAGCCTTACTATAAAGTTGATCGAGCCACTGGAAGATAACAATTCACTAATTAATTTCGTAACCCGGGGCGGTGGCTTTCATCACATCTGTTTCAGGTGCGATAACATTGACGACGGGATGAAGGATCTCAAGAATAAAGGATTGATAACACTTGTTCCTCCTCAACCCGGTGAAGCGTTCAACAATAAGAACATTGCATTCCTTTTGGCAAAGTACGGGATCAATATTGAACTCATTGATACTGACGAAAAGGCAGAAGTACGTTCTGAATAGAATTCCGGGTAGAAATAAGAATTATCTAATACCTGATAATCTTTATTGTAAAAACGCTATTCCCCTTTAAATATAATTTTAGTATATATGAACCTGGAGCTAAGTCCGGATTGATTTGAGTCAGGCTATTTCCAGGGATGTTATCCTGTCTATATACAATCTTATTGGTAAGCGTCATAATAAACATTTCAAACTGATACTCAGCAGGGGATTTTATCTTCAGACTCAGTTGTTTATTAAATGGATTGGGAAATACAACAAGATCAATACTGTTAGTAAATGATGCTGAGAGGGTATGATCAGATACAACTCCCGTAAATGTATATTCTGCAACATCTCCCATAGAATAGCTATCCACAGTAACATCCCTGATCCGGTAATCCTTGTCTGGCGTAATAGTAAATTTTATTGAAGTACCCTCTGGTAAAATAATTATACCAGAAGGTGTTATGGATCCACCATAGCCAGCATCTGCCGAAATAATAAAAGTTTTTATAAAGCGTGCCGAAATCGAATGATCTCCGGTTATATTTTTAAAAATATATTCAGACACCTTCCCAACTGAGATATCATCCACCAGCACATCATCAATCTGATATCCGTTTTGAGGAGAAATTACAAATACCTGATCCATCCCATGGGTTAAAATGACTTCACCGGAAGGAGTAATTGAACCGCCTGAACTGCAATCCGCTGTAACATGATAGGTATTAATTGAAAATTCTGCTGTTATAGTATGATTTGCTGTCAGATTACTAAAAGTGAACTCAGAAATACTGCCAATGGAAATACCATCTACTTTAACATCAGAGATATGGTAGCCGATGTCAGGCACCAATTTAAAGACCAGGGTTGATCCATAATTACCCGTATTGGCACCTTCAGGAATTATTGAACCTCCTGCAGTGGAATTTCCGGTAACCGTATAAGTATTAATTGAGAATTCCGCTGAAATTGTATGATCTGATGTGATATTGTTGAAGGTGAAATCAGAAACGCTACCTATAGAAGCACCATCTACTATAACATCAGAGATATGGTAGCCGATATCAGGCACCAATGTAAATACCAGGCTTGATCCATAATTACTCATTTTGGCACCTTCAGGAATTATTGAACCTCCTGTAGTGGAATTTCCGGTAATCGCATAGGTATTAATTGAGAATTCCGCTGAAATTGTATGATCTGCGGTAATATTGCTAAAGGTGAATTCAGAAGAGCTACCTATAGAAGTATCATCTACTTTAATATCAGAGATTTGGTAACCAATATCAGGAATTATTGTAAATGTCTGTTCAGATCCGTAATTAACATTAATTGTACCTGAAGGGTTAATGTTTCCACCCAGGCCAGATTCAGCCGAAATTGTAATGGTTATTCGCTGAAATGTTGCAGTGATGGTATGATTACCTGAAATATCATTGAATTCGAAAGAAGAGATCGCTCCTTCAGAGGCACCATCTACTCTGACATCAGCTATTCTGTAGCCTGGACTGGGCCTAATACTGAATGAAATGCCTGCACCAGCGGTTACGGCAATTGATCCCGAAGGAGTTATTGTACCTCCGGTCCCGGCGGTTGAAGTTACAGTATAACCTTTACCGCTTAGCTGAGCGATTTCATTATCAGAAAGGGCACGGTTATACATTCTCACATCACAAATCTGACCGTCGAAATATTTATCCGTTTCAGTTGCCTGTCCCATCACAAATTCTGGCGTTGAATAATTTGTAATTGCGGTCCCTGCTGAAATTGTCCTGTCAAGAGTTCCGTTAATAAATAATCTCAAATTGCTTCCGTTCCCGGTGATTGTGATGTGTGTCCAGGTGTCTGCCGCGATTCTTGCCGATGATGTAACTACCCTGGAACTTCCGTCATAGATCCTTGCTGAAATCCGGCCATCGCTGTTCATATACAGGTTCCTGTCGTTTTTCCCCGAGGTTGGGTATTCCGACATTGCTGAAATATCCATTTCCCTGATCTGGTCGGGTCTGATTTTCAATGCAATTGTAAAAGAACCATTATTATTCCCTTTAAGGGTCATATAATCATCATTGCCATCAAAAATATAGGCCCCTGGTTGATCCTGATAAGGTCCCGATGTGGTAATACTGACTCCTGTCAGAATATTTGATTTATCTGCACCGCCCTCTACTATTTCGATGAATTTATGTTCTCCTGATGGAATACGGTCAGGGTCAGTGTTCCATGTCCATCTTCCATTGTTCTCATAGATTTTTCTTATCCCCAGGTATAAATCCCGATCATTAAAATCACCCATCGTATATTTAATACCGGATGGGACATTTATATCCTTGAAAACTCCATTATCACATCCGAGCATCCAGACATCTTTTCTGTATTTAACCGCCAGCTCTCTTGCTGCTTGATTTACTGCCTGATGATGGGCGTGGCCATATTCTCCCCAGTTATTATGGGTAATGACTCTTTTCATTCCGGGATCAGCAAAAAATTGTTCAAGCTTGGCCTTTACCTTATTAATCTCCTTCGCTGGCATCTGGACTCTGTTAAGGTGTGACCGGTATTCAATATGATCCGAGGAAAGATACGAGTAGGAAGGATCATTTGCCCAATAATACTCAGTATATTCACTATCTGTGATAGGGTCCCATGGAGTGAACCAGTTTGACTCATAATCGATATCATATCCATTGTTATCAAGAAATGCCTGCTGCTGATGAATGATAGTATTGTAGCGTGGTGCGGTTGGCATAGCTCCACCTATGAATTTCTCTGTAATTGACCAGAAAGGCAACATCCAGATCAAATCATCATCAAGGTGAGAATATATTAGTATCGTACCGCTTTTATGGATTGTGGAAAAGTCAACTCTGGTTCCCTGGGCTTCAGCAGAGGAAGTTCCTGAAATCCACAGGAATAAAACTAAAATGATATTTTTAATCAGAATTTTCATTCAGGATTCTATTCCACACCTGTAAAATTATGATATATATACTCTAATGTCAAATACTAGTGTCTTTTCAGGTCCGTAACTTCAGTCATAATTACTATAACCATCACTGAATATTGATTGAATGTCACTGAATTTCCTACATTCATAACAGTATTCTGAGCGTTTATCAAAAATACCAATCAGATATTAACAGCCTGGAAAAGGGTAGACTCATATTAAAATCTGTGAAGTCGGAAAACATGGGAAAGGCTTCAGGTAAGGCGGGATCTCTTATTTAATTCCGAAATGTTCCCTGACAATCAAGTCCTTTTGAAGAGCTGTGAGGTTTTTTGTTTTAACGAGTCCCGGATTCTGCCGCGACAGCATCCTCTGGATACCTGTTTTAGATATTATTTGAGCAGGATTTCCTGCAATAACTGAATTTTCAGGGAAATGTCCCCTGACTACACTTCCAGCTCCAACAATGCAATTATCTTCGATTGTTGTATTTGAAAGAATAATGCAGTTAATTCCAATAAACACATTGTTGCCGATTATTATTTTGCCAAAGATCCCCCCACCTTCAACATCATCCTCAAAGCACCATGTGGCTCCATCGTGGGTTATAAATTCCGTATTTGCAGCTATTGCTACATGATCGCCTATTTCGATCAGATAAGGCTCAGTGGAAAACTTCATTGTCCTGATCCTGCACCTATCCCCTATTTTCATTCCGAGCCTGCGGAGATAATTTATCCTTTGCCTGTCGCTGCTTTTCAGCAATAACAGTTTTATAAAGCTATTCCAGATTCCAGTTATGAAATTCATCTTTCTTAAAATATTGGCAGCTAAAAAGCCATCTGATCAAATACCCAATCAATAACCTGCAGTTATAATATCAAATTTACAGGATAAACAAATGTAAAATAAAAAACCTGATAATCCATTAAGGACTATCAGGTTAAAAAAATATCCGATCAGGTCAGTTTTTTATCAGAAGAGTCTCAATAAGATTCTTGGTTTCCTGGATATGGTTTTTTGAAGAGGCACCGAAAAGAACAGATTCAATTTTCGGGAATTTGCCCAGGTATTCAATAGCCTCCTTAGGACGAATGCACCAGCAGCCAAAACCTGCATTGCAATGGGACGGAATTGTTTTTCTGTCAAGTATTTCTCATAGATCTCTTTGCCTCCCGACATTCTGAAATCCAATCTTATTAATTGAACTGCATATGATTGGATTCTCAATCCCTACTGAGTTAAGGGCATCAAGCAATGCCGGCATATTCATTGTTATATATCCGGGTTCGGCATTATATTTTTTCCTTATATACGAATCATACTCTTTGAAGACTTCATACATTTTAAGTCCAAGTATCATATCAACCACAACATTCTGAATAAATATGACAGGAGTGTTAATACCTTTGAACATTTTCAGTTCTGCATCGACGAGCAATTCCATTAATCCGATGAAATCTTTTCTCAGATAGGCAACCCCCCCTTTGGTAAATGTGCTGAAGATATTACCCGGAACATATTGTTTTATGGTTCCGACAATACCAAGATCTGTTACTGCATTCGCATATTTATGTGCATAAGGCATACAGGGGAAAATATTGAAATTCCCTGTATTTTCCCGGGTTATTGCGCATATGATCACATATGTTGGCAATCCTGTCATGAGTGGTGCACATGAATGTGTTTATCCCTGTCTCCATTGCCTGATCCAACACCCTTATAATTGCAGAATCATCCTTAAACCGGATAGCCTGTTCGCTCGATTTTTCATCTGACAGATGGCTTACGGCAAAAAACTGGTTATCTCCAAATAATACTTTGTCCATAATAATCTTTTTAATTTTTTGAATCAGCAATAATCAATTCAATCACTTTGTCAGTACTCAAAGCCTGATCGAAGGAATTGATTTCAGTTTGTTTCTTTTTTATAATACAGCCAATGAAATTATCGATCTGTGCACTGTACTCTTCACCGCGCAGATAAAAATCAACGGGAATGGCAAATTCTGTAATATATTTTATTGTCCATCCTTTGCCAAGCTTTTCTTTCGGATTTGCTTCTTTCAGATAGATTTTAATTTCAGTGGCATCACAGATTATTTTGCCCTTTTTACCGATCAGACTGTAAGTGATGTTGACATTTTACGGTATGTTTCATCACTCCAGTTCACTGAAAGATACCACCTGTAAGCCCGCTTTCGAGTGTCAGCATTGAGTATACAGCATCTTCAACATCTTTTGAATAAATCTTTTTAGCGTGTGTCCCTTTTGCATTTACCGGTCGTCCTACGATTTCCTGGATAAGATTAATTACATGTGACGCATAATCAAACAGGCACCCCCGCCTTCTTCGGGATCTGAACGCCAGGTGCCTCCTTTTTCCTTTGTAACAACCGGACCATAGGCTTCTCCTGTAAAATGAACAAGTTCACCAAGGATGTTGGCTTTCAAGAGTCTTTTCAATTCAATGAAAGTTCCAATAAAATGATTATGGTAGCCTACCTGGTTAACAAGCCATTTCTGATCAGCCAGACGCACCAGCTCTTCTCCTTCATTTGTTCTAAGACTAAAAGGTTTTTCACAAAATGTATGAATCCCTTTTTCAAGAGCATATTTGACCATTGGATAATGAAACCGTGTTGGTGTAGCAACTACAACAAAATCAAGTTTTTCGTTGTCAATCATCCTGATGTAATCAGTATAGACATTGACACTTGCTGAATTTTTTAAAAGCATCCAGTATCAATGAAGAAGTATCGCATACTGCTACCAGTTCTGCATAAGGATGAGGACCAACAATGGCTGCATGGGAAAGTCCCATTTTGCCAAGACCAATTATTCCTCCTCTAAGTTTCATTTGAATTAATATAGTTTTTGTAAGTATTGTAAGTATCGATGGCAATCTTGTCCCAATTGAAGCGTTCTGATAAGAATTTCATTGAAATTATGTTCTTTTCTTCCAGTAAGCTTCTTCATCATTTTTTCCCTCAGGTCATCTTCATCACCAACCTTAAAATAATCATCTGTATCGAGTCCGATCTGGAGATTAGCCGGGATATCGCTGGCAAGAACATCGATATTATAGCTCATAGCTTCCAGAAGGGCAATGGGCAATCCTTCCTCAAAGGAAGACATAATGAACAATCCTGCCCAGGAATAGACCTGCTTAAGCTTTTCACCCTTAATAAAGCCGGTTAGGATAATTCCATTTTCCTTTGCCAGCGACTTCAGTTTCTCGGAATATTCTGTCGGATAATCAGTATCACCTGCTAATAACTAATTTATAATCCGCTTATATCAGCATTTACAAAAGCCCTGATAAGATAATCAAATCCCTTTTCTTCAAGGAACCTCCCAATTGCAATAACATATTTTCCCTTTTGAAGTCCAAGGGATTCAATATATTCCGAATTATCAGACCTGCACCGGAAGGTTAACTCCGTTTGGGATTACCTTGTGATTCCTGATATTGTATTTAGTCAGCATTTCGGACCTTATTATTTCGGAAATGAAAATTACATAATCAGAATGTATCATGCTGATCTTTTCTGATGAATTCAGGAATCTTTTGCGCAAAATGACTCCATTTCTTTTGGGTGTAGCTGACATTATGGTATGTAAAGAAGATTTTTGCCTTCTTAAATTTAAGAAGCGGAATAAAGAATCCGGGACCAGTATTATGATAATGAACGATATCATAAGGTTGAAAAATAGCATGAACAGTTGCAAGAAAGGAATGCAAAAGTGTTTCAAAGTTCTTACTTCGCGGAACCTGCAATGTCGATGAATCTTATATTTTTATATTTATGATTCCTGTTTGCCTCATTCAGATAGGGTGTTCTCCTGTAAACAGTTATCTGGTTCTCCTCAATTGAACTCAGACGTGAATATAGTTCCATACAGTGAGTTTCTATTCCTCCCTGTATTTCAGGAAAACCCCTTGTCCCTATTACGCCAATTTTCATCCTTACTCAGTGATCTTATTTTTTCTCCAGTCGGGAAAATAAACTTACATAACTGTCAACCAGTTTTGCCTTTGAAAAATCTTTCTCAATTATAGCCCGGCTTTTTCTTCCAAAATCATTCCTTTTTTCAACTGATTCACAGAGATAACCAAGCTTCTGAACCATCAGTCCTGTATTCATGCATGGAACAAGATACCCATTATGGCTATTTTTGATGAGATACTTGTTATCTCCAACCTCAGTTGCAACAATTGGTAATCCTGCAACCATAGCTTCCATAATGGCATTGGACACACCCTCAAAAAGCGAAGTGCTCAGAAAAATATCGCTCTCCCTAAGAATGTCAGGAATATTCGGAGGATTTATTAAAATTTCTATTTCGCTGGTTATATTCATCTCATCAGCAAGTGACCTTATCTCATTCTCAAGAGGGCCATATCCTATTATGAGATATTTGAATTCCCTTGTTTTGAATTTTTCTTTGAGAAGCCTGAAGGAATGCAGCGCAGTAGGATAATCCTTCTGTTTGACAAACCTTCCTACTGTAATAATTTTAATTCCATCACCGATGGTTTTTTCTGATCTTACAGGACGACTCTCAAATTCAATTGCATTCTGGATTACAAAGATCTTGTCGTGATTGAATCCTCTCTTCCTGAACTTTTCCTTTCCCGAATAATTATTAAATACGGTTATATCGTTGATATGATTGTGTATGAATCTTTCGAGTACAAACTTGTAATATGGCAGCTTTTCGTTCCTTATGCCTCCTATCGTTTTTACCTTTCCGTTAAATAGTTTGCTGATTCCTGCCACAAAGTTTGCAAGGGTCAGATAGGAAACAATGAATTCAACATTTTCTTCCTTAAGAATTTTACTGACTCTGATCAGCTTCTTAAGCAAACCTCCTCTAAGCGGATAGTACTTTATTGAATTATCTTCAATGAATTTAAGATTTTCAGGATCTGCTTTTCCCTGGTACCAGTTTATGAGGCATACATCAACATTCTTTTCCGGCAATGATTTTGCCAGGATCAATGCCTGCTTTTCAGCACCACCCTTCAATAACGTTTTACATAAAATTGCTACCCGGAGCATTCCAAATTGTCAATTATTACTCTTCCCAATCACCAATTGCTAATCACCAATTACTTCACCTTATTTTTACCGGTGTTTCTAACCCAGTCAATATAACTTTCAATTCCGTCGTCAATCCTAATCAAAGGATTGTATCCAAGCATTTCCTTTGCCTTGCTTATATCCGCAAAGGTCCGAATCACATCTCCGTCCTGCAATGGTAAATATTTGATTTTCGCCTTTTCCCCGGTTTTTTCCTCCAGCAAAGAGACCAGTCCGCTGAGTGAGATTGCACTTGATTCCCCAAGGTTAAATATATCAAATCCCTTTACCTTTTTCATGGCCTTTTCAATTCCCTGAAGTATATCGCTGATATGTGTATAATCGCGGGATGAGGTCCCATCGCCATAAAGTGTAATCTCCTCCCCATTCATAAGTGCTCTGGTGAATTTATTGATTGCCAGATCAGGTCTTTGTCTCGGACCATACACTGTAAAAAACCGGAGGCAGAAAATATCCATTCCGTAAAGGTGATGGTAAGTATGGCACAACAATTCGCCGGCTTTTTTTGATGCCGCATAAGGAGATACGGGATAATCAACGTTGTCTGACTCTGAAAATGGGATCTTCTTGTTATTGCCATAAACAGAAGATGACGATGCAAAAAGCATTTTGGCAATATTTTTCCTTCTCATTGCCTCAAGCAGATTAAGGGTACCCTTAACATTCACATCAAAATAGGAAGCTGGATCGCTTATTGAAGGTCTTACTCCGGCCTTTGCAGCAAGATGGATCACCAGATCAGGATCAAACCCGGAAAAACAGCTATCAAGAAAATCCGGATCCCGGATATCGCCTTCCCTGAAACATGAATGAATCATTCCTGAGAGCACCTGAAATATTTGCTTCTTTTATTTCCCTGCTGTAAAAAGGATCAAAATTATCTATACCCATGATTCTGAAACCCTGTTTCAACAATTCATCGGCAAGGTTTGAACCTATAAATCCTGCAGCACCTGTAATAAGAATTCTCCTTGTCATTTAACTTAATCTGAAATAAGTTACCTCTTTTTAAGAATACATATCAAATCATTTAATTAAATTTCAATCAAATAAATTTACTAAAAGAACCGTTTACGTAACTTATATACATCAATTATTGTAAAACCACTGTCAAAATTGAAAGTATGGGTTCCTTTAAGACTTTTCTTCCATTCAGGCTTTACTTTAATAACATTCTTTTCCTCATATTCAGACTCAGAAAGAGTAAGGATATGATTAATGTCAAATGAATTCCCATAACTTCCTGAGCAATCCTGTGATGGCCGGTAGATCTTACCATCCTGAATGAATATCTTCCCTGCAGGCCGGGCAGTTCTTACATCCGTAATTACCGGGTTCATGGGATGGCTGGTCCAGGTATCCGACAAAAAATCATCAGAATAAAACAGATATAATTCCGGACTTACAGCCAGTTCGCTGTCTATCTTGTCAATAACCGTGAAAAGCCACCATTTCCCACTATGATTGAAAAGTGTAGTATCAACTGCATTTATATTCTTCATAATGCTTTTCAGAAACTCCCATTTCCCCGGGAATTCTGTGCATCTGTACAAATCTATCGACCGGTTGCCTCCAGTTTCAGGGATCATATAAAATACATTATCCACTTTCAAAAATGAAAGGATATGACATGTGATAAGGTTTTTCAATGATTTTATCAGATCTCAGAAGGTGCCCTCAGCTATCAAGTTCCAGAACTGAAATATGTCCTTTATTCTTGCTGTAAATAAACTCTTCAACAAATACAATAGAATTTTCCATCCCTTCTTATCACAAAAGGATCAGCCCAGAATCTGTCTTTCAAGGGCTTAAGTTCAGTAAACTCTCTATATGAATTCCCGGAAAATCATTTGCCGCTCCGGTCTTATACAGCAATATCCAGGTGAATGGATCAGTATAAACCAGTTTTTTAATTACCTGGCGTAAAAAAATAAGCCGGCATCCATTAAATTGAACAGGGAAGGTAAAAATGACGGAACAGGTCGTTGTTTAATCATGTTTCTGCTACTCTCCTCATACTTTTTCTCAAGCTTATGCAGGTAATCAGATCCATTAATGCAGATCCCCATAATTATCCTTGGAACAAACAATGAGGCTCTGCTGAAAAGTTTATCCCTGTTCAGGCCAATTGAATATGAACAGGTCGATTCTGTTACCCTGCTTATCACTTTGCCTTTATCTCCCTTACCCTTCCACATCACCAGTTCGGAAACTGTAACCGGGTGTTTTTTCAATAACCTCATAATAGCCTGTAGTATCAGCTCTTTCTGTATCAGAACTGTTCATGGAATATGACCATAACCCATATTCCGGAATATCTGAAAAATCAGCCTTTACCTGGACCATATCCAACCTTAACTATAATATCAAGATTATATTTTCTTAATTCACTTGCACTGTCAGGTTCAGACCCTGAAAAATCACTTTGCAGCGTTGATCTTAAACGGAAATGAGGGCTGTTTTTTACCAATTCTCCGATATCTCTTTTTACAGCATAATTCTGTTTCCTCAGAAAAACATAATGGTCGATTTTCTGATGTAATCTAAAAATAAAGCTGCCTTGTCCGGTAGTCTTCTTATCAGCAGGCGAATTCGTACTCCGGCGTAATCACCAATGCTATCCGGGAATATTCTGAATTCCGGATTTCCCTTACAAGTTCGTATTCCCATGCTGGAACAGAGTAATTATCAACAAAAATTCCTATTTCAAGTTTTCTATTCAAGATCAGTATTATGTGACATTTCAGTTTATGCGCAGACCAGAAAACAATTCGTAATAATGTTCCACCAATTCTTTTTCTGAAAACTCGCTGCCGATTTTAAGCCGGCTGTTATTTCCAAACTCTTTTCTTACCATTTCAAAATTTATCAGATATTCGAGTTTTTCGACAATCAGACCGACATCCTTGCAAGGCACAATATATCCGTTGTATCCATCCTCAATCAGGTATCTGTTGTCTCCTACATCAGTGGCTATTGCAGGCAGACCAGAACTCATTGCTTCCATGACTGAGTTCGAAAGCCCTTCGAAGAGGGAGGTGCTCAGGTATATATCACATGATTTAAGAATATCACTGATACTGGGAGGATTAATCAGGATATCAACTTCCTTTTTCAGGTCAAGCAGGCTTATCAATGATCTTATCCTGCCCTCCAGTGGTCCGTAACCGACAATACGGTATTTTAGTTTCTTTCCCCGGTTCTTCTCAACCACCTGCTTAAAGGAATACAAAGCAGTCTCGAAATCTTTTGGCTCAACAAATCGTGAAACTGATACGATCACTATTTCCTTCGCGGGATTCTCATTAACAGAAACAGGGTATGGCCTGATTGTATTATGAATCACATAGATCTTCCCCGGATTGAAACCTCTCTTTTCAAATTTGCTCTTTGCCGAGTAATTATTAAATACAGTTGCATCATTAAGGTAATTATGGGCCAGCTTTTCAAAAAAGAACTTGTAGAAAGGTAATTTCTCCGTCCTTACTCCCCCGATTGATACAATGTTCTTCAGAAATAATTTGCTTACTCCGGAAATAAAATTTGCCAGGGTGAGATATGACAATATAACTGCTATTTTTTCAAGTTTAAGAATCTTAGTGAAATTAATATACTTACTTAATGAGTTACCCTCCAGCCCAATATAACGGATGGAGTTTTCCCTGATAAAGGTGGAATTCCTGGCATCGATAATATCCCCGCACCAGTTTATCACGAGAACAACTTCCCCCTTTTCAGCCAATAATTTTGCAAGGGTTAAAGCTTGTTTCTCTGCTCCCCCAATAGCCAGTGTTTTGCAAAAAATTAAAATGGACTTCATTGACAATCTAAAAAATGACAAAATTCAGGTTAAAATAGTGAAAGAAAATAAGTAGATGACAAGCCTGATCTCAGTTTTATTTCTTCTCCATTCTTTTGCGCAAGTATGTCAGCACTATCTCTCGCTGAGACTCACATTCAACATGATTCCGGATCCGGCTTATTTTTTCCCAGGGATATAATAGCTTTGTAAATAATCCATTAAACAATTTATCAATATTGCGTACTATTTTTCCGAACCCGGCAAAAACTGACATAAAGTACTGGCCGTTCTCGTCGCAGAATTTCTCAAATTCGGCTTCTACAAAGCCAGGCTCGGAAATTTGTCCCGATCGCTCATGGAACAATTCCAGGATCGACTCACCGATTTTTGAATCAGGCAGTTCAACGCCATTTCCCTTTTTTTGCACCGGGATAAATTCAAGAGACAACTTGTCACTTAAAACCACTTTTACCAACAATCCCGTATTCCAGAATTCATTATCATTTCTGTCAAAAAGGAAATTCCCCTGTCCATAAACAATAACACTCCCCTTATATTTTTCAAAAGCACCAATGCAATGACTATGCTGACAAATTACAAGATCGGCTCCTTTTTCAGCCATTTTTCTGCACACTTTCCGAAGATCTGGTGAAGGATACCGGTAGTGTTCCTTTCCACCATGATGAAGCACAACAACAAAATCACATTTTGATTTCAGATCTGCAATATGATCGGGAGTTTCAAGCGGGTCGAAGGGATTGGCCCCTCCCCTGTTTGTTTCCGCAATTGAAAATTCATTTTCTGCACAGGCATAAATGCCGATTTTCAACCCCTTCTTCTCTATGATCAGAGGTTTTGTAGCATTTTCAAGGTCATTTCCTGCCCCGACATACCTGATTTCATTTTTTCCAGTAGCTCCATTGTCTGATACAGGCCCTGTTCACCCTGGTCCAGAATATGGTTATTTGCAAGGACAGCTATCGTAATATCAAGCAACTTAATTCCATTAATGGTTAAAACCGGTGCTATAATGTTTGGTCCATCTTTTCTGATAGGCTTCCAGATATCTGTCAAGGGAACTTCAAGATTAAAAATCCGGAAATCAGCAGCACGAAGTACAGCAAGAAGCTTGTCATCCACAATGGAATTAATGTTTCCATCAGAAAAAGCTGAATAGTTTGATAGTGTCGGAGACAGGTCACCTCCGATAAGCAATGTGACCTGGTTAATATTTTCTCTTTGGTTGATCAATTAAAAATGTATTTATTTGCGAAAGCTGATATTAATTTAACTTAATAAAATGATAGAAATTAAAAGCCGCACCAAACCGGAGCAATTAAGTGAAATTTTGAAAGATCCGGAAAGGAAATCAATTTACAGGATGATTTATGAATTATTCTATCTGTCATTTGTTTACAAAGAATTACCCGTTCATTATTTTACCCGGTATTTATTCAAAAAGGAAGCAATAAATATAAGGAACTATTTGCCCAATAAATTAATTAAAGATATATCACCGTATTTTAATAATCAAAGAGTTAAGGAGGTAGTAGACAATAAACTGTATTTCCACTTATTCTACAGCCAGTTTAATATCAGCCTCCCAAAAATCCTTATGTATAATCACCAGAATATGTTCATCGCCGGAAACAGATACATTGAAGTAAATAATGTTCGTGATTTCAAAGTTCTGCTGGAAGAGATATTTAAACAGAACACTTCATATGATTCGATTTTCATTAAAAAGACTTATTCGGGCGCCAGCGGGAGAGATATTTATAAGTTGTTCTTACATCAATTCAGGAAAGATCCTGAATGTATTGACAGAATATATTCTGACGTGATAAAATCCGAGTTTTTATTTCAGGAAACAGTCAGGCAGCACCGGGACCTGGATAAACTAAATCCCTCATCTTTAAACACTATCCGATTTGATACATTTATAGATAAGGATCGCAATGTAGAGATTATTTCAGGATTTATTAAAATGAGTACTAATAACAGTCATGTCGATAATAGCGTAGCAGGCGGATGTGGTGTTGGCATCGACCTTGAAACAGGGAGATTAAAGAAAACCGGATATTCGAAGATAAAGGTAAGTGGTGTTAAATTATTAACGGAACATCCTGTAACCAAAACTAAATTTGAAAATTTGAAAATTCCCTATTTGTCACAGGCTGAAGAATTAGTACTTAAGGCCGCCAGGCTTATGCCCGGACTGCGTCTGGTTGGCTGGGATGTAGCCATCGGAGAATCGGGGCCTGTTCTTATTGAAGGAAATTCGGATTATGGTATTAACAGCAATGATTTAATGTACGGTGGATATATGGCCAATAAAACCTTCAGAAAGGTGCTTCGCGAATATAATTACTTATGATCGAAATCAATATAGTTATAAATAGCTGTCGAAAACTCATCTTCCAGATCTGATTTACCATCAAATCTGACCCATTTATCATCATGAAACTCGTACCAAAAAGTTGATCCTTGCAGGGTGATCGGACCCATATCGATCATTTGAAATTCAATCAGAAAATATTCTTTCCCGTTAAAAGCCAGATCCATGCCGATAACAGGAAAGTCAATTTCATTGTTAAGTTTATTTGCAAAGTTTAGAAGCCCCTCACATTCTTCTTCCGGAACATCATAAAATTTTCCGCTTCCGCTTGCCCTGAAATCATTATCCCTGTTTTTTCTGAACAAAAGATAATATTTAACCCCAAAAATCAAAACCTTATAATCGCCTTTTAAACCCTCAATAAACGTCTGAACGACCAGCGGGGTACTTACAGGTGTTGTATTTAAACTCCAGTAGAACTTTTCTTTAGACTTATCTAAAAATTTAATTATTTTCTTAACCACATTTTTGAAATAGTTGATTAAAAGATCCAAAGGGCCTTGTCCTATAAGTATTTTACCTGCCTTCTTAACTAATTTATCATAATCAGTTTTATTTCTTGCCAGATAAACACCGGCACTTGCAGAGCTTGATACTGATTTTATAACAACCGGAAATCCGGAACTGTAATTTCTTGCATCTACCCAGGAACCATAGCACAAGCTTTGCACATTTTTCAGGGATTTGTCACTGAATCCCATTCTGCAGGAATTCCATTGAGGCTTTATCGTGATGAGCTTTCAGATACTCAAACCTGGGCAATGGTATAGCGCCCTGCTTTTCAAGAAAATAAATCAGATTCTCGATGTACCGTTTATAGAAAGAGCCCGGAGCCTCCGAAGACTGGTAAAGAATATAGTAGCCTTTGTAATTTTCATTAAGATCAAGCTCGCTGAATTTGCACACTTTTACATTGAAATTCCTGGAAATGAAAAAATCTCTTATTTTTCCGATATCCATCGAAGTATAATTCTTCAAATCAGCCCTGGATACCAGGAATTCTGATTGTTCATCGGTAAGAATAATTAAATTTTTCATCGAGGTTTTTAACTGCTAAAACAGTACAGAGATGGAATCAGACTTTATAATTCCTATCATCAAGCAGATTGACTATTCTGGTCACCGAATTCTTGTACTCAAGCAGTTCTCTGGCCTGCTTATAGCCTCTTGATGCTATTTGCAATAATTCATTATCATTTTGAAGCATCCATGATATTTTTTGGGCAATTGAATCGGGGTTTTCGCATTCTGCCATTATAATGTCAATCCCATCGGTAAAATATTTATCCATATCCCCAAAATTAGTCGCCAGTACAGGTTTCTTTGTTGCAAAATATTCTCCCAATTTCGTTGGAAAACCAGCCTTGGTTTGGATCGTGGAGGGACGAGTTATAGTAAGTATTTTACATTCAGTTAAATGTTGTTTAACAAACGAAGATTTGACCAGTCCGGTAAAAAAAACATTTTCAGATATCCCTAATTTTTCGCATTCAACTTTTAAAGAAGGAATCAGGCTATCACCAAAAGTGGCATCACCAATTACAAGCAAACTAACGAAAACTTTCCTGTTCTTTAAAATGTTAATTGCCTTGAACAGATCGGATAAACCATCTTTAATATAGGGTGCTCCGCTATATCCCAATGTATACCTAACCTCCCCGTTCCCTGATTCCCAGAAATTAAAATCAGTAAGATTTGGCTGAACAATAATATTGTTTTCATTATAGCCCATCCTGATATACACATCTTTCAAATATATACTGAACACAATGAGCTTTTCCGATAACTTGTTCAGATACTTAAAGTTAATAAAATATCCTGCCCTTTTTATCAAACCAATAACTGATCTGCCAAATTCCGATTTGTCTATATATTCGGAAACAAATTTAATAACCTCAACCCCTAATAATTTTGATATTGTATAGATTGGAATATTGTAAAAGCAATCGCTGTTATAAAGTAGCAGTCTGACTTTTTTTCTTTTACCGGTCAAAGAAACCATGAATACTACCAAGCGGAATAAACTGATCAGCTGATCACATATTTTAAGGAACTTATTTACCGGACGCTGTTTAAAACCCAGATAAGTATAAAAGATTCCTTCCTCTGTTATATTTTCCCTTGACCCTTTGTAGATGAAGTCACCAAATGCATGCCCCTTTAACAGAAGAACCCTGATATTATAATCATTCAGCTTCAATCCTCTGCAGAAAAGATTAAGATAGGTTGCTCCTGCTCCCCCTTCCGGAAAATTCATGCTTGTAATCAGAATGTACTCGGTTTGTCTTTTCTCTTGCTCCACAGATAATCTATTTGTTTCTCTTTTTCAATCTTCAACAACAATTTAATAAAATCTCATCTGATCACTTTTCTACTCAATTCAATATCCTGCAAATCTGAATCTTATTTTCTTCCAGTACTCAAACCATTTTTGATGACCGAATTTCATTTCGACTTCATGTCTCTTCATTCCGGCAGGTGGTATTCTGAATGAAAGACCTTCTACAATTGTCTGTTTGCAGGGATTACAAACTCCGCATGGCTCATTATTAACCGGAGTGTGACAAAACCAGGTTTTTTTCATGGCTTCCGTGAATCCCAGCCTTTTATATTCATCAACCATTCCTGTTTTTGTAATATTTATTACCGGAAAATGGAATTCACCAAAAAGCTTAATCAGATCCCTGCTTGATTTTTCATTATCCAGTATCCAGTAATCAATACCCCCTTCTCTGATCTGTTTAATATTCCCGTTATGCAGTAAGCAATAAGTGGCTCCATAATCAATCTCAACCTCATCATTATTATCTTTCTCAATACAAAGTTCCAGACCTTTATTTGTTTTAGCAAATTCCGAAAGCCAAATATACTGTGGTCCAATATAGGAAATTTTGCGCAGTCTCTGAAATGCTTCAACGATATCACCATCCTCTTGCAAATCTGATACTGAAAACTTAATCAAAGGAAGAATTACACACTTTGTCTCAGGATGCTTCTTAATATCATCGGTTATTGATTTTATGGCTTCCAGTTCGTAATTCTCAGATCGTCTGAATTTATCGGAAAGATAGAATGGTTGAATGGTTACTTCTTCCTTTGACAATTGTATCATACGATAAGTTGAGTCAAAGCCGCCGGTCCACAATATTCTGATAAGAGGTTTGTCAACATTTTTTTCTGTTGAGTACTTCCCATCCATTTTACAATCTGTATTTAACATAATGCCTCCTGTTAAGATTTTTACAGTTTAACCGTGAATTGAGTCCATCAGATCGGTTATCAGCCTTGTATACCCAGGTCTTCCCTGATTGAATCGAGCTTAAGCAACAGCTGTTTGGTCTCTTCCACACTCATTCTGTGGGTATTGTGTGAGTTATATTCTTCCGCCTGGGCAATTTCCGCCTTCCCTTCACTAAAATACCTGTTATAATTCAGGTCGCGGGTATCTGCCGGAATACGGTAATAATTACCCAGGTCCTCAGCCTTTGCCATTTCCTCGCGGTTTACAAGTGTCTCATAAAGTTTTTCGCCATGACGTGTTCCGATTATCCTGATTTGATTATTAGCGTTGTACAGCTCAAGCAAAGCTTTTGCCAGCACCTCAATCGTTGAGGCGGGCGACTTCTGAACAAAAATATCACCCGGTCTTCCATTCTCAAAAGCAAATAGTACAAGATCCACCGCTCCGTCAAGAGTCATCATATACCTCGTCATATAAGGATCAGTGAGGGTTAGCGGATCGCCCTTCTTGATCTGGTCAATAAAAAGGGGAATTACAGAACCTCTTGAAGCCATTACATTGCCATAACGTGTACCGCAAAAAACCATACCGGATGAATTCAGATTACGCGATTTTGCAATCATTACTTTCTCACTAAGGGCTTTTGACATTCCCATAGCATTAATTGGATACACAGCTTTATCAGTGCTGAGTACTATTACCCTGCTGACCTTATTTTCGAGGGCAGCATTCAATACATTCTCACATCCCAGAACATTGGTTCTGACAGCTTCTGTTGGAAAGAATTCGCAGGAAGGCACCTGTTTCAGTGCAGCAGCCTGGAAGACATAGTCCACTCCCTTCATGGCGCTGTTGATACTGTCAAAACTCCTAACATCGCCGATATAATATTTAATTTTATCGCTCCTGATAAAACTGCCGCATGTCATCCTGTTTCTTCTCATCACGGCTGAAGATCCGAATCTCCTTAATATTAGTATCCAGAAATCTGCGAAGTACTGCATTCCCGAAGGAACCTGTTCCTCCGGTTATTAATAGGGTTTTGTTAGCGAACATATTTACCAGTTTTAATAAGGTTGTTTATCAAGTTTTGAAACTCTCCCCGGACTTTTATGGCATCAAATTTTCTATGGCAAGATGGACAGCATTATTGCTAATCTTTTTTCTATATTCTTCATTATTAATCAAAAACTTTATCGCGTTAATCAGTTCACCTTTATCATGGTTTGTAACACACATTCCGCATTCATTTCTTGCAAAGAATTGAGAAACAGCAGTTTCCTCAGCCGAATAGACCAGAATTGGTGTTCCTGAGATCATATATTCCGATGCTTTTGTAGGCATCGAAAACTTAAGATAGTCAATCCCTTCTTTATCGAAATCATTTGCCAGAACAAGTATGTCTGCTTCCGAAAATATTTCCGGTATTTTATCCAGTTCAGCGAATGGATTGATTATTACAGATTTAAATTTTCCAAGCTGAGATAAAATTCCCGGTTCTTTTGTTGGTGTTTGAATGTGGAGTTTAACATTTAATCCGTCATTGTTCATCGAGTCCAATGCAGATGCCACTTCAAGCAATGATTCAGTAATTCCAATCCCAATTCTGCCGGAATATAGAATTTTAACATACTCCTCATGGAGTTTAAAAT
The DNA here is from genome assembly GCA_963753495.1 of uncultured Bacteroidales bacterium. Taxonomy (GTDB): domain Bacteria; phylum Bacteroidota; class Bacteroidia; order Bacteroidales; family VadinHA17; genus LD21. Next base: position 484,516 of record CAVWCO010000025.1, read on the forward strand.
GCTTTTTTGTTAAAGGAAGCCAGGTAACTGTTTCAATCGGATTATGAAAAGCCACAAAATTCTTATTGTATCTTTTCATGTATTCGCCCGACATAGCATCACTTATGCTTAAGTGAAGATCTATCTTGTCAAGTAGTTCTTTAAATTCATGATCAATCTTGTTCTTCCAAAACCTTTTAAAAGGACCTTTATTACTTATTGTTGAAGGCCAGTCATCCATCACATGAATAACGCACGGCAGTTTTAGAGAATTAATCAATTCATCTGCAAACATTATTTCTTCCCGTGTTGAAACCTGAAAATACAAAACTTCTGGTTGAAATGTTATCAACCAACTTTGAAACCTATCGGAGATTGCGATTTTAGATACAAAATGGAAAACACCGATCCATCTTAAAAATGGATAGAAGAAATTATTGACCAGCTGATATCTCAATCCTTTTTGTATATGGTTTATCTGTACTTCTTTAACTGTGTCAAAGCTCTTAAGTCCTGATTGAAATTTCCTCTGAATTAAATTAAAAGGGAAAAGCCACTTATGTTCCTCCTGTCCCAGCTGATAGTAAGAATCACAAACCTCGGTTGTGACATTGAATAAACCATGACCTAAAAAAGCGACGGCAATTTTATTCTTTGGCCACCCTTTGAATAGATTTGTCAGGGTAATACCACCTCCTGAAAAATCATTAAAAGGCTGACCAAAAATTAATACTCTTTTAAAAATATCACCTGCCATTTTCAAGCAATATTTTATTGTATATTTCAGACAGCCTTTCAGCTATCGCATTTGGATTATGCCTTAAGACGGATCGCTCACGGGCATTTTTACCCAGCAACCTTGCATAATCATAATTATTTACCAACTCACTGATCGCCCCTGCCAATGAGAATGGTTCCCCTTCCTGAACCAGTATCCCTTCAATCTTGTCTTTTATCAGGGCGGTTATTCCTCCAACGTTTGTTGCGATAATCGGCATACCTATGATCATTGCTTCGCATACGCTGTTAGAACTATTCTCAACATGGGAGGGGTGAATATAAAAATTAGAACTGCACAAAAGGCTAATAATCCTGTTTGCATCTAATTTACCCAGGAAATTAATATTTAACAGTTTGTATACTTTCCTGTACTTCTTCCTGATAATTGATACTATCTCTTCATCCTCTGAAACTCCACATATGTAAAGTTCAAAAGAAAAAGATGAATGTTTTCTTAGAACCAATAATGTTTCAATCAATAATTCAATTCCTTTGTAGCTTGTCCCTTTAAGGATGGAAACACATTTTACGGTTCCATCGAGATGTTGATCCCATTTAGCTCTAAAAAATTCCGTCCTTATAAATTCTTCACAATGAAAGTATTTTGATTCGGGTGAAAGGAGTGAAACAATCCGCCTGTCGAAATCAGTACGACCAATAAAATACTTGCAGTTCCTGATAATTTCCCTTTCTCTGACAGCCCTTTTTTTAACTGTATAATACTCATTGAACTCTCCATATCTCCTCAGGAAGTCTTTCAATCTGGCAAACCTGAACTGCTCCCATTTGGTAATACCTGAAAACCATTTCTTCTGAACAATTGTAAGGAATCCCTGAATATATAATAGAACCGGGATATTTTTATGCTGGACAAAAAGACCAAAGGAATTCTCTGATCCGAAGACCTGTATGACATCCGGCTTAAAATCTTCAATCGTCTGAGATACATATTGTTTAATATCGTTATTTTCAGGTTTCTGAATCAGGTTTTCAAAGGTTCTTATGAAAGCATTCTTTTTTACTCCACTTGGCAACCCATAAAGTATAAAACCCTTATTTTCACTCTTTACGAGTTTTGTGGTATTTGCAGGCAAAGCCAAAGCAATTGACATTGACTCCCTCTTTGTCAATTCATCTATTGTCGCATTAATCCATGACAATCCTGTTCCGGAACCATTTAAAACAGCCGGGAAAAGGTCTGGATGACTCTTTGACAGAAACAGAATTTTCATTGAATATTAATCTGATTACATATCAGGTGCTGCAGATTAGCATGTGCCATACCGGCTTATTCATAAAGATCGGGAGAAATTGATTTTCGGTCTTGCCTGATGTTTTGCATAATTTCTTCGTCTGAAAGATTCCTAATCTCTCCGGAATAACCTATCCCTATTGATAACCATACCAGAATGTAATTTAGTGAAAAGATGGCGGGAGTTCCCGGGTAGGAATAAACTAAAAATAAGAGAATCCATATACCGGCAGCTTTTGACAGAAGATTTTTTGATTGAAAAATTCCTTTAAATAAAGCCGGGACTGAAATAAGCAGGAATAAGCACAAGCTTATTAATCCCCCGTTCAGGACTATCTGCAGGAAACCTGTCTCAATAACACCCCTGTAGATGGAGATTCTGCCTTCACCGTCCTGAACACCGGGGCAAAAGTACTGTCCATTCATACCCCTGCCAATTATCCAATCCTTTAGCTCAAAAGCCCTGAAAAAATATGTCTCAACTTCAGTTCTGGTATCGTCCCCGATCCTTTCAGTTATCAGACTGAAAGTATCCTTTCTGTTATTCTCGTAAATCCTTATTGCTCCATATACCATCATTATAACCACGAATCCAGACAAAACTATATTGAGGACCTTTGTTTTATTCACAGTCTGGTAGATAAGATATGAGAAAAACAATATATTAAATGACATAAAGATCATTCCTCTGCGGGCTCTTATCACTGCAAGCAAAAAAGTCAGGGCCATCACAAATAATGAAAACAGGTTCCGGGATTTGGAATGATATATATATGTCAACATTACGAAGCCGATTGAAAAGCTCAGATGCTGTGAAAAATTTTCGAATATCCCCTGGCTGAGATAATAGTTGCTTGGAAAAAGCAATTCCTTATAAAATAACAGTGAAAATATCATAAAAAAGAATCCCAGGATGATGATCGCACCAAATAGCTTCTTGAAAAGAGAGTAACTTAACGGGAATAATATAACCATGGGAACTAAATAATGTAATACCCCCCGCATAGGATTAAAAAGCATTTGCTTAATCGAATCATAGTCAAATTTAATCCCTCTAAAGACCACAGTTATTAACCATAGAATATATATGATAAAAAGAATTTTCAGATAACTATTTTCAATTTTAAATTTCATTAAGAAAGCTGCTGAGGGGAAAAGTAATCCCAAGCCAATTACCTGAAATAGATTAACAATAATGAAACTTACCTGATTGGTGGAAGAGACAGCATAACTTATGATATAAATCATAAACCCTAACCAGAAAAGGTTCAGCGTAAGATTATTCATTTTCATATACCCGCCCTCTGATTGGACTCCGGTATCTTCTAACTTAGGATCGTTTCTAATCTCTATCATAATGGACAAACAAAAATTTCAATTTTAATTCAAGTTTAAGTTTCAATTCATCCAGACAAATAAATTCGGATATTTAATTTACAGAACTTTGCTATAGGTTTTTAAGGTCTCATCGACTGTTTTTGTCCATGAATAATTCATCAACCGGTTTTGTCCTGCCCGGATAAGCTCTTCTGCATATACATTATCATAGATGACCTTTTCAACTGCAGCCAGAATTGATTCTTTATCATAAGGATCAAAATAAGCACCAGCACTGCCTGCAATTTCCGGAAAACAGCTCGTGTTGCTTAAGCATACCGGACAATTATTCGCAAAAGACTCCAGAATAGGCATCCCAAATCCTTCGTAAAGGGAAGGAAATACAAACACTAATGCATTGGAATATAAATCATTGAGTTTATCATCTCCTATCGTTAAGGCAACTGTCTGATTTGAAATGCCCAATTCTGTTAAAAATATCATTTCTTCGGAATCAAAATGATCTCCCACACATATAAGTTTCAATTCTTTTTCTCTTATCAACAGCTGACTTATAGCCTGTACGAAAGTTTTAAAATTCTTATACTCTCCCCGTCTTCCGACAAAGAGAATATATCGTCCCCGATTTTGTGTTTTTTTTTTGGATATAATGCCATTATACCCGTGATAAATAACATCTATTTTATCCGGATTTACTTTTAAAATATCTATTAAATCCTTTTTTGTATTTTCACTTATTGCAATTAAATGACTTGCATGATTAATCACATTAATCATCTGTGATATAGTGAAATCAGGCTTTTCAGAAACATTCCTGTGTTTAAAAATGGTTAAATCATGTACTGTTATAATGTATGGTTTTTTTAATAATTTCAAGAAATAACTATTATAAAATGTTGGATGAAACAGATCGAATTTGTCAGATGAGATGCAATATTTGGAATACCATTCATTTATAGAATAGATTCTCTTTTTAATAAAGTGTTTCCCCTTAAAGTCTTTATCAGGCAGAATATTTTTCTTCTTGATTAAATCAAAATTTCCATTTAGATAATGATTATCTGAAAATAATAGTGATAAATTAAATTGGTGTTGAGATGGGAGATTCTTAATCAGTTCACAAAAATACCTGGTTACACCACCGTACTTTTGAATAGAGAATATTTGATGATCATATAATATCTTCACAAAAAAAGGTATGAAAATGGAATCCTAAAAATGACCTAATGTTATTTAATTCTTTAAATCCGAATATCTTCGGTAAAAATTTAACTAAACTTAAATTTCCTTGCAGATTCCAATAATTCAAAGTGCTTTTCCAGGGTAACAGACTTCTCGAATTCAGGTAATAACCGGCCTCTGATCTTTTGTTCCAGACAGAATTTGATCCCCTCAGCAAGATCATAAGCATCCTTATATCGTGCAATATAACCGTTACTCCTGTGCTCTATCATTTCAGGTATACCCCCGGTATTGAAACCTACCACCGGTGTTCCGCAGGAAAGACTTTCCAGAATCGTTGTCGGCAGGTTATCTGCCAGTGATGGTGTAACAAAAACATCGGCAGCATTATAAACCATGGCAACAGAATATTCATCTTTAAGATAACCAGTTGACTTTATTTTGAAAGGTATACGATCTGTAACCTGTTTGCTAACTCCCTTACCGAATATTAAAACAGTAATTTTATCACTTGACAATTCTTTTTTCAAAATACTTAGCGCCTCCTGGATATAATCCCAGCCTTTATAAGGGCTGTCAATCGAAACAGCTCCGAAAGCTATTACATGGTCTACCTCATCTATATTAAATATCCGCCTGGCAAAAAATTTGTCGAGAGGCTTAAATATTGTATTATCAATAATATTCGGAATATGAAAAATAGGTTTTGACCTAAGCAATGATGACTCTTTTGCACAAGCGTATAACCACTTACTGGGGGAAATAAAGTAAAAATTTTTATAATCTGAATACAATCTATTCTTTCGATTGAATCCTCTGGCAGACATGTCATATTTTTTATTATCTTCAAATACCTGGCATTCATTGCACTTGGATTTATATTTTTCACACAAAAAACTATAATGACACCCACCGGTAATAGACCACATATCATGCATAACAACAATTACAGGTTTCCCCATTTTTGCCAGTTTACTATAACCTGACAAATTCAGGAATTCACCCTGTACCCAATGGAGATAGATAATATCAGCTTCACGGATGTGCCTGAGTTTAGAAACATCAATTCTTAAAATTGTATAAGAAAATAATCCAAATTCTTTTCTGTTTTTTCTTGATGTAAATAGATTTATTTTATCATTTATAATAGAAATCAGTTTCGAGATTTTATCGGGATAAAAAATTCTTTCAGTATCATTTTCATCCGGATATAATGTTAAAATATAAGAATCAATATTCGACTCAATAAAAGCATTGTGAAGTCTTAAAGCTGATCCTCCTGCTGACTTGGATGATTTTTGGATATGGACAACCTTTAACATTGGTTATTCTGTCTTCATTTTGATCCATTCAGGCGGGAAAATACCCTCGCATTTCTCGTTTATTATCCACTTTTCAGGCATTATTACCATTTTGGTTACATTCCTGTTAAGCCATGCAGCCCACCAGCTGAAAGTACTGTTAGCAATAATGTTGTGCTTGCAAAGACTCATCAGGTACATATCGATATAGCTTTCCTTCCCTTTATTATGATCCACATAAACACTATTCCCCAGTTTCAGATTCTCCTTTGCCCAGGCAATGTCATCAGAAAATACAAAATAACAAGGATTCTTAACCTTTTCTTCTAAATATTTGGCAGCATTATTAAAATAGGTTGGCCCCTGAATGACTCCGAGAATACTATTCCAGCGTTCATTCAGATAGTCTCCTCTGCGGATATGAATGCTTACTGAATCGGAATTGTTTATTTTCTCAATTAGAGTACTGTTCCTGATGTCAACTGGTACTTTAAAATCGAACTCTTTTAGAATTGTCTCTCTGATATCTCTGAAATATTCTTCTACCTGCCATATACCTATTAAAAATCTGTCTTTCAGCTTGAATACTTCAGGATCATATTCAAACTCTTTCTTCTCCAGATATTTGTCTGATCTGTTTCGATAATTGGGGACTACCCTTTTAAGAATAAATCCTGCAAATCGATTTTTGTAAAAGGAAGTTCCATGGTTTAGGAATGCATCAAGGAGTCTATGCGGAATTCGCAATTTTATTTTAAATGCGTTGCAGAGATTAAAACCATGATGATGAAAGCTGTACAGATAATTTGAGAACGAAATCCTTGATTTTATTCCTCTACGATTAAGTGCCACGCATAAAGCGTATTGAAACATCTGGTTACCTAATCCTCCATAAATTGCCACTTTATTCATATACAATTTATGAATACCAGATCTTTGCTTTTGATTTTTTTATGAAAATCTGAAAATATTGGGTCGGGGCAAGTAAATATCCGTATACATTAGTAATAATTGATCCAATTAATACTGCTTCAACACCAAAACTAAATTTCTTTATCAGGACTATTACAATTAAAAGATACATAATTGATGCGAAAATTGCCGTATAAAACTGTATTTTTAAAGCCCCTATCCCATTCAAAACAAAAACGAAAATGCTGGCAAACATCCCTGTCGAGAAGAAGATATAGCACAACAATGAAATGCTAAATCTGATCTCAACAACATCCTTACCTAACCACAAGTCATAGACCTGGTTGGCAAATAACAGCATTATTGCACCCCCCAGGATGAATGGGATGAGAAACAACAGGTATTTCTTCACCACTTTTTTTATCCACTCATTATCTCCTGAATTATAGGCATCAGTAGTTCCGCTCCACAAGGGGGAAATTGCTATCATAAAAACCATCTGAAGAACGGAGAAATATTTGTAGGCAATATTGTAAGAAGTAACCTGTGTTGTGTCGAAGTAATGCGCAATGATAAATGATGCAGTCTGATACTGAATAACATTTGCTATCTGAACTACAAAAAACTTAACTCCCAGGTTCATTATATCTCGTGCATACTCCCTTTTGGCCAGTCTTATTGTTGGTGCAAATTCCCTGTATTTAGTCTTGAAAAGGATAAAATTTGCAGCTACAAGAACCAGTACGGGTGCGATACTGTAGGCTAGTCCCAAATAGATCAGGGAACCCCTGGTAACCTTTGTGAGAAGGAAGATCAGAACCAGTGCAATAAGCTGCCCAAGCATATCAAGGAAAGAGGCTTTTGCAGGTTTCTGATCAGCTACCAGAATTGTATTGATAATCCTGAAAACAAATTGAAAACTAAAGTAAGATAATACTATTACAGCCAGCATGCTTACCTGGTTTTCCTGTTCCGGAGGAATATTCAACAGATTGCTCCAGTTAATAAAACTATTGGCAATCAGTAATATAACCCAAACAATTATGAAAACAAAACCTAAATAAAAATAGGTCGTACTCACATAAATTCTGGCAAGTTGAAAATCCCCTTTAGCCTTTGCTTCTGCAAATCTATTCCGTAAACCCTGCGTAAATCCGATATCAAAGAATGCCATCCAGGCCACCATTGAGCTTAAAGTAAGCCATATACCATACTGCGAAGGATTAACATAATTAAGAGCTAAAGGAACTACAAGCAGGCTTATGGCAATACTAATGCCTTTAATAAGGAAGGAAGCCATTATATTCTTCTTAGCTTCTATACTGCGCTTTTCCCCTTTCAGGAAAAAGTCTTTAATCATACCGTTAAACTGTGTTATATAATTAGCCATTCAGATAATCTGTCAACAAAAAATCAACTAGTGTTAAGTTAAATTTATTAAGTCCCTATTTTAATCACCTCGGATTTCGGATTTTCGGATTATTTTAATTTCTTAATCCGAAATTAAAAAATCCGCATTCCGCAATAAATATATTACAGCTTCGCCACGTCGGTCACTTCAGAAAGACCCACCTGATTTTAAATTCAGCGTCATTTATTACATGTTTGAAACGACACTATCGCTGGTATATTGCAATTCGCTGATAATTTTACCAGGTCAAAATAAAGTAAAAGAAATGAGTCGTTCCGAAAATTTGATTAACAATAAAATAATATTAATCAACAACTGTTTGAAAAGATTTTCTGCGGATGGAATACCACCAGATGCCGTGAAAATCTATTATTCATTTAATGGTCATTATGTAATGACATGCTGATTTCGGTTATTAGTCAAAATAGTCGTATTATTTATGGAATTTTCTACTTAAAGAGACCTGTATCATTCATTAAACCGTATTTTTAAGAACCTTATTATATAGAGTTAAAAGATAATTGAAATATAATCATGAGAACACTATTATCAGGATGGTTTTTATTCTTGATTTGTTCCTTTTTATCTGTTGGCCAGGATTTATTTGCTCAGACTATTGTTCGTTATTCACTTAGCTGTCTGGGGTCAACTGTTTCAGATGAGGGATTTATTTTTCGCCAAACCATCGGCCAGTCATCTAATACTTTTGTATTTAGTAAAGAAGGATTGGTCCTCAGGCAGGGATTCCAACAGCCGATAACCTCTTACAATTCATTAAAAGCAATGCCGCAGATTGATTTCACTCTCTCTCCAAATCCGGCCGATGAAATGGTGCTGCTTCAGTTTCAGGAAGAGATTTCCAAATGCACCATATCTATGAGAGATTTAAATGGAATTTTATTATCTGAACTCAAAGTTGAGTCCTTGCACGACAAAAGGCTGGACTTAAAGAATTATTTACCTGGCATATATATTATAACGGTTATTTCTGATAACGGTATAGGTTCAAAAAGGCTGATCATTACACATTAAAGCCACTTTCAAATCACTATCTCAGATGAAAAAAATTAGAGGAATAGTTTTTTTTATTTTTAGTTATATTGCCCTTGCCGCACAGGAAAATAAAGTCGGGATTTCATTTTCGCAGAATTATTCCACATTCAGATTTATCGACTCTGAAGGTAAAAAGGATGACCTGAATTTTATAATAAAATATGGTTATGGCCTTTCATTCCAAAAAGCATTTGAGAAGCAATTATTCCTTGAAGGACATGTTATTTTACAATAATAACGGGGCAACTTCAACTATTGACCAGGATCAGCTGGTTTGGTCTCTTCATTACTTCAATGCTGATATAAATCTTGGGTATAAATACATTCTTGGCAAACTTAATCCTCTGTTTGGTGCCGGATTTTATTACGGAAGGCTGATAAAAGCGGATCAGTATATTGGTTCAGCTCACTATGATCTGATGGATTTAAATTATATTAACAAAAATGATTTTGGAATTAATATGTTTGGTGGGGTAGAATACAAATATTCAGATAATGGCTCTGTTTTTTTTAGAATAAATGAATCAATAGGCCTGTTACAGCTTGAAAAAGCAGAGTCAAGCCAGAAATTGTTTAATCGGACTTTTTCAATTCAACTTGGACTTTTATTTCCCGTTTTATAAAAACTTACCATGAAAAATATTGTAACCTTATTGTTTATATTCTTAGGTCTGTCCATTTTTACGGTAAATGGCCAGGTTGCTGATGGTATTACCTACCAGGCGGTAGCTTTTGATGAGAATGGCAAAGAGATTGCCGGACACGACATTAATGGTAATATCATAAACAGCAAACGTATTGATGTAAAATTCTCTATCGTGGGTGGTACTCAGAATGGTGAGGTTTTATATAAGGAAATTCATACCACTTCCACTGATCAGTTTGGACTGTTTTCACTAATTATAGGTCATGGTGATGTCTCTGAAGATGGAAAATATCAAAAACTGATTGATATAAGCTGGGGAGCTGATAAATTATTCCTTAAAGTTGAGATTGACATAAAACGTTCCGGTAATTTCAAAGTTATGGGAATCCAGCAGATGATGTCAGTACCTTTTGCTTTTCATGCACTAACAACCACAAAAACAACTGTAAATTATTCTGACATATTGAACAAACCATTATTTTCTGAGATTGCAACAAGTGGCGATTACATGACCTGAAAAATAAACCGCATTTTTTTAATGGCGATTATAATGATCTTATCAATAAGCCGGTTCTTTTTAATGGCGATTATAACGGTTTTATTAATAAACCGGTTCTTTTTAATGGCGATTACAATGGTTTAATCAATAAACCGGTTCTTTTTAATGGCGATTATAATTCTCTCGTCAATAAGCCTTTGATAAAGATTGAAACAACAGATGAATTTTTTGCCGTTACTGGTCAGACAACCTTTACTTTAAGGCATACTCCTTCAGAGACAAGTAACCTGAAAATGAATATTAATGGAGTCAGAATAAGTAATTCAGCTTTTCGTAATTCGGGAGTTACATTAACTTATATACCTGCAAATAATGGTTCGTATGCTTTAATGGCAGGTGACAGAATTCAGTTTGACTATTCTTATTAATCAGACCTTTACAATAAATGCGATTATTGTTCTTCATACTATTTAGTGCATCTATTTCTTATCCTCTTTCAGCACAGGGGGTAACAAAAAGCGGGCAGAATACAGCTACAGGTATAAATTTTGTAAATAAAAATGGTAAAATTGTAAATTAGTCCGGCTTTAACCAGATATGGGCAGGAGCTTTTTACAATCTCCATCTCTACTGCGGCAGTTACTTCAATAACAAACACTTCTGCACGAAGCGGAGGGAGTATTACACCTGATGGCGGTGGAGTAGTCATCTCAAGAGGAGTTTGCTGGGCAACGACAGCAAATCCAACAACAGCAAACAGCAGAACTACTGATGGTTCAGGCAGTGGCAGTTTTACAAGCAATATAACTGGTTTGGTTCCGGGACCACTTATTATGTCAGAGCTTATGCTACTTACAGCGTCGGTACATCCTACGGAAATCAGGTGACATTTACCACCCTCAAAACAACTTTATGAGACTTTATCATCGGCTGTTTATTTTGAATCACCAAAAGAAGTAAAAGATATAACTTTTGGGAATGTTCATTTTACAAAAATTACTGATGGTCCCGGTTAATTGTGGAAGTTCAGGTACGTTTTCTGGCAAAAACCATAGAAGATGCTTATTCAATAGTGGATTCTGATCCGGTATGTTAATTATAATCTGAGTAACCCGGAGCTGCACAGATTTGTTGAAGATGGTATAAACTGCGAAGTATTTGACATCTCAGGTGAATACATTTACTATGGTCATTCAAGGGCATTCTATCGAATTAATAAAAATACATTTGGAAATAAAGTTAAATTTTTAATTTCCGGAATATGGGAAGGAGCATTAGGGTATAATGTATCCGTTTGTACCATTATGGGAGTTAAATGAAATGCCTGATTTAGGGTTATTAATACAGGTTGACAATAACGCTCCGCATCTGTAATATTTATAAAGTACCCTTTAATGCCCAGGTCACCGGTACTTATACCTATACACAATCAGATGCGCATTTAGTGATGGAATATACCATACAGGAATTCAATTCTGAATAAAGCATGGGGTCTGAGTATTAAGAACAATATTGTATTTGCCGTTATATATAATGCAATTGGGCAGGCCTATTTAAGTACAGATAGCGGGAATTCGTTCAGATGTGTTTTTTCAATGGCTGAATACTTCAATAAATAATACAGTCCCTGCGGATCAAATGGTTTTTGTTGACACAAAGCCTGATGGAAAAGGTGGATTTGGTGCAATAGGAGGGCATCCGATGAAAAACACCCTTACTAATCCTCAGAATTATGACTTATGGGGAGTAACACCAAATGGCAGTTTACATGCACATGGAGGTTGTATTGATAAGTATGCAGATAGATTATTTATTGTCACAGGAGATGGGTACCCTGCTGTTGGCATTTTTTATTCTGATGATTGGGGATATAACTGGACGTTTATTAAAACCGGTGTTCTGCTGCCATCATCAGACTCCCGGGCTCAGTTTGTTACTGTAATTCCAATGGAAGATTGCATATTGTTCGGGTGTGATGGCAGTGGAGATGGGTACTGGAGAGTGTTCAGAGATGGCAGAAACCTGCTTTCAACAATAGAGTGCTGCTATCAGTTCACAGGAAAAAATACGCAACTTGTTACAATTAATGGAGGGCATTGCTTTACCCGGGATGGAACAATGCTGGGATTAATTAATCCACATGAATCAGATAACTATACAACTACAAAGGGAGGTATAGTGGCAACAAAAAATGGTCATAATTTCAAAAAACTATATGAAGATTCCTTTTCGAATTTCACTTTTGAATCGGCAGAATTTGGACGGAGAGGATTAATATCTGTAAATGATAATAATAAGGTACTCGTTAAAGCGAAAAACGGAGGATTGATAATATTAGACCTGACACTGCCGGCACCACCTAATTAGGTCGCAGATTTAATTGTTCTATTTTCTGAATCAGAGATCATCCTTATTTTTTATATTGAACAGCATTGAGAAAATAGGGATAACCAATATCAGAAGGGTAATGAAAGACAGAAAAAAAAGAAGAATTCTTATTGCTTTGGTTATTGTCCCTTTTATAACAGCTGGACTCCTGATCTTTATTTTCATTTGCCAGGATAGTATAGTCAATTATCTTTCTTCAACAAACAAAATAAAAGCCGATATTCTGCTCTATGAAGGGTGGCTGCCTGAGACAGCAGTTGAAGTGGCAATAAATGAATTTAAAACAAATGATTACACCCTGATTATTACAACCGGACTTAAATCAGATGATCTTGATTTTTGCATGGTTCCAATGAATGGATACCTTATTTTTTACCCTGCATCCGACCTGTTCAAAGATGAACAAATCAGAATCCATTTAATTGAAATACTTGCTCATAGCAAAATGGGAGGCAAATACAGCTCACATTTTAACTTTTATGTAAACGACTCCCTTACAGCTGAGTTTATCGCCGATGAGAAGGAAAGAAAATACTCAATAAAATGGACCGGAGCACTGAAAGATATTGATTCCGTAATGGTACATTTTGATGATGATTATCTGGATGAAGGAGGTGATAAAAATCTATATGTCAAGGAGATCATTATAGATAACAATATAATTATCCCATACAAATTCAATTCCGTTTATGATGTCGGAAGGCTGGGTGGCACAAACAGAATAATTAATGACTATGATACACAGGGAGAACTCTCAAGGAATACCATTATACGTAATGGCATAAATTCTTCTTCAGTTGTTGCTGTCACTGGCGGCAGAGCTAATATTAACAGAACAATAAAAAGCGCTTTGGCTTTCCGGAATTGGCTTAAAACGTATGATGATAAATCAGATGAAATAAATATAATTTCTATGGGGATCCATTCCCGGAGAACTCTGGTGACCTATAAAAGCATTCTTGGCAAAAAAGTAAAAATAGGGATAATTTCACTCCCGGAATCAGAAAAGCCTGGTATCCGGAAATTGAAATATCTTGATATATTAACCGAAGTATTAAACCTTGTGTACTACCGGATTATCCTCCTTCCCTATAGTATTTTCCGATAAAAAAATTTGAAGCTGATAATATCCCGATATTTTCCCGTATCGCGAATACCCGATCCTAACTTGTTTCATTATAAGTTTTTAGAGAGGCGCATCCTCCGGGATCAAAATTAACTGCCAACCTCAGGGTTAATAAAAAAATCAAAAAAAAAATTCAGTTTGTAACAAATTCCAGATTTTATCGTTTATTTTGTGGCGTTGATCAATATTTTTTTCTTGTTAGTCAAATAAGCAAATTACGAAGAAACATCTATGAGGAAGGCTTTAATGGTGTTTTTATGCTCAGTAAGTATTATTGCCTCAGCTACAGATTATTATGTCAGCTCATCAGGCAGTGATTCAGCAAATGGCCTTTCTTCATCAACACCATGGCAGACAATCTCAAAAGTCAATTCAGTTTTTTCCAGCTTAAGCCCGGGAGACAGGATTCTGTTCAAAAGAGGAGATGTCTTTTATGGTTCTCTTAAGTTATCCCGATCAGGTTCATCCGGAAGCCCGATAACGATTGGAGCTTTTGGGACCGGTAAAAGCCGGTTATCACCGGATTTACAACAATTACAGGATGGACCAATTATGGCGGGGGAATTTACTACAAAGCCCTCTCATGTGAATCATCCCCCAATATGGTTACAGTAAACGGAGTGAATACCCCCATAGGCAGATGGCCGAATACAGGGTTTCTGTCAATAGATTCCCATGTTTCAAATACTTCAATTACCGACGCCGGACTGCCTTCTTCTCCTGACTGGACAGGAGCTGAGGTGGTAATAAGAAAAAATTCCTATATATGGGACAGAAATATAATTACCAATCATTCAGGCGGCACACTTACATTATACAAGCGGATCATACTATAATGCCAATGATGGATTTGGCTATTTCATTCAGAATAATATAAAAACTCTTGATCAAACAGGTGAATGGTATTATAACGGATCAAATTTCTATATGTACTTCGGAACTGCTGATCCAAAGGCTTTGTTGTTAAGGTAAGTTCTATAGATCAGTTAGCTTACCTTTTAGAAAAAAACTACATTACCTTTGACAATATATCTTTTGAAGGTGCAAATACTTATGGTTTGCAAATAAATAATTCTGATTATGTAACAGTTCAGAATTGCAATATTAATTTTACCGGAAACACTGCTATTTACGGGCCATGGAATGGCACATCACCTTTCATCCAGGATCCATAACAACAGTATCATCAAATAGCAATAATGTTGCTATCAAGTTAATGGGTGACCATACCGATGCATCAGTGACAAATAATACAATTTCAAAAACAGGTCTGATAATTGGCATGGGACGAAGTGGCGACGAAACTTATCTTGGAATCAGATTAATGGGAATAACAGTCTTGCTCAGTATAATACAATAGAAAATACGGGGTATATGGGTATTCAGTTCGGTGGAAATAATACTGTCATTTCAAATAATCTTATTGACAATTTTAATCTGGTCAAAAATGACGGTGGTGGAATATATACACATGTGGGCACAGGTA
The DNA here is from genome assembly GCA_963753495.1 of uncultured Bacteroidales bacterium. Classification (GTDB taxonomy): domain Bacteria; phylum Bacteroidota; class Bacteroidia; order Bacteroidales; family VadinHA17; genus LD21. The sequence continues at coordinate 499,869 of CAVWCO010000025.1, forward strand.
GTGCAATGACTGGACAAAAGATAACATATAATATAGTTTTAAACGGGAAGGGATTTGATGAAGGATGTCGTGTCAAGGAAGCTTTCGCACACGGAATCTATCTGGATGAGCGGGTAGAAAATGTAACGGTGTCAAATAATACTGTGGGTCACTGCACTGTTTCAGGGATTTATCTTCATAATTCTCATGAATTAGTAGTTAACAACAACATACTTTTTGATAATGGCAGTAATGATGCTGACATCGGAGGACAGATCTTATTAATTCATGATTCCTTAAGCCCCGATGATCCCATAAGAAATGTTTCAATGAACAACAATGTATTTTTCGCTAAATCAACCTCACAAAAAGTTCTCGTTTTTTCTACCAGAGATTCCGATATTGCCAGCTTCGGAACTGCAGATAATAATTATTACGCCAAACCCATTGACAACAGCTATATCGCCAAGACATGGGATCAAGGGTGGAACAGCATTTCAACAAATCGTTCCCTTTCAAACTGGCAATCATTTACAGGACAGGATAAAAACTCCAGCATATCTCCTATTTCAATTACTGATGTCAACAAGATCAGGTTTGAATACAATGCCTCCTCCTCAAATAAAGTGGTCTCACTCGATGGCAGTTATATCGATGTTAAAGGCACCAGGTATTCAGGTTCCATTACATTACTGCCATACACTTCGGCTGTCCTTATGCTGGACCCTAATCCTTCAGCTCCGCCGGCAAGTCCGGTTTATGTGAGCTCGGCAATCGAGGCCGGCGCTCCTTCAGTTATCGAAATGACCTACAATCTCACGCTGGCCAATATCGTCCCTGCTGCTTCGGCCTTTTCAGTACAGGTAAATTCCGCTGCAAGAAGTGTTAGTTCAGTTTCGATTTCCGGGACGAAGGTTTTATTAACCCTCTCAAGTCCTGTGGCTTACGGTAATACTATCACTGTAGCATATACAAAACCCTCAGCCAATCCTATTCAGACCTCTGCGGGAGGACAGGCTGCTTCATTAAGTTCACAAACGGTTACAAACAGAGTGGCCGCACCTACTGCTCCTGCTGTACCTGTTTATGTAAGCTCAGCAATAGAAAATGCTGCTCCCTCAATAATAGAGATGACATACAATCTCACGCTGGCCAATATCGTCCCTGCTGCTTCGGCCTTTTCAGTGCAGGTGAATTCCGCTGCAGGAAGTGTTAGTTCAGTTTCGATATCCGGGACGAAGGTTTTATTAACCCTCTCAAGTCCGGTGGCTTATGGCAATACCGTCACTGTAGCCTATACAAAACCCTCAACAAATCCTATTCAGACCTCTGCTGGAGGACAGGCAGCTACATTAAGTTCACAAACGGTTACAAATAGGGTCGCTGCTCCTCCTGCCCCTGCCGTACCTGCCTATGTAAGCTCAGCAATAGAAAATGCTGCTCCCTCAATAATAGAGATGACATACAATCTCACGCTGGCCAATATTGTCCCTGCTGTTTCAGCCTTTTCAGTTCAGGTGAATTCCGCTGCAAGAAGTGTTAGTTCAGTTTCGATATCCGGGACTAAGGTTTTGCTAACCCTTTCAAGCCCTGTGGCTTATGGTAATACTGTCACTGTAGCGTATACAAAACCATCAGCCAATCCTATTCAGACCTCTGCGGGAGGACAGGCTGCTTCATTAACCTCACAGACTGTAACAAACAGAGTTGTGCTGCACCTCCTGTTGTCGTAACTCCTCCTGTAGTCGTGACTCCACCGGTTGTAGTGACTCCACCGGTTGTACCAAATACGCCTCCTGTTCCGGTAGTAAGCTACATCACCAGCGCATATTCGGGATTTGTAAGCGGATTGAATGCCAGCGACAGCTATGACAAGGAAAAAGACAATCTTACATTTACATGGAAGGTACCCGGCACGGTGTATCTGTCTCATCGACAAACGGGTCAATAATCCAATATCTGGCGCCTGTTGTCAGATGCAAATCAGACATATGAATTTACTGTTACAGTCAGCGATGGTAAAACCAGTCAGTCAAAAACGGTTCCTGTTCAGATCCTGCCGTATCAGCCGGAACTGGAAACAGCAGAGGTGATCTCTGTAGAAGCAAGCAATTTTAAATCTCCCTATATCCCTGATAACGTACTTGATGGCAATAAAGGTACCTTGTGGTCAGCCATCGGAACTGACCAGTGGTTAATACTGGAACTTAAGAGGGCTTTTAATATTCAGCATCTGAAACTTGCTTTTCAGCCTGGACAAACAAGAGAATCATATTTTGAAATCTACGGCTCAAACGATAAAGAGAAATGGGAGATGATCCTTTCTGATTCAAAATCATGTGCTTTCTCAGGCGATCTTCAGGTTTTTGACTTTCCTGTTTCAAAGACAGAAAAGGGATTCAGATATATTAAACTGGCAGGCCTGGGTAATTCAACAGACACATGGAACTATATTTCAGAATTCAGTATTTTTGGATATGAGCACAAAAACCCCTCTGATTATGAAGACCAGATTGTAAAGATCTATCCAAATCCGGCCAGGGAATTAGTCAATATCTTAATTGATGAACCTACATTTTTCCCTGATTTTATTAAAATCCTAAGCCTGGCAGGAAAAATCATTTATGATAATATTATAGATCCGGGCATCAGGCAGCTTCAAATCCCGCTTGACTTTAAAGAGGGTATATATGTTGTGCAGATGGGAACAAGCAATATTACTATGTTCACTCAGAAACTAATTGTTATCCGTTGAACTCTTTCATCTCCCCACCCTTCTGAAAACGGATCAGGGTTTATTGATTATAAAATTAATTCTCCTGTTATTCTTCCTGTCCGATTCCTGATAATTCGGAGCTACAGGTCTTGTTCCGCCAAATCCTTTTGCAGTCAGTTTTTGCCGGCTTATCCCGTTAATAACCAGATAGTCAACCATTGCTTCAGCCCGCTTCTGTGACAGGTTCTGATTTGCAGCTGCCTGTCCGGTATTGTCAGTATGGCATTCAATCTGCAGTTTCAGATCGGGGTATTTTGAAAGGAACCCAAGGACCAGGTCAAGAACCTGAGTGCCCTCAGAAGCCAGAATAGAAGCGTTTTTTCTAAAGAAAGTATCGGCAGAAACTCCGAAAACCCGCTTCAGATTATTGAGTTCCCTCGATGCAGGATCCTCGATATTAAATGCTATAATTCTTGCATCAGGGAATCCCAGTCCGGCTATTTCATTAAATGAAGGATATGCCGCCATAAGGCTCAATTCCTCATCAATTGTGTAGCTATAATGCTTTTCAGCTGTCATGAACTCTTCTTTCACCGTGTACTTCTTCGGAACATTTTTAAAAATGTTATCATCCGGTTTCAGCTTTATTTTTGAATTTGCTATTTCAACCCTGTAAACCACATCCTGGTTAATGTATTTCTCAGCTGAAAACATATTTTCCCTGGTTGCATAATCATATTCAAGAATGTCGATAACCGGGACAGGCTTTATTTTCCTTTTGTCAAACTCCTCTTTTTCAAGTTTATTACTGAAAATTTTCACCGGTTTTACTGCACAGGCTTCACGGATAACACCAGTCTTGCTATTTCTGACAATCAGTCCAAGCCTGACGTCATAATCTCCTTTCTCAATGAAAGAATGATTCCGATTTTCTCCTTCTGACCTGGCCCCGTCTCCAAAGTACCAGGTATAATCGAGAATCTCGGATCCGGGAAAATTTGAAGACAAGCCGTCAAAATTTACAGGCTCACCTGCCAATCCAGAAACCTGCGATTTGATAATTGGTTGTTCAATATCTTTAAGATCAATGTCATATGACAATTTGGAAAAGACTACACGTCCGGATTTTTTATCAACTACATTCAGTTTTACCGGATATATTCCAGGACCTTTAAAACAGTGTTCGACACTCTTGCCTGCATCTGTAATACCATCCCCAAAATCCCAGACAAGCTCCACGTATCGTCCATCGACTGCAATTTTACCTTCATCTGTGAATTTGAAACAATATTGATTTGCCCTCTGATCTTCACAATAAAAAAGCTGCCGGATATTTGTCCTGAACTGATAGATATCAACAGAATTGCTTCTATTTGATGAAAAATAACCTTTGTTCATCACAGAATCAGCTATAAGTCCAAAATCATCAAACTTAGAATTTATGGGAGAGTCAAGATGAACAGGGGCTAACCACTTATTTTTTGATTTTTTTGTATAAAAGATATCCTTACCTCCGAGCCCGGGATGTCCGTCGGATGCGAAAAAAAGGCCGCCTTCCCTGTTAACGAAGGGATATGATTCGTTACCGGGGGTATTAATTTCCGGGCCCATATTCACGGGATCATCCCAATAATCTATTTTCCAGTCACAGTAATAAATATCGGTGCCTCCAATACCTGAAGGGTTATCTGATGCAAAAAACAGTCTCTTCCCATCAGGAGAGATATAAGGAGTTGTTATATTAAAATATTCATTATTGAATCGGATATCCAATATTTTTGTCCAGGTCTCATTGTCAAGAACAGCAGTGAAAATACCAAGTTTATTTCTTGGTGAATTTTCGTCGAGTGCTCCGTCCACTTTCAGGTTTCGTGAGAAATAGATTGTATCACGATTTTTACTGAAAGATGCAGGTCCGTCATTAAATTTGGTTCTAAGATCTTTTGAAAAGAGTTTAACCTTTCCCGAAAGAGTATCTGCAAAGAATATCTTCAATAGTCCTTTGTCTTCGGAAGTTGAATAGTTCTTTATGAGATCACTTTTCCTGTTTGAACAGAACACTAAACCATTCTTATAATAAACAGGCGAAAACTCATCACTTTTTTTTGAACTGAACTTTGCGATATTAACAGAATAGGTTTCAGACTGACCTGTTGCGGTTAAGGGGAGCAATAATGCAGCCAGAATTCCTGAAATTTGTCTTATGTTCATGGTGTAAAGTTAGAAATTCAAAGGACTTATTGCTTCTACTTTATACCGGAATTCATATCTGAGCATTACTTCATGAGAACCTGAGCTGTATGTCTGCAGACTTGCAAAATCAAATTCGTAAGTGTAGCCAAATTTTATCTGATCGTTCAGCTGAAACTGGAACATCGCCGCAACTGAACGGTTATTCCTGTAGGTAGCTCCCAGCCAGAAGCGCTCCATCACCTTGAAATGCGCATTTATATCATATAATATCTTATCCCCTGGAGAAAGGACGAGAAGAATTGACGGTAAAAATTTTAAATCTGATGATAAATCAAAAAGGTAACCTGTATTAAGCAAATAGTAATAATCGCTCATTTTGTTATTAAGTACATATTTGTTCTTTTCAAAGTCAAATTTGTATCCGACAAGCTTAGGAATTGAAAATCCTGCAAAGTATTTCTGACTGGCGTAATAAGTACCGAAACTAAAAGCGGGAACCACAAACGATTTTGAATCAATAAGGAGATACTCATCACCAGGATCAAGAACAACAAGGTCGGACCAGGCTGTATTTGTTATAATCAATCCGGCACCCAGCCCGAATGAGAGGTTCCCGTTACCCAACCCAATTTTATAAGCATAGCTGGTGTTAATCTTTGTGTCTCTTGTAACTCCTATTCTGTCATTAGTTACATTAATTCCCAATCCCATCTTATCATCGGCAAATGGAGCATCGACAAAAAGAGACATGGTTTCAGGAGATCCTTTTACTCCTACCCACTGCTTCCGGTAAAATGCTGCAAAGTTCAATAATCCCCTGGTGCCTGCATATGCAGGATTTATAGTAAGCGGATTAAGTACATACTGGTTGGTGTAGGGTGTCAGCTGGCCGAAGACACTGACAGGCATTACAATGAGAAAAAGTACTTTAATTATCCTTTTCATTTTATCTTTTTATTACAATATAACCTTTGATTGGTGCTATTTTTTCTGGCTTAAGAAAATAGAAGTATGTATCATCCGGAAGCGGATTCCCATTATTATCCTTTCCATCCCAGTCATTTGCATAATCATCATTTTTAAAGACCATGGCTCCCCATCGGTTAAATACATTTAATATAGCAGGTCCTAGTGATTCCAATCCGCCTATCACGAAATAGTCATTATTTCCATCAAGGTTGGGAGTAATTAATGTTGGAATGATCAGCTCATTAATTCTGATCATGACTGTATCTGATGATAAATCACACACCCCGTTCGCAACGCTCCACAGAAAATTATTTTCCCCGAGCGAAAGGTCAGTGACTATTGTATTATTATTGTTTTTGTCCGCTAATATCCCGCCTCCCGTAAGGACTACCCATTCACCTGTTTCATTGCTTTTTAATTCCGAAGCTGCGAGCTCTGCCTCAAACTGGAAATCAAGTACCTGATCCTCTCCGGCATCTGCCAGTGGTTTTTCCCTTACTTCAACAGTTACCTGATCTGAGTTTCTGCAAGTGTATTGATCAGTCAGTGTAACGGTAAAGACCGTAGTAGCAAGAGGTGTGGCCAGAGGATTCTGAGCTGCAGGATTATCAACCAGATTGCCGGGACTCCATAAAAATGTTCCTGAACCTGCCGCCTGCAATCTGACACTGTTTCCCCTGCAGATAACAGCATCCGTTCCGGCATTTATTGAGGGAGGAGCATGGAACCCAACACGAATTATATCGACTGATGAGCAATTATTACTTACTTCAGTCCACGCAAAATCGTAATCTCCCCATTGAGTAACCGTCACGGTTGCATTATACCGGTTTGGATTCGGGCTGAATGTTGCATTGCCCGGGCCCGTAAGCTTTGTCCAGGTTCCTGTACCTGATCCCGGGACTGCATTCAGTTCAAAATTCCTGTCGCATTCATTTCCACCGTTACCTGCATTTGCTGAAACCTGCTCGAAAAAGCCGACAGTGACTGTTGCACTTCCGGTACAGGGTCCGTTTACTTCTGTCCATCTGAATACATACGTCCCGTATGAACTTACAGTTGCTCTTGCGTCAGGAGCATGGTTGTTTGGACTAAAGGTAACTGGTCCAGGCCCGCTGACTCTTGTCCATGTTCCTGTTCCGGCACTTGGTACAGCATTCAGATAGAATTCTAGTCCGCAATTATTTCCTCCCTGACCGGCATTGGCCAGTGGCTGCTCGTAAAAGTTTACTGTAACATTCGAACTGGCCGAACATGGTCCGTTCGTTACGGTCCAGGTAAATATCTTTGTCCCATAATCGGATACTGTTACTGTTGCAGTAGGACTATGTGAATCAGGTGAGAATGTTGCAGTACCTGTTCCGCTTGTCATGGTCCAGGTGCCATTAACCTCGCTTGATCCGGAAACAGCTCTGAGTGTAAATGCAGGTCCGCATTGATTGCCTCCGGTGCCTGCGTTTGCATCCGGCGGCTGATAAAAATTGACTATAATGTCATCACTCGATTTACATACTCCTCTTGTCTCGGTCCACCTGAAGGTATAAGAACCATATGCTGATACTGAAACTGTTGCAGTCGGAGTACTGGCATTGGGTGAGAAAGACGCATTTCCCGGACCCGAGACCCGGGTCCATACCCCGGTGCCTAAAACAGGTACTGCATTCAGGACAAAATTCCGGTCACACTCATTTCCTCCAGAACCTGCATCTGCCTCCGGGCACGGAAGGGTTGTTGCATTTAACCTTACAGGAGATGGCTGAAGTCTACCTTTGCTATCAGCGGCATACGATATAGATAGTGTGTATCTGTCCGGGATTAGTAACATTCAATACAACCTGCAGCACTTTCCCGACATCGTCATTCTTTACCGAACGTATAGCTGTTGCTGTAATAGTGCCGCTCGGACCAAGAATTGCCCTGGTTCTTACCGTGGAAGAAGTTAAAATACTTGTATTATTATAGTTATATACTATGATGTAAACTGTGCCAGTACGGTCTGTGCCATAATTCAATGTAATTGATAAAGCTCCGGTAGTTACCACTGAAGGAGTCCCTTTAACCCATACAGGCTGGGCATAAGTATTATAAACAGGTGATAGTACCAGTGAAATTATGGCTATGATTTTAACAGCTCTGATCATATCAAACTCAACTCAATGTCTGATTACCACATAACTCTTAACAGTTTTACTAATTTCAGGTTTCAGTATAAAGAAGTAAGTGTCATCGGGAAGTGGATCCCCATTCTCATCCACTCCATCCCAGCTATTGTCATATTCCATGTTTTCATATACCCTGGCTCCCCAGCGGTTAAAAACCGTGAGCGATGTTTTGCCAAAGGACTCAATCCCCTTGATGACAAAAAAGTCATTGTTCCCATCAAGGTTTGGAGTTATTAATGTTGGTATAATCAAATTATTAACTTCAATATTAACCGTATCAGACGACACAGGACAGACACCGTTCGACACAGCCCATATAAATCTGTTGAGCTCAAGCGAAAGATCGCTGACAGATGAAGTCGGACTATTTTTATCTGATATATCACCATCGCCCGCAAGAATAGTCCATTCACCTGTCTGGTTTGTCGAGAGCGGTGAGGCCTGAAAACTTGTTTCGAAAGTGAATTCAAGTATCTGATCAGGGCCGGCATTGGCAACAGGTTGTACCCTTACTTCAACATTTACCTGGTCGCTGTTTTTGCATCCCCACTGATCTGTTAAAGTGACTGTATATGCGGTTGTTATCTCTGGTGATGCAAGCGGATTATAGATATTAGGATTATTTAGGGAGCCAGCAGGTGACCACAGGAAAGAATTCCTGTTCCTGTAGCAATCAGCTGAGCGCTTCTTCCCTTGCATAAAAGCATATCGGTTCCGGCATTAACCGGAGGCTTATCATGGAAAACTACCCTTATTATATCGGAAGAAGAGCATAAACTATTCACCTCAGTCCATGCAAAATCATAAGATCCGAATTGAGTGACAGTTACAACTGCATTGGGTTGATTCGCATTGGGACTGAAAGTAGCATTACCCGGACCGCCTATCTTTGTCCATGTTCCGGTTACCGAACCCTGAGTAGCATTGAGAGTAAAATTAAGATCGCATTCGTCTCCCCCTATCCCTCCATCGGCCCTGGGTTGTTCTATAAAAGTAACTGATATGGTTGCACTGCTCGAACAGGTGCCATTCACCTCTGTCCAACTGAAATCATAAGTTCCATAAGCACTAACGGTAACTTTTGCCGTTGCCAGATTAGCATTTGGACTGAATGTCGCAATTCCCGGACCATTGTCCATTGTCCATGTACCTATTCCCAGGCTTGGCACTGCATTGAGGTTAAATTCAAGGCCGCAGTTATTTCCGCCTGCACCTGCATTTGCAGCTGGTTGCTGGTAGAAATTGACTGTAATGGTATCACTGCCCGAACAGATGCCATTAACCTCTGTCCATGCAAACGACTTTGGTCCGTACTCAGAAACTGTGACTATTGCTGAGGCAGAATTTGCTCCCGGATTAAAAGTTGCAGTTCCTGTTCCGGTGATCATTGCCCATGTTCCGATTCCAGCACTGGGGATAGCGTTCAGGGTAAAGTTCAGGTCGCACTCATTGCCTCCTGTACCTGCATTTGCCAGCGGCTGCTGGTAAAAATTAACAGTGACCACAGAACTGCTTGAACAGGGGCCATTAGTTTCAGTCCACCTGAAAGTGTAGGTTCCGTATTGTGAGACAGTAACTGTTGCTGTCGGGAAATTAGGTCCTGGCGTAAACACAGCCGTACCGGGCCCGGTAACTATGCTCCATATTCCTATTCCCACACTTGGAACCGCATTAAATATAAAATCGAGATCACATTCTGTTCCTCCTGTTCCGGCATTTGAAACCGGTATTGCATATACATAAGCCCTTGTAGTGGCTGTATCCTGACATCCTGAAGCATTTGCGACAGTAAGAGTATAAACACCTGCCTGGGCTGAAACAGCTGCCGCTGATACTACCGGGTTTTGCTGATTAGAAACAAAACTATTGGGTCCGCTCCACGAATATGTTGCCATTGATGCCGGACCACCTGTAAGATTTAGCGGTGAACCCACACAGACAGGCCCGTTATTTGCAGCTGTGGCAACAGGCGACTGGTTCACAATAGCATTTGTGATTGCGATACCTGCACAGCCGTTGCTGTTAGTCACTGTCAAAGTATAAATTCCTGTCATTGCTGTCGTGGAAGTCAAGGAAACAGTCGGACTCTGAAGATTTGAGGTAAAGCTGTTTGGTCCGCTCCACGAATAACTTGTCATTAATGCCGGACCACCTGTAAGAATCAAAGGGTTTCCTGAACAGAGAGGCCCGTTATTTGCTGCAGTGGCTACAGGTAAAGGATTAACAACTACAGTCGTGGTTGCTGTATCGCTGCATCCGCTTGCATTGACTGCAGTAAGCAAATATTTTCCTGCCATTGCAGGTGTCGCTGCAAGGGAAACAGTCGGGTTCTGCAAATTTGAAGTATAGCTGTTTGGTCCTGTCCAGTTATAGGTGCTCATCCCCGAAGGACCTCCGGCAAGTTGCAGGGGTGAGCCTGTGCAAACCGGTCCGCTGTTTAATGCTGTAGCAACAGGTGAAGCATTTACGGTAACAGTAGTGCTTGCTGCTATGCTTATACAACCGCTGCTATTAATAACTGTAAGATTATAAACACCCGCCATCGCTACTGTTGCGCTTGTCGAAACAACCGGACTCATGGTTGCATTGCTGTAACCATTTGGACCACTCCAGGCATATGCAAGCATTCCGGCAGGACCTCCGGTTAGCGAAAGTGTAGATCCGACACAAACAGGGCCATTATTTGATGCTGTTGCAACAGGCAAAGGATTTACCGTAACAGAAACCTGAGCATTGACAGTGGTAAATCCATCAAAAACAGCCACCCTGTATGTTGTTGTAACTAACGGATTAGCCGTGGGATTTGAAAGAGTTGAAGTGAAACCTGCAGGTACTGAAGTCCAGGCATATGTATATGATCCTGATCCGCCGCTTGCCACCGCATTCAGTTGTACAGTAGCCCCTGCACACACTATTGAAGGTGTGGCTGTCGGATTTGAACTTAATGGATTGCCGGCAATTGTAATCGTTACTGCATCAGAGTTGAAACAGGTTGTTGAAGTTGATGTGGCAGTGAGCGTAAATACAGTCGTGGAGGTCAGTATCACAGTTGTCGGATCAACTGCCGTAGGATTTATAAGTTGTGAAGCAGGGGTCCAGCTATAAGTAAATGGCCCTGTTCCGGTAACTGTGGCATTAAGCGTCGTGCTTGTTCCATTTGGGATTGTGGCATCGGTTCCGGCATTTACTGCAGGCAAAGCATTGACTGTAACATTGAATACTGTTGCACTGGCAGCCACACAGCCATTGGCATTTGTATAGCTTACTCTTACGTTCCTGGCACCTGTGGCTGTCCAGGTAATTGTAGCTGTAAAATCTGCAGGTCCTCCCCCTGAAGTTATTGTTCCTCCGGATACTGTCCAGACATAATTGCTCATCCCGGCCTGGGTCGTGTAAACATTCCCCGGTGCATTTAGACATGCCGTGGCCGGACCCGTCAATGTGGGTACCGGCAGAGGATTGACTGTAACATTTAACACCGTCGGACTTACAGCCGTACATCCGTTGGGATCCACATAATTTACACTTACCGATCTGGTCCCGACGGTCGTCCAGGTAATTGTAACCGTATTAAAACTATCTCCTCCTGCTGTTATGGTCCCTCCTGATACTGTCCAGTTATAACCACTCATCCCGGCTTCTGTGGTATAAACATTCCCTGGTGCATTTATACATGCTGCGGCCGGACCATTAATGGTTGGTACCGGCAGAGGATTGACTGTTACATCGAATATTGTTGGCAGTGTCGCCGTACAGCCATCTGCATTTCTATAATTGACACTCACGGTTTGTGGCCCTGCGACGGTCCAGGTAACAGTAACTGTTCTATTTATTAATCCTCCCCCTGCTGTTATAGTCCCTCCTGCCGATACTGTCCAGGTATAATTACTCAAACCCATTTTGTGTAGTATATACATTACCAGATGAATTGACACAAACTGATGCCGGACCTGTTATGGTTGGCGTCGGCTGTGGATATGACCTCAATCTTACCTGTTGCTGTACTACCTCCGGTACATATTCCCAGTGATATAACAGTAACAGTATAAGTAAAAGATCCTGAGACTGTGGGTGTTCCGCTTATTCTGAACTGACCGGCAGTAAATGCCCAGGTAACGCCTGTGGGAAGGCCAGTTACTGAGGCTCCGAAAACATCCGGGGCAAGAGTATATATAATATCAACTATAGGTGAATTATCGCAAACCTTCTGATCATCTGATCCGTTTACAGGAGGGGTTATACAGACCTGAGCATTAATATAGATTGGTTGAAAACAAAAAGACAGTAAATAAAAATAAAATCTTAATATATCTCATCAGATACTACTTTTATAAGGGTCGTTTTCGCTGAATTACCGGATGATTGATCTAATTTACACGTTTTCGCTGATACATTAAAATATTCCATATCAAAAATCGTACAGAAACAAGATGTTTCCTGTTTAGATTTATTCTTAACTAAAATTCATCATGACTTTAAAACAGGAAACAGCCTCTTTCTGAGCCAGGCATTGCAAAATAACATCCAGTGCTAAATTAACTAATAATCAGCTCCGAAGGTATTTATATTTGACCAATTGCAGAAAATCATCCGCGAATAGATGACTGATGACTTTTTAACGGATTCAGTTTTTATATTTTGCTACCCTTTCATCATTTATTGTTCCCTGCCAGTTCAATCCGAATCCAAAATCATATTTATTGCCTTCACTGTCAATATAGCAGTTCATATCGCGCGGGACATCTTCAAATTGTTCTTCAACAGTTTTCATATCGGCAGGCATCTGGAAAGGGAGAAGACCTGATGGTTCGGCTCCTCCTGTTAATATATCCATCAGAGCCTGATCCTGAACTCCGAAATGAATAATAATTGCCGAGGAACTTTTTTCAATTTCAGAGAAAATCATCGGATTTGAGACATCGATTGAAACTACAACCGGTTTCTTACCCATTTTCGCCCTGGTTTCATTAACCATTTTCATATCGAATGAATTGTTTGCAACACGGCTCTTGCCTTTATATGTCCGGTTTGTAAAACTCTCCAGGGGGCTCCCTCCTGCAATGCTGGGATCGCGTGCAAAATCAGCCTTATAACTGTTATATTGCAGACTTATTGGGACATAACCATTTCCACCTTTTTTAAGGTCTCCCATGATCATAACCCGATCCGCCCGCAGGGCTTGAAATACTGACAAGTGCAAAATCTGCCTTATCCGGTGTTTCGACGACCTCGAAATATTTGGAAACAATGGCAAGATTTACAGGATCACTCCATCTTTCAGGGGTCTCCTGACCAAACCAGTTACGTGCCGCAGGAGTATATCTTTTCGGAATATAAACCTTAAGCTGTTTTTTCAGTGGAAGGGTATTCGGGTTGTTCTTCAGCATCACTATAGAACGGATCTGTGCATCATAACCCTCTTTCATATATTCCGGATTTCCTACAGTGCTCTTCGTCTTTTCAATATCAAGGTAAGGATTCTCAAACAATCCGACTCTGAAAATATTCCGTAAAAGCCGTACAGCCGATTCCTCAAATCTCTTTCTCATGAATTCTTCACCATTTTCTTTTACACCCATTGCATAAGCTTCGAGGACAGGTCCTTTATCATTATTCCCTCCAAACTGGTCGACCCCTGCCATTATGACTTTATAGTGCCTTTCTGCAATGGAAAGAGTTTCGACTCCCCAGCTTTTGCCTTCAAACTTATCCACGCCTGTTACATCTCCGGTTACCCCCCAGTCGGTACAGACAACTCCTTCATATTTGTATTCTCCTCTGAGCAGATCATTGATAATATATTTACTGTAGCTGTTGCCTACATTTTCACCGTATTTACTATCCTGATTGTATGAAATTGTATAATATGGCATTACAGCAGATGCCATCTTTGTAGGGCCCTGAAGCTTAAATGCTCCCTCTGTGAAAGGTTTCAGGTGATCCTTCAGGTTATTACCCGGGTAAACAGCATAAGCGCCGAATCCGTAATGACCATCCCTGCCTCCCTCTTCCGGTCCGCCTCCGGGCCAGTGTTTAACCATCGCGTTAACGCTGTGATATCCCCATCCGTCTGAAATATGGTCAGCTCCCTCTGAGGTCTGAAAACCATCAACATAGGCGCGTGCCATATCTGCTCCGAGGTCAGGGTCCTCACCCATGGTCCCGTCAAAGCGGCTCCACCGGGGTTCAGTGGCCAGGTCAATCTGCGGCGACAGGGCGGTTGTAATACCCAGTGCCCTGTATTCTGCTGATGCCACTTCGCCAAACTTTCTTCATAAGTCCGGGGTCAAATGAAGCTGCTATTCCCAGCGTCCCGGGCCACATTGATATCTTGCCTCCTGCCCCGGCATTATACTCTGCATAAGAGTCACTCCCATGCCTGGGATCGGAACTTGTATTTACAGGTAATACCCATACCAATACCTTCAACAAATGCCTGAACATTGTTGTTCCAGAGAGCTGCTGTTTCAGGACTCTCCACTGAGGTGAATAAGAACATGCCGCAGGTTGTCATCAGTTAGGAATTTAATCTGCTGATCAGACAGGTCACTGGGTTTAGCACCGCTTTCAGCAAATGGTTTGCCTCCGTATGTTCCTCCACGCATAAATCCTCCCCCTCCGGAAGGTATTGACTGGTGACTGCTGTAAAGCATTAATCCGGCTATCTGCTCAACCGATAATTTTGATGCCAGGTCACGTGCCCGATCCTCAACCGGTAACCGCCAGTCTTCGTAGGCATCAAGCTTCCCATCTTTATTTAAGTCCTTGAAAGCTAATCGTTTTACTGTTAATATTTTCACACCTGATGCCGGGGAATAACCTAAGGTTTGTCCATCCTGATTATGGACAAGCATAAATTCACCTTTGTTTTCCTCACTCCATTTCTGACTGCACCCTGTTGTAGAAAACAGTAATTATTGCTGTAAATAACAGGAAAAAAATAATCCTGTTATAGAGTCTTCATTTTTCAATTTTTAAAGTGGTTTCAATTCATTGATTTTTTATTCTTGTCATTCTGTTATTCTATACCCGTACGGCGTGTTATCAGAATTACTCCATTCGATCCTCTTGTCCCGTAAACTGATGCATCAGGACCTTTCAGTACTTCAATCGATTTTACTGTTTCAGGTGCTATGTCATCAATAGTTTTAACAATTACACCATCCACAACAAAGAGAGGATCATTGCTCACATTCAATGAATTGGCTCCCCTTATTCTAATACTCTTCCCTGAAACTTCCACACCCGCAACCCTTCCCCTGATCATATCGTAAATGTCCTGATAAACAGGTCCTGATGAATTACTGTAATCGACAACTCCCGATTTTGCCTGACATTTTTACCAGGTTCTGCAGGAGAACCAGCAACTCCGGGCAGGATTATTTGTCAGGATAAAATTTATTTCAGTTCTTCCGTTAATTATCTCTTCCGATGCACCACTTAAAAGGGTAAATGCCATAATTTCAATGGCATCCGGTTTAACCTTTATCTTATAAAATCCGTTCTGATCGGTTACTACCTCTGTTTTTACATTGTCAATAAAAATAGATGCACCGGCAACAGGTTTATTGCCGGCATCAGTAACCTTACCTGAAATAGTGATCTTTTTTCCCTTTCTGTGCCGAAACAGTTCCGGGGCAAAACAGAATTATTGCCAGAGCGATCAGAAGAGCTGACTTCAATACCTTTATATAATTACTCATCCCAGAATATTCCTCATGTAGTCGATAGATTTCTTAACCTCTTTTGCTGCATCGGAACCTTCAGGGATCCTGTATTCAAGCTCAAGGTCAACACGGATCGGCCATTTTTCCTTTTTCAGAAGCAATAAAACATCAGCAACAGGTGTTTCTCCTTCTCCAAAAGGCTTATTTGTATTCGGAGTTGCATGTTTCGGACCGGTCTTATCCTTAATATGGATGCTCCTCATCCTGTCGTGATATTTAATGATAACATCGTTCGGGTGCAACCCTGTGGCTCCGAAATAATGTCCTGCATCGAGGTTGAGCATATTTGCCGGTGAATATGCAAGGTACTTATCGAATGAGAAGCCCGGATCGGCTACCTGTCCGTGAGTATGAAACATTGCAAGGCTTTTGTGCTTTTCAGCAAATTTACCCAGCCTCATGCAGTTGGCTTCTGTCAGTTCATCTGTAATACCGATCGATCCCAGCACTTTTGCTGCTTTGTAAGCATAGTCTATTTCTTCATCCGACCAGGCAGAGGGAGCAAACTTGGCAATATAAACCTCAATTCCTGCCTTGTTGAATTTCTTGCGCATTTCTTCATACTTGTCCATCGGAAGCGATAACCTCCATTTCCGCTGTTCCTCTCTGATGCTTTCAGCCGCTTTTTTCAGTTCTGCCCTCTCCTTTTCGGTTAACTCCACTCCGCGTGCAGGTCTCGGCACCTGAGGAATGCCAAGATCTTCCTCAGCGACATTTCTCAGTTCAATTGAATTAACCCCGGCATAAAGGAGATATTCAATACACTTCATCCACCTTATGAGGCATGCTTCCATAGCTGTAAGTAGTTACCCCAAGCTGAACCCCACCCACTTTTGAATTGGGTTTTTTGTTCTGCATGCCCGAAGCAAAAGTAAAATTAAAAGGGATCGCACTCACTGCAGTAACTGCAGCTGCGGTGCCTAAAAATCTGCGTCTTGAAATTTTTGAGTTTTTCATATTCTTTATTTTTTATGAGATTAGCTCCTGAACTAAAATTTATAATTTATTAAAATTAATCATTTAATGATGACAGCCGGATTACTTTAACTCTTTTTAACCAAAACAAACCCATTAAATCTTATTTCTATTTCCAAAATCTTTATCTTTAAATACCTTATTAAACAATCTTACGATACTGAATCAAACAAACTTCAACAATGAGCAGTAACAGAAGGACTTTTTTAAAGAGATCCGCAATGGGAACTATCGGGGCTTTTGCATTCCCTGATGTTGTTCCCTCCTATTTGCTTGGGAAAAAATCCCCTGCTAACAGGATCAATATTGCAGTTATCGGCATCGGACGACAGACAGTAAGTCCAAATATTCCTCAGTTCCTTAAATCGGAAAATGCCCAGATAATTGCAGTATGCGATGTCGATTCGTGGCGGCTGGCAAATGGGCAGAAACAGGTAAATGATTATTATTCACAGCAAAAGGGATTTACCTACAAAGGATGTGATGCATACGGCGATTTCCGTGAGATATTGCTCCGTAAGGATATCGATGCCGTCATGATTGCAACCCCCGATCACTGGCATGTCCCAATGGCCATCGAGGCTGCCAGGGCAGGGAAGCATGTTTCGCTCGAAAAACCAATTTCAACATGCATTGAACATGGCCGCCAGCTTGTTAAGGCAATTAAGAAATATGGCATTATCACCCGGAACGACAGTGAGTTCAGGACACTTGCCGAAATTTGCAAGGGCTGTTGAGCTTGTAAGGAATAACCGTATCGGAAAATTACAGCGGATCTACGTTGCAGTTCCTTCCGACGGGCCTCCGCTGCCTGTTCAGCCAACAATGCCGGTCCCTCCCGAGCTTAATTATGACTTCTGGCTCGGACCGGCCTGGGAAGCCCCCTACACTGAAAAGAGAGTTCATGACATTAAAGTAAATAATAAACGTCCCGGGTGGATGAGGGTCGACTCATACTGCAACGGGATGATCTCAAACTGGGGCGCACATCTGATGGGAATTGTCCAGTGGGGAAACAATACTGAATACTCCGGACCGGTAAGCATCGAGGGAACCGGAGAATTCGATAAGGGATTATGGAATACCCTGAATAAATTCGATATAAAATACCGTTATCAAACGGAGTGGAGGTTTTCTTTAAAATAGAACGACCTTATGTCCGCTTTGAAGGTACCGAAGGCTGGATCGAGGTTGAGTACAGCGACAAACTGACGGCCAGTTCCCAGTCGATTCTTGATTCCGTGATCGGACCGGGAGAAATTGCATTTAAGGATATTCTTTCCGATAAGGAGGATTTCCTTCAGGCAATAAAAAACAACAGGCAATCGATTGAACCACTTGAAACTGCTCACAGAACAATTTCCATGTGCCAGCTTGGCCTTATTGCAATAAAAACAGGATCGCCCTTCACCTGGAATCCTGAAACTGAAGAAATTACCGGTAATAATGCAGCCTCAGCACTGTTGAATATCCCAATACGTGAAAAATATTTTAAATTTTGAGTAACCAGCACCCAGTAACCAGCACCAGTAACACATCTAATCACCAATAACCATGAAATTCTCCAGACGCAACTTTATTAAAACTACCGGAGCAGGTGTCATTGCAGCAGGAATGCCTGCGGTGTATCCGGTTCAACACCAGTCAATTCTCCCGCTGCCACTGATCAGTTCAGCCTTGCTGTGGCAGGTTATACTTTTGCAAAGATCAATCTCGACCAGTCCCTGGCAATGATGAAGAGAGTCGGTGATGAAATACTTGGCTTAAAAGATTTTCACCTTCCGCTTACCAGCACCAAAGAGGTAATCGATCAGACACTCGCAAAAATGAAATCATTTGGAGTTGAGCCATATGGGGTAGGTCCAATTTATATGAAATCGGAAGCTGCAGTTGACCAGGCATTTGCATATGCCAGATTAGTCGGTGTAAATCTGGTTATCGGGGTTCCGGATGTTCAGTTTCTTCCTTATGTCGAGAAGAAAGTAAAGGAATATAATTTCAGGCTTGCCATCCATAATCATGGACCGGACCTGCCAATTTATCCGAGCGCTGAAGATATCTGGAAAGAAATAAAGGATCTTGATCCAAAGAATAGGTTTCTGCCTCGATATTGCACATACAGTCAGGCTGGGACTCGATCCTATTGAGACTTATATAAAATACAAGGACCGGATGTACGATTTCCATATCTGGGATGTGGACAAGCCTGAAAAAGCAGGATGGTGCGTTGAAGCCGGACGGGGGATCATTGATTTCCCGAAATTCTTCAAAACACTGCGTGAAAATAAATACACAGGTACATGCAGTCTGGAATACGGGAAGGATATGTCCGATCCTTTGCCAGGTGTTGCAGAATCGATCGGTTATTTCAGGGGTGTCCTGGCAGGACTTAAATAATCAGATGACTGAAGAACGGAAAACCAGTTTCAGGTGGGTTATCCTTAGCCTGCTCTTCATTGCAACAACCATCCTTTATATTGACAGATCGGCTCTGGGCATTCTGGCGCCACATCTTCAAAATGAGATAGGATGGAACGAAGAACAGTACGGACTCATTAACAGTTCATTTATGATCGCCTATGCTGTCTGTTTTCTGCTTATGGGCAGGATCATAGACCGCATCGGAACGAAAAAAGGATATCTGATTTCAATTCTGATCTGGAGTGTTGCCACTCTCAGCCATACGCTTGCAAGGTCGTGGATCGGATTTGCTTTTGCAAGGTTTACCCTGGCAATAGGTCAGTCGGGAAATTTTCCCTCAGCAATTAAAGTAGTTGCAGAATGGTTCCCAAGAAAAGAGAGAGCCCTGGCAATCGGAATTTTTAACGGGGGTTCAAATATGGGCACAATTCTTTCCCCTCTGGTTATTCCTGCGCTCGTCATGTCAACCGGAAGCTGGAAGGCCGGTTTTTTATGGACATTCCCCCTGTCAATGATATGGATAGTCATCTGGTTAAAGTACTTCAGACAACCGCGTGATCATCCGAAAGTTTCAGATTCAGAACTTGAACATATAACAAGTGATAACGAAAACGAAACTGGAACTGAAAAAGTAAGGTGGAGCGATATCCTTCCCCATAAAAGCACATGGGCCATAGCAGCCGGTAAATTCATTGCCGATCCCATCTGGTGGTTCTACCTCTTCTGGGGAGCCAAGTTTCTGAACGTGAAGTATGGCGTCGATCTGAAAGACATCGGTCCTCCGTTTTTTACCATTTATCTTGTCTCATGGGGCTTAGGGATTTTTCTCGGATGGTTGTCATCGAAGTTTCTGAAAATGGGTCTGGGCATTAATAAGGGAAGAAAGCTGGGTTTATTTGCCTGCAGCCTGTTTGCAATCCCTGTTGTCCTGGTTCCCCATACTGACAGTTTGTGGATTTCAGTCGGATTGATAGCTCTGGCAGCCGGAGGACATTGCGGCTGGTCGGCAAATATTTTCAGTCTGATGTCGGATATTTTTCCAAAAAAAGCTACCGGAACAGTTGCCGGATTTGGCGGATTTTCAGGAGCTGTGGGAGGTGCACTGGTGGCGTATGCGGTAGGAAGGATTTTACAGGATATCGGAACCGATGGTTATACTATTCCTTTTGCAGTGGCCGGAACAGGTTACCTGATCGCCCTTCTGATAATACATTTACTCGTTCCGAAAATTAAAACAATTGATATTTAAGTGAGTATATGTTACTATAATTATTGCTTATAATGATTATATAATATTGATTTTTAACATGTTAATAATTGATTACTTTGATTTTTATTAATTATTACCCCCTTTCCCGTTTCCCCCAAGGGGGAAAAGCTAAGCTTTACTCCTTCCCCTGTGGGGGAAGGTTGGGAAGGGGGTTGTTTACTTAATCAAACAAGAACTTGGTGTAAGAAACAAGTAGTTATTGAATTGATATCATCAAAAATGAACAGCAGGGAAAGAATCCTGGCATTCAATGAACCACCAGGAACCGGACAGGGTGCCATTCGATCTGGCAGGGAGCACCTGGACAGGTATTACCAACACAGCATATCAGAACCTGCGGCTCTTTCTGGGAAAGGAAACCGACGAACCAAACTGGGCAGATGTCGTCCAACAGATCGTTATTCCCTCAGATGATATCCTTGAGAGTGCTTGAGGTCGATACACGCGGATTATTTCCCCTGACCAGCCATAACTGGGACGTTTATGATAAGCTTTCCGACCTGGGTGACCACTGGGAATATTTTGATGAATGGGGTTTTACACATCATTTTCCTAAGGAGGGCGGGCACTGGTTTTCCCTGGTAAAACATCCTATGGAAAATGTATTGCCCGATATCGGCGAAATAAAATCCTATAACTGGCCCGATTCATCAGATAAGGAAAGGATCAGGGGTTTGAGGGAAAAAGCTCTGAAATTCAGGGATCAGGGTAAGCTTGTAATGATCAAAGGCCTTTGTGCAGGTATATTCGAAATGCAGCAGCGGTTCCGTGGAATGAGCAATGCGCTGGTCGATCCATTTCTCTACCCGGAATTCTCTGATTGTCTGATCGGGAAACTGGCTGATCTGAAAATTGAATTCTGGAAAATGGCTTTGGAGGAACTCGGGGATGTTGTGGATGTCATTGCCGAAGCTGATGATTACGGAACTCAGGAATCACAGCTGATCGATCCCGATCACTTCAGACAATACTATAAACCGCACATTTCCAGAATAATATCAGCAATGAAAAAATCGGCTCCGGCAGCAAAAATAATGTTCCACTCCTGTGGGAACGTTCGTCCCATTATACCGGACTTCATTGAAATGGGTATCGATATTCTTAATCCAGTCCATATTAACGCTGCCGGTATGGAACCATTCCAGTTGAAAAAGGATTTTGGAAAAGATGTTGTATTCTGGGGTGGTGGTGTTGATACCCAGAAGATTCTTGCCACAGGAACAGAAAAAGATGTTGAAGATGATGTAAGAAAGAATATTGACGCCCTTGCCCCCGGTGGAGGATTTGTTTTTGCTGCGGTCCATAATATCCAGTCGGAGGTTCCGCCACAGAATATAATGGCAATGGTCAGGTCAATAAAGAGATTTGGTTAAAGTTGACAATATCCAAATAAATTATTGTATTACGACAATTATTTTACCTGATACAGTACATTTTTTACCTGTTACGATAACAATTATTGAACGATTCCTAATCCCGGACGTCATCGAGGAACCGAGAACGGAAACTGGAGGACAAGGGTGCTCAATATCACCGGATCTTACAATAGTCATGACGCTAAACTTATTAAGACTCTAAATTTGAGAGTATTATATAAACTCTAATACAACAAAAATGAAAAATCTATTAATAATTAATAGTATTATCTTTATCACAATGACGTCTTTTAATGTCAGTGAAAATCCTGTTTTGAAAATTGAGGGCGGGAAGATACAAGGTATCCCTACAGAGAGTTCTGGTGTGTATATTTATAAAGGTATACCGTATGCAGCACCTCCGGTTGGAGACTTGCGCTGGAAACCACCACAGCCGGTAAATCCTTGGGAAGGTGTTAAAGTAGCTGATACTTACGGGCCTGCAGCTATGCAACCTCCTCGCCAGCCTGGAAGTTTCTATTACAAAGAATTTTACACTGATGATGGCCATCAAAATAGTGAAGACTGCCTCTATCTGAATATCTGGACTCCGGCGCCTGGGAAAAAGAATGCCGGATTGCCTGTGGCAATGTATATTCATGGCGGTGCATATGCTTCCGGTTACTGTTATGAAAAGCAGTTTTTGGGTGGTGAAGAGTGGGCGAAACATGGTGTAATTCTCGTTACAATAAACTATAGGCTTAATATCTTCGGCTTCCTTGCACATCCCGACCTTTCTTCTGAGAGTCCGAAAGGGGTTTCTGGCAATTACGGTCTTTTAGACCAGATTGCCGCTTTGAGTTGGATTAAGAGCAACATACAACAATTCGGTGGAGATCCGGACAACATAACCATATTTGGGCAGAGTGCTGGTGCCATGAGCTTACAATGTCTTGTCACTTCACCTTTATCAAAAGATTTGATGCAAAAGGCAATTATGGAAAGCGGAGGTGGTGTCACGGATAGATCTCAGCTGGGAGGAGGCCAACTCGCAGTTGCAGAACAAGCAGGCAAAGATATTATGGAGTATGGCGGTTATAGTAATTTGGAGGCCATGCGTGCTGCTTCAGCGGAGCATATTTTGGATCTAATGAATCGGTATAGGAAGGAGAAAAAAATGGGAATGATGTCTCCTGTGATAGACGGGTATGTTTTAACAAATAATTTCAGCGAAGCTGCGCGCACTGACAAGATAGCTGATATTCCGTATATTATTGGTTTTAATACGGATGATATGGCGGGGTTGAAGAACGGCTTAGGACAATTTTGCAAGCTTCGCGAGGAGAATGGTGGAAAAGCTTATGCTTATGAGTTTGCACGTGCACTGCCAGGAGATACTGCAGGGGCTTTCCACTCTGCCGAGTTGTGGTATGTCTTTAACACGCTGAGTAATTGCTGGCGACCTTTTACTAAAGGAGATTACGCCTTATCGGATAATATGGTCGATGCATGGACAAATTTTGTGAAATACGGCGATCCTAATGGAAAGGACAAAGAGATATGGAGGCCTTATACTGAAGAATATCAGCAGTTTATGATTTTTAAACTTGGGGCTTCAGGTGATGCGGAACCAGCAATGGGTTTGCCTACCCAGCCTCAGTAAGAATTTTTGCTAAGATATTTATTTGTGACCTTCAGAATTAAGATTATTTAAACATGAAGATTTTCTCTGACTGGCGGAGAACTCACCGAAGGTAATCACAAAAAAAATCAGTGGACTTTGATTGTCCACTGATTTCTGTGAAAGTATTTAATCGATCTTAATCGATGCCTTACGGCAATTTGCTAATTCGTCGGATAACCCGGATTCTGCGGGAAATCAGCATCAATATTCAGATCAATCTGCGATTGGGGAATTGGAAATAGGACATGATAATCCTGAATATTCAAGCCAGGGTTTTTAGGGTTATTGTTTAATGCCCTTACCCTTTCGACAAGTTTTCCCATACGGCGCAGGGTAATAAATCTGTTCTCCTCACCGTAAAGTTCTCTTGCCCGTTCATCCAGGATATAATCCAGATCAACATCCGCAGCATCAACAGGGGTGGCATTCGCTCTGGCCCTGATCAGATTAATATCAGCTGCAGCCAGGGCAGGCTGTCCTAATCCGATATAAGCCTCAGCGCGTAAAAGAAGCGTTTCAGCCAGACGTATTGCATAGCGATCCTTGTGATCGCTGCCTCCTCCTGATCTTGCCGGATCAGTAAAATAATGACATGGATCTCCAAACTTCATCCAGTATGGATAGATGTACTGGCAGGAATCCCTCATGGCATCTCTTGTTCCGGCAGCATACTGGGCGGCATAATCAACTAATAGGTTTATTTTCTTCTTGTCATAGGCTGATCCGGGAGAGTCGTAATAGAAATTTCTTTTAATATTATACTTCGCATTACGGACGTCATTGTTCCAGTCGCTTCTCCAGATATCATAAGCTGCATAATTGGTAGGATGTACCCAGGCAACCGGACGACCCAGAGTATCGGAATAACCAGTATAAGATCCGGCATACAAGCTGGCCACTGAAAGCCTTCTTTCCATCCGGAGTATTTCCCATCCTGAAATATGCAGGTCCGAATGTCCTGTTGCCTTCTACCGCTCCTCCTCCTATTGTTGGTGGCGGTTCAATCTGGATAACCCAGATGGCTTCTTTATTTATCCCCAGAGTCTGATTTCCGTATGCAAAAAGATCATAATACGGATCTCCTGCACCGAATACAACATTCTGCCTGTCACCAAAACGTGTTGTCATAAGTGCATAACTGTAACCATCAATAACTTCCGAAGCTGCATCGGCAGCTAACTGGAATTTGTCCTGGTTAAGATAGCACTCACTCAGCATATGCCAGGCTGCTCCCTGTGTTACCCTGCCGGGAGCCTCTTCCGCACCCGGGGCCGGAAGTTTGGTTGTCCCGTATAACAGATCTTCTTCCATCTGTGCATAGACCTCTGCCTTTGGGGTCCTGACAAAATCAGTTTTAGCGGACTTGATCACTTCAGTTACAAGAGGGACATCGCCATAGAACGAAACCAGTAACCGGTAAGCAAAAGCCCTGAAGAACATCGCCTCAGCCATGTATGCATTCCTTCTGGGCATCACTTGACCATATTGTCGGGATCCGCATTGTTGATACCCTCAATCAGAACATTCGACCTTTGAACAAGTTCGTAAAGCCAGATCCAGATATTCCTGTAATCAGTATTTTCTGAAGTAAGATTTGTCACATAATTGCACAAAAACATATTACTGTTCGGATCTTCACCATGAAAAGCAATATCAGTTCCAAGGCCTCTCATTATAGTTACTACAGGCTGGTTGGTTCCATAAAACCACCTCTGGCGTGTTGAGAAATGCAGGCCTGTTATTCCCTGCTTTATCCCGGGAAGGGTGTTATAAGCATTCTCCGGTGCAAGGAAGTCAAGTGGTTCCTCATCAAGAACATCTTCACTGCATGCCGGCAGAATTAAAAGCAGAACTGCTAGATACATCAGACTTTTTCTGCATATAAGATATAAGTATTTTTTCATCATATTATAATTTATAGGTTTCATAATTATCATCTTAGAATTTTAACATGTTAAATTAGAATGTAACCCTGAAACCTGCAGTTATATTTCTCATCAGGGGAGAATTTTGATTATCACTTCTCCAGGATTCCGGATCCCAGCCCGACCAACTTGTCCAGACATAAGGATTCTTGCTTGAGACAAAGACCTGACAATGCATTCAGCTTTAATGTATTCAGTAACTGAGTACTAAAAGTGTATGCAAGCGACACATCCTGTAATCTTACAAAGCTCCTGCTTTCATATATTCCGCTCTGTACGGCAGGTGAATTGTATACACCGGTTGAATTATTTACACCATTGTCAGGTGTCCAGTAAGGACGGACATAAGATGCATTTATCCTCAGTACATTATCGGAACGGAAATCCACATTAACAACCGATGAATTGTTCTCCAGTAAATACTTCTCTCCACCCTGTACTGCATTTAGGAAGAAGGAGAAAGTGAAGTTTTTATACGTGAAGATATTATTCAGGCTCCACCTGTAAGAAGGGGTGCGATAGCCGATAATCTTTCTGTCGTTATTTGGTTCAATTACGCCATCGCCATTCTGATCGACATATTTATACTGACCCGGGTACCAGGCGGTATATGTCTGACCTGCATAGAGCTCTTCTTCCGTCCAGAGACCTCCTATCATTTCATAATCATATATGGCGCTGATAGGTTCTCCGACAAACCATGAGTTACCTATATCCTTGTCATTTTCGTCGCCATAGAGTTTTGATATCTTATCTCTGTTAAGTGAGAATACAAAATTTGTTTCCCATCCGAGCTGGCCTGTAAGGTTTACTGAGTTCAGTTCCAGTTCAATACCTTTATTGTCAATAGCCCCGATATTGGTCCATACACTTGGATATCCTGTTGTGGGAGGAAGTGCTCTCTGACAAGAACATCGGTTGTCTGGGCTTTATACAGATCGAGTGAACCGATTGATTCTCCTGTTAAAAAATCCAAAATCGATTCCAACGTTGAATGAAGCTGTTGTTTCCCATCCCAGGTCGGCATTGCCAAGACTGCTTGGATAAACTGCAATTGATGTTGTGGGGCCATAAACATAGTAGTCGGCTGTCATCCTTGAAAAGCTTGAATAACGGCCGATTCCCTGGTTCCCGTTCTCACCATAGGATGTTCTTAGTTTCAGATAAAGATCTTCAGCAAAGTCCATGAAGGATTCGTCCGTAAGTACCCACCCCAGTGAAACAGAGGGGAAATTTGCAAATTTATTGTTCGGCACCGAATCCTGAGAAACCATCTCTGCGGATCGTTGCAGTCAGCAGGTAACGGTTCATGAATGAATAGTTCAGACGGGCCATGTATGATATACTGTTTTCCTTCCATGCTGTCGAACCGACTGTAACAGTAGTTCCCAGGCTTACATTATTATAACCCAGAACCGGATTGTCAAATCCCTGTGCATTGATTGTGGAGCTTTCTGCATTACGGCCCTCCTGGCTGTAAAGCAAAGTGGCATTCACCTGGTGGTTGCCGAATGTCCTTAAATAGGTTAAAATATTGTTATAGATCCAGTTTCTTTCTTCCGAAGGATTCTTGATAGCCTGACCTTTGTTTCCGGAGCCTTCCGGGACGGTGACAGGATAGAACCTGTTATATGTCCTGGTAGTAATAATTGTTGGAATAGTTAAATTCATAGGTCAGTCCTTTTACCCATGGAACCGTAATCTTGGCATTTCCGACAAGTAACAGGTCATTCCTGGTATCTGCATGATCAACATACAGATTATTAAGAGGATAAGGCATATAAGCTTCTCCGGTGAGATACATGTCATAATTTGGCAGTCCAATCTTATTGTTTGCCAGAGGACTGCAGGCTCTTGCATTACCAAGACTGGCTTCCAGACCTGAATAATCACGGAATGAATAAGATGTATTCAAACCTACTGTAAGCCAGTCAGTTACCTTGCTTTCAACATTGGCATGAAGAGTGATCCTGCTGAATTCATCATTCAGCTGAATGCCTTCCTCATTTGTATATGAGCCTGAAACATAGTAATTCATCCTGTCGCTTTTCCCCGACATGCTGAGATTATAGTTCTGTATAGGAGCTACCTGCAATACTTCATCCACCCAGTCTATTTCATTCCCTGCCAGATAATTATCCCTCTCTTCCTGTGTTCTCAACCTTGAGGCTACAAGTTCACGGTTAGTGATATCAGGTCTGACAGGTTTTCCATCAGCACTTGTCGGTTTGGTTTTGTACCAGGTATAAAGATCCTGCTGATAATAATAATCGGTAAGCCTTATGGCATATTCCTCAGCATTCATAACCCTCATCGGATTATTGGTCATGTCCTGGTAACCATAATACATATTAAATGATATGAGCGGTTTTTCAGAGTTCCCTTTTTGGTGGTGATCAGCATTACCCCGTTTGCAGACCTCGATCCGTAAACAGCCGCTGCACTTGCATCCTTAAGGATATCTACCGACTCAATATCACTGATATTGATATTATTTATAGATCCGTTATAGATAATGCCATCAAGAACAATCAGAGGAGCATCGCTTGCAGACAATGAAGTCTGACCTCTTATTGAAAGGCTGGGATCGCTTCCTGCAAGACCTGAACCAGTTACATTTACTCCTGCCGTGGTTCCCGACATGGCCTGGGTAAGGTTAAGGTTTGCAATAGTTGCTTTATCATCCAAGGTTAACTCTTACAACGGACCCGGTAAGGTCACTTTTCTTCTGAGTTCCATAACCAGTAACAATAACCTCTTCGAGTTCTGTTGTTGCTGAGGCAAGTGCCACATTTATGGTTGTCCTTCCTGCAACCGGCTGTTCTATTGTGTTGTAGCCAATAAAAGAAAAAACAAGAACAGCATTAGGATCAGGAACTGCCAGCGAATATTTTCCATCAGGACCAGTCAGTGCTCCCTGAACAGTGCCACTGATGATGACGTTTACTCCCGGCATGGGATCACCTGTTGATGCGTCAGTTACTGTACCTGTTACAGTTATCTGCTGAAGGTCAAATCCCGAAATGGTATTTGATGCTCCCAGCAATACAACAAGCAGCAGTACTTTAACATCAACAAACAGTTTCTTAAGGCACCTCAAAACAGGTACCCTGCAATGTTGATTTTGTTTCATAATGTAAGTTAGTTTGTTAGGTAAAAAGTAATTAAAACAGGATTAATCAGGCAAAAAGCGCTGTATTATGCTTTTCTGCCAGGTAAAAGATTACATGATTTGCATAGGCACTTGAGATTGGGTTAGTTTACAATTAAGGTTAGTAGTAAGGGTAAATTTACTAATTTAATTTAAAGTAACCACTCCCGCTCATTATAATATTTTAATGTTATTGACGTTTATCACTAACAAGGGCATTATACAATTTAAACCTGTCAATTTATGGGAAAATCGGAATATACTGGTGTCAGATTTGTTTTGCTGTTTGCTTTTATTACAATATTCCCTTTGATCGCAGAAAGCCAGACAACAATGCCGGAGACACTGCTTAAGGGATCACTTAAGGAGCAGATGGATTATGTACAGGATAAAACCAGGATCTATGAAGAATACCGGGCTGTCAGAGAAGATATGTTCCAAAAAATTAAAAACAACTCCCTTGATTCACTCAAAGCGGCAAAAACAGAAATCAACAGTCTGAAATTTACAGCGAGGGAGCGGAATCTTACCATTGATTCGTTGAATTCTTCAATTGAAACAGTAAAGACGGATCTTGAAAAGATGACAAAGACCAAAAACAGTATAAACCTGCTGGGTATCGAGATCAACAAGATTGCCTACAATGCATTTATGTGGATACTTATAGCCGCGCTTGCAGGTCTTCTCGCTATCGGATTCATGGCATATAAAAGAAACCATACGGTCACAGCCCAAACAAAAAAAGAGATTGAAGAACTTAAAAAAGAATTTGAAGCATATCGGAAAGCATCAAGGGAAGCCAGAGAGAAAATGTCAATGGCTCATTTCAATGAGCTTAAGAAGCTTCGGGGAGCATAAAGGGTGTGAGGTAGAGGGCATAGGGCATAGGGCCCGCAGCCCGATGCCCGTTGCCTGTCGCCTGACGCTTTAATTTAAAATCAGTTAAGCTTAATTTCAATTCTACTTCCGTTTGCCACCAGTGTACTTTTCAGAATTTTCCCGTTCGAAAAAACATCAACTTTAATCTTTTCTCCTGAACGTGAGATGACGATATCAATCTTTTCCCCTCCAAAAGCTACAATATTTTTCAGCGCCATCTCATTCCATGAGGCAGGAAGCTGAGGTGCTATTGTGAAAGAGTTCAACCCTGCAGGACGAAAACCAAAAATTCCTTCGGTTACCACCCGGCAATACAATGCACTTTCAGCGGATAAATGCCGCTGATTTCCCTCTGGCCATGCTTCAACAGCGTAAGGCACATGGTCGCCAAGAAGACGTCTGTATGAATAATCGGTGAAGTACTTAAGTCCCCTGTCGATAGCTCCGGCAGCAAACACCCCGCGTAAACCATACAGGGTCGACCTGTCCCAGAATGTTTTTGTTCCGGCCTGAGTCAATAATCCCTGTTCGGTCCAGAGTTCGTGGTGAAAACAGTGCGTCGGAAGTTCCGCCAGCCCTGTCAAAAATACCCACAGTAAGCGGGATGCATATCCAGGAACGCAGAACATCATTTCCGGCATAATACCTGTAAGTTTCAAATCCGTCCATAGTGGCGCCAAAATACTTTTCTATATTCTTTTTCAGATCTTTGGCCATGGTTGTATATCCTGAAATAAGACGGGTTGGTTTACCAAGCTCCTTTCCAAGATAGGAAGAGGAAATTAAAGCATCGTAGAACAGTGAAGATGTACAAAGGTTAGCTTTCCCTGCAGGGAACCTGCCCTCCAGTTCATCACTGTCCGACTCAACCACACCATCGGTATTGATTTTTCTTTTGCAGTATTCAATGCACCATTCAATAAGCGGCCAGATCTCCTCTGCTGCTTTCCGGTCACCCAGTGCCAGAGCAAATCGCGATGCTCCGTATGCTATCATGGCCTGGTCGCCCCTGTCCCCTGCCCCGTTCCAGAAATCAGTACCTTCCGCAATTATTGAACTCGGGATAGGCTTATATTCAGGATTCATATATTTTGCGAACCATCTCCATGAAACCATGCCTGCTTCAATTGCGGTCGGATATCCTGTGTAGGCAAAGAATGGATTTGCATATTCAGCCTGATCATTCGCCCATATCGCGGCGTAATAACTTGCCCCGCCCGGACTGTGAACCAGGCCTCCTTTTGTTTCATAAATGCTCTCCATTGCCCGGATCTTGGCAAAATCAAACATCCTGTTCAGGACTGGATCAGGCGAAACAAAGGTCAGGTTGTTAAACATCAGGTCGACAAATTCTTTCCTGCCGGCCAGCTCTTTTTCAATATCAGCAACCAGCTGTTTTTCAGATATTTTACGTCCTGTGAACAGAACGGCAAACGAGATGCTTTCATTTGGTTTCACAGTGAATATTCCTGATCCATAAGATTTTGCGGAAATTTCATAAACCCCGTAAACACTCTTTTCAGGGTGACTCCTGCTGTTTTTCTCAAAATCTTCAATGTCAACATTAATATCCCGGTCCGAAGAATTTATCAGAGTATATTTTTCAATTGCAAGCGGTTTATCAGTCGATGGGAAAAGCTCTCTTTTGATTTGTATATTGTTATTCGCTGTACTCTCTGTAATCAGTAAACCGCGAAGGACAAACCGGTTAACCTGTTCATTTACAGGCCTATTATTGATTTTAATTAACAGGTGAAGCATCCTGGACCGAAAGTATAAATGATATTTGCATGGGTATCATTTGGAATAGTACGGAGCATAGGGAAAACGAGCTGCCTTGAAAGTACCGGCTTACCTTTTTCATCAACACCATAAGTTGCTATAACTGAGATAAACCTGCCGCTCATCTCGATATTATCAGAATGAACTTCTCCCTTTTGAACTGTCCATGAAATACTGCCATCTGACTCGAGGTTCCACCGGTTTTGAGCTCGGAGATCCAGTAACAGGAATCAATAAAACAAACAGGATAAATAATTTGATTTTCATAAATGAAATATTTCTAACTTAAAAAGATTTTTAACCGCAAAGATCGCAAAGATATACGCAAAGGACGCAAGGTTAAAATTTTACACACTACAATATAACTAATATAAGAACTTACACAGAGAATCACTGAGGTTCACAGAGATCCACAGAGTTTTGATTTCTTAACTCTGTGTGTCTCTGTGACTTCTCTGTGTAACTCTGTGTAACTAGAAGTGATTTTGATGATATTATAATACTTCATGAATTTGTGGATGTCTTTGCGGTTAATGGATTCTTAAAAACCAGCAACCAGCATCCAGCAACTATTATTTTGTTACCTGATGTCCCTATACAGTATAATAACTCTCCCAACCTTTCCGCGGAGGCCTGTCAGTCAGCATTGAATTTGCAAACTTATCGTTGACAATCTCCTTTGTATCGCGGTTGAAGATAAGTTTCCTGTTGCGGCGGATTGCAATAATTCCCAGCGAGAATATCTGTGCCAGGGGAGCAAATGTCTGGAACGGTGAACGTGTCTTCTCCTCTCCCATGCAGGCTTTCAGGAAGTTTACATAGTGATCTGAAGGACTTTCAGGAACCTTCGGCAATTTAGGAGCCATCTCCTTTGCCTTTGCTTCAGGAATTATAAAGAGAGGCGCCGAGTGTGTCCCGCCCTTGAATGTCAGTTCATTGCTGTAGATAACCTTGCCGGCACCCTGTCTCCTTGGCTTGGCTCCCTGCTGGGGTGTTTTGCCCTGTGGCGCTCCACCCTGCTGGTGGTACGCCACCCGGAGGCGGAATGCTGGCATCCACTGTAGCAGTAACTGTATCGTAACCCTCCGGAAGAGGCGGGAGGTTCTCCACTCCATCATACCATGTTATATCACATGCGGGCATATCTCCCCGGCTCGGGAAACGGAATTTTATTGTTGATTCCAGGGGGAAGAAATAGTCATTAAGATTACGTACGTGAACAGGTTCAATTTCGTATGGCAGTCCCAGATCAAGGAATTCATGGATTGTATCGAGGATATGGGCTCCCCAGTCGCCGAGTGCACCAAGACCGAAGTCATACCAGCCCCGCCAGTTCCCCGGGTGATACTTTTCATTGAAGTCATGGTATGCAGCTGTTGTAAGCCATGTATCCCAATCCTTGTCAGTCATTCCCTGCGGCAATGGCTGGGCTTCCGGGAATCTGGTGATATTAGGGTCATATGGATGCCATCTGCGGCTGCCGTTCATAAATGCGGTCACAGCTGTGACATCTTTAATTATGCCGGCTTCTTTCCAGGCTTTGAACTGGAAATAGTTCTCACCCGAATGCCCCTGGTTGCCAACCTGGGTAACAAGCTTTGGATTTTTCTCAGCCATCTTTGCCATTAACTCTGCTTCAAGGAATGTACGTGTCATTGGTTTTTCAACAAAAACGCTTTTCCCCAGCTGCATGGCTGCCATACAAACAGGGAAATGGGCAAAGTCGGGGATAGCTACCTGAACGGCATCAATATCGCCGGCCATCTTATCGAACATCACCCGGAAATCCCTGAACTGTTTGGCTTTAGGAACCAGTTTAATAGTTTCCTGGCAACCCTTGGAATCCAGGTCCACATCACACACGGCAACAATATTTGCCAGACCTGAGTTGATAAATTGCTTTGCATCACCGGCTCCCTGATTGGCAATTCCGATCAGAGCCAGGTTTACTTTTCTGGCCGGACCTGTTGCATTACTTCCGGTACTATTTCCGGACTGATCAATATTTGCAGAGGCGCTTCCTCCGAAGCATAGCTCCTGAAGCAGCCAATCCTGCCGTTTTTAAAAAATTAAGTCTTGATACTTTCTCTGCCATGATATTAAGTATTTATTAAATTTTTAAAGTTGACTGTTATTATTAATTCATGATCGCATAGTTGCTGGTGTTGCTTGGTGTTTATCCAACTCAATATCTGGCAGCAAAATCGTCTGCCAGATCATTAATCTCCTCATCATTCAAATGAATTCCGGAAGTAATTATCGTCCTGTATCTGAAAGTGACGGATTTGCCTGCAGGTACTGAAAAATTAACAACCTCTTTACCATTTGTGAAATCACTTCCTCCAAGGGGATTTGCAGAAAATAATCCATAACCCCTTGCATGCCAGTAAGTCGGATATGAAGGATTTTTCGGATGGTCGCATATTACAACTGAAATTTTTTCATTTCCGATGATTCCGTAAAGATCCATCCATTTTGCCCGTGTACCCCAGACTGCTTCACCCGTTATGCCCTCACTGCTTCTGTAATTACCTGTTACTCCCTTGTTTTCCGATGCTTTTTCCGTTCCGGGCTTCCCTGATGCATCAAGAAGCAGAACATTTTCCTTTGATGGCAGTTCAAGCTGCCGTGCAACCCGGATTGCAAACATTCCCTCCTTGGTATCTTTCATCGAAACGTCATGCCTGTGGCAGTGAGAGTGGTTATCCTGTCAATAATATATAACTTATCCTTTACAATAAAATGAAATTCAGTCTTTTCTTCAAGAAGTTCTTTTCCTGCAGGATCCTGCCAGCTTGCTTTTACTGCATGATCCCTTCACCTTTTCCATCCCGTTGACCTGTCTCGATATCCAGATGTTTGATAACACCCCCGTTTTCACTTTTTTTACCGGTTGAGCCATTGCCCCAGAAATCGAATCCGTTAACATTTCCGTAATTAAGCCATATACCGACCTGGTGTATGTGATCATTCCTCTCCCCTTCCCTTGGCTTCAGCGGAAATCCACGTGTAATTTCAGTACCTGCAAGAGTTATGACCGGATAAAGGACCGGTTTGTAAACATTTTCGGGCCAGCAATATGATGTGATCACTTTCCCTCCGATCATTACATCAACTTTCTGTTCTGATTTTTTTACCAGGAACTCAACTTTTTGCTTTTTTCCATCCTGGCCTTTTATCACTGCTTACATTTATGATAACTATCAGGATAAGAATTACCAGGAAAAGAGCATTAAACCGGTAATCTTTTCATGATTATCATTCAAATTAGTATAGACTTGATTTTACTGTCAGCTTCCTTCTCTGCTTCCTTTAATACTTTTTCGAGCATTACCCGGACCCCGTTCTGCTTTTTGCTTTCAGCAGCAGCAGCCATGAATGCAAATATTTCAATTGTCTCTTCCTGTCTGACCGGAGGAATACCTGTCTGAAAGAATTTCACAATTTCGATAAGCAGAGGATTATATCCATTGTAATTGCCGAGGACTGAAATTCCTTTTTCGCCGAATACAGTGCCTCCGTAGTCCGATCTTACCCTGTACGGATTCCCCTGAAGGTTCCAATCCTGTTATCTGCCCACAAACCTGTAACCTGATCAACTTCTTCGGTAAAAATCCCTGAAACGCTTTGACATCCGGTTCCCATAACAGTAAAAAGGGTCTCAACACCATGCACTCCATACCAGAACAGATCGGGATGTGTCTTTTCGAGGGTAGCAGGACTGTAAGTGTCAGACCCCGAGAACTTTTCCGACCGAGCCTCCTGCAATCTCATTTGCCCCCTGGATGTACCTCAGGGACGAGGATGAGAAAACAGGCACATTATAATGACTCTGCAGCACTGAAGATTGCAATTGCATCCGATAATGAGGCAGCGATAGGTTTATCAATGAACATCCGTTTACCTGCTTTCATCACTTTCAATGCCTGTTCAAGATGAAGACGTCCGTCATTTGTTTCAAGCAGGATGACATCTGTTTTACTCAAAAGATCCTCAATTGACCCAACTATCTCAACTCCAAGCTTCTTTACTTCTTCAGTATAACCGGGGATCCTGTCAACACTCGATTTTATATCATTGCTTCCCTTAGGATAAGCTGCAGCAACCTTATAACCGCTGAATTCCGGTCCGGCAGAAGGATCATTAAGTGCTTTCGTAAATGCAGTGGCATGTGAAGTATCGAGACCGATAATACCGACTCTGTTTTTCGCGGTATCCTGATTATAACGAACTGCTGATGTTTTTCCGGCCAATCCTATCCCCAGGCTCCCGGCTGCTGAGGTTTTAATAAAACTGCGGCGTTTGATTTGATTTTTTATCGACCATAAATATTTTTATCTGATTCTAATAAATCCATTAACCACGGAGTGACACGGAGTTTTAACGGAGTTACACGGAGTTCACAAAGTCAAAAACAGTGAAACTCCGTTTAAACTCAGTGATACTCCGTGGTAGAAACGCAACAATTTATTATTTAAACAACTTCCGGAACGATATAAGGTTTTCTGTCTTTTCTTGTCAGCATTGCATCTGCTTCCTTGTCCTTTACAAATTTCTCCTTTGCTTCCGTCAAAAGTCAGCTCCCTTCCAAGGCGATAGGATATATTTGCAAGAATCGGAAGTGCTGATGAATAATGCCCCTCTTTAATCTGGCAATTAAGTGTTTCATCTTTCCCCGACCGGATTGCATCAAGGAAATTAGCAAAATGTTCGGTTCCTCCCGGAGCAGCCAGAAAAGTAGGATCAGCTGCTGCTTTTTTCTCACCGGTTCCGAACCGGCAAATGGTTCCTTCTCCCTTTTACGGAATGCTTTCCATGTGTCACCGTCAAGCTCGAGATAACCTTCAGTGCCATAAAAAATATTTCCGATACGGATCCCAAGGCTCGATTCATCATTTGTATAACGTCCTCTTGTTTCAAACTCCAGAACTTTCCCATCTTTATATTTAAATAGGGAGGTTTGTGTATTCGGGGTCTCCTGTGCACATTCAGCAGGATCAATTCCAAATACTCCGCCCATTGAATAAACAGATAACCGGATGTTCGTTCTTGTTCAGTCCCCATCGTGCGATATCAAACTGATGAGGTCCCTGGTTGCCGGTATCACCGTTACCTGTATCCCAGAACCAGTGCCAGTTGTAATGAACCCGTCTTTTCATTGTAGGGACGGTTGGGAGCAGGTCCGAGCCACATATCATAATGAAGTGATGCAGGAGGAGTTCCGTCAGGTGCAATTCCAAAAGAATCGCGCGGTTTGTAGCAGAGACCTTTGGCCATGAAGACATCGCCGATACCACCACTGTGAAGGAACTTTATTGCCTCGATAACATTGCTTATGGAACGGTTCTGGCATCCTGTCTGAACCCTGACTTTATATTTAGCAGCAGCCTCAATCATTCTTCTTCCTTCTGACAAATTATGGCATGCCGGTTTTTCAGCATAAACATGTTTTCCTGCCTGGCAGGCCCAGATGGCACTTAATGCATGCCAGTGGTTGGGCAATCCGAATGAGACGGCATCTATTTCCTTGTCATCAAACACCTTGCGCATATCCCATTCAGTAATCAACGGTTTCTCCCGATTTGTCCAGAACCAGTTTTACGGTCTGAGGCGAAAAACTGTTCATCCACATCGCAGATAGTCTTGATCCTGACATTGCGGTTATCCTTAAGTGCACACCAGCTGTTGATATGATCCCTGCCCCTGCTGCGGAGTCCGACAACGGCAAGATTAATACG
Organism: uncultured Bacteroidales bacterium; assembly: GCA_963753495.1. Classification (GTDB taxonomy): domain Bacteria; phylum Bacteroidota; class Bacteroidia; order Bacteroidales; family VadinHA17; genus LD21. The sequence goes on from CAVWCO010000025.1 coordinate 536,795, forward strand.
GTCGTTGGAACCCACTATCTGGGCATAACTTTTTGAACTGAAGCCAAAGCCTCCTATTGCTATCCCTGCAGCGCCTGCAGTTGTTGTCTTAATAAAATCTCTTCTTTTTGTCATTTTAAATATTTTTTTTTATTATCTTTTCTTATTCAAGCTGTCCTGACTTTCCTTGAAACGGGAAGCGATTAATCAGAATACTACAACTTGAACTAATTACTTCTGTATTTTATCATCTTATTGAAAATTGCCAGTTGTTCTTTCATTGCTGCAATCCTGTCAGCTGGTTCAGTACGTGCTTCAAGAAGTATCCATCCTTTATATTTAATATCTGTAAAAAGGTCAAACAGCTGCTGGTATGGATAGTTGCCCACATTAAGTTCACGGACATGAACCGTATCTCCAAACCATTTCTTTACCATATTGAAATTACCTTCAAGTCCCGGAGGAAGAAGATCCTGATCATTGCAATTCCAGCACATTTTAACATTTGGTTCTGTAACATGGTCAAAAATGGCTTTCATATTCGGTATTTCCTGAGTAAGGTTTCCATGGACTTCAACCCTGACAAGCTGACCATAGTCACGGGCAAACTTTCCGACTTCATTCAGCGAAGCTCCGATCTGGGCAATTGTTTTTTCCTTTGGCACATCCTGCAGGAAGATCGTTTGGTTTAACTTTAATTCCTGTTGCTCCGATATCATTGCATAATTTTATGTATTCTTTGGTTTGTTCAATATTGGTCCTGAGCTTAGCAGGATCGGGACTGTGATATTCGAAATTTGCCCCATAGCCGATGCATTCAACCGGACTGTCAGCAAACCGTTTCTTTACCTCAGCGCGCTGAGCAGCAGAAAGGTTTGTTTCAACCTTATGGGCATGCTGTGTCCTTAGCTCCACACCAAGCAAACCGGTTTTTTCACAATTTGCAATAAGGGTTGGAAGATCCCAGTCAAATCCCCACATATAGGTTACCAGTCCGAACTTCATTTTACTCTTTGCCATTAAAGGCATGGCTGATAAATTATTTAAAGCAGTCAGTCCTATTCCGGCTGCAACGCTCTTTTGTAAAAAACTGCGGCGTGTAATGTTTTTCATATAATTAAAGGATTACATTCTGTTACTTCCTGTTTTTATTATAGTTAACTACTCAATTGCTTTCATCCATGCTTTTGCCATCAGCTGAGCTCCGGCCAGGGTTGGATGAACGCCATCGCCTGTCCAGTATGATCCGGGAGCCCTTTTCTGAGCTTCATCAAAAACGTTCTGAAAGGGAATGAAAGTTGCCTTGAACTGTTTGGCTATATCCCTTGCAGCCTTCTGGTATTCATAGAATTCAGGATACCATTTATCATCGACAGCTTTTACCCCCTTAACGGCAAAGGGCTCACATATAATGAGCTTTACATTGGGAAGAGCACTTTATTGTTCTTTCAAGAAGTGCTATATAGTCATTCCTGTAAATTTCCGCAGTTCCGTTATAAGTGCCGTTAAGCTTATGCCAGATATCATTTACACCTATAAGTATGCTAAGAACATCGGGTTTAAGCTCAAGGCAATCCATGTCCCACCGTTCGGCAAGCTGATATACCTTATTCCCTGAAATGCCCTTATTATATATCTTAAGATTGAGGGCTTCAAATTTGTTAAGAAGAGCAGCTCCTGCAAGCATGGGATAACCGGAGCCAAGGTTTCTGGCAGTATTGAATGCCGGTATCTTCCTTGTTTCTTCCTGAATCGGTAATTGAATCACCCTGGAACAACACCACCTGATCCTTTGATAGTTTTATTGGTTTTATTCTTCCGGCAGGCAAAGCTGCTGAAAGGATCTCCGGAAAACTTATGGCAGCAGCTGCGCCTACTGCTGCCTTTTTGATAAAGCTCCTGCGCGAGTTGAAATTTGAGTCCATGGTTAATTTTGGTTTATGTTCAGTCTATTCCGTTGATGTGCCCATACAGAAGGCATACAATATACCATCTTTTATCGTAAAATGAATATCCTCTGAGTTGAATTTATAGTTAAATAATTTCAGATTTAAAGTTCCATAATTTTTCAATCCGCTTTTCTTTTCCACGATTAGATTTTTTCCATAAAAATTCGACCATAAGATTAATATCATCCGGCTTCCCTTTCACCTTATTATAAATCAAATCAAACAGAAGTGATATAGCCTGCTGCCCCATTTTCCCCGGATCCTGGTTTATTACTGTCAGCGGTGGCTGGAACATGTCAGTCGTTTCTCTGAATCCAAATCCTAAGACTCTTATTTCTGATGGGATTTTTATCCCGCATTCAAACGCTGCATTGTAAACTCCGGCGCCATGCCGGTTAATTGTCCGCGAAAAAGAGATCCGTAAATTTCCCGAATTGCCAGAAAGATATTTAGAAGTGTCTTCCTAATCAGGTTATTGATTTACAATAGAACTTAAAAATTGAGTAAGCCTTATCAGCCCGGATTTATCAAAGTTCTTACCGGGCTTATTCTTCTTGTAGTAATTGTCTATTTCTTCTTTTTTTTCAGGTGCAATTACGTACAGACTTTTACGGTTCAGACTTTTCATGCCAATAGTTTTGTTATTCATAAATCTGAAATAATATATTGGTACTTCTGTATAGATATCATTCTGGAAATAAACTCCATTTTTTGCAGATACTTCTCTCCTTTCAATATAGAAAGTGTGAAAAACATAAAGGGATAGTTTTCCACGATAGATTTCCTCTCCGAAAATTTCAGTTGAATCTGGAACCAGATCACGTTTAACATTTAACCGTCTAAAGTAAACTGTGGTATCGCCCTGATTATTAAGAAAATGAAATTGAAGGATTGCTGATTTGTCTAACTTAACAATTATACTCGATTCCGGCTCACGCAACAGAAGCTCATCAAGCAATCCGCTGTATTTAATATACCTGTTCCTGGCTATTTCACCATTTGACAAAGAAAGATCAGCTAAAAGCCATTCTTTATTAAACCATGTAGTGTTGTCAATCGGGCCGGCAAAAATAAAAAGTTCTCCGGGAATAGCAGGATCTGAGGTAATACTGTTTTTGAAACTGCAACATCCGGTTACCTGACATGAAGCAGTCTGAAAAGTGATCAGAAAAAGAAACGAATAAGCAAGAATAAGGCAGCTCTTCATAATTCTAATTCGGTTTGGATTGTATTGTAAGAATTGCAGAGCCGTGTACTGTATTTCCGGAAGTGTTAATCCCCTGAATATCAATCCGGAATTTTCCTTCAATATCTGAAGCATAAAACTCGAACTGTTGCTTTTCGCTGTTATTAAGGATAATTTCTGGTTCCCACAATAGCAACTGCCGCAAGTCAGGGTAGTGTTTGTTATTTTTTCCCGGGGCAAAAGGTTCAGGTCTGGTATAAGGCTGGCTCATTAAGGCACTCATTTTAAATGCTGTATTTCTGAATTGAATATTACTTGTTTTTAAGTCGTGAGTGAAAAGTGCCAGTATACCTGAAAAACTGATATTTCCAAAGTACCTTATTTCAGGCAATAACTCAATCCGCTTTATCTGATCTGAACCCATTGTAATTACCTGGTTAATATCGTCGATGGGAACTCCGTCGAGAAAAATTGCTGGTCCTGATTCTGTTTTTGTTGTATACTGAAGATTTGGAAATTCTGCAATGTAATTATCGTGCACTTTCCTGATTCTTAATGCCGGAATAATCTCTTTTGAAATTTCTGCAAAATCATTAAGTCTGACATAATCTGTCGGGTAGACTGACATGAAATTACTATAATAAAGGCGGGGGATTGTAGTTGCCGGAAAAAATTCTTTTTCTGTTTTTATTGTTGTCTGGTCATTATATATCTTTCGAACCTGAGCAATCTTCCCGTTGCGGATAAGTGAAGCTATTATGCCCGTCGCATTGAATGAATGTGAAGGGATAAAATTGTTATTTAAAGTGAATTTATTATCCGGAAGAATTGTAGCTCTTGCACTTTCTTTAAGCCTTATAATTAATTCCTTGCCGTCATAAAAGCTGTTAAGAAGAATCCTGAATGATCCTGATGAATCAACTTTTGTGAATTGCATATTTACCACGCTGTCAGGAGTGGAAATCAGAAGTGTATAATTTCTTCTGGTCTTACTGCTAATTTCAACTGAAGAATCACCAGCAGAACTACTTTCTGGTTCAAGGAGGATTCTCCCCTGAAGAACTGATCCGTTAAGTTCAGAAGAGTATTTACAGTCAGCCACTTCCCAACTGGTCCTTTCCGGTGTGGACCTGTTTTCGCTGAAATATTCGGAAATGTCAGTGTCAAATGAAATCCCGGGGATAACCTCACTTATTGATACAGAAAGATGTGTAATAGTGTTCCCGGGCAAATTCCTGCCCTGAATGGTAAAGGAGATCTTTTCCCTGGGATTGAATACTCTATTATTTAAAGTAATGATAAGATTTTCATTTTTGTCGGATGATGCAGAATCAATTCCTGATGAGCTGACTGAATGGATTAACCCTTTTAATTCTGATATCCGGTCAATATTTTCATCAAACCTGTTGGTTATTACAATCTCTTTGGTGAAATATGATTCTTCGGAATCATTTCTCATACAATTTGTATAACAGACAATCTGGTAAATTCCTGTGTTAAGTGTGTCGGATAAATAGATGTTCCCAAAAGCCAGGCGGTTAATGATCTCAAGCCTTAATTCCGTAACATGAGAATTCCTGTAATCACGTAAAACCAGGTAGGCATACTTACTCATCTGTCCCTGATTTCCATCTAAGTAGAGGGTATAGAATAAATTATCTCCTGCTGTATAAATATTTCTGTCGGTATGAAGAAAAACCTTTTCCGGTTTCAGTGTGTCAAAGTTGTTTTGAGCAGTTAATGAACAAAAGCTCCTGAGTAAAACTAAAATGCAAAACAATCTTGTTTCCATTTACTTAACTTTAATAAACCCAGAACGGGGGGGTAGAATTTATCCAATGGCCAACCGGTTCAGAGGGAAGAATATATGGAGCTTCTTTTAAAGATGGCTGTCCATTAGTCAGGGTCGTGAAATCTAAAGTAAAAGCAAAAGAGCTTACTGACGATGTCTCAAAAAATCCAAATGTCTTATTACCCGGATTTGAAACGCATTTAATATTTCCATTTAGCTGAACCGCTATCGGATCAAATAATTTTCCGTCTGATTTAAGCTGCTCATCCATACTCTTGTAGTACAAATAAGAATCGTTGTTAAGTGAGTACAGGTTTAAATATAATATCCGGCTGTGAATATCAAAAATTTTATATTCGGTAGTAACCTGTGAACCAAGTCCATAGTTTAAGGCATAACAGGTGGGGTCGTCAGCAATAAAACAAATCTCATGTCTTAACATTGAGGCTGAACTGACAGCATAATCTATTCTGGTAAGGTTAATATCAGAATTGGCCTCATAAGTCTGCCAGCAATGGAAAAAATAGCACATCTGGAAAACAGGACATATTGAATAAAAATACTGATTTACAACACTTGATGTAAACCGGAACCCGGGAATTGAATCGGTCTGATTTTCAATGTCCGCCAGTATATTTGCTCCATGACTAAGAATAGTATTTCCATTCTGCTGACTGAAAGTCTCTTTATAATCATACTCCGTATAAATGTTGTCGGGTGAATCTGCAAATGGCAGAAGTTGAGGATCTGATTCATACTCATAACCGTCCTGAGAGTAGATGTGAAGCGTATAGGTATGACCGGGTATCCCTGTAAATTGAAATGGATCGGAAACATAATTACCGTTATCTGATTCCTGGAATAAATAATGATTTCCATGATTATCAGTAACAATAACTTCGGCGGAGGTCAAAGGAATAACTTTTGAGGTAGAGTCGAATGATTCTGCATATGAGAGACTTATATGATATGGAACATTCTCATTTGTTATAAGGGCATTAACAACCAGCACTTTTTTAGCAGTCTCAACTTCGGGGAAATATGGTTCATAACATGAAATCATCAGGCAGGATAATAATATATACAGTAAGATAACCGGTCTCATTAAAAAGTAAAATTGTATGTTAATGTAGGGAAGGGTCTGCCAATAATATATAATTTATAAATATCATATTCTCTCAGTTGATTTGATACCATATGGTCTTCCTTTTTATAGAAAACCGAATAAGCATTTTTCCTTCCATAAATGTTTATTACCGATAAAGTCCAGCTTCCTTTCCATCTTTTTTTCAATAGAAGTGACTCATCAAAGGTCAGTGAAAGATCAAGCCGGTGATAGTCAGGTAACCTGTACTTGTTACGGTCGGAGTATGATAGCAGATGGTATGTACTGTATTCAAATTTGTATTCAGGAAGCGTAACCGGTCGTCCTGTACTGTAAGTGAAGGTAGCTCCAAAGCGCCAGCGTCTTGAAATATGATAATTTGAATAGACTACGACATTGTTTGGCCGGTCAAAACTGGAAGGGAAAGGTTGATCATTGTTAATTTTATCCTCCTCATAAATACCGGCAGATTTAAGCCATGCCCGTGAGAATGTGTAACTTGCCCAGCCTGTCAGTTTACCTGAGCTCTTCCTGATAAAGAATTCAATACCGGAATTATAACCGCTAACGTTTATCAGATCTGTTTCAAGATATGGATTGAGAATAATTTTTGCACCGTTTTTGTAATCGATTCCGTTGGTTAAGGTTTTATAATAAACTTCTACCGAAGCTTCGATTTTATTGTCTGAAAAATTACGGAAATAACCAATTGCAAAGTGATCGCATTTAAGAGGTTTAAGATCCGGGGAACTAAGTTTCCAGACATCCCCGGGTGTCATCACAGAAGTATTTGAAATAAGATTTATATACTGATGTATGCGGTTATAGCTGAGTTTTAGAGAACTCCTGTTTGATAATGAATAGCGGATAGAGATCCTGGGTTCCAATCCTCCATAGGTACAGATTGGTTCATTATTAGCATAAAGAGTAGTGTCAGTTATCGATTCCGGAGATTTTGAAGCATTGGATCGGTACTCATAAACTCTGTTAGGCCCCAGGTAGGTATATATTGAGTATCGCAATCCAAAATCCAAAGTAATTTTCTGTGAAAGAGTGAAATTATCAGTAAAATAAATCGCGGACTCTAAAGCTTTTTCCTCATGTACCATTAAAGGATCAACTATAGTTTCGCTGTTTAGCGGTGACAGTTGGCCCGGTTTTATATTATACAATGCACTATTAAGACCAAAATCAATTGAATGATTATTAAACTTCAATAATGTGAAATTCCACTTGATATTATTATAGTTAACTGATGAATTAATTTTATATGATTCCCATGGTCTTGTTGTATCCGACTCAGTTACATTGAATTTATAATTGCTGGCCCCGGTAAGCAGATTGAAATAGAAGGTATTGCTGAATGTATGCTTCCACCTGATTGATCCCATTAGATTGCTGTATCTGAAATCGGTAGTCGCTGTAAAGCTATACTTATCAGTGCTTGAATATCCAAAAAAATTGATCTTGTTTTTTGAATTCAGAGTATAGGAGAGAAATATATCAGCATCATAAAAACTCGCGGAACTGTTCATTAAATCGAATTCAGGTATCCTGCGGAGAAGCCAGTTTGAATGAGAAGCCCGGGCACTGAACAACAGTGCAAATTTCTTATTGATGAGAGGTGTTTCAAGATAGATCCTGCTGTCAATTAATCCGATTCCTCCCTTTATTGTTGTTTTATTCAGATTACTGAATCCCATCTGAATGTCCATTACCGATGAAGCACGTTCGCCGTATTTTGCAGGGATACCTGCCTTGTATAATGTAAAATCTGAGATGCCATCTGAATTTACTACTGAGGTAAGTCCCAGCAGATGAGACGAATTGAACAATGGTACATCTTCAATAATTATGAGGTTCTGATCGGCACTCCCGCCGCGCACATTAAACCCCGTGCCTAACTCTCCTATAGTCTGAATTCCCGGCATAAGTGAAAGGCTTTTTATTATATCCGGCCGACCCGTGCCTGTTGGAAGTTCCCTTATGGCTCTTGAATCGAGTTTGATGATACTCATCTGAGTTCCATGAACGTTTGATTCAGCACGTTCCGAAGATATTGTTACTTCATTGAGTTTAATAGATTTTTCATTCAGCTCAAGGTTTAAAGTTCCATTGCCAACAAGTTTTATTTTCTTACTGTTGTCATCATAACCAATAAACGAAAGCCTGATAATATATTCACCTACAGGGGCCTGAAGATTATAGTTGCCTGATTTGTCCGCAATTGCTCCTATCTTTAGCTTTTCGATCACCACTGATGCTCCGGGAAGTGGTTTTCCTGTCATTTCGTCAATAATTTTTCCCTTAATGGTAGCTTTTGAGTATTTTCCATACTCGTCCTGATTTCCTATAATAACTTCATCTGTCACATCGCCGGCTGCCTGAATTATTGTCTGAGATCTCTCCGGGACAAATATGTATAATACCGAATCTATTCTGGATACAGATAGTCCCGCAATAGCTGCGATCTTTTCAAGAATCACACCAGGGTCCGGATCGAGAATCGACGGATGGAAGTATCTGTTTTCAAACCACTCAGGCTTGTAAAAAATATGAACTGAATATTTATCCTCCAGCTGTTTGGTTAACTGTTCAATTGACAGGTAGGCTTCTTGCTTTACAGCCTGAGATATTACTGACTCACTGAAAGAAAGCAAAATAAATGAAGCAATGAATAGTTTTATTGTCAATCTTTTAACCATCAGCGTTACATGTGAAGCTAACGAATCACCTTTCCGTGTAAAATAACCGGTTTTCTATTATCACGATTAATAATCACGATAAAGGTATACTCAGCACCCTTATCGAAAAAGTTACCACATTTAAACTCAACCGCGGATCACCAATTTAAATGCCTACTCATGATTCTTCAAGGTCTGTCTTGGCTCGCAATGTTCTGTCGAAAAAGTCCTTGGTGAACCTTATAGAGAACTTGGTGCGCCTTTGTGGTTAAAAACCCTGAACCTCAAAGGATCACTAAGTGCTGCACAAAGTATCACAAAGGTAAAATCCAATATAAAGCTCCTTTTAACCGCAAAGGACTCAAAGTTGTCGCAAAGTTAACAAAGACAAATACTTAAACTTTAGTTCTTTGTGTCCTTTGCGCTGTATCTCTGCGACCTCTGCGGTTAATGGATTTTTGACTTTTTCAATAACCTCCAGGGGGAAAACATCTCCTATTTTTAATTTCCAACATTCAGTTTGTACCACTTAATGGCATTTTCACTATAGATCTTATCAACAACCTCTTTCGGAAGCTTTAGTCCTGTAAAAGTACCTCTGAATGTATCAGAGGTCATTTCATCGTCTGTAACAAAATACTTCCAGTCGTCAAGCCAGGTCCCATGCATCGATTTCTTAAATCGCTCCGGATCTGAGCTCCCGCTGTAACCTGCATCGGTTCCATACAGAAGCCTGTCCTGGTATTTGATGCAAAAATCCCTGACTCTATTCCTGTCCTGCGCCGATTGATACTGCAGATGGCATATCCTTGCCGACATGTCTGCCACCATGATTGGGGAACCTGTCGAGTCGTGAGGCCAGAGAATCTACATTCCATTCAAGGCTTGCAAGATGACATGCAATAAATTTCAAATCTGGATTCTTCTTCAGGAGGTTATCGCGGGCATTTATCTGGTCTTCATACGAAGGATACTCAGGGTGAAGAAACATATGGTATTGCAGGGTGCTCGGCAAAATAATTGCTGTCACTGGTTACCGTCATCTCGTCAAGTGGAAGCCAGCAGTTTCTGTGGTTCGCCGAGATGACCGGTTATCGGCACTCCCTTACTTTTAATAAACTCAATAACAGGTTCCAGACCCGGGTCATCAACCATAATGAATCTTCCCGACCTGTCGCGCACCGTCATACCGATATTCTTCCAGATTTTTACTGTAATTGCTCCTTCTGAAAGATCCTTTTCCAGCCCCTCAATTATCCTTCTGCTCCATTGGGCAGTTCCCCACCCTGCTGTATCAAATAAAAAGGTTGGCCCGTAGAAAATTCTGCCGGGATACTTTTTTGCAGACGAAACGGGCAAAATCGAATTGTTTCCTGATATTGACAGAGTCCGAATGATCGACATTCAGGGTTATCAGCAGAAAATTATCTTTTGCTGCCTGGTCCTCAAATGCCCCGTCGTCAGCGTTAATATGGATATGGGAGTCTATTTTAAGAACAGAAGAAAAATCTTCTTCACTATAGTAACGGTTATTGCATCCGGCCAGGATCAGCAACAGGCAGGCAGGAATAAAAAATCTTGATTTTCATAAATGATTCAGATCAGGTTATTCCGGCATCACAACAAATTTGGCAGCATTAAGCAATTCAACACTTTTCTGGCAGCTTGTGAACTGGTCAAAGTTGTATTCCTCAACTTCCACAACACCGTATTTCATCCCCGATTGTGCAGCCGCAGCCCATATGGCATGGAAATCCATCATTCCGCTTGCACCGACCTCAGCTTTGTCTTTAATGTGCCATAATTCGAACCGGCCAGGGTATTTGTTGAAATAATCCACAGGATTGGCACCTCCGACAACTGTCCAGTAAAGATCCATCTCGAACATCACTTTTGAGGGATCGGTATTTCCCAGCATGAAATCGTAAATTGTCTGTCCTTCAAGCTTGGTTGAGAATTCATTGTCATGATTATGATACCCGAAACGGATCCCGGCAGCATTACACTTTTCCCCAATCAGATTAAAATAGTCGCAATATCTTTTCAGGGTATCCAGACTCCGGTAAGCTTCACCACCCATGAACGGCTGAACAATGAACTTGGCTCCGGCAGCCTCATGTGCAGCAATACAGTCATCCCACCATGCCATTATCTTATCCCAGTTTGCTGAATCAGGCAGAGCCTGCCCGGTATGGGAACTGATAACCGGCAGACCGTTAGCTTCACAGAGAGCTTTGAAAGCAGCGGGTTCCATATCATAGAATTTGCCGTTGCCATAGCCGGCCGGCTCAACAAAAGTGTATCCCATTTTGCCAACTTTGGCAATAGCTCCGGGTACATCGCTCGTAATTGAGTCGCGGATGGAGTACAACTGCAGCCCGATGTTCTTGTTAGCCGGTTTACATGAATAAAAAGTTGAAAAGATAAGGCCTGAAACAGCTATTAACAGGATGATTGAAATAATAGCTTCTTTTTTTCATTTTAATGGTTTTATAGGTTAATGTTAATACATAAGATTTAAGGTCTGCTGTTTAAACTCCCCCTTTGAAGGGTGCGAGGGGTGATGTTCATTTAGGATTAAGTTCAACTTTTGTAAAAATAGATATTATTTTGAAAAACTACTGAAGCGATTTCAGAACTGTCTGAATAGCTTCCGGCCCTTTAACAGCATTTGAAGGCAATTTCCCTTCTTTTCCAAATACCAGAAGTGCTTCATAATTTTCGATAGTTACCTTCGATTCATCAATTTTTCCGGTTTTATCCTTCACAGCATCGATATTTAATCCAAGATGATCTGCCATAAAACCGTACATGGCAATCTCTTTGAAATTCCATAATCATGACCTTCATTTGCAAGATGAACATTCTCAACATTCTCCTTCTTCCCATATAACTCATAAACCTTCTGCAAATAAGGATATTCAATTTCAGGAACATGCTGGGTCCAGTCGCCTCCGTCAGAAATAACAAGCATCGGACGTGGAGATGCCATTGCAGCGATTTCGGCGTTGTTTGTACCCTGATCAGAACAGGAATGAATCGGCAGTCCGCTTTCGCATGGGCATCCTCCGTAGAAATAAGATGAAACCATTACAACCGGTACACTCACTGAAATCCGGTCATCGAGAGCTGTTAACAGGAAAGTCTGGGTCCCTCCTCCCGATTCTCCTGTAATCCCTATCCGCCTGGGATCAACATATGGCAGTGAGATCAGGAAATCAATTACCCGCATTGAGTTCAGTGTCTGCATCGTAAGAGCCAGTCCTGTACGGTGCACTTCGCTGGCTGACCTGAATCTGGATTCACCCCAGGCAAACATCTCATAGCTGAAAACAACAGCTCCCATCCTGGCAAGCATTGCACATCTGTACTGATGATCGGGCCGGTACCGGCCATATTCATTAAGATCATCATTGCTTGCATGACCATGAGTGCATAAAACAGCAGGAAACGGACCTTTCCCTTTGGCAGGCCGATAAAGAGAGCCGCACAGGAATACTCCGGGAATAGTCTCAATTGCGACATTCTCAACTGTATAACCATCCATTTTTCTTTTGGGTGTGTAGATCGGATTAAGCGGAGTTTTCTTTGGCAAGGGAGAGAGCCCCATCTGTTCAAGGAAGCATTTTCTCAGTTCTGCTTTGCGTGATTCCCAGGCCGGAAGGTCCTTATAAAGGGAGATAAGCTGTTCGAGATGTTTCTTCCCTTCATCAACCGGTCTGACATGGTATGCATATTTGCTTATCTGGTATTGCTTTTCTCCTGTTTTTGTGAAGATCATATCAAGGGGAAAAAGGATATTTGTGAGGGTTTCCTCAGTATCAATCCTGTATCTCCATGAAGGATAGAGGACATCCACTCCCTTTACAAGGCTTTCACTGAACTGGATCTTTATATCATGCCTTTTTTCAATTTCCTGACAGGACTTCCTTAAGTGATTTTTTGTAAACATCCTGAGGCACCTGGGCAAAGGCAACCGGAATTGCAGTGAAAACAATCAGCAGAGCAAAAAGATTTTTTCGCATCGGAGTAATGTTAAAAATATCGCTGAATTTAAGAAGATTTTTCCTACTTTTATTCGATACATTGATAATTTAATAACCTCAATATGAAAAAGCTGATAATTTCATTATCTTCCTTGTTGTTAATAGTTTCCACCGTTTTCGGTCAAAAGATCCCCACAGGGAATCCGGCTGATTTCAAAGTTAAAACATGCCTGCATTCAGTCAGCTATATGGGTATCTGGCGCGGGCAGGCAACCCTTACAGTAGACGAATTCCTTCTTAAAGCAAAAGAGCTTGGATTCGACGGAGTTATGCTCGGAGCAAAACGGCCTCATGTGTCAGTTCTTGATTACGATGACGCAGCACGTCAGAAACTGAGAGCAAGAATAAAGGAACTTGGGCTTGAACTTGTTTGCCTGGCTGGATATACTGATTTCACTGCCGGTATCGACAAAGCCGGTATACCTAAGGTTGAGATCCAGGCAGTATATGTCGGAGAACTTGCACGCCTGGCGAAGAGATCTTGGGACCAATATGGTGAGAATATACACAGGTTACGAGCGACCTGATGTTCCATATGATAAACAGTATGCCATGGTGGTTGAAGGATTGCAGCATGGCAGGAAAACTTGCTGCGAAATATGGTGTTACACTGGCAATTCAGAACCACCATGACATTGCCTTCCATCATGATGCCATGAAATGGCTGCTGGATGAGGTTAACCTCCCGAACGTAAAGGCTGCATTCGACTGCTGGTCGCCAACACTTGAAGGATTATCATCGGAAGAGATAAAGAAGGCTGTCCATACAATGAAGCCTTACATTGTTCACACTACAACTGCTGACTATGAGGAGCTTCCAAGGTTCAGATACAATGCGAACCAGACCAATTATATCGCTCTTGAATCGCAGATGAGGGCAGTTCCGATGGGAAAAGGATTTCTCGATTATAAAACTTTCATAAACACTCTTAAAGAGATCGGTTACCAGGGTTATATAGCATATGAGATGTGCGAAGTGCTTGAAGGAGGCGGATCGGTTGAAAACCTCGACAAAGCTGCGAAGGCATTTCTTGAATATGTGAAACAGTTTAAATAGGTACTGGGGTAGGGGTATGAGGTGTGCGGCGTGAGGTAGGGGATACATTGCTAAGTCCCCCTTTGAAGGGGGTTAGGGGGATGTAAGGTAACAGCATAACAGCATAACAGCATAACCGCATAACAGCATAACCGCATAACGGCATAACGGATTAAAGTCAAAAAATCAACATGTCAGTTAAATTCTCATCATTTTTATCCATTTTTATACTTATTCCTATTCTGGGAATTTGTTCGGACCGAAGAATTAATCGTCAAACGATCAAATTACTCAGAACTGAAATAATTGTCCGTGCCGATAAAGTTTTATATGAGAAGCCTGTTACAGTAACGGCTTTTGTCTGTGACAGAAGCGCGGGAGGCATTCACGATTTTTATTCTGAAGGCGATTACTGGTGGCCTGATCCTCAAAATCCCGATGGGCCTTATATTCAGAGGGATGGCATGAGCAACCCTGCAAATTTTACCGACCACAGGAAAATGATGATCAGGCTTAGCCAGATAGTTGGTCAGCTTGCATCGGCATACAAAATTACCGGTGATGAAAAGTATGTAAGACAGGCTTTTATCCATCTTAAAGCCTGGTTTGCAGATACATCTACCAGGATGAATCCTTCACTCCTCTACGCACAGGCAATAAAAGGAAGATTTACCGGACGAGGAACCGGTATTATTGACACTATTCATTTTATCGAAGTGGCACAATCCATCCTGGTGATGGAAAAAGCAAAATGTGTCGATAAGCAGCTCCTATCGGCAATTAAATCATGGTTCTCAGAATATATTGAATGGCTGATGACTCACCGGTACAGCATCGATGAGATGAATGCAAAGAATAATCATGCTACATGCTGGGTGATGCAGGTGGCTGAATTTGCCAGACTGACAGGTGATGAGAAAATAGTGGAATTTTGCAGGCAGAGGTACAGGGATATAATTCTACCTGATCAGATGGCATCCGATGGCAGTTTCCCCCAGGAACTGAGAAGGACCAAACCTTATGGCTATTCATTGTTCAACCTGGATGCCATGACAATGGTCTGCCTGATACTATCGGATAAAAACAATGATCTGATGAATTATCAGACTGCCGATGGCAGGTCGCTCAGGAAAGGGATTGAGTTCCTTTATCCTTTTGTAGCCGATAAAACCAAATGGACTTATAGTAAGGATGTTATGTACTGGGATGACTGGCCCGTGGCGCATCCGTTCCTGGTATTCGGGGCGTATAGCTTTGGAGTTAAATCATGGTTTGATACATGGAAAAGTCTTGATCATTTCCCAGTCAATGAAGAAGTCATAAGGAATCTTCCGGTGCGGAATCCGGTAATTTGGATGAATTGATGTCCGGGTAAAAGTCCGGGATGTACCCTCGGCAGGGGGAAAAAAAGAAGGAAATAAGAATGAAGAACATTTGAATGTAGAATGTTGAAATTATGATGATAAATAAGAGGAAAGGAAATAAGAATGAAGAACATTTGAATGTAGAATGTTGAAGTTGTGAAAGAAAATAAAAAGTACGATCTGGAAGACAGGACTTAATTGATTTTGCTGTCGCATATAATAGGGCAGGATTTAGAATCAAGTACATTATGAAGTTGCATCTTCTAGTTATAAAGAAAATACAAATTACATCTGGAAGATCATTCTTATTGATTTTGCTGTCTCGTAAGGTGAAGTTCAAAATTTATAACTTCAAATATCTGCAAATCATCTTTTAATACTCCGGTCTGTACTTCACCTGCATTGAATTATGTGAAGCCAGAGGCGGAGAATCAAGAATTGATTTCATTCATAAAATGAAAGTCTGCCTTAAAGAATTAAGAGAATCTATATAATTGTTTGCGAATATCACATCGGTACCAGAAATATACAAGGATGAAAAACTAATAATTGATCTGATTAGTGAGTGTAATGAGTTAATTTCAAATTTTCGTTAAAAGCATTCTGACATGCCTCTCAAAAATAATTTCTGCATTTAAATTCTTTTGTTCTAATGTTCTTATTTCAAAAGAAATTGATATGAAAGATTCCTTATTTCGGGTTTTGTTTCTTAGTTTTTATTGGATCACTTGCCATGAATTATACAACTTTCCCTGCTGGTTTTCAGGAAAAGTTATTGGGTCCGGATGGAAATATCTATTGTAATCTGATGATGGAAAACGATCAGCTGCTTATGTCAGTTGTGATGGCCGGAGTTACAATTATTGAAAAATCTCCTCTTCTGATTTCAGTCGATGGGAATAATATAACAGGCGGTATTAAACCAGGAAAAATCATTAAATCATCTTTTAATGAGATTTATCCCTGGTATGGCCTTCACTCAGAGGCAGTGAATAATTATAACAGTACGGTTTTCAAATTCAAAAACAAACATTTTAAAACTGATTATTCCCTTGAGATCCGAGTCTTTAATGATGCTGTCGCTTTCAGGTTTATTATACCGGGCGAAGTAAATATAATAAGGTATCCCGATGAATCCACCACCTTCCGGCTTCCTTCAAAAAGTCTGGTCTGGTATCATGATCTATATATGCATTACGAGGGTGTCCATGCAAAAAAGTTGATAGATACAATTCCGGAGGGACAATGGGCTGCTCCTCCCCTGACATTCAGACTTCCGGATTCTTCAGGCTATGCCTCAATTACCGAAGCAAATCTTATAAATTATGCAGGTATGGCATTGCAAAGTGATGGCACTAATGGCTTCAGAATCAGTCTTGGTCATTCTCATCCGGCTTCGTACCCATACGTCCTTCGATATACTAAGGAGGATGTTGAAAGATTATCAAAAATTGCCGGGATAAAGGGAAACATCACAACACCCTGGAGGGTGATAATGGTTGGGAAAGATCTGAATACACTTGTAAATTCAGATGTTCTTCACAATTTATGCCCCGCTCCGGATAAGTCCCTCTTCCCTGATGGAATAAAGACTTCCTGGGTTCGTCCCGGAAGGGCTGTCTGGAGATATCTCGACGGTGGAGGGGAGACAACATTAAAGAACATGAAAGAATTCTCAAGGATGGCATCAGAACTTGGTTTTGAGTACAATATACTCGAAGGATTCTGGAGTAAATGGCCTGAAGATTCTTTGAGGAATCTGGTTGAATATTCATCAAAACTTGGAGTAGGAATAATTGTCTGGAAACATTCAAAAGAGTTAATTGATCCCGTAAAAAGGCAGGAATTTTTCCGACACCTTCAGGAATTTGGAATTTCAGGTGTTAAAATCGATTTTTTTGATCATGAGGCTAAAGAGGTTATTGACCTTTATGAATCAATATTCAATGAAGCAGCAGCATCGAAACTTCAGCTTATTCTGCATGGTGCCAATAAACCTTCCGGATTATCGCGAACCTGGCCGAATATTTTGATATATGAAGGGGTAAAAGGCATGGAAGCCAGCAAGTTAATGGATAGGGCCACCCACGAAACTGTAATTCCATTTACAAGGATGGTTGCAGGACCAGCCGATTATTCGGTAGTACATTTCGGCGATCGCCGCAGGAATACAACCTGGGTTCACCAGGTTGCAACTGCAGCAATATTTTCCGCACCGGTTATAACATACGCTGCAACACCTGCACACATTCTTGAAAATCCATGTGCGGAAATGATAAAAACCATTCCGGCAGTATGGGATGAGACTATTGTCCTTCCTCCATCCGAACCTGGCGAAATAGCTGTATACGCTCAAAGGAAAGGTACGGAATGGTTTCTTTCGGTAATCAATGGATTACAAAAAAAGACTCTGAATTTGCCACTCACTTTTCTCGGAAAGGAAACATATAGTTCTCTTGCATTAAGCGATAATCCAGATAATCCGGCGTCAGCAAATGTTACATCAATGACTTCACATCAAACTGACAAACTTCAGATTGATCTGATTCCCGGAGGAGGGTATTTGGTTAGATTTACATTGAAATAAATCAATATATTGAAGTTCCCGAGTGGAGAAATGAAGAAAAAAGCACTTTTTATTTGATATATTAAAATTATGAATACATTTGTCATTCAATTTGTAAGAAAAAAGTGAATAAAACTTTAATACATATTATTGCCCTCCTCCTTATTATTGCCTCTGGCAAATGATCCGGGAATAATATGTAGTACTATAAACATACAGAAGCTTTCCGGATGATCCGGAAAGCTTTTTTTTATAAAGAATGATGTGATGAAGAATCAGCTCAGAAGTTCCAGAACCACAACGGGAAGGAATATGGCTGGCGCAAGAAGCCTGTGGCGGGCTAACGGGATGCAGGAAAATCAGTTCGGTAAGCCCGTGATAGCAATTGTCAATTCATTTTCACAATTTGTTCCCGGACATGTTCATCTTCATAATATCGGCCAGGTTATAAAAAAGGAGATTGAAAAACTTGGATGTTTTGCAGCTGAATTCAATACAATTGCAATTGACGATGGCATTGCAATGGGTCACGAAGGAATGCTCTATTCCCTTCCTTCAAGGGAAATTATAGCCGACAGCGTTGAATATGTTTGTAATGCTCATCTTGCTGATGCAATGATATGTATAAGCAATTGCGACAAGATAACCCCGGGGATGATGATGGCTTCGATGAGGCTTAACATCCCTTCTGTATTTGTTTCAGGCGGTCCGATGGAAGCAGGCAGGTTCCGCGGGAAAAATATCGACCTGATTGATGCTATGGTATCCGCAGCCAGCGATTCCGTAAGTGATAACGACCTGAAAGAAATGGAAATGTCGGCATGCCCGACATGCGGATCATGTTCCGGAATGTTTACAGCCAATTCGATGAACTGTCTTGTTGAAGCACTGGGGCTTGCATTGCCCGGAAACGGAACCATCCTGGCCACTCATTCCAACAGGCTTAAACTGTTCGAAAAGGCCGCATCACTGATAGTTGAACTTGCAAACAGGTATTATTATGATGGTGATGCAGGTGTTCTTCCACGATCCATTGCGACCCGCCAGGCATTTATTAATGCAATGTCGCTTGATATCGCAATGGGAGGATCAACAAATACGGTCCTGCATCTGCTGGCGATCGCACATGAAGCAGGCGTCGACTTTACAATGAAGGATATTGATGATTTATCACGAAAGATCCCTAATATCTGCAAGGTCTCCCCAAGTTCAGAATATCATATCCAGGATGTTAACAGAGCTGGCGGAATCCTTTCAATAATGGGTGAACTCGAAAGAAATAATCTGATTGACAGTTCGGTAAGCACGAATTGATTATAAAACTCTCCATCGAAGCTATTGCCGACTGGGATATTATGAGCAGTACATCCACAACTGAAGCTTTAAATTTCTGGTTAAGCGCTCCCGGCCTGCAAAAAAATCTTGAAATGGGTTCTCAGAGCAACTATCATGAAAAACCGGATACCGACAGAAAAAACGGATGTATAAGAAGCGTGCAGAATGCTTATAATAAGGATGGAGGTCTTGCAGTCCTTTATGGCAATATTGCAAAAAACGGATGCATTGTAAAAACTGCCGGAATAGATACTTCACTTTTGAAATTCAGAGGCCCGGCAATCATTTTCGAGTCGCAGGAAGAGGCTGTTGAAGGTATTCTTACAGGCGCTGTAAAAGAAGGTGATGCGGTTGTAATAAGATATGAAGGACCCAAAGGCGGACCGGGAATGCAGGAAATGCTTTATCCAACCTCCTACCTTAAATCGAAACATCTCGATAAGAAATGTGCGCTTATTACGGATGGACGTTTTTCAGGAGGTACATCTGGATTATCAATTGGTCATTTGTCACCTGAAGCTGCTGCCGGAGGTGAAATTGCACTTCTCAGAACAGGCGACCACATTGAAATAGATGTCGCAAACCGCAGTATAAATGCACTGTTAACTGATAATGAATTTGCTGAAAGACTCAATGAAGAAAAATCAAAAGGAGAAAGATGCATTTAATCCTGCAAACAGGAACAGGGTGATTCCTAAATCGCTGAAAGCATATGCAGCAATGGTGAGTTCAGCGGATAAGGGAGCGGTAAGGATGATTTAGGTATGAGGTACGGGGTGCAGGGTGACGAAATTACCGTGGCTCCCCTCCCTGGAGGGGTTGGGGGTGGGTTAAATAAATGATAGTAAAAGATAAATCCGATTTTATGAAGGAGAGAAAGAAACAAAAAAAGCTACCGAACAGACAAACGGATTTGAGACAATCACAGGTGCTGAAGCACTTCTCCGATGCCTGGTCGAAGAGGGTGTGGATACTATTTTCGGTTATCCCGGAGGTGCAATCATGCCGGTTTATGACAGACTACTTGATTATGAAGGCAAGCTGAATCACATACTTACCAGGCATGAGCAGGGAGCTGCACATGCTGCCCAGGCCTATGCAATGGTTACCGGAAAGACCAGGCGTTTGTTTTGCCACATCCGGACCGGGAGCAACAAACCTGATTACCGGAATTGCCAATGCCTATCTCGATTCGGTACCTGTTGTCTTTATAACTGCACAGGTTGTTTCGAACCTGATCGGAACCGATGCTTTCCAGGAAACTGATATCCTTGGCGTTTCGATGCCAGTTGTAAAATGGAATGCACAGGTAAAGAAGCCGGAGGATATTCCTGAAACAATAGCCAAAGCTTTTTACATTGCCGCAACAGGGCGTCCCGGACCTGTACTCATCGATATCACAAAAGATGCCCAGTTCGAGAAACTTAGTTTCAAATACAGGAAATGCAATTATATAAGGAGTTACAATCCCAATATACCCCTGCATACAAAGGCAATAGAATCAGCCGCCATAATGATTAACCATGCTGAGAAGCCTTTGATCCTTGCAGGTCACGGAGTTCTTATCTCGGGCGCTGAAAATGAGCTTCTGAAATTTGCCGAGAAAACCGGAATTCCTGTTGCACTTACACTTCTGGGTCTCTCGGCTTTCCCATCAGGACACCGACTCTATGCAGGGTATCTCGGAATGCATGGCAACTATGCTCCTAATATCCTTACAAATGAGGCTGATCTGATAATTGCTATCGGAATGCGTTTCGATGACCGGGTAACCGGGAACCTTAAAAAATATGCTAAAAATGCAAGAATAATTCATATTGAGATCGATGAAGCGGAGATAAATAAGAATGTAATAGTAGATCTTGAAATAAATAATGATGCAAAAGAAGTTCTCAATAATCTCCTCCCACTTGTAAAAGAGAAAAGTTATGAATAATGGATCAGGGAATTCAGAATCTGTCGATAAAACAGAATATGAAAAAGTTATTAAAGAGGAAACACAGCCGGAGAATGGAAAGCTCAAAATGGGTGAAGTAGTAAGGCTTGTTTCTGAACTTACAGGGGGAGATGCGATAATCGTGACAGATGTCGGACAGAATCAGATGTCGGTTGCCCGTTACTACAGGTTTTTAAAACCTAACAGCCTTGTTACCTCAGGAGGAATGGGAACAATGGGATTTGGACTTCCTGCTTCGATTGGCGCTAAAATCGGCAGACCCGATAAACAGGTTGTTGCTTTTCTGGGTGATGGTGGTTTCCAGATGACAATCCAGGAACTTGGAACTATACTCCAGTACAAGGTCCCGGTTAAGATCATAATTCTGAATAACAGTTTCCTGGGAATGGTCCGTCAATGGCAGGATATGTTCTATTGCAAAAAGATATGCTTCAACTGAAATGGTTAATCCCGATTTTGTGAACAATAGCCAGAGGGATACAAAATACCTGCGGAAAGTGTATCGGAAAGGAAGGATCTTAAAGATTCGATTATGAAATGCTTGATGCCAGACGGGCCCTTACCTGCTTGAAATTAAGATCGACAAGGAGGCAAATGTTCTTCCAATGATAGAACCAGGTGCTTCTGTATCAGAAGTTACTTTGACATATAAAAAATAGAATACCCCCCATGCCCCCTGAAGGGGACTTAATCAAACCCCCTTGGATTGGGGACAAAAATAAGAGTAAAAAAAATCATGAAACAGGAATTTACAATTTCACTTTTCACTGAGGATCATATAGGTATCCTGAGCCAGATCACAATAATTCTGACCCGAAGGCAGATAAATATTGAAAGCATAACAGCTTCCGAATCTGCTGTCAAAGGAGTTCAGATGCTTACCCTCGTGGTGAAGACCACAGCTGAAATGGTTCATAAAGTGGCCCGCCAGATGCAGAAGCTCGTTGATGTTCTGAAGGTATTCGTACATACATCCGATGAAATAATATACCAGGAGATAGCACTATATAAAGTAAAAACACAGGGATTGATGTCAGGAAATATGATCGATCAGATAGTTCGTACGCACCATGCACGTATTCTTGAGGTCTCACCGGAATATACGGTAATTGAAAAAACCGGGCATAAAACTGAAATAAACGAATTGCTTCATCATCTTGAACCATGCGGGGTTCTTCAGTTTGTAAGGTCAGGAAGGGTTGCAATTACCAAGCAGGTCAAGGAGCTTAATGCATATCTGCAGGAGATGGATGAGGCAAACCAGATCTAAACCGGAAAATATTGAGCGTATCCTCAACTTCAGACGCTCCTGACGAACCTCCTTCCAGATGGACAGGGGGGCTAAAACAATTAAAATATAAAAAATTAAACATATTAAAAACATAAAACTTTACAATGGCAAAAATTGATTTTGGCGGAGTTATTGAAGATGTTGTTACAAGAGATGAGTTTACTTTCGAAAGCACGTGAAGTACTTAAAAACGAAACCGTTGCAGTAATAGGATACGGAGTGCAGGGACCGGCCCAGGCCCTTAATATGAAAGATAATGGCATAAATGTAATTATCGGTCAGGCACCTGAATTTAAAGCTGACTGGGATAAAGCAGTTGCAGATGGATTTGTTCCGGGGAAAACTCTTTTCACTGTTGAAGAGGCAGCCACAAAAGGCACTATAATCCAATATCTGGTATCGGATGCAGCACAGAGAATTCTCTGGCCAAAGCTGAAACCCTGCCTTAAAAAGGGTGATGCACTCTATTTTTCGCATGGTTTCTCAATAACTTATAAGGAGCATACAGGTGTTATACCGCCTCCGATTATGTTGATGTTATCCTTTGTGCACCAAAAGGCTCCGGGACAAGCGTCAGAAGAAATTTTCTTGCAGGAGCCGGAATCAATTCAAGTTTTTCGGTATTCCAGGATTTCACTGGGAGAGCAACTGACCGTATACTGGCGCTTGGTATCGCAATAGGATCAGGATATCTTTTCCCGACGACATTTGAAAAAGAGGTATTTTCAGATCTTACAGGAGAAAGGGGTGTTATTATGGGCGCACTTGCAGGTATAATGGATGCCCAGTACAAGGTACTCCGTGAAAACGGACACTCTCCTTCTGAAGCTTTCAATGAGACTGTTGAAGAGCTTACCCAGAGCCTTATCCGCCTGGTCGACGAAAAAGGAATGGACTGGATGTACTCCAATTGCAGTGCAACAGCCCAGCGCGGAGCTCTCGACTGGCGCCCGAAATTCAAGGATGCTGTGCTTCCTGTCTTTGAAGATCTTTATAATAAGGTTAAATCGGGCGAAGAGTGCGTCAGAGTGCTGAAGTCAACAGGCTCTTCAAATTACAAGGAACTTCTGGATGCTGAACTAAAAGAACTTGGAAATTCAGAATTATGGAGAACAGGGGCTGCAGTAAGAAAACTAGACCAAAGAAATAAAAGATTAAAACGATACCGTAAGATTAAAAAAAGTATCCATCCCCTCCCGGGAGGGGTCGAGGGATGGGTTAAAAAAAATTATAAACTCATAAATAATCAACAATGGAAGACAAGGTAATTAATTTTCGATACCACCCTCAGGGATGGAGAACAGGTACCGGGCTGCCAGCTGAATACTGTTGAAAAAATTGAGGTGGCTCAGGCTCTTGAAGCTCTTGGCGTCGATGTAATTGAAGCCGGATTCCCGATATCAAGTCCGGGTGATTTCAGATCAGTGGTTGAAATTTCCAAAGCAATTTCAAATCCTGTTATATGCGCACTGACAAGAGCTGTAAAGAAAGATATTGAGGTGGCTGCTGAAGCACTCCAGTATGCAAAGAAGAAAAGGATCCATACCGGTATCGGGACATCTCCTTTTCATATAAAATACAAAATCAGGACAACACCTGAGGAGATTCTAAAAAGAGCTGTCGATGCAGTGAAATATGCCCGCAAATTTGTGGAAGATGTTGAATTCTATGCCGAAGATGCAGGAAGAAGTGAAAACGAATACCTTGCAAAGGTAATAGAGGCAGTAATAAAAGCCGGGGCAACAGTGGTAAATATCCCCGACACAACCGGATATTGCCTTCCCGAAGAGTATGGGGAAAAGATCAGGTATCTGAAGGAGAATGTTCCAAATATTGATAAAGCAATTATCTCGACACATTGCCACAATGACCTGGGAATGGCGACTGCCAACACAATAATGGGTGTCATTAACGGGGCAAGACAGGTGGAAGTGACAATGAATGGAATTGGTGAACGTGCAGGAAATACATCTCTTGAGGAGGTGGCAATGATACTTAAAGAGCCATCATACATGAATCTGAAAACTGAAATCAACTCAAAGCTTATTTTCAGCACAAGCAGGCTCGTTTCGACACCTGATGAGCATGCCTGTACAGGCAAACAAGGCGATTGTGGGAAGAAATGCATTTGCCCACTCCTCCGGAATCCATCAGGATGGAGTGCTCAAAAACAGGGAGAATTATGAAATAATTGATCCTCACGAAGTGGGGATAAAAGAATCCTCAATCATACTGACCGCCCGCAGCGGAAGAGCAGCCCTGAATCATCGGCTTGAAACCCTTGGTTATAATTTTGGCAAGGAGGAACTTGATGATATCTACCACCGTTTTCTGCTTCTTGCAGATAAGAAAAAAGAGATCAATGATGAAGATCTAAGAATTCTTTCAGGTGAGGTCTTTTCAGGCGAAAAGGCTATGAAGCTTGAACTTCTCCAGGTCACATGCGGAAAATCAGCTATCCCTGTGGCAACTGTCGGGGTAAGGATCAACGGAGAGGTACATTCATCAACAGCTTCAGGAAACGGTCCTATTGATGCTGCATTTACAGCAGTAAAGCATCTGATCAGCAAGACCATTCACCTCGAAGAGTTTCTTATTCAGGCAATTACAAAAGGAAGCGACGATATCGGGAAAGTACATATCCAGATAGAACACCAGGGGAAAATCTATTACGGATTTTCGCAAATGTTGATATATCTGATCATATATTATACAGCTACTCTGTGTGAGGCATTCTGTATTTCATGCAATTTCTAAAAACTAAAGAGTTCAATAGGAGACACAGATCACAAATAATGGAACCAAAACACTTTTTGACAAGATCTGGGATTCACATGTGGTAAAATCGATCGAAGGCGGACCTGATGTCCTCTACATCGATCAGCACTATATTCATGAAGTGACAAGTCCACAGGCATTTAATGGCTTGAGAAAAGGGGCATACCTGTATTCAGACCGAAAAACACTTGCAACAGCCGATCATAATATTCCTACAATGAACCAGGACAAACCAATCAGGGAGGAGCTTTCAAGAAACCAGGTTGAAAAGCTTGCAGAAAACTGCAGAATTTCATGGGATAGAATATTTCGGACTCAACCATCCGAATAATGGAATAGTCCATGTTATAGGTCCTGAACTGGGATACACCAGGCCGGGCATGACGATAGTCTGCGGCGACAGCCACACTTCAACCCATGGCGCCTTCGGTGCAATAGCATTTGGCATCGGAACAAGCGAGGTGGAGATGGTACTTGCAACACAGTGCATCCTTCAGCCAAAACCAAAAAAGATGAGGATCACCGTTAACGGAAAGCTTCAAAAAGGGGTGACTTCAAAAGATGTAATAATGTATGTCATTTCGCAGATCTCAGCCAGCGGGGCCACCGGATATTTTGTTGAATATGCCGGTCCGGTTATCAGAGACCTCAGCATGGAAGGGAGAATGACAATCTGCAATATGAGTATTGAAATGGGTGCACGCGGCGGACTGATAGCTCCCGATGAAACGACTTTCAAATATCTGAAAGATCTTCCATCCTTTCCCGAAAACATCGACTGGAATACCCTGTTGCTGAAATGGAAAGAATGAAAAGCGATCAAGGATGCTGAATTTGACCGCGACATCGAGTTTAACGGTGAAAATATAAAACCGATGATCACTTTCGGTACCAACCCGGGAATGGGAATAGCAATTGATGGTACAATCCCTACCACCGATGATATAAGCAGCGAGGTTTCGGATTCATTCATTAAATCGCTCAATTATATGGGATTTGTTCCGGGAATGAAACTGATGGGACAGCCAGTTGATTATGTGTTCCTTGGAAGTTGTACAAACGGAAGGATAGAAGATTTCAGATCATTTGCGCAACTTGTAAAAGGGAGAAAAAAAGCTCCCAATGTCACAGCCCTGATAGTCCCCGGATCAAAAGCTGTTGAGAAACAGGCAATCGATGAGGGATTGGACAAAATACTGAAAAAGGCGGGTTTTGAACTGAGACAGCCGGGTTGTTCATCATGCCTTGCAATGAATGAAGATAAGATACCGGCAGGGAAATATGCGGTTTCAACATCCAACAGGAATTTTGAAGGACGCCAGGGACCCGGTGCCAGAACACTGCTTGCCAGTCCGTTAACTGCAGCTGCAGCTGCCATTACTGGAAAGATAAGCGATCCGCGGGAGTTTATTGATTAGATCATCAAAACAAAATATACCGGAAATGTCAAAAGAAAAATTCAATATACTGGAATCTACCTGTGTCCCATTACCTCTAGAGAATGTGGATACTGACCAGATAATCCCGGCAAGATTCCTCAGCGCGACAACCAGGGAAGGTTTTGGAGAAAATCTTTTCAGAGACTGGAGATTTGATAAATCAGGCAACAGGAATATGGAATTCGTCCTGAATAATAATAATATACAGCGGAAAGATCCTGGTCGCCGGGAAGAATTTTGGAAGCGGATCAAGCCGCGAACATGCAGTATGGGCAATATATGACTATGGATTCAGGGCAGTGGTATCAAGCTTTTTTGCCGATATTTTTAAAAATAATTCCCTTAACAATGGATTGCTCCCGGTCGTTGTCCCTGAAAAATTTCTTAAGAATCTCTTTGACCTTATTCATAAGGAAACCGGAATCACTGATAAGAATTGATCTTGAAAAGCAATTGCTTATGGTACTTCCAACAGGAGAATCACAGGCATTTGAAATTAATCCCTATAAAAAAGAGTGCATGCTGAAGGGACTTGATGATATTGACTACCTGCTTGGTATAAAAGACCTGATAGCTTCATTTGAAACAAAAAACCAGTAAGATGAGAATTGAAATAATGGATACAACCCTCAGGGATGGGGAACAAATGCAGGGTATTTCTTATTCTCCGGTCGAAAAACTGCACATAGCAGCATTTTTATTAAAAGAAGTGAAAGTCGACCGCATCGAGGTTGCCTCGGCGAGGGTTTCCAGCGGGGAAATTGAAGCTCTTAAAATGATCACCAGGTGGGCCCGGCGTAATAATTTCCAGAAAAAAGTCGAAGTTCTTGGATTTATAGACGGGGATATTTCAATCAACTGGATCCATGACGCGGGAGGAAAAGTTATCAACCTGCTCTGCAAAGGATCATTAAGGCATCTCGAAAAGCAGCTGCGCAAAACACCTGAACAGCATGTAAATGATATAAAAGGTATAATTAACAGAGCAGAAGAACTTGATATGAAGGTCAATATATATCTTGAAGACTGGTCGAACGGAATGATCAGTTCTGAGGATTATGTATTCTATATGATTGACAATCTGAAAGATGAAAGAATTGTAAGATTCATGCTGCCCGATACGCTGGGCATTCTTGAATCCGGATCAGACATATTCCTTCTGCAAAAAGATGACTGACAAATATCCGTCTCTGCATTTTGATTTTCATCCCCATAACGATTATGATCTGGCTGTGGCAAACATCTATTCAGCTGTAAGGGCAGGGATAAAAGGAGTCCATACCACGGTCAACGGATTGGGTGAAAGAGCAGGCAATGCTCCACTTTCGAGTGTTATCGGTGTTCTGCACGACCAGCTGAAGGCTGAAACAGGTGTTAATGAATTTGAAATAACAAAAGCCAGCAAGATCGTAGAAACATTCAGCGGTATAAGGATCCCCGTGAACAAACCTGTAGTAGGTGAGAATGTTTTCACCCAGACTTCCGGAGTGCATGCTGATGGAGATTCCAAGGATAATCTTTATTATAATAATCTCCTTCCTGAAAGATTTGGAAGAAAAAGGAAATATGCACTTGGAAAACAATCGGGAAAAGCCACCATCAAGAAAAACCTTGAGGAATTCGGACTCGATCTGAATCCTGAATCGCTGGCAAAAGTCACTCAGCGGGTTATTGAGCTTGGGCGACAAAAAAGAAAATGTAACAACTGAGGATCTGCCATTTATTATTTCTGATGTGCTTGGAAATGACAGGGCCGATTACAAAATCTTCATAAAGAACTATTCGCTTTCACTTTCATTCGGATTGAAGCCTTTTGCAAGCGTTCAGATCGAGATAGACGGGAAAATTTACCAGGAGACCTCATCGGGTGATGGCCAGTATGATGCATTTATGAAAGCTCTGAGGGTTATTTATGACAGGCTCGGGAAAGAGCTTCCAACACTTACAGATTATGAGGTATCGATACCTCCCGGAGGAAAAACTGATGCCCTTGTTGAAACATTAATTACCTGGAATTTCAAAAACAGGGAGTTCAGAACGAAAGGGCTTGATGCTGATCAGACAGAATCGGCTATAAAGGCAACAGAAAAAATGCTGAATATTGTTGAGAACAATGAAATAAGGATCAGCGATAAATTAATGGCCAGCAACTCAAATGTATAAAATCTTATAAACATATCCCATGAACAGATCATATAATATAGCTGTTATAGCCGGCGACGGTACAGGACCGGAAGTTGTAAGAGAAGGACAGAAAGTACTCAGCGCAGCCGCTGCAAAATTCGGTTTTAAGATCAATTATGAGGAATTTGATTTCGGAGGAAACCGTTATCTCAGAACCGGAGAAGTTCTGCCTGATTCAGCGCCTGAACAACTGAAAAAGTTCGATTCAATTTTCCTTGGAGCTATCGGACATCCTGATGTAAAGCCCGGAATTCTCGAAAAAGGAATTCTTCTGAAGCTTCGGTTTGAGCTTGATCAGTATATAAATCTTCGCCCGATAAAACTTTATCCCGGAGTTGCCACCCCTCTTAAGGATAAAGGTCCCGAACATATTGATTATGTTGTTGTCAGGGAAAATTCAGGCGATGTATATACAGGAAGCGGCGGTGTTACAATGAAGGGCACTCCTCATGAAGTGGCAATTCAGAATATGGTTTACAACCGTTTTCAGGTTGACCGATGTTTAAGGTATGCCTTTGAATTTACAAGGAAGAGGAACAGGAAGAAGACGCTCGCCCTTTGCGGCAAAACAAATGTCCTGACATATGTGTTTGACTTGTGGGAAAGGGCATTTCATGAAATGGGACAGGCTGAATATCCCGATATTAAGAGGGAATATTATCACGTCGACGCAACATGCATGTGGATGGTAAAGAATCCGGAATGGTTTGATGTGATTGTCACAACCAATATGTTCGGGGATATAATCACTGATCTCGGCGCCATTACCCAGGGAGGAATGGGGATCGCAGCCGGAGGTAACATCAATCCCGAGGGAGTATCGATGTTTGAGCCTATTGGCGGATCGGCCCCGAAATATACCGGTATGAATGTAATCAATCCGCTGGCGGCAATTGCCTGCGGAGCCATGATGCTTGAACATCTTGGAGAGGCGGAGGCAGCAGATGCTGTTGAGAAGGCGATTATGGATGTGACGGCAAACAAGTTGAAAGATCTTGGAGCAGGCAGGATGGGATATTCAACCACTGAGGTCGGCGACCTGGTGGCGGAAAGGGTTTAGTGGTAACTTATTCCGCCCCCTACGGGGCTTCCCATCCCACGGTGCCTTCCCGGATGGGCGATGCCCATCCTTAAAATGTCAAAGGCCTACGGCCTGTTGAAATCACTGGTCAGTTAAGGAGCCCCGTATGGGGCGGAATAGTATCCAGCCGGGCATCGGTCGGTGCTAGCAACTGGCCCTTTATCTGCGAAGCTCCGTAGGAGCGATATAATTTTGAGCGGGGCATCGCTCCGCTTAACAGCCCCAACAAACACTCCCCCAGCCCCATAGGGGCGGAAATAATATCCAGCGGGGCACCGCCCCCCGCGAAACAGCCGCCACAACTGTTCCCCAGCCCCGTAAGGGGCGAGATAATCTCTAACCGGGAATCCCCGGTTAAAGATACTTCTCATCATATTCTATTCCATTCTCATCGAGCAGTCTCTTGTATTCATCGATGAATTTGACCTTGGTATGATGCTGTTTCTGATTTCTGATATACCTTTTAACAGTCTCCACCTGAGACCAGCCGACTGAGAAAGCACCATACCCCTCCTGCCAGTAGAAATTCCGGTAATGGGGTCCTTTAGTTTTAATCCATTTCGATGAGCTCTTCTTGATTTCTTCTGAAATTTCTGCAAGAGTCATAGTCCTTGGCAAAGTGCACAGAATATGAATATGATCGGAGGTGCCTCCGATCTGAAAAGGAATGGATTTAGAGTTTTTTAAAATCCCTCCCAGGTAAGAATACAATTCATCTTCGATTTCCTCTCTGATGAATTTCACATTGTTCTTCGTATGAAAAATAATGTGAGAATAGAATTTTGAAAATGATTGAGACATAATTATTCCGTTTTCAGTAAAATTAAGAACTACCGGGGCCAGAATTTTCAATTTTTGAAAAAAATATTCCGCCCCTTACGGGGCTTGAATATCATTTGGTTGCCATTTGGGACGGGCTTCGCCCATCCCCACTCTATTTCGGGCCTACGGCCTGCTTGATTTATTGATAATTCCTCATCTCCGTGGCAGCTTTCGGGCCTACGGCCTGCTGTATTTATTGATAATTCCTCATCTCCGTGGCAGCTTCAGATTTCCGGCAGGGTATCGCCAAAGCTCCGTAGGGGCGCAATAGTTTTAAGCGGGGCATCGCCCTGCGTAAGAAGAACCGAACAACCCACCAAGCCCCGTCAGGGGCGTAATAAGTTTTTTACCCATTATGATGATAATTATTAAAAAATCGTTATCTTTGACTTCAAATTTTAAACGATGAATCAATTAAATTACATCATCATCATTTTCACTCCTGCTCTCAGGCGAACTGAAAGTGATATGTAGTAATATAAAAATATCATAAACCCGTCTGAGCAGATCTGACGGGTTTTTTGTTCCCGCAAGGTTTGCTCAGCCAAAACAAAAAAGAAATGAGTAAGCTGAAAATTGCAATCCAGAAAAAAGGCCGGTTAAGTGAAAATTCACGCAGATTACTGGAAGAGTGCGGAATAAAATTTTCCAACGGAGCTGATGTCTTGAAAACCAGTGCAATAAATTTTCCTGTTGAGATATTGTTCCTCCGGGATGATGACATTCCCCAGTATGTCGAACAACAGGTGGCCGACATAGGAATAATCGGAGAAAACATGGTGCTTGAAAAGAATAAGGATATCATTATCCTTGAACAACTGGGCTTTGCTCATTGCCGGTTAAGCCTTGCAATACCAAAAGAAGAATCGTTCACCGGTCCTGAATACTTCATAAACAAAAAGATAGCAACGAGCTATCCGAGGCTTCTCAGTGACTATTTAAAACAGAACAATATAAGAGCTGAAATTGAAGAGATCAGCGGAAGTGTTGAAATAGCTCCCGGCATCGGACTGGCTGATGCTGTATGTGATATTGTCAGCTCGGGCAGTACACTGATGACAAATGGTTTATGTGAGGTGACCACAATTCTTAAAAGCCAGGCAGTAATAATCTCGAATAAAAATCTCGATCAGGAGAAACAGTCAATTCTGGATAAGCTGCTTTTCAGGATCAGAGCTGTAAAAAACGCCAAGGAAAATAAATACATCCTTCTTAATGCACCCATGGAAGCACTTGACCAGATATGCAGGATACTGCCGGGCATGAAGAGCCCTACTGTTCTTCCTTTGGTCGAAAAAGGCTGGTGCAGCATTCATTCAGTGGTTAAGGAGGATGAGTTCTGGGAAAGGATAAACCAGCTGAAGATTGCAGGAGCTGAAGGAATTTTGGTAATACCTATAGAAAAAATGATATTATAATGATATCATTTTGATATCTATTTTGATATCATTTTGATATCATATTGATATCATTCTGTAACTATAAAGCTTTTATAATGAAAATCATCCGTTATCCTGCCAAAGAGACCTGGGAAACTTTATGCATCAGACCCAGGTTTAACAGGTCAGGTCTTGAAAATGTAGTCTCTTCCGTTCTGAAAAAAGTAAGAAATGAGGGTGACAGGGCTCTTTTGGAACTTTCGGAGAAATTCGATGGGGCGGTAATGAAAGATCTAAGGGTTACCCCTTCTGAGATAAAAGATTCAGCTGAAACTGTTCCTTTAAATCTCCGGAATGCTGTTTCGGTCGCAATGGCAAACATTGAAAAATTCCACAGAGCCCAGCTGATCAGGGAAGAACCCGTGGAAACAACAAAAGGCATAAAATGCTGGAGGAAAAGCGTTCCGATAAGCAAAGCAGGAATATACGTGCCTGGAGGTACCGCCCCTCTTTTCTCAACGGTTCTGATGCTGGCTGTGCCGGCAAAAATCGCAGGATGCAGTGAGATTATACTGTGTACTCCTCCTGATAAAAACGGTAAAATAAATCCCTTAATACTCTATGCAGCATATTCTGCCGGTGTTACGGAAATATTTAAAATTGGAGGAGCACAGGCAATTGCAGCAATGGCTTACGGCACAGAAAGTGTACCAAAAGTTGATAAGATTTTCGGACCCGGAAACCAGTATGTTACGAAAGCCAAGGAGATGGTCCAGCTCGACGGCATCCCGATCGATATGCCGGCCGGACCGAGTGAAGTGCTGGTAATTGCAGACAGGGAAGCTGATCCGGCCTTTATAGCTTCGGATCTCCTGTCGCAGGCTGAACACGGAACCGACAGCCAGGTTATCCTGGTGACTGATACAGAGGAAATATTAAACAGCGTTCAGGAAGAGACTTACAGGCAGTTAACAATGTTACCAAGGAGGGAAATTGCAGTCAAAGCTTTGGAAAACAGCTTCTTAATATTGATGAACTCAATTTCAGAATGCATGGAATTCAGCAATCTGTTATGCACCAGAGCATCTGATAATATCCACTTCAGATAATTTAACCCTCGCAGAAAATGTCATAAATGCAGGATCAGTGTTCCTGGGGAAATACAGCTGCGAAAGTGCAGGCGACTATGCTTCAGGGACAAACCATACTCTTCCGACTTTTGGATATGCCAGGAGCTATCAGCGGAGTTTCGACAGAGAGTTTCATGAAAAAGATAACTTTCCAGGAGATTTCAGCTGAGGGTCTTAAGAATCTGGGACCTGTAATAGAACAGCTGGCAGAAGCTGAGCTTTTACAGGGCCATAAAAATGCCGTAACAATCCGTTTAAAATCTCTTAAAAATGACTGATATCAATAACCTGGTCAGAAAAAATGTAAGGACCCTTACACCTTATTCCTGTGCCAGGGATGAATTCAGCGGGAAAGAAGGGATCTTCATGGATGCCAATGAAAATCCCTATGGCAGCCTTAACAGGTATCCCGATCCTTACCAGAGGGAGCTCAAATCCGCAATCAGCAGGATAAAAGGAATACCAGAAGAGAATATCTTCCTGGGTAACGGAAGCGATGAGATTATCGATCTTTGTTTCAGAATATTCTGCAATCCCGGAATTGACAAGGCCCTTACATTTACTCCGACATACGGGATGTATGAGGTTTCGGCTGCCATAAACGATGTTGAACTTATTAATGTTCCGCTCTCAGATGATTTTCAGATTCAACCCGGGAGCCTTGTACCTTTTTTAAAAGATCCCTGCCTGAAGCTTATTTTTATATGTTCCCCGAACAACCCGACCGGTAATCTGATGAATGAATCAGCAATTGAAACAATTATTTCATCCTTCACCGGTATCGTACTAATTGATGAAGCCTACATTGATTTCTCAGAAAAACCATCATTCAGAACGCATGATCAGCCGGCACAGAAATCTCATCGTGATGCAGACTTTCAGCAAAGCAATGGGACTGGCTGCAGCAAGGGTTGGAATGGCATTTATGGATGCCTCTGCTGTCGGATATTTCAACAAGATGAAACCTCCTTATAATATCAGTTCCATAAACCAGAAAGCAGCATTAAGAAGCCTTGCAAATATTGATCTGTTTAAAAAGAGGATAAGAAAGATAATAACTGAAAGAGAAAGACTTGTAAAAAGTCTTCAAAAAATGAGTATCATTGAAAAGATCTTTCCATCAGACTCTAATTTTCTCCTTGTAAAGACAAAAAATGCTGACTTTATTTATTCAGAACTTATTAATAATAAAATCATTGTAAGGAACAGGAATAAGATGGTTCCGGGCTGTATCCGGATAACAGTCGGAACGCCTTCAGAGAATAAAAAGCTTATCAGAACCCTTCAAGCAATTAAACTATGAAGAAGGTACTTTTTATCGACAGGGATGGTACAATCCTAACTGAACCAGCTGATGAACAGATTGACAGATTTGAAGAACTTCAGTTTCTTCCCGGTGTTATCTCCGCTCTCTCAAAAATAGCTAAAGAGACCGATTATGAACTGGTTATGGTAACCAACCAGGACGGTCTGGGTACTGAATTATATCCTGAAGAAACATTCTGGCCGGTTCATAATAAAATGCTGCAGATACTTAAGGGGGAAGGAATTGAGTTCGCGGAGATCTTTATCGACAGATCATTTGCAGAAGATAATGCTCCCACAAGAAAACCCGGAACTGCAATGCTTACAAAATATCTTGCACAGGGTATAGATCTGGATTCCTCTTATGTGATCGGTGACAGGATTACTGATTTACAGTTAGCATCAAATATAGGGTGCAGGGGTATACTCTTAAAAAATGAACCAAATGCTGATGCAGTTCTTTGTTCCACAGACTGGAACGATATTTACAGGTACTTGAAATCAATACCCAGAAAAGCGATTATAAAACGTAAAACAAGTGAGACATCAGTTTTTCTGGAACTTAATCTCGACGGTTCAGGGAAAAGCTCAATTGATACAGGAATCGGATTTTTTGATCATATGCTTGAGCAGATAGGGAAACATGGGGATATTGATATCAAAATCAAAGCTGAAGGTGATCTGAAAGTCGATCCGCATCATACAATCGAGGATGTGGCGATAGCTCTTGGGGAAGGTGTGATGAAAGCCCTGGGAAGTAAAAGGGGAATAGAAAGATATGGATTCCTGTCTACCAATGGATGATTCACTTGCTCAGGCAGCTATTGATTTCGGAGGTCGTCCATGGCTCGTCTGGGATGTCAGTTTTATCCATGATATGATCGGCGAAATCCCTTCCGAAATGTTCTTTCATTTTTTTAAGTCATTCACCGATAATGCCAGGTGCAATCTGAATATTAAAGCCGAAGGGGAAAACGACCACCATAAAATAGAGGCAATTTTCAAAGCATTCGCCAAAGCCATGAAAATGGCGGTAAAAAAAACAGATAACTTCAATCTTACCATCTACAAAAGGCACATTATGATAGCAATCTTAAATTACAATGCAGGGAACATCCAGTCGGTTCAGAATGCTGTCAACAGGCTTGGCTTTGAAAGTCAAAGTAACTGACAGTGAGAAAGAATTCTTGCTGCCGAAAAGGTTATTATCCCCGGGGTTGGCGAAGCTGGCAGCGCAATGAAATATCTGAGGGAGAAAAAACTGGATAAGCTAATTTTGTCGCTCAAACAGCCTGTACTGGGTATTTGTCTCGGATTGCACCTTATGTGCGACTATTTCATATGAAGGGTGGTACAAGATGCCTTGGGATTTTTGATGCAGCCGTCAAGAAATTCCCGCCTTTTGAAAAAGTGCCGCATATGGGCTGGAACAATTTCTCAGCACTTAAAGGAACACTTTTCAAAGGAGTAAGAGCCGATGAGGATGTCTACTATGTTCACAGCTATTATGCTGAAATAACTGATTATACACTGGCAATATGCGATTATGTCCTGCCATTCAGCGCTGCGATGCATAAGGACAATTTTTATGCTGTCCAGTTTCACCCGGAAAAGTCGGCAGACACAGGTAACAAAATTCTGAAGAATTTCCTTGAATTATGAGGATCATTATTGCACTCGATATTATTGAAGGCAAGTGTGTAAGGCTGACAAAGGGGGATTTTTCCACTAAAAAGATCTATAATGAGAGATCCTCTTGAAGTGGCCAGACAGGTTGAGGATCATGGAATTAAGTATATCCATCATGGTTGATCTTGACGGAGCACTTAACAAACGAATCGTCAATTACAGAATCCTGGAGAAGATTGCTGCCGGAACTTCCCTTGAAAATTGATTTCGGCGGAGGGATCAGGTCAGATGATGATCTTAATATTGCTTTTAGCAGTGGTGCAAGGCAGATCACATGCGGAAGCATTGCCGTAACCAGTCAGCCTCTTGTTCTTGAATGGCTTCAAAGATGGGGGCATGAGAAAATAATTCTTGGCGCAGATTCAGTTAACCGTAAGATAGCAACTGAAGGATGGGCTGAAAGCTCAGATTCGGATATAATAAAATTCATCTCTGATTACAGGTCAAAGGGTATTAAATATGCAATCTGCACCGATATTGATAAAGACGGAATGCTCAAGGGACCATCGATCGATCTGTATAAGGAAATACTTGAGATCCCGGGATCTGAAGCTTAATTGCCAGCGGAGGTATCTCTTCAGTGAAGGATATTGAAGGAATTGTCGCAAATCGGCTGTGAAGGAGCCATAATCGGTAAAGCATTGTATGAAGGGATTCTGGATTTAAAAGAAATAAGCCGGCTATGTTAAAAAAAAGAATCATCCCCTGCCTGGATATAAAAGAAGGCAGGACAGTTAAAGGGAGTCAATTTTATTGATATCCGCGATGCCGGCGATCCGGTGGAACTTGCAAAAAAATATGTTGAACAGCGTGCCGATGAGCTTGTTTTCCTGGATATTACGGCAACTATTGAGAAGCGAAAGACCTTTGCTGAGCTGGTTGGAAGGATTGCTGCTGAAATAAATATCCCGTTTACCGTTGGGGGAGGAATAGACACAATTGATGATGTGGCTCTTCTTATTAAGGGCCGGAGCTGACAAGGTCAGCATCAATTCATCTGCTTTCAGGAATCCGGCACTGATAACTCAGATAGCAAAACAGTTTGGCAGCCAGTGCGTTGTTGTGGCAATTGATACACATTTTATCAACAATGAATGGATTGTTTATATTGATGGTGGACGGACTCCGACTCAGGTCAAACGCAGTTGACTGGGCAGTAAAAGCTGAAAAATATGGGGGCAGGAGAGATATTGCTTACCTCGATGAATGCGGACGGAACAAAATCAGGATTTTCAATTGAGATCACCAGGGAAATAAGCAAAAGCGTGAATATCCCTGTTATTGCCTCCGGAGGAGCCGGAACAATGGAACATTTCAGGGAGGTATTTACAAAAACAACTTGCAGTGCCGCCCTGGCGGCAAGCATATTTCATTATGGTGAAATATCAATCCCGGAACTGAAGGAGTATCTTGCCGATAAAGGAATTAACATAAGAGTTTAAGAACTAAATCCTTTGAATTCTATGACTGCTCTTAACCTCGGTTAAAAAAGTGATTAAGAACTTACACAGATATCAGAGGTTGCACTAAGAGATACAGAGACAAAAAATAATAAATATGGATCATTGATTTTAGCAAAGGCAACGGTCTTGTTCCTGCTGTAATTCAGGATAACAACACCCTTCAGGTTCTGATGGTCGGATACATGAATGAAGAAGCATTTAGAAAGACTCAGGAGGAAGGGAAGGTTACATTTTTCAGCCGGAGCAAAAACAGGCTCTGGACCAAGGGAGAGACTTCCGGTAATTTTCTGATTGTTAAAGAAATAACAATCGACTGTGATAATGACACATTGCTTATTAAAGGTCAATCCGGCAGGACCTGTCTGTCATACAGGCAAAAAATCATGCTTTGGAGAAGAAGACATCAAAAGGATTTATATACGAACTGGAACAAATTGTAAATCAAAGAATTGATGATGATATTCAGGATTCGTACACAAACAAAATCTTCAGGAAGGGGATAAATAAAGTTGCCCAGAAAGTCGGGGAAGAAGCGGTTGAACTGGTTATTGAAGCTAAGGATGATAATCCGGAATTATTCAAAAACGAAGCTGCTGATTTGCTTTATCATCTTCTGATTCTTCTTAAAACAAAAAAGTATCTTTTTCAGAAATTGAAGAAATTCTTCAAATCGCGGCATAAAGATTAAATGGATTAGCCTGAATTCTCTGTGTACACTCTGTGACTTCTCTGTGTCATCTCTGTGTAATCATTAAGAATTCTTAGTACTTACACAGAGATCCACAGAGAAGACACAGAGTTCCACAGAGTTACTTAATTTAAAAATTTCATATAATTGTAATATTTTATTAATATTTTATTTGTATTTTTAAAATTGATTACTTTTGTAAGCCAATAAGCCGAAACAATGAATATTGTATACAACTATTTCTTTTCTTATTTCTACTTCTTTTTTTACTTCAAAAAGAGATAAGGGGATTTTTGTATACAGATAAGAAATTATATATAAAAGCAAGGGTCCCCGAAAAGGGGCCCTTCTTTTTTTAATAAAATGTAAAATGAAAATTGCGATACAGGGAGAAAAAGGATGTTTTCACGAAGTTGCAGCAAGACAGTATTTCTGTAACGATAATATTGAAATTGTACCCTGTTCAACATTTGATATGACCCTTAACTCTGTCAGGGAGGGTAAAGCCGACCTGGCAATGATGGCTATTGAAAACGCCCGGTCAGGAAGCATCCTTTACAATTATACCCTTATCAGGGAGTCGGGATTGAAAATGCTGGGTGAGCATAACCTCAGGATAGTGCAGAACCTTATGGCTCTGCCCGGACAGACTATTAACGACATACGGCAGATCAGATCGCATCCGATTGCCCTTGCCCAATGCATGACATTTCTGAACCAGTACCCTGAAATTACACTTGTGGAATCCGACGATACTGCAGGAAGCGCAAAGCTGATTTCTGAACACAAGACTGAAGAAGATTGCAGCAATAGCCTCTTCGGATGCAGCAGAAATTTACGGACTTGAAATCCTTGCGGCAGGAATTGAAACATATAAGAAAAATTACACCAGGTTCCTGGTGATAGGGAGTGAGCGACAAAGGGAACAAGGAGGGCAATAAAATATCAATATGTTTTGCAACCGGACATAAGCCTGGATCGCCTGGCTGCAGTTCTTGTAAAGCTTGCAGAGATGAATATAAACCTTTCCAAGATCCAGTCGGTTCCCCGGCTGAATGGTGAATGGGAATATATGTTCTATCTTGACCTCGAACTGCCTGACAGTTCCGATATCGGACATTATCGAATCAGTTCTTGAAAAGTATACAAGCAATTTAGAGATTCTTGGTGTTTACAATAAAGGAGATATGCTGTATGAAAGTTAAACCTGCAGACCGTACCAACAGTGTCCAGGAATACTATTTTTCCCGGAAACTAAGGCAGATTGATCAGATGCGTGCATCAGGCGCTGATATAATAAATCTTGGAATCGGAAGTCCCGATCAGCCTCCATCGGAAAATACAATCAGGCGATTGTCATGCCGAAGCTTCAAAACAGGATGTTCATGG
The DNA here is from genome assembly GCA_963753495.1 of uncultured Bacteroidales bacterium. GTDB lineage: Bacteria > Bacteroidota > Bacteroidia > Bacteroidales > VadinHA17 > LD21. The sequence goes on from CAVWCO010000025.1 coordinate 576,432, forward strand.
GTATCAGAGCTACAATGGAAGTCCTGCTTTGCGAAAGGCATTTTCTGACTGGTATCTTAAATATTTTAAGGTAAGGCTTAATCCTGAGAATGAGATACTGCCTCTGATGGGAAGCAAGGAGGGCATAATGCATATAAGCATGGCATTTGTAAATCCTGGCGACGAGGTTCTGATTCCAAATCCCGGGTATCCTACCTATTCTTCTGTCACAAACCTTGTCGGTGGTAAAATAAGGTATTACGATCTCGATGAAAAAAACGGATGGCTTCCGGATATTGAAAGTCTTGAAAAAGCCGATTTAAGCAAGGTTAAACTAATGTGGCTGAATTATCCCCACATGCCAACCGGCACAAAAGGATCAGCTGACCTTTTTAAGAAAACTGGTCGCATTCTCCGCTTGATCATAATATCCTTTTATGCAACGACAATCCTTACAGCTTCATACTGAACAGGGATTACACCAGTCTTCTGGCCGCTGAAGGTGCCATGGAAACGGCTCTCGAGCTTAATTCACTAAGTAAATCGCACAATATGGCCGGATGGAGGATCGGGATGGTTGCAGGCAACAGCGAATATATCAGAAACATCCTGAAGGTAAAAAGCAATATGGATTCAGGAATGTTTCTGCCAATGCAAATGGCAGCTGTTGAAGCCCTTAGCAATCCCGAATCGTGGTATGACACAGTTAATGAAACATATAAAGAACGCCGGAAGATTGCCGTATCAATAATGGAGATCCTTAAATGCAAATTCAGCAATGACCAGGTTGGCTTGTTTATCTGGGGACGCCTTCCTGATGAAGTTGAAAGCTGTGAAGCATTTATCGAGGAGATCCTTGTAAAAGCAAATGTATTCATGACTCCGGGTTTTATTTTTGGAAGCAATGGGGAGAGGTATATTCGAATATCTTTGTGCGCGAGTAATGAAAGGCTGAAGGAAGCAAGAGAAAGAATAGAAATTAGAATTAGCAAAATCCATATTCACCAATCACTCAAATACTAACAATCAATCACTAATCACAGATATGACAGTTGCAGCAGTAGGCATCGGACTAATAGGAGGTTCATTAATGATCGACCTTCGCAGGAGGGGATTCGCCGATAAAATAATAGGAGTTGATTCAAATCTTCAGCACAGGAATATCGCACAGCTCTGCGGACTGGTCGATGAGACTGATACTCTTGAAAATGCAGTTGACAGGAGCGATCTGATAATTCTGAGCACACCCGTGGATACAAATTGCAGGATGCTTACCGGGAATACTTGACAGGATAGCAGGAACCTCAAAAGTGGTGACGGATATGGGATCAACAAAAGGAAGCATGGCAAAAATATCCGAAAAATCATCCTGGCCAGGGGACGGTATGTTGCTCTGCATCCAATGGCAGGAACTGAATTTTCAGGTCCCCTTGCTGCCATAGGCAGGCTGTTTGATTATAAAAATGCAATTATTTGCGATCGGGAGCTGAGCGATAAGGATGCCCTGAGCCTGATTGAAAAAATGCTCGATCTCTTAAATATGAGAAAGGTCTACATGAATTCAAGTGATCATGATGTGCATGTGGCATATGTATCGCATATATCGCATATCACCTCATTTTCACTTGCCCTGAGTGTCCTTGATAAGGAAAAGGAGGAACAAAATATTCTGACACTTGCGGGAGGAGGTTTTGAAAGTACAGTCCGTCTTGCAAAAAGCAACGGAGATACCTGGGCTCCTATTTTTCTTGAGAATTCTCAGTTTATAACTGAGGTTATAGACAACTATATCGAGAAAATGAACCTCTTCAGAAAAATGATTTCAGAAAAGGATATAGAGGGGCTTAAAGCACTTATGGAAGAGGCTAATAAAATAAGGAAGATCTTAAATTAAAAACATATTTTATGGTACTGGAACTAAAAACACACATGGCAAAAGACTGGAGGGGCTATAAAGGAAGACCTTTCCTTATCTCCGGTCCCTGCAGCGCCGAAACTGAGGAGCAGGTAATGGCAACCGCAATCCAGCTGGCGCAGATAAAGGAGGTAAGTGTATTCCGCGCCGGGATATGGAAACCGAGAACCCGCCCTAACAGCTTTGAAGGGGTTGGAACAGAGGGACTTAAATGGCTGAGGACAGTAAAACAGGAAACCGGGCTGATGGTTGGAACCGAAGTTGCCAACGAAAAACATGTTTATGAGGCATTGAAATATGGTATTGATATGCTCTGGATTGGAGCAAGGACCTCTGTTAATCCTTTCACAGTGCAGGAGATTTCAGATGCCTTAAACGGGGTTGATGTAATGGTCCTTGTCAAAAATCCCATAAATCCTGATCTTGAACTCTGGATCGGGGCCATCGAACGGATTGCCAGGGCCGGAATTACAAAGCTGGGAGCTATTCATCGCGGATTTTCAACTTATGAAAAGACAATTTACAGGAATCAGCCAAACTGGCAGCTGCCGATCGAACTCCGGCGCAGGATTCCCGACCTGCCTATAATCTGCGATCCAAGTCATATCTCAGGTTCGAGGGAATACCTTTATGAGATCTCACAGAAGGCAATGGATCTTAATTTTGACGGCCTTATGCTTGAATCGCATATTGATCCTGACAAGGCTCTCAGCGATGCTGCCCAGCAGGTTACACCAAATGAACTGAAGGAACTGCTGAGCAGGCTTGTTCTGAGAAGCCCGGTAACCTCTGATCCCAAATTGCTCGACATCCTGGGGGAATTGAGGCAGCAGATCGATGTATTTGATGATGCACTTATTGATATCCTCGAAAAACGGATGAAAGTTGCGGAAACCATCGGCCAGTATAAAAAGGAAAATAATATTACTATCTTGCAGACAACACGCTGGGATGAAATAATTAAAAAAGTCATGGTTAACGGCCAGGTGAAAGGTCTCAGCAGGGAGGTGATAGATACCATTTTCAAAGCTATTCATCAGGAATCAATCAATCACCAGATGAAGATCATGAATAATGGCATCACTAACCATATAAAGGGAAAATAATAAAATAGATAACCCATGGAAAGATCGGTAGAACCCTCCTTTGTCAGCGGTCAGGTAAAGGCCCCTCCATCAAAAAGCATGACTCAGAGGGCAATTGCTGCCGCCATGCTGGCAGACGGGAAAAGCCAGATTCATAATCCGTCATATTGCGATGATTCACTTGCAGCAATGAGCATTGCAGTAAGTCTGGGTGCAAGGGTCGATCCTGAGCCTGAAAAGATGACAATCACCGGTGCAGGAGAATTGAAAGAAAGGAAGCTTAATTGCGGTGAATCAGGTCTGGCAATCCGTATGTTCTCACCCGTTGCAGCACTGTTCGATGAGGAAATAACAATGACCGGCGCCGGTTCACTGAAAAACAGACCGATGGATATGATCGGTGATGCACTGAATCAGCTGGGTGCAAGATGCACAAGCACTGACGGATTTCTTCCCCTGACCATCAGGGGACCATTGAAAGGCGGGAAATTGTGAAATTGACGGATCGGTGAGCTCCCAGCTGCTTACGGGATTGCTTATGTCGCTGCCCCTTGCGGAAGATGATTCCGGAATAAAAGTCAATAATCTCAGGAGCAAGCCATATATCGATATGACTATTTCGATACTTAAGGATTTCGGCATCAGCATCTCAAATGAAAACTATGAACATTTCAGTGTTAAGGGACAGCAGAAATATGTTCCGGGAACTTATACAGTTGAAAGCGACTGGAGCGGAGGATCATTTCTGCTTGTAGCAGGAGCTATAAACGGTAATTTAAAAGTAACAGGTCTGCGTACCGGAAGCTATCAAAGCGATATGGCAATTCTGAAAGCACTTCAGCAGGCAGGTGCAGATATGAAAATATCTGACGATCTTATTGAGATATCAAAATCCAAATTGACAGCTTTCGAGATTGATGCCACCGAATCGCCTGATCTCTTCCCTCCTCTTGTGGCCCTTGCATCTTATTGCAATGGCGTTATCAAAGATCAAAGGCACATCGCGGCTAAAATATAAAGAAAGTAACCGCGCTGAAACACTTTCTGAGGAGTTTGGCAAGATGAACATAAAGGTTGAACTTAAGGATGATTATTTTATTTGTTACCGGAGGTACTGTTAGCGGGGCAAGAGTAAATTCCTATGGTGACCACCGTATTGCAATGGCTGCTGCTGTTGCTGCACTTGGTGCAACAGGTACCGTTTTTATCAAGGATTCACATTGCGTTGGTAAATCATATCCCGGATTTTTTAATGATTTGCGGAATCTGGGGGCAGTTGTACATGAATGAACTAAATGAATCTGAATATCAATATGCGGGCATTTAATCTGTTTTAATTAAAAATATTAAAAAAAAAGTCATTTTTTGTTGCAAATTAAAATTTTTCACTATTTTTGATGCCATGAAAACAGGAAGATTATATATCTGGTCTTGGCGCAGCTCGAATAATTAAGCTGTGAATAAGGCCATTATATAATCCTCAAAAGATATTTACCCGTAAAGGCATGCTGTTCACAGCATGCCTTTTTTATTTAAAAATTTTAATAAACCACTTAATAATTAAAACAATGAAAAAAATAACAAAAATTTTACTTGAATGAAAAAGAAATGCCGCGCCACTGGTATAATATTGTGGCAGATATGCCAAATAAACCATTGCCACCGCTTAATCCGGCAACCCGGCAACCAATAGGCCCTGAGGCTCTTGCTGCAGTCTTTCCAATGGAACTAATAAAACAGGAAGTATCAGCAGAAAGGTATATTGAAATACCTGATGAGGTTCTTGACCTCTACAGGACATACCGTCCTTCTCCCCTCTTCAGAGCTGTCAATCTTGAAAAAGCGCTTGGCACAAAAAGCAAAATCTACTACAAGTATGAAGGTGGCAATTATTCAGGCTCCCATAAAGCAAACACTGCAATTGCGCAGGCTTATTACAATAAGCAGGAAGGAGTCAGGAGGATTACAACAGAAACCGGAGCCGGCCAGTGGGGAAGTGCCATGAGTTTTGCCTGCCAGCATTTCGGACTTGAGCTGCTGGTATTCATGGTGAGGGTAAGTTACAGCCAGAAACCCGGCCGGAAGCTTTTAATGAATGTATATAATGCAAAGGTGATCCCTTCGCCAAGCACTATGACAGTATCGGGAAGGAAGGTTCTCGAACTGGATCCTGATTCTCCGGGCAGTCTGGGCATTGCAATTTCAGAAGCCATGGAAATAGCGGCTGAAGATCCTTACACAAAATATTCCCTCGGAAGTGTACTTAATCATGTGATTCTTCATCAGACGATAATCGGACAGGAAGCCTTGCTTCAAATGGCAAAAACTGATGATTATCCCGATGTTGTAATCGGATGTTTCGGTGGCGGATCCAATTTCTCCGGGATTGCATTCCCGTTTCTGAGAGAGAACCTGGTGAATGGCAGGAAGACCCGTCTGCTTACCATTGAGCCTTCGTCGTGCCCGAAACTTACAAAAGGGAAATTTATGTACGACTTCGGCGATTCTGCAGGGATGACCCCGCTCCTGCCTATGTACACCCTCGGACATAATTTTGTACCTGCCGGAGATACATGCAGGAGGATTGCGTTACCACGGTGCAGGTGCGCTTGTGAGCCAGCTGAAAAAAGATGGATTTATCGAGGCGAAGGCAAAAATGCAGAGGGAATGCTTCGAAGGCGGAGTGCTTTTTGCAAGGACTGAAGGTATCCTTCCTGCTCCTGAATCGACATATGCAATTGCCGGGGCACTTGATGAAGCAAGAAAGGCCGATCTGGAAGGAGTCTCAAAAACGATACTTTTTAATCTCAGCGGTCATGGTCATTTCGATATTTCTGCATACGAGAAGTATTTCGAGAATAACCTTCCCGATCACGAAATGACAACCGAAGAGGTCGGAACAGCTCTCGCAAAACTCGATTTTCCGGATTGACGGATTATCTAAAGCTCTGTGTAACTCTGTGACTCCTCTGTGTAACTCTGTGTAAGTTCTTGACCTTATTGTTACACAGAGGGCCACAGAGTCTCACCTTCGCTTACAGCTACGGCGGGTTAAAAGACACAGAGAGTCACAGAGATTATAAAATTACTAAAAATCTGAATAGTCTGTCGGATGCAACAGGTATGCATTCGCCTTTATAACTGTATTTGCATATACCTCCATTGACCTGAGAGCCTGCCAGTCGGGATGTTTCGAGAATGCAGCCCAATGTTCCTTTTGCGAATTCATGTCGGAATATGTGGTCATATACATGAGCCTGGGTTTCAGGCTTCCAAATAATACCTGTCCATAAAAAACAGCATTGGACCCGACTTTTTCAAAGATTGCCATCTCTCCACCCTCATTGAACATATGAATTTTCTTTGTAGCTTTTTCTTCTGTCCAGCTCCCATAACTCCTTAGTTCATAGATCCTTTCAGAAGGAGGTGTTGTATAGGTATAAGTTTTGTATTTCGGCATAAGTGCAAAGGCTTTCATGAAAACGCTTTCATATCTCGTGAAGGGAGCATCATTATAGGGAGCATCAAGAAAATCTTTCCCTGCCTTCTGGTAAGCAGGATCGGACTCAAGCTTTACCAGAACCTGATTATACTGATCCATGGTTTCATAGGGAATAAAAACATAAACCATTTTTCCGAATGCCGTATCAGCCTCAACGGGTTTGAAGACACCAATCTTAGGTATTCCGGCTTTGTGCATTGCAGGAATGAAGGCTTCTTTCAGGTATTTGTCAAAAATTGCATTCTTACCAGGATCTTTTAGCCGGTAAATTTTTAGTTCATAATACATCTGTGATTCAGGCGGTGTAGCAAAAGTGCCCACTGAAAATGAACACAGAAACAGAAATGCCAGTAAGGCAAAAACGATCTTTTGTGAATTCAGTTTTTTCATAGTCATTTTATTTTGGTTAAATTGTTGATGTACTCACCTGCGATCTTCCTCTAAGTTGTTTTACCTCTCCCCAACCCCTCTCCCAAGAGAGAGGGGCTTAGTTCCTGATTATATACCTTTTTCTCCCCTTCTCCCCTGGGAGAAGGGGTCGGGGGATGAGGTCAACAGATCTTCAGGGTAGGTGGTGGTTAATACATTTTCGAAAACTCTTTAAATATCTTCTCCGCTTTTTCAGGTGTCAGCTCTGAACCTGATTGAACATAAAACCTGTGCCGGAGTGTAATTGACTCTCCCTTTGCCAGGTTATAATATCTTCTTTTCCTGCTTCGGATCGTAGGAATTCTGACCCAGGTTATTCAATGAAAAAAGTCCATATCCCCTGGCATGTGCATATGCAGGGTATCCCGGATTTTCAGGATGGTCGAAGATACCGAAGGTTATAGTTTTGTTATCCTTTATCCCGGTCAGCAATACCCAGCTGTTCCTTGTGCCCCAGACAGCATCGCCCTTCAATCCCTGGCTGGATGTGTACATTCCTGTTACCCCTGTATTATCAGTGGCTTTTACCGTTGTAGGATTACCCTTTTCGTCAGTGAATATCAGCGATTCGTTCGAAGGCATTTCAAAGGCACGATCTACCCTTATTGCTATCAGCCCCTCTTTATTGTCTGTAATGGTGACCGGACCATTTTCAGCTGTCAGGGTTGCAACATGATCGACTGTCCTTGAAGATTTATCGCCTGAAAAAACGTATCTTGTTTTCTCCACCAGTACTGTATTTCCTTTGTTGTCCTTCCAGTCCGATACAACCTCCAGAATTCCCTTTTTACCGCTCTCTGCTTTTGTAATTTCGCGGACAACTATATGACCATAAGCATCTTTTTTTTCTGCAGGTATGGCAGATGAATTGTTCCAGAAATCAAGGCCGTTGACATTCCCATGGTTAAACCAGAGACCTAAATGGTGCGGATGATCAACCCTCTCCCCTTTTCTGGGTTCCAGAGGGAATCCCCTGGTAATTACAGATCCTCCCGGAGCATATACAGGAAAAAGGAAAGGTTTCTCGAGGTTCAGCGGATACTGGTACGCAGTAAAGAATGAACCATTGACATACACATTTACTTTTTGCTGCTCATTGAGCCTTTCCAGGCTTACTCCCTTCTTACGGGGCGACTGTCCATTAATAACCATACCAGTTGCAAGGATCAGAACCTTCAGTGATATTAATACTGCTAACAGTTTACGACTCAATTTGAATTTTTCTGTTAATTTCATAAACAAGATAAATTAATATTCAAATGCACTTTTACAAGTCGGGAAAGTGCAGGTAAAAGTAAATTAAATCGAAATCAATAAACAATTTATATCCTCGCTTTTTTCTATTTTCATATCTTAAAAATTCTTAAAACCAATTGATGGATTGAAACGGATCCTGGTAGATATGGATGGTGTTCTTGTCGACATTTACACCAGATTTTTCGAATTGCATGAAAAGGCGACAGGGCAAAGGCTGACCGTTAATGATGTAGCCGGGCTTCTCGAAGCAGAAGCATTTCAAAATCAGCGTAAATGGGTAAGTGAACCGGGGTTTTTCAGAAATCTGCCTGTTATGCCAGGCAGCCGTGAAGCACTGAGACGTCTTAATGACCATTATGGTATCATAATAGTTTCATTGGCAACAGAATTTCCTTATTGTCTTACAGACAAGCAGTTATGGCTGCACGATAATTTTCCTTTCATCAGCTGGAAACAAATTGTATTCTGCGGTGATAAAAACATCATTGAATCAGAAATAATGATTGATGACCATTTAAAAAACCTCGACCATTTCAAAGGGGAAACAATAATGTTCACTCAGCCTCCCAACATGCTTCTGAAAAACTCCCGTCATACCAGGGTCAGTTCATGGGCTGAAATTGAAAAGCTCCTTTTACCCTGATAAAAAGGAAAAGAAGCCTTTAATTTACTGTTAATAAAATAACAGAAGAATCCGGTTTTATTTCAGCTGCACCTCTGCCAGAACAGGAAGGTGGTCGGAAGGATAGAACATATTAAATGAATCGGAAAGTACCCCGTGCCTGAGCACAGTTACTTTCGGATTAATAAAAATAAAATCTATCGTCCTGGTTTTTGCTTTTACTGCAAAACCACCACTTGTTCCTTCAGGACCATAAGGTGGTGTAACAGATTTGTCACGGGCATCGGCCATGACTTTCAGGATATCCTGAACCGGAGCTGACTCCTTAACAAGATTAAAATCGCCTGTAAATATCAACGGAAGGTTTTCTTTGTTAATCTCAGGGATCCTGGCAAGAATGAGTTTCACTCCCTCTTCACGGGCTTTTATGCCTCTGTGATCAAGGTGAGTGTCAAGAACATAAAAGCTCTTTTTGGTAATCTTATCCTTCAGCTTTATCCATGTACAGGTCCGGTTGCAGGCTGCATCCCAGCCGAAGCCTGGCTTGTCGGGTGTTTCGCTAAGCCAGAACATGCCGTCATCAAGCTTTTCAAACCTTGATTTCTTATAGAAGATCGCCATATGTTCACCTGCCCGTTTACCGTCATCCCTTCCTATACCTACATGGTCAAATTCAGGCATCAGGACAATAAGGTCATCCATCTGTTCCGGCAATGCCTCCTGAACGTTAAAAATATCAGCCTGGTGGAATTTCAGAAGTCCGGCAACTTTTTCCTTTCTTAGCGGCCATGCATTTTCACCGTCAGAAGGTGTATTCATCCGGATATTATAGGTTATGATATTGAAAGGTGTCTCTTTTTTACTCTGTCCATTAACCTGATGGCCTGAAATACAGACCATTATCAGCATCATGGTTAATCCTGTTATAATATCTTCCTGTTTTCATTTCTTCATAATTTCTGTTAAAAAAAATTAAACCGCCAGGAACATCATCCTGGTAATACAGGGTGCGTTCCCGGCGGTTTTAAAAGTATTATTCAGTTTAGATATCCTACCATCCCGGATTTTGTCCCAGTTCCGGATTCATAAGCCTGTCATTCTCCGGAATCGGATAGAGATAGCGTTTGTCTCCCCATTCCCTGTGTAAGGTTATTCATCCAGGTCAGTTCACCAAAGGTATCATTCTTGAGTCTTTGTGAATTATCCTTGCCACTGATCTGTTGCGGAGACATCAACATACGTCACCCCCGAAATAGCAGGTGAAGGTTTTGTTCCCTGGAAAAATACAACATCATTTATTCCATCCTCATTAAGGTCCATCGGGGTCAGAAGCTCAGGAACATAAAATCCGTTCCACTCCATCAGCATGAGTTCGCCTCTTTTCCATCTCAGGATATCATGAAACCTGAATCCTTCCAGGCAGAGTTCAATTCCTCTTTCTCTTCTTACCTCGAGGATAACCGGATCAGTAATATCCGGGAAGTAGACTGACTGAATATATGGATCAACGACAGTTGGTTTTGTGGTCAGACCTGCGGTTATACCTGCTCTGGACCGAAGAACGCCTATTGTCTGTGCCCATTCATCATCTGTAAGCGTTCCCAAGTTCGGCTTTGCCTCTGCAAAGTTCAGAAGCACTTCAGCATAACGGAATAATGCGACGGAGTTTATGTTAAGGTCCCTTGTATCGTAATACATGTCATCCAGAGTCCATTTAATCGGCTGATATCCGGTGAATGTATAGGAGAAGAGAGGAGGCGCAGGTATCTGTACTCCCCCGCTGATTCTTTTGTAATCTCCCAAACGTATTGTTTGCTGAAGCCTTTTATCCCTTCCTTTGACCTCATCTTTAAACAGCATTGTTTCCCAGCCTGGCAGTATTGGTATACGGAGTGCCATCTTCCATCAGATAGGTGTTTATGAAACTGCGTATAAAACTGCCTTTTACCCAGTATGTACCGCTGGTGTATGCCCAGTTGGCATCGTGAAGTTCATTCAGTGTCAGGTCCATGACTGCCGCCAGCATAACCTCCGGAGCAATTGGTGTCGCGTTGGTAAAAAGAGTCCTGTATGCTTTAGTTGTCCCGCCTGTTGTATAAATTGAGTAAACTCCCGCATCCATCACTGCCTTTGCAGCTGAGGCAGCTTCTGTAAGCCAGGTATTTGCCGATCCTGCCAGCCCAAGTTCAGTATGATATTTCCTGTAGGTTCCTTCAAAAAGACAAATCCTTGATTTTAAGGCATAAGCTACATACTTGGTTATAAGACTCCTGGTTGCATCACTTGTCGATGTAATATTTGCACAGGCATAGTTGATATCAGCCAGAACCGAGTCCATAACAAGAGTGCGCGGATCGCGCGGACCATAAAGTATTAAAGTATCCGACACATCCAGAGGTTTATTTATCCATGGAACATCTCCGAATCTTTTTACTTTCTCAAAATAGAAATAAGCCCTGAAGAATTTAGCAATTCCATTATAGTTTTTCCTTACATCCAGCGGAACATTAGGATCGACATTATACTGCAGGAAATAGTTAATATTCCTCAGATCGCCCCAATCCCATCCGGAACTGTTTGTCGGAGCAAAAGCTGTCTGTAAAAAAGTCGGAATTTCCTTAACCGCAAGATAATCTGCCATGGCATCGCGTGTTGTGCTTCCATTTCCATTTGGCAGCATGGTATAAAAGGAATTCGTATATAAGCTCAATCCCTGAGCGTTGTTGAAGACTGCATTCTCTGTGATGCGGTAGCCTCAGGCAACTGTTCCAGGTCGCAGCGGACAAGCAATAAGCTTAATAGGGCAAACCACAAATATTGTTTTTTCATGATAGTGTCTTTTTAAAAGTTAAAATACAATTGACAGGCCTAAGGTTAAGCTCTTCAGCATAGGATAGTTGTATCCGTCTCCTGAGTTCCCGCCAGGATTAAATACCTGGTCGGATGGTCCGGTGTTTTCAACATCTATGTGCCGGACAAGATCGTAAAGCGGTGACCAGGTCCAGAGATTTTCACCTGAGATATAAACTCTCACATCGTTTGCCCTTATTTTAGAGATCAGGTTTTTTGGAAGGTTATATCCAAACTGGATATTCTTCATTCTGATGTAAGCTATATTCTGCAGGTATTTTGTCTGCGCTACACCAAGTTCTCTTGATGTGTGTGCTTGAAGCTGCCCGCGACATGGTTCTCGGGAAATAAGCATCCGTATTTTCAGGTGTCCACATATTTCCAAGATGGAAAGAAGGAATATTATTATAAGGTCTGTTGTATTGTCCCCAGAAAAACTCAGCTTCGGTACTGGGATACCAGTCCTGTTTTCCTACTCCCTGGAAGAATGTAGAGAAGAAGAAATTTGAATAATCAGCCCCGAGGGTAATTGAATACATAAATCTGGGGGCTTCATTCCCGATTATTTTTCTGTCGCCGGGATTTGAAACCCTGTTTGTACCCCTGTTAATAAAGCCGTCGTCATTAAGGTCTTTCAGCTTAATATCGCCGGGATACCAGATATTTGTCGGAGATGCCCTCATTTCAGGACTCTGCTTGGCATGGGTGTTTACATCTTCCGTGTCAATAAAAAATCCCTCGGTTGTATATCCCCAGACCTCGCCAATTATCTGCCCGACATAATAATCAGTGAGCAGCTTGTCAGGATTATTGTACCTGGTTATTTCAGACTGGTTATCAGCAAGCGTGAATCTGAGGTTATAGTTAAGAGGTTTTGCACCGATATTGAATCTGTCCCTCCATGATAATGAAAGTTCCCATCCTTTTGTTCTAAGGTCAGCATAGTTGCCTTTGGGAGCAGTGGCTCCGAAAACAGCCGGAAGGGTAAGACCTATTGTGTACATATCTGTCGTGTTGCGGATATAGTAATCGCCAACGAACCTTAACCGGTCGGAGAGCATTGCAAAGTCAAGCCCGAAGTTGGCAGTAGTTGATGTTTCCCATGTAAGTCCATCGGGAAGTACGCTTGGACGGCTTGTGTACTGAGGTCTCACACCGTTCAGGATCATGCTTGACTGGGAGATGGATAATTGTTCAATATAAGTGTATGAACTTATATTGCCATTCCCGAGGGATCCGTATGATGCCCTTACTTTCAGATCTGATATAAGCGTGGGGGATATGTTCCAGAAGGACTCTTTTGATATTCTCCAGCCCGCTGATATTGAAGGGAAAAATGCATACCTCTGATCTTCCGGAAATTTTGAAGAGCCATCATAACGGGCATTCACTTCAACCAGGTATTTGTCTCTGAATGAATAGTTAAGTCTGGAAAAGCCTCCGAAAATTTCCCATTTTTCGTAACCACCGCCAGTTGTGATTGCCTGCCCAAGTGTAAGGTTAATATCGTTTGCATCATCATAAATAATGCCATTCCTCTGGACATAAATCCTGTCGTAGGTGGAATTTTCATAGTTTACTCCGACCATGAATTTGAGATAATGAGCATCATTAAATGTGTTCTCATATTCACGAATAGACGTTTGTTGCAATATATTGTGTTGTCCGTTGATCAAATGTAAGATCATTGGTAGTAGTGCCAACATAGGCAATTGTCCCGGGCTTATTGCTGTAGGGAACCTGGACTCTCTTTCTTTCCTGGTCATTATCCGTATTCTGGAACGTAAAATCTCCCTTTACCCTGAATTTATTATCGAAGAAATTTGTATTGAATCCGGCAGTATTTTTGAAGACCCTCCGTTTGGTATCGATCCCGTTTTTACCATACCAGAAATCGCCTACTGTATAAACTGACGACATCGAAAGAGTACCGTCAGGATTGAAAAATGCAGAGCTGGGGTGTCCCTCATCAGCTATGTTCCTCCAGATACCGCTTCCTTCGCCTACGTTCATAGGGTTATAATATCCCATTGAAGAGTAGTCGGCATTATTAAAAATCTCAAGCCAGGGAAAAACCTGAATTGAACCCTTTGCCCTGACGTTTGCCATACTGTAATCATCTGTATTATACCTGAAAAGACCATTCTGAGTCATATACCTTCCTGATAACAAATAAGTTGTCCTTTCACCGCTTCCGGTAATTGTCAGATTATTATCCATTGCTCCGGTGTTATCCTTGTAAAGCTCGTTATACCAGTCAGTACTTGCATAATAAACATATTCACCGTTGGCGGGATTGATTTCAACCTCTTCATAAGGCTGTCCTGATTCAGCTTTTTCCCTGAAAGCATCCAGATATGCCTGTGACATTTTCTGGGTTTTATTAATATTCTGGGGGAAAGATCCGTCGCCATTCAGAAAGGCTTCGGTAAACATTTTTATATAGGTATATCCGTCTGTAACAAAATCAGGCCTTGCAACCGGATCTTTAAAAGAATAGCTTGAATTAAATGTAATACTTGTTTTGCCCTTCTCAGGATTCTTTGTAGTGATCAAAACAACCCCGAATGCACCCCTTGCTCCATAGATTGCTGCCGAAGCCGCATCCTTCAGCATTGATACGCTGGCAACATCGTTTGGATTCAGCAGGCTGGGATCACCCTCCACACCGTCGATAAGCACCAGTGCGCTTCCGCCCTGGCCGATTGAGGTTGTGCCCCTGATATTAAAACTCGGAGCTTGTATTGGCTTGCCATCAAGTAATGTAATGTTCAGGTTAGGCATAACTCCCTGCAGTCCCTGCGTAACGTTGGGTATCTGCCGGTTTTCAAGGGTTTCGCTAGTTACCTGGTCGACAGCTGCCGTAAGGTTGAGCTTCTTCTGTGTACTGTACCCTACAACGACCACCTCTTCAAGACCCTGAACATCTTCCCGAAGTGTCACGTTTATCACTGTCTGATTCAATACCTGAACTTCCTTTGGGATATAGCCCACAAAAGAGAATACAAGGCTTGAATTTGATCCGGGCACTTCGATAGTGTATTTACCTTCTAAATCGGTAAGTCCCCCTACAGTCGAGCCCTTGAGTTGAACAGTCGAACCAGGAAGAGGAGCTCCCTTTTCATCGGAGACCGTTCCCGTAATCGTTATCCTCTGGGCATAAACTGACGCTGATGCCAGGAATAACAAAATCATCAGAATTTTTTTCATAGATAGTAGGTTTAGTTTGTAATAAAGGTTCCGGATCAGATCTCCGGCAGTTTCGAAATATAAGAATTTTTAATAAAATGTTACAATTATGTTACAATTATATTACAGAAATGTAATGTACAACTACACCTCTTTTCAGATAATAATTAAATAATTATTCAACTTCGCAGTTTGGGAATTTATCAGCAAAGCTATCCGGAATGGATTACAGAGCCATTAAGAAATACATACAATAATATTAAAATAGATGGGAAAACGGGTCCTGGCTATTTGTGGTCCGGCTGATAATAATGAATTTTGTGAGTATAAACATCGACCTTCAATTTTTATATCTTTGGTTAAAATAACGGACTTACAATAATAAAATGGAAAACGGAAATAAACCAAAACGACTCTATTCACTTGATGCCCTTCGCGGTTTTGATATGTTCTGGATAATGGGTGGAGAAGCAATATTCGCAGGGCTTGCTACTCTTACCGGCTGGCCGGTACTTAAATGGTGGGCAGTGCAGCTTGAACATGTTCAATGGCACGGGTTCCATTTTTATGATATGATTTTCCCCTTATTCCTGTTTATTGCCGGAATTTCATTTCCGTTCTCGCTGGCAAAACGCATGGCAACCAATGAAAAACGGATTTCAATCTATAAGCATGTGATCTTTCGCGGACTGATTCTTGTCCTTCTGGGAATAATATATAATAATGGTATCAGATTCAATCTGGGGGAACTTCGTTATGGAAGTGTTCTTGGACGTATCGGTCTGGCATGGATGTTCGCAGCGATCATTTTTATGAATACTAAAACCTCATGGAGGATTGTCTGGTGCTGTGCACTTTTGCTGGGTTACTGGTTCCTGATGCTTCTGTTCCCGGCACATGACCTCGGATCGACAGATCCGTTTTCCCAAACCGGGAACCTGGCAAGCTATATCGACCGGATGATAATGCCCGGACGACTTTACCGCGGAAATCATGATCCGGAGGGTCTTTTCAGCACTATCCCAGCCATTTCCACTGCTCTCCTTGGTATGTTCACGGGAGAGTTTGTGAAATCAAAATACCTGAATGACAAACAATTACTTAAGGTGGGTACTATGATACTGGCTGCCATAATCCTCATGTTGATCGGGAAAATCTGGGATATTGCCTTCCCGATAAACAAAAATCTCTGGAGCAGCTCATTTGTCTGCTTTGTCGGAGGTCTCAGCCTGCTTCTGTTTTCAGTTTTCTACCTTATAATTGATGTCTGGAATCTCCGGAAATGGGCCTTTTTCTTTGTTGTGATAGGATTGAATCCTATTACTATTTACTTTGGCGAACAGGATCATAAATTTCGAAAATGCTTCAGAATTCGTTTTCGGAGGATTGATCGGGCTCTTCCCCGCAACCTGGGAACCATTTCTCAGCGGTTTTGCATACACAGCGATAGGATGGCTCTTCCTGTACTTCCTTTATAAGAAGAAGATATTTTTAAAAGTGTGATTATTAAAAAGCTGTTTTATGAGCATAAGAGAAAGTGCAAATGATTTGCTTTCGCTTGAAGGCAAGGTTGCGGTTATTTCCGGAGGTGCATCGGGAATAGGCCTTGGCGTTGCAGGAAAACTTGCGGTCTTTGGTGCAAAAGTTATTATCCTTGATAAAAACATTGAAAAAGGAAATGCTGCGGAAATGGAGCTGAAGGGAAAAGGGCTGGATATACGATTTATCGAATGTGATGTAAGGATGCCTGACCAGTGTAAAAAAGCAGTTGAAAAAATCAGTGGAATTTATGGAAGGATAGATATTCTTTTTAACAATGCCGGCGTAGCAATACGCAAAAATGCTGTCGATCTGGAGCCTGAAGAATGGGATCTTGCCCTTGATGTTTCGCTGAAAGGGCAGTATTTACTGACCAAGTATACAGTTCCGGTAATGAAAGCAAACGGAGGCGGATCAATTATTAATACAGGTTCAGGATGGTCGCTTAAAGGCGGGCCGGATGCGGTTTCATATTGTGCAATGAAGGGCGGAACCCTTAACATGACAAGGGCAATGGCTATCGACTTTGGAAAATATAATATCAGGGTTAATTGCATTTGTCCGGGCGATATTGACACACCTATGCTTCAAAGTGAATGCGAACAGCTTGGAGGAGTTTATGATGACGAATACAAAAAGCAGTGCGCTTCAGGGAAGACCGATTGAAAGACTTGGTACTGTTGATGATGTGGCAAATGCCGTACTTTTTCTTTCAGGCAGGATGTCGGAATGGATAACCGGAACCCATCTGGTTGTTGACGGAGGCGGAATTGCATAATCAATAAAATTTACATTCAAAATGTTAATGACCAAATCATCTATTAAGTTCCGGTTAATTATCTGGGTTTTTATCCTTTCTATTTGCACCATCGCTGTAAATGCCCAGGATTCATGGAATAATGATGTTAAACCTCCACCTGACAAAACCCTGAATAAAGTACTCTTTCCAAAAGCTGATCTGATGAGGATTGGAGTATTTTACTATCCTGAACAGTGGCCTGAAAACCAATGGGAAAGGGATTTTAACAATATTGCCAAGCTGGGATTTGAGTTTACTCATCTGGCTGAATTCTCATGGACGTATATTGAACCTGAAGAGGGTCGTTTCGATTTCAGATGGCTTGATAAAGCTGTTGACATGGCAAATAAGGCAGGTCTGAAAATAATTATGTGCACCCCGACACTCTGTCCTCCGGCATGGATGGGTGATAAGATATCCTGAGATCTACCTTGTCGGAAGTGACGGAAGGCGCCGTGAACACGGAATAAGGGCTAATGCTTCACTGTCAAATCCGGTTTACAGGGATTTTACAGAAAAGATTGTAAAAGCATTTGCAGAGCATTATGGCAGCGATCAACGGATTTGGGGTTGGCAAGTTGATAATGAACCTCTTGCGGTAGCAGATTATAGTCCGTCAGCGCTTGAGGCATTCAGGATCTGGCTGAAGAAGAGGTACATTACAATTGATAAGCTTAACTCTGTCTGGGCAGGAAGTTTCTGGAGCACCCGTTATTCTGACTTCAATCAGATAAGGATCCCAAATGAGGCCATGAATAATGAAGATAAGCTAAGCCCGCATGCCATTCTTGATTTTCAGAGATTCACTTCAGATGTTACTGCAGATTTTTTAAACCGCCAGGCAGATATAATCCGTTCAAAATCACTTCCCGGCCAGTGGATTACAACAAACTATATAAATGCTATTACATCAGCTGATCCGCGTAAATCGGATCACCTTGATTTTCCAACCTTCACAATGTATCCTGTAAGCGGAAAAAATGAGCTTGGAGGAAACAACTTCAGGACCGGTATTCCATACAGGATTTATGAAGCATGTGATTATTTCCGTTCCATAAATGGTATTACAGGGTTAATGGAGCTCCAGCCGGGCCAGGTAAACTGGGGCAGCATAAATCCTCAGCTTATTCCCGGAACTGTAAATATGTGGATCATGCAGGCATTCGGGGGAGGCTGTTCCTTACTTTGCACTTACAGATACAGGCATCCCTTAAGAGGTAGTGAAATGTACCATGAAGGTATCGTGGGAACTGATGGTACAACATTAACCCAGGGGGGAAAGGAGTTTGTCAGGTCAATCAGTGAGATTAAAATCCTTAGAGAATTATACAGTGGAAAATCTGCCATGCCTGAGGAGCTTAATAAACGGAAAACCGGACTTCTCTGGGAT
Organism: uncultured Bacteroidales bacterium; assembly: GCA_963753495.1. GTDB lineage: Bacteria > Bacteroidota > Bacteroidia > Bacteroidales > VadinHA17 > LD21. The sequence continues at coordinate 594,988 of CAVWCO010000025.1, forward strand.
CATGAAGTTATGTGGGATCTGGATATTCAGAAACAGACTCTTCTGTGGGATACCTGGCGAAACCGTAATAATTATACCTCAGCTGTTAAATCGACCGGGGCACCAATGGATTTTGTATCAGAGACTGATCGTTTCTCAGAATATCCTTTTCTTATAGCTCCTTCCTACCAGTTAATTGACAGTGTGCTGGTAACGAAATGGTTCAGGTATGCAGAGCAGGGAGGAAATCTGATACTGACCAGCAGGACAGGACAAAAAAACAAGGATGGACATTTTCCCGAGACCCGGCTTGCTTCCCAGATATACTCTCTTATAGGAGCTGAAATTGATTTCTCAGATATGCTTCCTGCAGAAAGCAAGGGAATAATAAAAGCCGGAAATGAAAGCTATTCCTGGAACATCTGGGCTGACATTCTTTCTCCTTACACCGGGACGGAAGTGCTCGCTGTATACGCCGATCAGTTTTATTCCGGCAAAGCTGCCGCTGTGACCCGCAGGGTCGGAAAAGGTACTGTGACATATATTGCGGCTGCCACAGCTGATGGTTCTTTTGAACGTAAAATTGTCAGAGACATTTATGAAAAGGCCGGAGTGAAAATTGAAGACCTGCCAAAAGGAGTTTATATGGAGTGGAGGGATGGATTCTTTGTGGCAGTAAATTATACTGATGATCCATTTTATATTCCTGTTAGTGAGAAATCAAGGATCATCCTTGGATCTAATCCGCTAAAATCAGCCAGCGCAATCATCTGGCAAACATATTAATTTAAACAAAATCAAAATGAGCAAAAACGTACAACTCTCTATCATTCTGATCTGTACTATATCATTTACCCTGAATTCGCAAACTGCTCCCCAAAAAGTCACAGATACAAACACTCCCCTTCATGCGCTTCAGCCGGATTACCCGGTTCCTTATGGTCCGGGAAAAGCAGAGGATATTAAAGCAATCCTGAACCGTATTTACACATATCTTGAATCCTCGACACCTGCCAAGGTAATTGACAGTAAAACAAAAGCTGAAATCACAGACATGACAAAGCTGACCCGGGATGCTGTTTTTGAACCGGGTGTTTTCAGACTGATAAGCTATGAGTGGGGTGTAACTTATGGTGCCATGTTACTTGCAGGCGATGCAACCGGCGATGAGAGGTTCAGGGATTATACCCTTAAAAGAATAAATCTGATAACCGATGTTGCAAGATACTTTAAAACGGTTAGTCAGAAGGTTTCTGTTATCGACAGCCCTGTAAGATCGGTACTTGATCCAGGAGCCCTGGATGATGCAGGCTCGATGTGCGCTGCAATGATAAAAACTTATGCAACCGGAAAGAGTCAGGATTTACGTCCTTTTGTTGATAATTATATAGATTATATTTCGAAACGGCAGTTAAGGCTTGAAGACGGAACGCTTGCCCGTAACCGCCCGCTGCCCAATACATTATGGCTCGATGATCTGTACATGAGTGTCCCTGCGCTTGCCCAGATGAGCAAGCTTACCGGCGACAGCAAATACTTTGATGATGCCTGCAGACAGATAATTCAGTTTTCGCAGCGGATGTTCAACAAAGAAAAAGGAGTCTATATGCATGGATGGGTCGAGGAGATGGAACCCCATCCCGAGTTTTACTGGGCGCGATGCAATGGCTGGGCATTGCTGGCCATGACTGAATTGCTCGATGCTCTCCCCCCCGGTTATCCATTGAAGAAAGATATTCTCGATCAGTACCGGCGGCATGTTAATGGCCTTGTTTCATTCCAGTCAGGATCGGGATTCTGGCACCAGTTACTTGACCGAAATGATTCCTACCTTGAAACTTCAGCAACAGCCATATTCACTTATTGCATAGCTCATGGTGTAAATATGGGATGGATCGATGCACAGGCATTCGGACCCGCGGCAGTACTGGGGTGGAATGCAACTCAGTCGAAAGTTAATGATCAGGGGCAGGTTGAAGGGACATGCGTCGGAACAGGAATGGCTTTTGATCCTGCATTTTATTATCACCGTCCGGTAAATGTTGCTGCCGCGCACGGCTACGGACCGGTTATCATGGCAGGAGCCGAAATGCTGAAGCTGATAAAAAATTATCAGATCGTAATAAACGACTCAGCAGTAATGTTTTATAAACCCGGAACTGATTGGAGAAATTACAGATAAGAATCATGTACTCACCCCATTTAAATTATAAAGCCCTCATTCACCAGTAATTGTAGAAAATTAATCCTCTGTGTAATTCTGTGGCTCTCCGTGGACCTCTGTGTAAGTTTTTGTAATTCTTTTAGTTACACAGAGTGACACAGAGGATACACTGAGTTACACAGAGAAAATCAGTGATCAGTTCTCAGGTTTTATTCCGAGCCATAAGACCGCCCCGATAACCGCCAGCACCGCCGCAACATGCAATGCATTTTCCCAGCCGATCCAGCTGGCAATAACCGGAGTCAGAGCCGGAGAAATCAATCCCCCGACATTACTTCCCATATTCATTATGCCACCTGCAGTACCGCTTTTGTTTCCTGCAATTCGCATCATCATTGCCCAGAACGGACCCTCAACACAAAGGATCAGTGCAGTTGCAAAAGCAAGACTGATGGCAGCCATTACTGCACTTCCGGTATGAGCTCCGACAGATATCAGGATCCCTGATAACGCCATTCCGGTCAATGGGACTATTCTCCTGCCCCATACCTGACCTGATTTACCGGCAGCCAGACGATCTGAAATCCATCCGCCAAGCGGAATGGAAACAATGGAAAGTACCCATGGCAGACTGCTCATCCAGGCCCCGCTTAACAATCCGAAATGCCGCTCCTGGACCAGATACAGGTAAAACCATGATACAAATATATATCCCACATAACCCTGGAGCGTATAACTAATTGTCAGCAGCCAGAAACTTAAGGAGTTGATTTTACCTCTTTTAGCTGAACTGTCATTTGATTTTGGATTGTCCTCAACCGGCATTGCCTGATTAATATGCTGAGGTTCTTTTACTTTTAACCAGATAAGGGCAATTATTAATGCAGGAATTGCAGAAGCAATTAATGCCGGGCGCCAGCCGAATCTTACCATAATATTCGAAACCAGTGGAGGTGCAAGAGCTGACCCAAGCCCTATCGAGGAGAGTACAATCCCGTTGGCCCTTCCCTGGTATTTTGGCAAGACCCATTTTGAGACTCCCTGCGCTGATCCCGGGTAAGTTGGCGAAGCTGTTATCCCTGTGAAAAACCGGAAAATAATGAATCCGATAAGTGCCGCTGAAGCCGTCGATTGAAATGGACCCCACCCGACAGAAGTCTGTAAAACAGTAATTATTACCCACAGCCAAGCAATCAATGATAAGATACGCCTTGCCCCAAAACGGTCAGAAAGAGCACCTGAAGGGATCTGAAAAAGTGCGTAGCCCAGCAGAAATGCGCTGAATATGCGTCCCATTTCTATCTGCGACAACCCAAATTCCTCCATAAGCAGAGGCGCAGCAGTCGAAACATTGACACGGCATAATATAGCCTGCAGTTGCAGTCGCGCACAACATTGCCACAATTGACCATGGCCTGCCAGTGGAAGGTTTCATAATCTCTTATGCATAAGATCTCGGAGGCTCCTTCAATGATATAGTCTTGTAATTCACCTATAACTTTGAAACCCTGATTTTTCGTATAGTTTCCGTGCCAGGTGATTAAAGGATGACACACAGATGAAAAGATGTCTTGATTCGTTCCTGAAAAGATCCTCAGCAAAACAAAGAAGCATAGTTCCGATCCCCTGGCCCCGGAATTCAGGAAATACCGCAATTGATTTTATATAGGGAGACCCGGCAACACCTCTCGGATCCAGAAGAATGATACCTGCTGGCTTTTCATTCTTTATATGCAATGTACAAGTGAAATTCAGGATCGTGACAATTCTTTCTGCATTGCTCCTCAGTTATATGGAGCGTTATCCATGGTTCTGAGCTTGCAAGAAGATGAGCTGCAAGATCCTTTTCCTGGTCAGCAGCTAAATGAATATCAATGTCTTTCATATAATTTTCGGGTCTATATTTATAAATCTTCAGAATAACCGTAAAAGTTAAATTGAATTAAAAGGTAATTATGTTTTTTATTAGGTAAATTTACAATTAGAATACCTAATTATTGAATGTAAAACAAAATATGACTAAGAGTATTTTTATTCTTTTTCTTCTTTTCACGCAGGCCATATCTGCTCAGGAAATTTCCTGGCCTGAAATTACCCGGGAGAACAAACCCTGGACCCGCTGGTGGTGGCCGGGAAGCATTGTAACTCCAGCCGACCTTACTGCCGCTATGGAAAAGTATCGGGATGCAGGCCTCGGAGGCATGGAGATTGCTGTTATTTACGGCGTAAAAGGACAGGAGGATAAATTCATCAAATATTTGTCGCCCAAATGGATGGATATGTTTACCCACACCCTGAAAGAAGCAGAGCGCCTTAACCTCGGAATTGAACTGGCAAATGCTTCCGGATGGCCGTTCGGGGGGCCATGGGTCGATCTGGCAGACGCATGCAAGAATATAAATTACAAAACCTGGTCCCTGAAAACGGGTGATTCACTGAATGAAAAAGTTGAATTCATTCAGCAGCCACTGGTCAGGCCTGTCGGAGAAAAACCTGATATTACAAAGCTGATAGATCCGATTGGCAAGAATGACAACCTGCAGCTTTATGCTCTCGATCAGATAAGATTCGAAAAGCCCCTGCCTCTTAAAACTCTCATGGCTTATTCCGACAGCGGACAGGTTGCAGATCTGTCGCGGAATATAACAGGTGAAGGAAAGCTCGACTGGATAGCACCGCCGGGAAACTGGACATTATATGCCCTCTTTGAAGGATGGCACGGAAAGATGGCTGAGCGTGCAGGCCCGGGCGGCGAAGGAGACGTTATTGATCATTTCTCCGGCAGAGCAACAGATAACTATCTGAAGCATTTTGATACGGTCTTTAAGGATTATGACATTAAATCGCTTCGCGGGTATTTCAATGACTCATATGAGGTCGATGATGCCTCGGGACAAGCCAACTGGACAAAAGATCTCTTTTATGAGTTTAACCTGAGAAGAGGATATGAACTGAGATATAATCTTCCGGCGCTTTTCCAGAAAGATGATCCTGATAAAAACTCAAGGGTGCTTTCAGATTACAGGCAGACAATATCGGACCTGATACTTGAAAAATTCACTTCCCTGTGGACCGATTGGGCTCATAAACAGGGTAAAACAACACGCAATCAGGCTCATGGATCTCCGGGAAACATTCTCGATCTTTATGCAGCCACAGATATCCCGGAGACCGAGGGGAACGAGATTACCAGGTTCAAATTTGCATCTTCGGCAGCAAATGTTACAGGTAAAAAATACGCATCATGCGAAGCGGCGACATGGCTGAATGAACATTTTATATCATCCCTGTCGGATGTTAAAAAAGCCGTAGACCAGTTCTTTCTTGCAGGTATAAACCATCTCTTCTACCACGGAACCTGCTTCTCACCGCAGGATGAACCATGGCCTGGTTTCCTGTTCTATGCTGCTGTGGAGTTCACTCCGGCAAATCCCTTCTGGAACGATTTCAGAGGTCTGAACAACTATGTGACAAGGGTCCAGTCATTCCTTCAGCAGGGTATGGCTGACAATGACATTCTGCTGTATTTCCCGGTTTTTGACCGTTATGCCGATTACGGAAAGGGAATGCTTGAACATTTCGATGCAATAAGTCCGGCATTCAACGGGACTCCTTTCAGGGCCGCGGTTGAAATGATGATAACTAAAGGCTATGGATTTGATTATGTTTCTGATCTTCAGCTTAAAAACACGATCCCCTATGAAGGCTTACTGCAGACAGAAGGGAATGTTTACGGAACACTTATCGTGCCCGGATGCAAATTTATCCCTGTCGAAACTTTTACTCAGATACTCAGGCTGGCAAACAACGGAGCCAAAATAATATTCTATGGTGATCTTCCCGAAAATATTTCCGGCTGGGCTGACAAGGATGAAAAAACCCTGTTTTTTGAAAAACTGAAAACAGGCATCAGCTTTAATGCAACAAATAATCCGGAAGTATTGAAAGCAGTCTATGGAAAAGGCATGATCCTCAACGGAAATGATCTTGAACAGCTCCTGACATTTGCCGGGATTCCGAGGGAAACCATGACAGATGACAAGCTTGCATATGCACGGCGCCAGACACCGGCAGGCACTGTTTATTTCATTACCAACCAGGGAGAAAAAGAGTTTGACGGATGGATCTCCTTACAGGCAGAAGCAGTATCAGCAGCTATTTTCAATCCGATGGATAACAAATACGGCATGGCAAAAACCAGACCGGCATCAGGAGGCGGACTGGATGTATATACAAGGCTGAAGCCCTTTGAATCAGTGATCATTAATACTTATGATGTCAGACCCAAAGGCAAACCTTACATGTTTTACGATCCTGTTTCATCACCTGTCGATATAAAAGGTACCTGGAAGATCGATTTTACTGAAGGCGGACCAACCCTTCCCGCTTCCAGAGAGGTTTCGGGACCCGGCTCCTGGACCAACCTGGAAGGCGACGATTTCAAAAGCTTTTCAGGAACTGCAAAATATAGTGTTTCATTCAGTAAACCTTCAGGCAAAGCTGATGCCTGGATTCTAAATCTCGGGAAAGTGTGTGAGAGTGCAAATGTCACATTGAACGGCAAAGAACTTGGCATTCTAATTGGTCCTGATTATCATATAACTATCGATAAAAAACAACTTGAAACAAAAAATACGCTGGAGATTAAAGTCTCGAATCTGATGGCAAACAGAATTGCATATATGGACAAAAACAATATTCCATGGAAAAAATTCTATAATGTTAATATGGCTGCCAGGTTAAAGCAGAATACCAAAGACGGAATATTCGACGCATCAGCATGGGAGCCAAGGGAGTCGGGGCTTATAGGGCCGGTGACGATCACTCCGGTGAAGATAGCTAAATAGCAGGGGGCAGAGAGCCAGCGTGATTCCCCCTTTGAAGGGGGGAAGGGGGATGTAAAAACCAGTGGAACTCCCGTGTAACTCCTTGGGACACCGTGGTTAAAGATGAGGATTGCTTCGTCACGCCTTGCGTGATCGCAATGACCGTACAAATTATTGACAACTTAAATATCAAAGAAAATGCAAGTTAACAGGATTAATCGTCGTTTATTCGTTAAGAATACCGCAATTGCCGCTGCCGGACTTACGATTGGATGCAATGCAGCATTATCATCAACTGTTCCGCCGGTTAAGAATAAATTGCCACGATGGAAGGGGTTTAACCTTCTGGATCTCTTCTCTCCCAATCCTCCCAGAAATCCGGGATCGAATAAAACAACTGAGGATGATCTGAAATGGATGGCCGGCTGGGGTTTCGATTTTGTAAGGATCCCTATGGCATATCCCCGGTACCTTTCATTCGACCGCACCAGGGACATTTCAAAGGATGAAATGCTCAACTTTGATCCAAAAGTGCTGGAAGAAGTTGACCAGCTGATTTTTATGGCACATAAGTATAATCTTCATGTAAGCCTTAACCTTCACAGAGGTCCGGGATATTGCATCAATGCCGGGTTCCATGAACCTTTCAACCTGTGGAAAGACAGGGAAGCACAGGATGCATTCTGTGCACACTGGGCAATGTGGGCAGAGCGGTACAAAAGTATTTCACCTGAAAAGCTCAGCTTCGATCTCCTCAACGAACCAGCCTACATAGAGGATATGAATGACCAGTATGCAAAGAAGGGACCTGTTCCCGGAGAGATATACCGAAAGGTTGCTGAAGGAGCATCAGCAGTGATCTGGAAAGCAAATAAAGAGCGCCTGATTGTAGCCGACGGTAACAGTGGCGGAAGCAATGTTATTCCTGAACTGGCCGATATGAATATCGCTCAAAGCTGCAGAGCCTATTATCCTCATTATGTATCACATTACCAGGCTTCATGGGTTTGGAAAGACATTTCTCAGGCTCCGATGCCGGTATGGCCCGGTACTATTGATGGCAAACAGTTCGGCCGTGCCCAGCTTGAGGAGTTCTATAAACCATGGATCGAACTGGTTGAGAAGGGCGTCGGAGTACATTGCGGTGAGGGCGGTTGTTACAACAAAACACCTCACCCTGTTTTCCTTGCATGGTTCGGAGATATACTTGATATCCTTACTCCCCACAATATTGGATATGCTCTCTGGAATTTCAGGGGCGATTTCGGCATCCTCGATTCGGGACGGAAAGATATAGAATACACCGACTGGTACGGGCATAAGCTCGACAGCAAGCTGCTGGAACTATTGAAGAAATACTAGGCATAAGGCGCAACGGCAAATTCCCCCTTTGAAGAGCTGACGATATGGGGAGTAAGGATTAACAGCGAAACTCCGGCTAACTCTGTGTTAATCAGTGGTTAAAATTAAAGATTGCTTCTCACGCCTTGCGTGATCGCAATGACCGAATCCTTAAATACATTAATCATCCAGGGCCTGATACACCATCGCCTTGAATTTGCTCTGGATTTCTCCATGACTGAGAGGCATCTGCTGCATGAACAACAGGCAAACAAGCCGTTCCTTCGGATCGGCCCAGTAAGTGGTCCCGAAATATCCGCCCCACGAAAATGACCCTTCAGAGATCCCAAGCACAGCCTGTCCTTCTTTTGTGGTTATTTCGAATCCCAGACCAAACTTGTTCCTGCCAAGGTCAAGATCGCCTATCTGGTTTGACGTAATTAATTCGACAGTACGTCTTGACAGGAGTCGCTTTCCGTTGTACTCTCCTTTGTTCAGAAGCATTTGAAGAAAGGTTGCATAATCCTTTGTAGTTGAGCTCAGTCCTGCACCTCCTGAAAAATAAGTTCCCTTCAGCAATGGATAATTAGCGAATTCCTGGGGCATTGGTGCTACATTATGATCAGCATTTTCGGTATTCACTTTTACCAGTCTGCTGTGTTTTTCTTCCGGCAGATAGAACCAGGTGTCATTCATCCCAAGAGGATCAAAGATCCTGGTTTTAAGGTACTGATCCAGCTTTTCACCGGAAAGGATTTCAATAAGATAGCCGATCACATCAACATTCAGTCCATATGTAAATCGCTCCCCGGGCTGATGGACAAGTGGTTGCTTACCCAACAGCTTTATATCATCTCCTATCGTAATCCTGTCATTGCCAAAGCCTCCAATTATGCCTGCTTTGGCAAAAATGGCATTCATCGTCGGAGAACCAATGCCGGCATAATCAATCCCGGAAGTGTGGGTCAGAAGATCTCTTATCGTAATTTCCCTTTTTGCAGGAATGGCAGTAAAAGTCGTGTCCTTAGGATTGAACTTATCCAGAACCTGAGGGTTGGCAAACTCAGGAATATATCTGGAGACAGGATCATCAAGAAGAAATTTCCCCTCCTCAAACAACATCATCAGGCCGATGCTGGCTATGGCTTTTGTCTGGGATGCGATGCGGAATATTGCATCAGTCTGCATTGGTGTCCTGTTTTCAATATCGCTTTCACCAAATGCCCTGTTGTAAATGATCTTGCCATCGCGGGCTATAAATCCGACTGCTCCTGCAATCCATTTGTCTTTAATGCTTTGAATAAGCATCGAGTCGATCCGGTTAAGCCGTTCGGCGGATACCTGAACCGATGCGGGTGTGGAGACTTTTAATTCCTGATTGTCAATCTTTTCTGAACAAGACCAGGCTAACAAAACAGCCGGAATCAACTGAAGGAAGAGAGTTTTTTTCATACTATATTAAGTTTTAGATTTATTTATTCTCTGTGACCCTCTGTGTCCATTAACCGCAAAGTCCTAACGATGAGCTTCGGGAACTCTGTGTAACAAAAAGAAATTTAAGAACTTACACAGAGTGACACAGAGAATTCACAGAGATCCACGGAAAGATTATTTAAATTTATACATTTCCGATCCTGCAAGAAGGAAACAACCCAAACCCGAAATCCTCAAAATTCGGAACAATATCATACCCAACCGGCTGACTGTCGGACGGCTGTTTTCCAGTTCCCTGGACATACCCCAGAAAACCGTTTGGATGAAGTGATTCCGTTACCAGACCGTTCCATGCTTTATTAACCACCGGAAGGTATTTCTTTCCACTGATCAGTTCACGGTTAATGCACCATGCCATTGCATAAGTGAACATAGCCGTCCCGGTCACCTCCCTGCCACCGAAGTTTGAAGGGTCCAGAAGGCTGACATTCCAGAATCCATCATCACGCTGAACCTTTGCGAGAGCTTTGAACATCTGCTTAAGCATTCTCAGGTACTCCTTCCTGTAGGGCGAATCTTCGGGCAGGAATTCCAGTGTTCTGACAAGTGCGGCAACAACCCAGCCGTTACCTCTCGACCAGTAGCATCCCTTGCCGTTCGGTTCTGCATATGGCGGATCGAAGTCTTTATCGCGCCACCATAAATGGTCTTTTGTACTGTAAAGGCCATTGTCTCCATGTTTGAGCTTTGTGAACATATACATTTCATGAGCCCGGTCGAAATACCTGTTATCCTTATAAACATATCCCAGTCTTGCAAATACGGGCATTGCCATTTGTATCGCATCTATCCAGCTCCAGTCATCGATCTTGTCGGTAGCAAGCATATTGTCCATACATGCTTTTATGTCCTTAATACGTTCTTCCTTTGACGGATCCATAAGGTAAAGGTCGATATATGTCTGACCGCAGCACTGGTCATCGCCGTTGCGGGTCAGGATGCCGTTTCTCAATCCCCATTTATGAAATTCGCCCCAGCTTGTCGCATAATTGAGGTATTCCTTATCGGGATTAAGCTTATAAAGAGCCATTAATCCTTCATAATATGTGCCGCGTGTCCAGATGTTGCTTGGACGTTCCCTTTCGGTGATTATTGTCTTGCCGACATCCGGCCATTTTTCCATGAAGTATTTATTGGCCAGTACCATGGCTGACATGGTTCTATCCTTTGGAATGGACTGGGCTGAAAGAAACCTGCAAGAGAGTATTGAAATACCTAAGACGCTAATAAATTTATTCATCTTTTTACAATTCGTCAGAAGGGGTGGCATAAATCAGTTCATTTATTTAGCTCCCCTGGGGGGTTGGGGGTACTTTCCCCAGTAACAAATCCGTAAGATTCTCCGCTGCTTTACGGTTCTGAAAGCTTTCAGGCAACCTGTCATGATCGATATATTCATTGTAGATCCATGGATCTCCTATCGCGAACACATATCCCTTCCCATAGTTGGTTTCTGCAATCAGGACTTTCCCGTCTTCAGTGAGAATGGCCTTTGCATTGCGCGAAAGGCTTATATCCGAAACCTCCTTTATATATATCTTCGAAACCCCTTTAAAGACCGGATGATCAGGAATTTTGTGCTGGCCCCCATCTCAAAATTGGTGCCTGTCACAGGATGCAGGGTCACATGGTTGAAGAACATCCCGAAGTTTTTCATCAGCCTGTTAAGATTTGTAAACTCAGAATTCGGAGCATCATTAGCCAGCACAGCCAGAACACCACCCTTCTTAACCCATTTCTTTATAGCCTTGATATCATCACTCACAATGAAATTAGGTGATTTTGATTCGGTGGTAGTATCAGGATCAACAATTATATAAATATCAATGGCTTTCAGAACAGAGGCTGAAGGCTTTTCTATTGTTGTAATTTTAGCTCCTTTTGATGTAAATATTTCACCCCACCTGGAGTACCCGCTCCATTCAGTATCGGTCCATAAATAATGAAAAGGCTGGCCGGTTTTCGCATTCGTCTCACGGTTGAACCAGTTATCAAGTCCTGCGACCGGCTGGGCAAATGAATTCTGCGATGCAAACCCGGTAATTGCAAATAATATTATTAAAAACTTAATCTGGAATTTTTTATGATTTTTCATAATCTTATTGCTTTTTAACTCAAAAATAAGAAACATAATTATTAATTGCCAGAAATGATTGAAAATCCGGCATGGACGTAAAATTAAACAAGGATTTTATAGATTTACTTGTTTCTTTAAACCACGGAGTCTCACTGAGTTTTAACGGAGTTACACTGTTTATCACTCCGTGCATTACCCCGTGTTACTCTGTGTAACTCAGTGGTAAATAAATAAATCCAAATAAAATTTATATCTTTAAACTTCTCGGGGTTGATTTTAAACTAAAGAATAAATGAAAAAGAAGATTTTTACTTTTACAGCAGTGCTGTTAATCCTGATATCAGGATGTAAAGATGACCGTCAATGGCAGAATCTTGTCGGAATAGACCTTGGCAACTGGGAGCAGCTGAACGGCACCGCCCCTTTTGAACTCAACAATGGTGAGATAACCGGGACAACAGTTCCCGGCTCCCCGAACTCCTTTCTTTGCACCAGGGAGAAATACGGAGATTTCATACTTGAATTCGACACCTGGTTTGATCCGCAGATGAATTCCGGGGTACAGATCCGTAGCGAAAGCAGGGCTGACTACCAGAATGGCAGGGTTCACGGATACCAGGTTGAAATGGATCCTTCAGCACGTGCATGGTCAGGAGGTATTTATGACGAAGCCAGGAGGGGATGGCTTTATACCCTCGACAAGAATCCTGAAGGGCAGAAAGCCCTGAAAGTCGGTGAATGGAACCATTACAGGGTTGAGGCTATCGGCAATTCAATCAGGACCTGGGTCAACGGGATACCGTGTGCCGATCTGATAGATGAAATGACACCCTCAGGATTTATTGCACTTCAGGTACATGGCATAGGAAACGATTCAACCAAAACGGGTCTTCAGGTCAAATGGAAAAACATAAGAATAATAACCAAAGATGTTCAGCAATATGCCACACCTTATGAAAAGGTGATACCACAGACCAGTTATCTTGACAACCAACTCACCGAAAGGGAAAAAGCTGACGGATGGAAGCTGCTTTTTGACGGATCGACTTCTGCTGGCTGGATGAATGCCAAAACAAAAAGCTTTCCTGCAACCGGATGGGAAATAAGGGAAGGTGTTCTCAGCTTAAATCCGGAATCAAAGGGACCTGATGGAGGCGGCGATATTGTTACATCTGAGAAGTTCAGGAACTTTGAACTGATGGTCGATTTCAGATATGTCACCGGAGGAAACAGCGGAATTAAATATTTTGTTGATACTGAATCGGATAATGGAGCCCGCTCTTCAATAGGATGCGAGTATCAGATACTTGACGACAGGGAGAATCCCGATGCGAAAGCCGGAATGGAAGGTAACCGGAAACTTGCAGGTCTGTATGATCTGATCGCACCAAAAAACATCAGGGATAACGGGGCCGGGCAATGGAACCGAGCAACAATAATAGTTAACGGCAGTAAGGTTCAGCACTGGCTGAATGGATTTCTGACAGTGGAATATGAAAGGGCTACTCCTGAATGGAGAGAGCTTGTGGCAAAAAGCAAATTCAGGGATTTCAAAGGTTTTGGCGAAGCTGCCGAAGGAAGGATACTTCTGCAGGATCACGGGAATGTAGTCTCGTTTAAAAATATAAAAATCAGGGAGTTTTGACCTCATGATCCGGTACATCATTACAGCCATAATTATTTTTGTTTCCTCAATTTCAAATATTGCTGAAGGTCAGGGTGTCATCAGAGGCAGAATAACGGATAAGGATACCGGTGACCCAATCAACGGAGCATATATTATTTATGGGAAATATCTTGGCACGACCAGTGACAATGCAGGATATTACATTTTTAATTCCGGGACCGGCAAACAAGCGATCACTTTTCAGTTTGCCGGTTACGAGTCCGTTACTAAAGAGGTGGCCTCCCTGACAAATGATACCCTTATTTTGAATATTGAACTGGAGATGAAGATCCTTGAAATCGACCAGGTTGTGATAAGTGCCGATAAGATCGAAGAAAGGGTTGCAGAACTTACCGTATCGACAAATATCATCAAGCCCTACCTGCTTTCAGATAATCATATTACTGATGCACAGGAGATTATTAACAAGACTTCCGGAATTGAGGTAATGGACGGGCAGGCTTCAGTAAGGGGAGGCAGTGGCTACAGCTATGGAGCCGGCAGCAGGGTCCTGGCGCTTATCGATGGTCTTCCAATGTTGTCGGCGGATGCCGGGAATATAAAATGGCAGTATCTTCCGATGGAAAACCTTTCGCAGATCGAAATAATAAAAGGCGCTTCATCGGTTCTCTATGGTTCCTCAGCGTTGAACGGCATTATAAACTTCCGCACGGCTGATGCGACCAATATTCCTGTTACTCAATTTTTTATAGAAGCAGGTATTTTTGATAAACCAAAAAACAAAAACTGGATATGGTGGGATGCTCCAAGAGTATTCTCAACTGCTTCATTTTCGCATTTGCAGAAATTCGGAAAAACTGATTTCGGGATCGCCGCCAACCTCCTTTCAGATCCTGGTTACAGAAAGCTTAATGACGAATTAATTGGACGGATCAATTTGAAATTGAAGCATTTCAGCAATAAAATTGAAGGACTGAATTATGGTGTGAATCTGAATGCAGGTTATAACAATAAAAAGGATTTCATTCTCTGGGAAGATGCAGATACAGGGGCTCTTAAGCAGTCTCCCACTACAGCGCGTGAATATCATGGTACATTTTTGACTGTCGATCCTTTTATCTCTTTTAAAAAAACAGAGCGTTACCAGCATGACCTGAGGATTAGGCTTCAATCCACCACCAGCAGATTACCCGAAAGTGAACAGAATAACAGTGATGCAATTTCTTTATATTCCGAGTACCAGCTATGGTACAGGCTATTTGATTTTCTTGACCTTACAGCAGGTGTTTCGGAGAATTACAGCGTGGTGAACTCCAATTTTTTCGATAATCATTCCGTTTTGAATATTGCCGGTTTTACCCAATTTGAAATAAGACCAGTCAACCGCCTTAAAGCTGTGGCAGGCATCAGACTGGAAAATTATACGCTCGATGGCAGCAGCGACGGGATCATTCCGATCCTGAGGGCAGGACTTAACTGGCAGGCAGCTGAATTTACTTTCCTCAGAACCTCGTTCGGACAAGGTTATCGATATCCGTCGATAGCTGAAAAATTTGGCGCCACAACACTAGGTTCTGTTCAGATAATCGCCAATCCTGACCTCTTATCAGAATCGGGATGGAGCACGGAACTGGGAATAAAGCAGGGAGTCTCTTTAGGAAAGATGACCGGACAGGCTGATTTTGCACTCTTCTTTCTTCAGAACTCCAATATGATAGAATATATGTTCGGATTATATCCCGAAGGGTTGGGATTCAGGGCTGCAAATGTGGAACAGTCGAGAGTGTACGGACTTGAATTTGAAATTTTGCTGGCCCGTTCCTTCGGCTCAGTTCAGACAACCGCAAGTGGCGGTTACACATTTATGTACCCTGTTGAATATAATGAAACTACAAATGAAACCTCAGACGTGTACCTGAAATACAGGAGAAAACATTCGGGAATAGTGTCTCTCGGCACTCAATGGAAAAAGTTCAGTGTAGGGCTAAGCTTATATATCAAATCCAAAATCCTCAATATAGATGAGATTTTCATTGCTACTCCCATCCTTCCGGGATTTGATGAATACTGGGCCGGACATAATACCGGCTATGGGGCTATTGATGTTAACATCGGATACAGTATAACTGAAAAATTCTCACTATCACTGGCTGTCAAAAATATAACAAACACCGAATATATGGGACGACCCGGTGATATTCAGCCGCAGAGGAATTTCAGCCTGAGGTTTTCAGGCAAAATATAGTTTACCGGCAGTGTTTAGAATTTTGTACAAATGATTCGTTAGCTGCATTTATTTTCCCTATAAAAACAGGATTCATTATTTATAATCAAGATTGTTGCCTTGGTTGAAAATATTAATTACATTTTTGAGTTCATTTGCTATAGCATCTGGTAAATCAGGTGACGGGCGAAGTACAAAACAATACTTTTTTATGCAAGATAACTTAATTATCGATTTTACTCCGACAGGAATGATTCCCACAAAGAGTATTACACCAATGGTCCCGGTTAGCACTACTGAAATTATTGAGGATGTTCATTCGGCATGGGAGCTTGGAATTACCAAAGTTCATCTCCATGCCAGAGATCTGCAGACCGAGAATCCAACCTACAGAAAAGAAATTTATGCCAGCATAATCGAAGGAATAAGGAAGTTCGCTCCTTATCTGGTAATTTGCGTTTCACTTAGCGGAAGAACATTCAACAAATTTGAGGAGCGTTCAGAAGCCCTGGAATTAAATGGAGATTTGAAACCCGATATGGGAAGTCTGACCCTTAGTTCTTTGAATTTCAATAAAATTGCAAGTATTAATACTCCGGAAATGATCCAGAAATTAGCTGAAAAGATGAAGAATCTGGGAATAGTACCGGAATTAGAAGCATTTGATGCCGGAATGATAAATTACGCGAAATATCTCATAAAGAAAGAATTGATTAATCCTCCGTTTTATTTTAATCTTCTGCTTGGAAATATTGCTTGCGCACAGGCAGATATTTTACACGCTGGATTGATGATACGGGATCTTCCCGAAAACTCACTCTGGAGTATAGCCGGGATCGGAGAAAACCAACTTATGATGAATTCAGTTTCGATTGCAATAGGTGGAGGAGTGAGAGTAGGTCTTGAGGACAATATCTGGTATGATTCATTAAGATCAAAATTAGCCACCAATATCGATCTTATTAAAAGGATCCATATACTTGCTGAGGCAAATGACAGGAAAATAATGTCATCTGAGGAGTTTAGGCAAAAAATGAGTATGGAGTCCGGCAAAGGCAAATATGGTCGCATCTATAACAAAAATTAAAATAAAAATGAGCGGTAATGAAAAAAAAGATCTGATGCTTCAGGTCTAAAAAAGATAGTTTCCAAGATTCGATATGGTTTGACTTTGCAATCGATCAGAAATATGTTAATCAGGATCGGAATTGATATTTCGCCATATTATTGGTTTCAGGAAGGTATTAACATCACAAAAATACCTGAAATTCAAGGATTAGCCTCTGATTATTCATTCGAATTACTCGGCCCGGAGGATATGAAGATTCTGGAAACACTTGCCAAAGGCTGGTCAAGGCCCCTGGAAAGAATACCAGCTTTATTGGAGGGAAGGGAAAAATGTATTGCATTAAAATGCAAGGATGAAATTGCAGCGTTCATGTGGATAAATCTCATAGAATTCAAATACAAGTCAATAGTCGTGCCTTTAAAAAGCAATGAAGCATACTTGACTGATATGTTTACTGTTGAAGGTTTTCGGGGAAAGAATTTAGCACCCTTTTTAAGGTATAAAAGTTATGAAATGCTAAAGGAGATGGGACGGGATACTTTCTACAGTATAAGCATATCTTTCAATACTCCTGCTGTAAGATATAAAGAGAAGTTAGAGGCTAAAAAAGTGAATCTTATACTATTAATTCAATTATTTAGGAAATTTCATACGATTATCAAGCTTAAAACATTTTAATTCAAGTCATTCGAGTTTAAGCTGCAGGTATAAGAATACAGCACTGTGGCTGGTCCAGCCATGTCAGAAGATCCACATTAATATAAGGACTAAAGTCCGGGGTTGATGGAGTGCATTAACCACGGCTTTTAAGCCGTGGTTACCAAGATAAAACCTAATCCCGGGCTTTAGCCCGTATACTTTTTATTATATTTGATCTACAAAATCCCAATCAAACCCTTCACCTATGAAACCTCACAGAAATACTCCTGCATCTCAGATTTTGATATTTGTGTTACTGACCTTAGTCAGCTCCTGCAAAGAAACTACAGTAAATGAAGTTAAGATCAATGACTTTAATTCATTGTCTGCAGAATTTAAGACGCCTTCCGCCGAATATACAACAGCTCCGTTCTTTGTATGGAATTATAAAATCACAAAAGAAGAGATAGATAATTTCCTTCTGGATTTTAAAAACCAGGGTAGCAGCCAGGTATTTGTTCACCCCCGTCCGGGACTTAGTAACAGAGTATCTTTCGGATGAATGGTTCGATCTTTTTAAATATGCAGTTGAAAAAGGCAAAGAACTTGGAATGAAGGTTTGGATATACGATGAAAACTCCTATCCCAGCGGCTTTGCAGGAGGCCATGTTCCCGATCAGATGCCTGAATCATACAACCAGGGACAGGGTTTGAAAATGACCAAAGTTGAAATGCTTCCCGATACGGCAGACAGATATTATTTATGCCTTAAAGAAGAAAAAGGAGCATTTCTGAATATCACGTCATCAGTTGAAGCAGAGAAGGGCAAAACAGGGAATTATTTTCTTTTCTCAAAAACCTTTTATGGAAAGTCCGATTGGTACGGAGGATTTTCATACGTGGATCTTATCCTGCCGGGGGTAACACAGAAATTCATCGAAACCACCATGACAGGTTATGAAAAATCAATCGGTGAAGATTTTGGTAATGTTGTTCCGGGTGTATTTACTGATGAACCTGAGATTGTCTCATCAGGCGGGATCCGTTGGACACCTGACCTGTTCGATGTCTTTAAAAAAAAGTGGCATTATGATCTGAGGACAAATCTGCCATCGCTTTTTGAAGAGACCGGCGACTGGAAAAAGGTGAGACATAACTACACTCAGACACTGCTTCAGCTTTTCATCGACAGGTGGGCCAAACCATACTATGAGTATTGCGAGCGTAAAGACTTGAAATTCACCGGACATTACTGGGAGCATTCCTGGCCAAGCATGCGCAATGGCGGCGATAATATGGCCATGTATGCATGGCATCAGATGCCGGCTATCGACATGTTGTTCAATCAGTGGAACGATTCAACCCCGGGAGCCCAGTTCGGAAATATCAGATCAGTCAAAGAACTTGCAAGTGCAGCCAATCAAACTGGCAGACAGAGGACGATGAGCGAGACATACGGCGGTTCAGGATGGGAGCTGACTTTTGCCGAAATGAAGCGGAACGGTGACTGGGAATATGCACTTGGAGTAAATCTTATGAACCAGCATCTTACATATTTCACCCTTGCCGGGGCAAGAAAATATGATTACCCCCCTTCTTTCGATTACCATGAACCCTGGTGGAATAATTATAAATATATCAACGACCATTATGCCAGACTCTCAATGGCTCTCTCAGCCGGCAGACAAATCAACGACATTCTGGTAATTGAGCCCACAACCTCAGCCTGGTTATATGATTCTTATGTCAACAAGAGGCGATAAAGTTGGCGAGATCGGACAATCATTTCAGACATTCATTACAAAGCTTGAAAAGAACCAGGTTGAATATGATCTCGGATCAGAAAATATAATAAAGGACCGGGGGTCCGTTAAAAACGGAAAGTTTGTAATCGGGAAGTGCAGCTATTCAACTGTTGTTATTCCTCCAATGACGGAAAACATTGATTTTGAAACATATAAACTTCTGATGAGATTTGTCTCCAACGGAGGCAGGCTTATTGCCTTTTCCCTCCCATCGCTCGTAAATGGGGCACCCAGTGAAGGACTGAATGATTTCCTGTCGTGGGGAAGAAACCGGATTATCAAAGAACAGGATCTCGGTCCGGAGTCTATCAACAAGTATTTCGCTGTCAAAAACATCAGCTTCAGCGACTGTTCAGGAGGGGATCTTTACCATCACCGCAGGGTAATGTCAGATGGACAGATACTTTTCATGACAAATTCGAGTCTTAAAGAATCTTTTAAGGGAACTGTGAAAATAGAAGGAGCTGATGCGGCAGAAATGAATACACTTACAGGAGAGATTAATAGTTACCCATCTGTCCGGGACGGTGAAAATTTAAAACTGACTATCGAATTACCTCCAGCAGGAAGCCTTCTTCTCTTATATTCATGGTACAAAACAGGAACCTTTACCCCTACCCCCGTCACCAAAGAATACTGAGTCATTGGCTTCAGTGTCTCCTGTAAAAATTACAAGAGAAAATGATAATGCAATAGCCATTGAGTTTTGTGACCTGCTCCTCGGTGATGAGCTCACAGAAGATCTGCATACATATTATGCGGCCGATAAGGTTTACAAGAAATACGGTTTCAATAACGGCAATCCCTGGAATACATCTGTTCAGTTCAGGACCCGTACTGTTGACCGGGATACTTTCGGAACAAATACAGGGTTCACAGCCACTTATCATTTCACTGTTAAAGAACAGTTTTGATTTCTCCTCCTTTAATGCTGTCGTTGAACGACCTGATCTCTGGAGTGTTATGGTAAACGGAACCCTGGTGAAGCCTGAAGCAGGCAAATGGTGGCTCGACAGGGAATTTGGTGTTTTCAAGATCGGCAACCTGGTTAAGCCGGGTGATAATACAGTTACTCTTAAAGCTTCACCGATGAAAGTAAATGCTGAAATAGAGCCGGTGTATATAACCGGAGACTTTTCAGTTAAGCCTGCTGAAAAAGGCTGGACAATTGAACCTGTTGTAAAATCATTAACAACAGGAAGCTGGAAAGACCAGGGTATGCCTTATTATTCATGGGGAGTAACTTACAGTAAGGATTACAGTGTAGAAAAGTCCGATGGACAATATCTTGTCAGGCTGGGAAACTGGAACGGAACAGTGGCCGAAGTTAAAGTCAATGATCAACCTTCAGGGATAGTTGCTTTCCCTCCCTATCAGATTGATGTAACCGATAATATAAAACCTGGCACGAATAAGGTAGAAGTAAAAGTTATCGGCAGTCTCAAGAATCTTCTTGGTCCCCATTTCAATAATCCGGCGCCGGGTCTTGTGGGTCCGTGGCATTTCCGGAATGTTAAAACTTATCCGGCCGGGAAGGATTACCAGATGATTGATTACGGGCTGACGGAGGAGTTTCAGCTGTTGAAGGCAAATTAAGGTTTAGTTACTTCCTTCGGATTTTGAGTAACTGCCAGAATACAATTCCGACCATAATTGGTATTCCGATCGCCAGGCAATGACGAATAAACGGCATCGATTTGTTTTCTAGGATAACATAAGTAATTTGAGCAAGGCTTAATACTGATAGTGCAAACAGGATAATATTCAATCTTTTTTCATACTGCTTCTCAACATTTTCGAGGCGTTCCATTTCATCTTCATGGAACTGGCGCTGTAAGTTATTTAATCCATGCAGCTCATCTTTCAATTCTGTCTGGAGTTCATTTATCTGCAGCTTTTTTATTATGAGATCATAAAAATCATTATGCTGATGGTAGACTGATATTTTTGAAAAAATAGCTTTCACTGATGTGCTGGTGTATCTCTTCAGATACTCCTTTATCTTAATATGGTCATCCATATCAACATCCGACACTTCCTTCATAAGTTGAAGGAAGATCGACCGCTGCATCAGTCCCAGTATTGCCACCCACAGACTGTTTTTAAATGAACCAGAATAAAAAGTCCTGATGAATTCGGGATCCGATTCTCCTGAATTATTTAATATAACTGCACCTTCAATACTTGCGGCATAGCAGATCTGTTTGTACGGATGTAGGAACTCTTCTTCAGACTTCACATTTGACGGTGAAGGTGTGTAATCAAAATCATAAACATTTCTCAGATAGAACAGGGTTCTGTGTATAATGGTTTCATCCAGAATTTCTGCATCAGGCTGGAAATAGCTGAACGGAACAAAATGAGATGGATTGAAAAACTGAATTGTGCTGCCGCTATTGATCTCACTCAGCAATAAATTTATCAGATGACAGGGCCTCCATCCTGCTGATTCAATGTTCCCGTCATCAATTCTTGAAAACAGCGGCTGGCTATCTGTTTTAAGAAGAAGAGCAGCTTTACTTCTTTCTTCGGGTCTTTCATTTTTTGATATAAGAAATGCTTCATCCTGCCTGTTAAAAGTGCGCAGCAGATAATTCATCCTGATAAAGTCTTCCAGGCTGTACTTATCTCCGTTCTTTCCCTGATTTACCAGTTCCACACTATACAGCAAAATGGCATTACCGGTAAATGGATGGTAAATTATCCTGAATGACCCGGGATCGAAGTAAACAGATAGCCTCAGGAGTTTTTCAGGTTTCTTTTCAGTATTAAAAGGCTTATTGGAAACCCAGTAAGTTTTATTATTGAACATTTTAACCGGAAGAGCATCCCTTTTCAGTTTCAGAATAAAACATGCTGATTCGTCTGTCTTGCTATTTTGAATATTCTTCGTGAAAAACTCCCTTACATGGTCCAGGAGAAATTCAAGTCTGGGGTTGTCATCGGCTTTTGTCCAGATTTCATTTTCAATTACCCTGTTTAAATCTGGTTCTGAATTGAGCCTGAAAGGAAGCATGAGGTTAACTATTCCCTTTTCCAGTTTAACTGTATTCATAGAAAAATGGGTTAATTATCAAAATTAATCTATTATCCTTCGGAATAACCAAGAAAAGATTCAAAATTATTGGGGTTGATTACTTCAAATTGAGTCCCAGGATATGCTGATGAGAATGTCTTAGACAACCTTGCCTTTGATTTGGGATTCCATTTGAATTCAAATGCATACAGCTTACCTTCGCGTTCTTCGATATAATCTATTTCCTGCTGATCCTGAGTGCGCCAGAAATATGTATTTGCCCATATATTATTGTTTCTGACATATTTAATACGTTCCGCAATAATAAAATTCTCCCACAAAGCTCCGTTATCATTTCTTATTTCAGGTGGATTGAAATTTGCTATGAGCGAGTTACGAATGCCATTGTCATAGAAGTAAATTTTTCGGGAGCGTTTCAATTCCTTGCGAAGATTCCTGTTGAATGCTCCAAGCCTGAAGATTACAAAAGTCTGCTCAAGCAATTGAATATATTTTTCAACAGTCTGATTATCAAGCTCCAGGTTATTCCCTAGTTCATTATAAGATACTTCATTCCCTACCTGGAAGGCAAGGGATTGCAAAAGCCGCACAAGTTTTTCAGGTTTTTTTATTCGTTCCCACATAAGTATATCCTTGTACAAATAGCTGTCAGTTAACTGTTTGAGGATTTCCTTTTCAAAACCCGGGTTAGTAACAACTTCAGGATAATACCCAAATACCAGCCGGTGTGGTAAAAGGCGGATTTCTTCAAGTACACCTTTATGATCTGCCATTTCGCCGAAAGAGAGCGGAAATAACTGATATTCCCATTTGCGGCCTGTTAATGGCTCATTAATTTCATTTGCAAGCTCAAAAGAGGAGGACCCTGTTGCAATCAGCTGGATTTCCTTTAGGTGATCAGTTATAAGCTTAAGCTTTGTGCCTGTATTCTTTATTCGTTGCGCCTCATCAATTACTATATTTTTTTTACCGGAGAAAAGCATTTTGAGTCTTGAGGAAGTAGGATTTTCGAATAATGCCTTGACATCAGCTTCATCGGCATCGAGCCAAAGAGTATCAGAACGATCCCTGAATATCGACGATAAAAGAGTTGTTTTACCGGTCTGACGGGCTCCTGTAATTATTATTGCTTTTCCTGATCCTGTTTTTTCATTTATGCTCTTTTCCAGCACTCTTTTTATCATAATAATGGTATTTTCATGATTATAATCGCAAATATAACGTTATTTTTACGATTATAATCGCGATATTATAATTTTATTAGATCAATCCTACACAGCCAGGGATAGAATATAGCAAAGGGCAACGGGCATAAGGCGACAGGCGACGGGCATTAGGTTACAGCCTGTAGCCTGTTGTCTTTTACCTGACACCATAATTTTCGAACCACCTGAAAAACCCCTTCCAAACGACTTATTATCAATTTACTATTTTGGACTTATTTGCATGAATCAAATATTTTTCTACATTTGCGCTTCTTTGGTTCTTTGAATCATTTATGTAACCCAATTAAAAATCAAGGGAATCGGGGTATTTTAGTGAGAAAGCACCTTCTTTTCCCCAGTTTTAACCTTAAAATTTACCCTATGAGAAAATTTCTGACATTTGTTTCTGCGACTTTTATCACCGGCAGCCTGTTTGCCGGCGGACTTGTTACCAATACCAACCAGAGCGCTTCATGGGTTCGCCTTCCTGCCAGGGATGCATCAACTGAAATTGATGCTGTCTACTATAATCCAGCAGGGTTAATGAAGCTGGAAAACGGATTCCATTTTTCAATTTCAAATCAGACAATCTTGCAGAATAAAGAGGTTGAAAACTTCTATAAGGGACCCGGTGACGCATATGGTCTGAATGAAAGTCTGTATAAAGGAGAAGTTTCAGCTCCCATTTTTCCAAGTGTCTATGCAGCTTATAAAATGGATAAATTTGCCTTCTCGTTAGGATTTAATCCTGTGGGAGGTGGTGGTGGAGCTGAATACAAAAAAGGATTACCTTCATTTGAGATGACACCTTCAGATCTTGTTCCTGCTTTAGCTTCGCAGGGTGTAACAGCATACAGGCTCGATGCATTCCTGGAAGGAACTTCCGTATATTTCGGTTTTCAGGGAGGTGTATCCTATAAGATCAATGACTTTATATCTGTTGGAGCAGGTGTTCGTTATGTGAATGCTAAAAACACATATCTGGGCCATTTAAAGGATATCGAAGTACAAACACCCGGCGGGTGGATGAGAGCTGACGATGTTCTGAATGGAATTTCAAACGTGGCTTCAACTGCCGCAACTTCAACAACAGCCCTTGTAACTGCCGGCGCAGGTTCTCTTACCCTTGCACAGGCTGAACAGGCAACCATAATCACAACTCAGCAGAGAATGGCTCTTGAAGCCGGACTTACAGCTTTTGGCTCTCCCACAACAGTAACTATTGCTCAGGCTGATGCTGTTTTTAAAGGTGCTGCTTCGCAATATTCTGCAACAGCTGACCTGCTCGGCGATCAGGAAGTCGATGTTGAACAAACGGGAGCAGGATATACCCCGTTTTTCAGTATTAATATTTCACCTGCCGATAACCTGAATATCGCTGTTAAATATGAAATGGCTACCAAGCTTGAGGTGGAGAATCATACAACCAAAGATTTTACTGTAGGCTATACCCCTGAAGGAGATCCGGTTACAATGTTCCCTGATGGAGAAAAGGTCAGAAATGATATGCCTGCAATGTTATCGGTTGGGGTGGATTACGGCGCTACTTCCAAATTAAACGTTTCGGCAGGAGTTCATTATTATTTTGACAAATCCGCAAACTATGGTCATAAGGTCAACGGAGTATATGTTGACAATGATCAGATAATCGACAATAACTTCTATGAACTTGCAGGAGGTCTGCAGTATAAACTGAATGACTTCATCCTGCTGAGCGGCGGGTACCTTTATGCCAAAACAGGTGTAAACGACGATTATCAGAGCGACCTGACATACAGCCTTACTTCAAGCACTGTCGGTGCCGGTGGTGCAATAAATATTCTGGAAAATCTCAGGCTTAACCTTGGATTTGCTTATGTCATTTACAACCAGGACGAGAAGACAATAAATCACCTCTTTTCACCAACTGCTACCTATATTCCTGCCAGGGAAACTTATTATAAAGATTCTATGGTAATCGGAGTGGGAGTTGATTTCAGATTCTGATCTGTAAAAGATTAATTCAGCAGAGGCTGGCATTTTAAATGCCAGCCTCTTTTTTTTTAAAACAACATCTTATATCATTCATTTTCGGTTTCTTTTTAAGAACTTTGAAAAATAAAACAAAGTAAAGTTCATTGAAATGACACATAAACCTACTTATGTTATTCTACTGACTTTAATTCTTTTATACGGATGTCAGGAGAAAAAAATGAAACAGGCGACCATCGAATCTGCTGTACCGGTAGTTACCTCCAGAGTGACCATAATCCCGGTATCAAATGAAATTTCCCTCAGCGGAAATATAGAAGGAAATAAAACTGTACGGCTTGGCTTCATGGTTGCAGGCAAAATTGATTTTATTGCTGCAAAAGAGGGTCAAATGGTTTCAAAAGGAACCCTTCTTTCCAGCCTTGATCCCACAAGCTATGGTATAGCAAAAGAGCTTGCCGATATACAGGTTAGCCAGGTTCAGGACGAATTTGACCGGCTGAAGCTGATGCACGACAATAACAGTCTTAGCGAGAGCGATTTTGCTAAAATAGGTTACGGCCTTCAGCAGGCAAAAGCACAACAAAAATTACATACAAAAAATCTTGAGGAAACACGTCTCTATTCTCCGATCGATGGTGTTCTGTTAAAGAAATTGTCTGAAGTTGGCGAAATCACGGGAGTCGGGATCCCTCTTTTTGTTGTTTCGGATATCCGGAAAATAAAGGCTACCGCCTTTATACCTGAAAATGAACTACATAACATAAAAATAGGACAAAATGCCGCAGTCCTTATCTCTTCGCTCGATAAAACTTTCAGCGGCCGGATTATTGAAGTTGGATCCGCAGCAGATCCTGCCTCAAGAGCATTTTCTGTCAGGATTGAAGTGGAAAATCCTGATATGCTGATACGTCCGGGAATGATTGCCGCAATTAAAATAATCTCGGAACAGAAAAAGGAGCTGACTGTAATACCTGTGGAAGCAGTTCTTCATGACTTTAACAATCAAAGCTATGTTTACGTTGTTGATGAATCGGCGAACAAGGCGTTTAAGCGGACAGTCAGTCTGGGGAAGGCCATTAACGATAAAATTGAGGTTATCTCCGGACTGTATGAGAACGAAACAGTTGTTTCGGGCGGACAGCAAAAACTGGAGGATGGTTCTCCTGTTATCATAACTAAATAACCTGAATATGAACCTTGTAAAAGCTTCCCTTAAACACAGGCAGGTTACCTTTACCGTATTTCTGATGTTGTTCGCTTTCGGTGTTTATTCATTAATTACCATGCCCCGCCGCGAAGATCCCAAAATTACAATCCCCGGAGGTCTGGTGATAGCATATTTCCCCGGAGCAGATGCTGCCCGGGTTGAGGACCAGGTTACCCGCAAGCTGGAAGAATATCTGTTTCAGTTTGAAGAGGTTCATAAGGAAAAAACTTATTCGGTTACTTCCGACGGGGTGGTAGAAATTCATGTCTGGCTTCAGGATAATGTAAGAAAACCCGATATTTTCTGGAGCAAGCTGCGCCACCAGCTGCTGGTGGTAAAATCGGTCGAGCTGCCACAGGAAGTTAAGGGACCGGTCGTCAATTCAGATTTCGGAGACACAGAATCAATGATAATTGGAATTGAGAGCGACGAGGCAGGTTATGTCCAAATGAGAGATTATCTGTCGAAACTCGAGGACAGGCTGAGAACAATTCCGTCTGTTTCAAAACTGAAAAAGATCGGAGAACAGAAAGAACAGATCAGCGTAACATTCAGTTCGGAGAAAATGGCCCAGTATAATGTGAACCTCATGCAGGTGGCTTTAATACTGCAGTCACAGAATGTAATAAAACCGACCGGCGAAATAGTGACAGAGGGAATCTCTGCACAAATTCATACAGACGGATATTATACTTCAATAAATGATATCAGCAATCAGATTGTTGGATTTTCCGCAACAGGAGCAGTAATAAGACTTGGTGATATTGCAAGTCTCAAAAGGGAATACTCAGAACCGGAAAACAAAATTACAGTTAACGGACACAAGGCGATCCTTCTGGCTATACAAATGCATGAAGGCAAAAATATAGTCAGGGCAGGCAGGGAAGTTGAAAAGAACCTGAATGAATTTGCCGGACAGCTTCCCAAAAGCATGCAGCTTACAATATTTGTGAACCAGCCGCAGGTAGTGAGTAAGCTTATTTCACAGTTCCTCCGTGAATTCCTCATGGCAATAACTGCAGTAATTCTGGTTGTTTTTCTCTTATTGCCATTCCGTATTGCAGCAGTAGCTGCCACCGCAATCCCGATGACAGTCTCAATTACCATTGCATTGCTCCATACATTCGGACTTGAGCTTCACCAGGTCTCTCTGGCGACATTGATCTCAGTACTTGGAATAGTAGTGGATGATGCAATAATAATAGCCGACAACTATGTCGAGCTCCTCGACAGGGGTAACGACAGATGGACAGCTGCGTGGCGAAGCGCAACAGATCTTGTTGTTCCTGTCCTTGCCGCCACAATAACAATAATTGCATCTTTCCTGCCTCTTGTAATACTGACAGGATCAGTGGGCGAATTTATCAGGGCCCTGCCGGTCACTGTCGCTATTGCACTCTCGTCATCTTTCGTTGTGGCTATGATCCTTACACCATTATTATGCTTTATATTCATCAAAAAAGGTCTGCATGAGAAAAATGTGAAGGTCGAAAAAAAGAGACCCTCATTCCTTGACCTTCTGCAGAATACGTATAATAAATCACTTGAATGGTGTCTGAAACATTCAAAAATTACCATTGCAGGAAGCCTTTGCACCATTTTGCTGGCTGCAATGCTTTTCAAGGTAGTAATTAAACAGAAATTCTTCCCCGAAGCCGAGCGCGATCAGTTTATCATTGAACTCTGGATGCCTTCAGGAACGAAGCTTGAGAAAACTGAAAAAGCTATACTGAAAATAGAAAATGTCATAAAGGATGATAACAGGGTTAAATCATATGCAACTTTCATTGGCAGAAGTGCTCCGAGGTTTTATTATAATTACTCTCCGGAAATGCCTGATGCCAGTTTTGCCCAGATCCTGATTAATACAAAAAATAACAGGGCCACCGGGTCGCTGTACAGAGAAATGACAGACAAAGTTAATTTTCTTGTTCCGGAAGGTCTTCCACAGGTAAAACTGATGCAACAGGGCCAGCCTCTGAGTGCTCATATTGAGGTAAGGATATCGGGCTATGAAATAGACAGACTAAAGCAGATAGGAGGCAATGTGCAGGATATTCTGAGAAAGACACCGGGAAGCAGGATGATCAGGCCGGATTTTAAAGAAGATATCTATGGCATTAAAATTCACCTGAAGGATGAAGCTGCCCGCCTTGGATTTACCGCATCAGGAATTTCCCAGATGGTGTATGCAGGTTTTGAAGGTTTTCCTGTTTCCACTATGTATGAAGGCAATAATCCCGTTAATATTGTTTTGAGACTTGATGAGCAGTATCGTCAGGATACAGAGGATCTTGAAAACATCTACCTTCAGTCGCCCGTAACAGGGGCCTCTGTTCCGTTCAGACAGGTTGCCGATCTGAAATCACAGTGGAATCCCGGAAGAATAATCCACAGGAACGGGATTCGTACACTGACTGTTCAGAGTGAAACAAACGACGATGTCCTGCCTTCCGAATTACTGAAAGCTATTAAACCCGAAATTGCTAAACTAAAACTCCCCGACGGATACAGGATATATTACGGTGGGGAATATGCCAACCAGAAGGAGACTTATGGCTATATGTTAATAGCACTGGCGATCAGCCTGATTATAATTTTCCTTGTCCTGCTCTTTCAGTTCAGGAACCTGAAGGAGGCAGGACTTGTAATGCTTACAATTCCATTGAGCCTGTTCGGTGCTGTTTTAGGATTATTGATCACCGGGAATGATTTTGGCTTTATGGCTTTTTGCGGCATAATAAGCCTATCAGGAATTGAGGTGCGAAACGCAATTATTCTGATTGATCATACCAACGAGCTGCTGAGAAAAGGGATAGACATTCCGACCGCTGCACGTGAAGCCGGGAAAAGAAGACTCAGGCCAATTTTTCTTACTGCAATGGCTGCTGCAATTGGTGTTTTCCCAATGATTTTGTCGGGTTCTCCTCTCTGGAGTCCGCTGGCAAGTGTAATTGCATTTGGGGTAGTGTGGTCGATGATTATTTCAACTCTGTCGATTCCTGTGCTTTATACTGCCACAATAAAACCGGGAGATAAAACAGACGTTTTCAGAAACCTTAAACCAATAAAAAGTGAAAACCAGGATATTATTTAAAAGAGAGCCGGCAATTCTTTTTCTGGCCCTTGCCTTTCAGATGCAGCTTCCCGCCCAGGAGACTCTTTCAATCAGCCTGAATGGAGCCATCGATCTGGCCTTACAGAACAATCATCTGCTAAATATCAGGAGGTTGCAGCTCGATGAAAAACAACAGATGGTTAAAGAAGACAAAGTAAAATACCTTCCCACCGTCATTATTGGGGGATCATACCAGTATAACACAAATCTGCCGGAATTAGTAATGAAACAGGGTCAGTTTGGTTCTATCCCCTTCGGAGGAGTTACTATTCCGTTGCCTTTTGTTGATGAGGTAGTTGTGCTTGGAAATAATAATATGTACAATGCAGGAGTAACACTATACCAGCCGATAACACAGCTTGGCAAAATTAAAGCAGGAGTAAATGTTTCAAAAACTGAGCTTCAGATAGCGCAGGCAGAAGAAAACAAGGCAGTTTTCCAGATTAAACAGTCAGTAGAGAAACTATATTTCGGACTGCTGATAGTTCAGAAACAGATTGAAGAAGCAGGAATAAAAATTAAACTGGCTGAATCAAAACTCTATGATGTTGAAAATGCAATTCTGGCAGGAAAGACTACAGAATCAAATAGATACGGACTTGCAGCCTCAGCTGCTGATGAGGAGCAGAACCTCCTGAAGCTGAGAATTCAATATGATGATTATGCTTCTGACCTCAGGCAGCTGACAGGTCTGACGAGCCTCGGTGATTTAATTCTTGAACCTGTCATGACAGAGGAGCTTTTGGAAAAACCTGCAGTTATTGATACATCTTTATATGAAGCCCTCCTAAAAAATAATGACTTGCGGTTAGCATCGCTAAACCAGGCCCGGGCAGAATATTCAATTCAGGCCAGCAAGTTCAGTTACCTGCCTGACCTCGGGATAGTGGGCAGCTACACCTACCAGGATGGCAATTATATCTACCCGAAGAACAATACCTTTGTCGGAGCCTCATTAAAGTGGAATCTTCAGGATATACTTTCGAACAGGAATATTGAGGAGCAGAGGATTTACATTAAAATGCAGGCAGAGGAAAACCTGGCAAATACAAAAGAGGAGGTTAATAAAGAAATTGCAAAAGCTTACCGTAAGCTTAAACTGTCGGAAGAACTTATCGGGGTCGCCAAAAAGGTAATGGATTACCGGAAGGAAGACCTTAAGATTCAGAACGACAGGCGCAAATCAGGGTTAAATCTTGAATCGGATCTCCTTGCTGCCCGGGCAGCCATGGCTAAAGCCGAATCGGACTATTTTGCTGCACAACTTAATTACAGGACCTCCCTTACAGAGCTTAAAATTCTTACAGGAAATTATTGATAATATTCAATTTTTCAGAATCCTTTGTGTTTCCTTTGTGGTATCCTTTGTGCGACTTTGTGGTAAAATATTCTTAAACCACAAAGGATCACAAAGTGCTGCTCAAAGTAACTCAAAGAAGAACTATACGCACTTTTAGTACTTAATCCCCTGGTCATTAAGATATTTAATATATTCTGAAAGCCTGGGCGCATCAGATAGCTTAAATTTCTTATACCATTCTTCGGCTTTCTTTTCATCGCCTGTTTCAACAGACAGCTTTATAATGTTGATAAATATCAGGCCCTCAATACCAAGGTTGTTTTTATCAATTTCCTCAGCGATACTGATAAAACCGATCAGCGCTCTTGCCGCTTCATCATTTTCACCAAACGAAAATGCCTCATCAATCCTATTATTAAGATCGTTGTCCAGGGTGATACCGTAAAACGAAAAACAATTATCATTACAATCTTCGATAAGGTCAATCCATTTTGTGCCGGGTTTCAGAGGAGGAAATGTGAGCATGAATTCGAGTTTTTCTCCCGGAGCTTTGAATTTATAAGTATCAGGACAGACGGGTATGCCGGAAGATGATTCCAGCCGGTTTTTTTTCCCGTCAGGGTAGACCAGATAAATATTTTTATCCGCGCAGAATGTGCCATTGGGAATCCGGTTTTCGAGGCTCATGTAAAAGAAAGTAGCCTCAGGCTTTGCCTCTACCTTAATAATATTGAGTGTCTCATGGCTTTTAAGCGAATAGTTCGGATTAATGAATGTTTGCGAATGCAAAAATCCGGTCGCCAACAAAATCACTATTCCTGTTATAAGTGTCCTATTCATCATTGATTTGATTAAAGCCGCAAGTTATTAAATTATTTCATTAACAAATATTGCACAAACTGCTATGCTGTACTTTGTAA
This sequence comes from uncultured Bacteroidales bacterium, assembly GCA_963753495.1. Taxonomy (GTDB): domain Bacteria; phylum Bacteroidota; class Bacteroidia; order Bacteroidales; family VadinHA17; genus LD21. Next base: position 626,994 of record CAVWCO010000025.1, read on the forward strand.
CTTGCTTTTGAACAGCGATTTAGACTGATACGGATTTCAATCTTTTTTGTAATCCTTTTGTAACAAAACCTTAATGGTCCCTTAACCGGTATGAACTGTCCCGAACATACCTTTGCCCCGGTGTTAATTCAAAAATTTGTTAAACTAAATATTAAAAATTATGAAGAAGTATTTACTATTTGTTTTTATTCTGACAGTTACTTTTCTGACTGGTTGCCAGAAAGATTATGCAATACCCGAAATATCAGCTCCTGACGCTGAAAGTGTGCAAGAGAGCAATTCCGTTGATCTGACATTCAGTTTTACTGCCGAAGGCGGTTATAAATCAGCGGCACTTGATGCCAGCGGAGGTTCCGCAACAATTAAAACCAATGCAACTGCCGGTGCTATCTCAGGCAATCTGGTTGTCACCTTCACAGCAGGTACCCAACCAGGGGCAGGCTCAGTTACCGTGAATTTAACCGACAAAGAAGACCAGACAAGCTCAGCAACTGCTGTCCTTACAATTGTTGAAGAGCAAATGGTAATAACGGTTACGGGAAATATTACTGCCAATACTACCTGGGAATCAGGTAAAGTGTACATCCTTGCCAGCCGTATTACTGTTTTATCAGGAATTACCCTTACAATTCAGCCCGGAGTGGTTGTCAAAGGACAGGCAGGTACAGGTGCTAATGCAACAGCACTGATGATTGCCAGGGGAGGAAAACTGCAGGCTGTTGGAACTGCAACCTCACCAATAATATTAACCTCGGTAGCTGACGAAATTATGCCGGGTCAGATAGCCAGCCCGAACCTCGATCCGACATTAAACGGACTCTGGGGTGGTTTATTGATCCTGGGTAAAGCTCCTATTTCCGCTGACGCTGAATCGATGCAGATCGAAGGAATACCACCGTCAGACCTTAATGGCCTTTATGGCGGCACGCTGCCAGAAGATAATTCTGGAACAATTAAGTATGTATCAATCCGTCACGGCGGAGCAAATATTGGGGAAGGAAATGAAATAAACGGACTGACTCTGGGAGGTGTAGGATCAGGTACCGTTATTGAGAACATTGAAATAATAGCTAACCAGGATGACGGAATTGAATGGTTTGGCGGAACTGTAAATGTTAAAAATGCTATTCTCTGGAATGTAGGTGATGATGCAGTTGATACAGATATGGCATGGACAGGTACCCTCGATAACTTCGCAGTTATTACTCCTGGCGATGAGTGCTTCGAGCTTGACGGTCCGGAGGGAACAGCTTCGGGAAGACATACTATTAAAAACGGTTCAGCTAAAGCCGGTAATGCAGAGGGACTGGTTGATCTGGATGATAATTCAATTGTTACAATGACCGGCATCTATTTTTTCGGACTAAAAACCGGACAGGACTTTGATGATTTACCCTCAGGCGGCGGACTGACAGCCTCAGATCTTCAGGTAACACTTCCTACTGGTTCGGCTCTTACAGATTTCTTTAAAGAAGGTACTTCTGCTTTTGCAACTGTTGTAGCCGCAGGCGCAAATACAGTCGGAGTCAATCTCGAACCATTTACCGGATGGTCATGGGCCGAAGTTTCAGGTGGCTTAGATGATTTTTAACAAATTATTTTGGAGTAAAAATCCGCAGGATTATAGTCCTGCGGGTTTTATTTTTATTTACAATATTTCAAACAATCAATTATGCGTCTATTTAACTTTTTCTTTTCTATAGCATTCCTATTGCTATTTTTTCCGGAGCTTAATGCCCAGAATGGCATAATAAGAGGGTCTGTTTTTGATGAGACAACCGGGGAACCTATGATCAGCGTTACAGTTATGATTGAAGGTACTACCAAAGGGATTGTTACTGATCTTGATGGTAAGTTCAATCTTACGATTGAACCAGGAATTTATAACCTGAAATTATCATTTGTTTCATACGAAACTAAAAATATCAGGGATGTGAAAGTAACCGGGGGGGAAGTTACCCTTCTTGATAACCTTACGCTAAAATCGTCAACAGTTGGTCTTTCAGAAGTAACCGTCAGTGCCAGTATGACAAGGAACACTGAAGGGGCCATAATGTCAATTAAAATGCAATCGCCCAACCTAATTGATGGAATTTCTGCAGTCAACTTCAAAAAAATGGGTGATTCCGATGCGGCATCATCTATGAAACGTGTTCCGGGAGTATCGGTTGAGGGAGGAAGATACGTCTATGTCAGGGGACTGGGAGACAGATATACAAAGACAATTATAAACGGAGTTGATATTCCCGGACTTGACCCTGACAGAAATACTATGCAACTTGATATCTTCCCAACCTCAATCATTGATAACATAGTTGTTTATAAATCATTTACTGCAGAACTTCCTGCCGATTTCACCGGTGGAGTAATAGATATAGGCATTAAAGATTTTCCTGACCAGAAAAAAGGTAACATAACATTAAGTACAGCATATAACCCTGACTTCCATTTTAAAAATGATTATCTCACATACCCAGGAGGGAAAACCGATTTTCTGGGTTTTGACGACGGAACACGCGATATCCCGGCAACCACAAATATTCCTTTCTTCACGGAAGTCATTGCTGATCCTTCCGGAGAAGAAGGGATGCGCTACAGGGAGATCCTTGAGGACTTTAATCCCACAATGGCTGCCATGAAACAGAACAGCTTTATGGACTATAATTTAGGAGTATCATTCGGAGACCAGCTTCCTGTAAAGAAACTGACTATCGGATATAACCTGGGCTTTTCCTATAAAAGCAATACTGAATTTTATGAAAATGCAGAGTATGGAAGATATGGCCTCTCAGGTGATCCTGACGTAACCGATCTGGAGGTAAGGGAATTTCAGATAGGGGATTACGGTGTACAAAGTGTTCTGCTTAGCGGTTTGGCCGGAGTTGCAGTTAAAACTAAAACATCAAAATTCAGGCTCAACATGATTCACCTGCAAAACGGAGAGTCGAAAGCAGGAATTTTCGATTATACAGGATCAGACCAGGGAAGCAATTTTTCAGGATATCAGCATAACCTTGAATATAGTCAGCGTTCACTGACAAATATTATGCTTGACGGGAAACATAATTTCAATAAATCAAAATGGGAATTAGTATGGAAATTATCACCAACTCTTTCTGCCATTAAAGATCCGGATGCACGTTTTGTAAGGTATATAGATGGAATTGAAAACAACTATGAGATCAATACAGAATCGGGATTTCCGGAAAGGATATGGAGAGATTTGTCTGAAATTAACCTCGTTGGGGTAACTCACGTTACAAAAGAATTTAAGTTCAACGGACAGAATGCACGACTTAATTTTGGCGGATCATATGCATATAAAGAACGTGATTTTATTATCCGCAAATACATGTTTAACATAAGAAATGTTCCTCTTACGGGAGATCCTGATGAATTATTCAGACCTGAAAATCTGTGGCCTCTTTATGGTACTATGACTACAAGCGGAACTACATATGAAGCAGATTTTGTTCCTTCAAATCCCAACCAGTTCAATGCAACCTCTAATAATGCAGCCGGGTACGTCTCAACAGAAATTAGTCTTTTCAAAGGGCTAAAAGCCATTGCAGGATTGCGGCTGGAGAATTTTGTACAGCGATATACCGGACAGGATCAACTTGGCACCAACATTCTTAATAACGATATAGTGCTTGATGATTTAGGCATTTTTCCCTCTCTCAATCTAATATACAGCCTGACCCAAAATCAAAATATCAGGGCATCTTATTCTAAAACAATTGCAAGGCCATCTTTTAAGGAACTCTCCTATGCCGAGATTTCTGATCCCATCAGCGGCAGGACCTTTGTAGGCGGTATGTTTCGCGATGAGGATGCAGTAGCTGGAATAGTATATTGGGATGGGAACCTGGTAAGTACTGATATTCAGAATTTTGATCTTCGATGGGAACTTTTCCGGAATAACGGTCAGATGATTTCATTAAGTGGTTTTTACAAGTATTTCGACAAACCTATCGAAATAGTACAGTATGCAACTCAGGCAGGTGCTTTCCAGCCACGAAATGTAGGTGATGGTCAGGTCATTGGAGCTGAAATTGAATTACGACAGAACCTGGATATTATTGGTAAGAATTTTAAAAACTTAAGCCTGACTGCAAATATCTCTGTCACAAATTCAACTATCGAATTAAGCCTTACAGAATATACCTCCAAAGTTGAAAATGCACGCACCGGACAAACTATCAGCAAATACCGGGTTATGGCAGGACAGGCTCCCTATCTGATAAACACCGGTATCTCATATCTGGGGGAAAACGGATTCTGGTCAGGGTTTGAGGCAGGTCTCTATTATAATGTTCAGGGCACCACTCTTCAGTATGTTGGTATTGCTGACAGGCCCGATATTTATACTTTACCTTTCCACAGCCTGAACTTAACTACAAGCAAACAGGTTGGCAAAGAAAAAAGAATGCTGATCGGATTTAAAATAGATAATCTCCTGAATGATAAAAAAGAGTCAGTATTCAGATCATTTAACCCGACAGATCAGTTTTTTACAAAACTTGAACCGGGAATTACCTACCACTTAAAATTGAGCTATGCATTGTTTTAAGTCGGTATTTTGATGCGTAATTGATAGTGAATGCCCGTCGAACTGTGGCTACCAGCGTAGACGGGCATTTTTTTGGGTAATTGTATTAATTTGTAAGACATTCTTATAAAAAATGCGCTTAACTTTATAACGATATCACCGAGAAACATAAAATATTAATAATTGTTCTATGGATCTGAAAAATAAGAAAATACTCATTGTAGACGACGAAGAGGATCTTTGTGAAATACTTCAGTACAATCTTGGCAATATAGGGTATCAGACAGAAGTCGCCCATTCAGCTGAAGAGGCCATTAAAAGGTCGCTTAATAGTTTCGACCTGATACTGCTTGACGTGATGATGGGACCGATGTCGGGATTTAAACTTGCGGACAAGCTGAGGAAGGAAATGAATATCAATGTCCCTATTATCTTCCTGACTGCAAAAGATACTGAAAATGACATACTTACCGGATTCAGTCTCGGAGCTGACGATTATATTTCTAAACCTTTCTCTGTTAACGAATTAACAGCCAGGGTTAAAGCAGTGCTTAAGCGTACACGTACCGAAAAGATTAAGCCACCGGCAATTATAAAGTATGGTGAGATCGAAATGGATACAATCCGTAAAAGTCTTATTATCAATGATGAAAAAGTTGAACTGACAAAAAAGGAATTCGAAATTATGAAGCTTCTTCTCGAGAACCAGGGTAAGGTATACTCAAGGGATGAGATTCTTACAACGGTCTGGGGAAATGACGTGATCGTCACAGAAAGAACCGTCGATGTCAATATTACACGGTTAAGGACCAAACTTGGGATCCACGGCAAGAATCTCAAGAACAAAACCGGCTACGGATACTTTTTTGAATTCTGAAAAAGTTGATAAAATGTTTTCTTCGAAAAATAAATTCAGAAACAACCTCCTCTCTTTCTATTCTGCAATCTTCTTCGTAGTTGCACTTCTTATTATCACATATCTCTATAACAGGGAAAAACAATACAGAATATTAACCCTTAATGATGAATTATACAATATCACCAGGATAGTAGATAATTATCTTAATATTAACTCGATATATGAAACCGGACAATACAATAAGATTGATTCGCTCAGCCGGCTGCTGCCGCAATCCAATCTCCGGATTTCGATTATTGACACTTCCGGAAAGGTGCTTTATGACAGTTTTGTAGATGATTTTGAAAACATGGAGAATCATAAGACAAGACCGGAAATTATTGAATCTTCTAAATCAGAATTCGGTACAGCAGTAAGGCTATCGGAGACCACAGGCCAGGAATATTATTATTATTCAAAATTTTACAATAATTATTATCTAAGGGCCGCCTTAATCTACGACGTTAACATATCCAATTTTCTGAAAGCTAATCTCAATTTTCTTTTTGTCATTCTTTTCTGTTTTATAGTTATAGGTATTGTGCTGCTTATTGTTACCAACAGGTTTGGAGAATCAGTTACACGATTGAGAGATTTCGCTATCAGCCTGAGGAATGACAAACCGTTTATTTCAGATTTCCCTAAAAATGAGCTTGGTGTGATCGGTTCTGAAATACTTGAAATTTATAATAATCTTTTATCGGCAAAAAATGATCTTGCCAATGAGAAAGAGAAACTGTTCAATCATCTGAATGCCCTCAATGAAGGAATTGCGTTTCTTCTCACCTGAGAGAGAAATTATTTTCAGCAATGATCATTTTATTCAGCAGATGAACATGATTTCGGGAGATCTGAAAATATTTTCATCGAATTTCTTTGAGATTTCTGAGTTCTCTGCCAATTAATGACTTCATCAGCAAGAATTCCAACTCTGATATAGATTTATCTGATCTGCCTAAAATGGAGTACCAGGTTGCCAAGGATGGCAGGTTTTTCAGAGTCCAGTGTGTAATCTTTTATGACAGAAGCTTTGAAGTGATTCTGAACGATATTACCAAAGCAGGTAAAAACAAGCTTATAAAACAACAAATGACCTCAAATATAGCTCATGAGCTTAAGACACCTGTAGCTTCAATCAAAGGTTATATTGAAACGCTCCTGAGCAGTACCGGAATTGACCCCAAAAAGCAGAACATATTTCCTGGGAAAAGCCCTGGCACAAACTGACAGGCTGACCGGACTAATAAATGATTTATCTGTACTTAATAAAATAGAAGAGGCAGGTTCATCATTTAAACCCGAAAAGGTCAGAATAAAAAAGGTCATCAAGGAAGTCCGTGACAATTTCAAGTCTGCAATTGAAGAAAGGGAAATTAAAGTTGAAATAAATATGGAGGATGATGTTTCGGTTAAAGGCAACAAATCACTTATCCTTTCCATATTCCAGAACCTTGTTGAAAATGCAATAAATTATGCAGGTGAAAAAACCACTATCAGGATACTTGTATATAATGAGGATAAAAGATTTTACCATTTCTCATTTTCAGACAACGGTGTTGGAATCCCGCAGGAACATCTGAGCCGTATTTTTGAGCGTTTTTATCGAATTGATTCGGGTCGTTCAAGAAAGAGTGGAGGAACAGGTCTGGGTCTGGCAATTGTAAAAAACTCTGTTCTGTTGCACAAAGGAGAAATCCTGGTAAGAAACAGGGCGGGTGGAGGGACTGAATTTCTGTTTTCACTTCCAAAGAACTAAAATCTTCATTTGTTTTTATCGTTAAACGATCTTCTTTTGAGGATTGATTATTTATCTTGCCTGTATGTAATCATAAAACAACAGATCATGAAAAGACTCTTTTTGTTTTTTATCCTGCTAATCTCTGGTATTCAGAGCTATGCGCAGCTTGAACCACTTTGGATACAGGATTCGACTTTCATCAAGGATTTGTACATTATGAGAAATAAATATCAAAGTTTGTCCTTTACCGGATACTTGCAGATACAGTATCAGCGTGCCGGTTCAGCAGGTATAAGCAGTTATAACGGCGGAGACTTCGCCGAGGCATCCGACAAACGTTACATGATACGCCGGGGTCGTTTCCGGCTTGATTATGAGAACAGGACGGACAAGGGTTTTTATAAATATTACTTTGCTCTCCAGTTTGACGGGACAGAAAGAGGAGTAAATATACGCGACATGTTCGGCCGGATATATGAAAACAAATGGAATTATTTTGTTGCAACTGCAGGAGTTTTTAACAGACCCTTCGGTTATGAACTGAACTATTCTTCCTCTCTGCGGGAAAGCCCCGAGCGGGGCCGGATGTCACAGATACTTATGAAGACTGAACGCGATATTGGTGCCATGCTCTCTTTTGAACCGCAGGACAACAGAAAAAGAATATTCCCCCTGAAGATTGATGCGGGATTATTTAATGGACAGGGATTGTCGGGTCCTGGTGAATATGATTCCTTTAAGGATTTTATAAGCCGTATTTCAATAAGGAGAACAGAAATCTCAAATAATCTATATCTGTCTGGCGGGATTATCATACCTGAATGGAGGTTTCAGGAACGGATCGCCAACATTTTACAGAACCGCAGAGAACCCTGCCGGCGACTATGTTTTTTTTGCTGACTCCTCTGTAAATAATATTGGTAAAAAATCACCCAGAATATATTATGGTGCTGATTTTCAGATAATGTGGGAGAATGACCTTGGAAGATCGGAATTGAGAGGAGAATATATTGCAGGAACCCAATCGGCTACTTACAATACTTCTGCCACTCCGGGTTTTCCGCCAGTTAATAAAACTCTTACGGCTGACTCTATCTTCGTCAGGAACTTCAATGGTGCATATTTCTATCTCCTTCAGACTTTTCTGAAAAAACATCAGCTCTTCGTTAAATTCGACTGGTACGATCCTAATACAATTGTCAAAGGAAAGGAGATAACAGCATCAAAAAACTTTGGTCACAGCTGATGTGCGATATGACACATTTGGTGCAGGATATATTTTTTATATGAATGATAATCTGAAATTTGTTCTTTATTATGACCATCCGGTAAATGAAGAGTCAGGGATAGATGGTTATATAAAAGATCTCCAGGATGACACATTCACCATAAGGGTACAGTTCAGGTTCTAGGGCACTCTATTCTTCAGATCAAAATCTTTAAAACCTTTTGTTCCTGAGCTGTCCGATTACAGGATAACCGACAGAATATAATAAATACCTGCACCAATAAAGGCTGAAACTGGTATAGTCAGGACCCATGCCCAGAATATTTTTGTGGTTACTCCCCATTTTACGGCTGAGACGCCTTTTATGGCACCAGCACCCATTATTGACCCGGTTATTGTATGAGTAGTGCTTACCGGGATTCCAAAGTGTGTTGCACCAAAAAGAGTGAGCGCACCTGCTGTTTCAGCACAAAATCCTTCAAATGGCTTTAGCTTTGTAATTTTCTGCCCCATCGTTTTAACAATCCGCCATCCCCCAAAAAGGGTGCCCAGGGCAATGGCTGCATGACATGATAATACAATCCATAAGGCCGGATCAGAATCCTTTGTAACCTTACCGACAGCTAATAATGCCACCCATATAATCCCCATAGATTTTTGAGCATCATTTCCACCATGACCCAGACTGAAAGCAGATGCGGATAATAATTGCAGCCTCCGGAAATGCTTGTCTACACCAAAAGGAGAATGATTCTTAACAATATGAATAACAATTATGGAGATTATATATGACATTATCATGCCTAAAAGTGGTGCAACTACAATAAACAATACTATTTTCAATACCCCTGAATAAATCACTTCTCCAAACCCGCTTCCAGCCACTGCTGCTCCTACCAGTCCCCCTACAAGTGTGTGGGAAGAGCTTGATGGAAGCCCCTTCCACCAGGTAAGGAGATTCCATATGATTGCTGCACACACTGCAGCCGTAATAAGTTCCAGGGTGACTATATCAGGATTGATAATCCCCTTGCCTATTGTTGAGGCAACTTTAAGAGGAAATACCAGAAAAGCAACAAAATTAAATGTTGCTGCAAGCGTAAACTGCAGCAATAGGTGAAAGAACCTTTGTAGAAACAACTGTAGCAATTGAATTTGCTGAATCGTGAAATCCATTTATGAAATCAAAAACCAGGACAAGCCCGATAAGAATAATTAAAAATGTCATAAATATGTAAGTATTCCACTCCTGAGAGTAATGACCAAATATGACTTGCTCATTATCAATAAGTTATAATAATATGCGTTTTGAATTCCGCCTCAAAATTAATCTAACTTATGGAATTAGGGATTCTATTTATGTTACGTTTTTGTTACATATTCATTGAATTCCTTTAAACACTCCTCAGCTCCACTGAACCTTCAGCCCTTAACGACTTTGCGTCTTTTAACCTTTATACTCTACTCTGGTGTCACATTTACAACTTTATTATCTATATTTATTTTCTTAATCAGTTGGGTATTTATGAAAGAGAAATGGCTTGAATGGGCAGCCAGACTGCAATCTATTGCGCAGGCGGGAATTACTTTCGGCGAAAACCAGTATGATCTTGACAGATACCAGCAGATCAGAGCTCTCTCTGTCGAGATCCTGCACGAATATTCCGGGATCAGTCATGATAAGATAAAGGATCTTTTCGCTTCAGAAACAGGCTACCAGACTCCAAAAGTTGATATAAGAGCCTCCGTTTTTAAAGATGATAAAATCCTGATGGTAAGGGAAAAGATCGATGGGGCCTGGTCCCTCCCCGGAGGATGGGCTGACGTAAATACTTCTGTTAGTGAATCGGCAATCAGGGAATGTCGCGAAGAAGCCGGCGCTAATGTTAAACCAAAAAGGGTAATCGCTATTCTTCAGGCTGACCGTCATTATGATTTCCCTTACCCATATACCATCTACAAGGTCTTCGTGGAGTGTGAATTGATTGAAAATAACTTTGCTGCAAACACTGAGACACTTGATGCAGGTTTCTTCCCGGCCGATTCCCTGCCTCCCCTTTCAAACGAACGGAATACTCTGGAACAGATCAAACTGTGCTTTGAAGCAAAAAAACATAAAATTTTCGAAACAGTTTTTGATTAGAATTATATTGAAGGACTAAATAAACTTTTACACCATGTTTCATCAACCAAAGATTCAGGCAAGATCAATATTCCTGTTAGCAGGGATTCTATTTATTACAACTGCATTAACAGGACAGGTCAAGATTCCTGTTTTAACCGGAAAAGATAAAGTATCTCTCTTTGCAAAACAGACAGAGATGAAAAAGGCCTCCCCATTCAAAGATATGAAATGGCAGTTCATAGGCCCGACAAATATCAGCGGACGATGTACTGATGTCGAGGCAATTTCCCCCCATGGAAGCAATTATACTATCTGGATCGGCTCCGCGACAGGAGGTGTCTGGAAATCGACAAATGAAGGGACAACTTTTGAAGCCGTATTTGAAGAAATGCCAACCGCATCGATAGGCGATATTGCAATAGATCCGAATAATCCGGATATAGTATGGGTCGGGACCGGCGAAGCAAACATTTTCAGAAGCTCCAATGCCGGCTGCGGAGTGTTTAAAACCACTGACGGAGGCAAGACCTGGAATGCGGCCGGACTTGAAAATACCTTTACTATCGGACGTATAAGGATACATCCGAAGAATTCGAATATAGTCTATGTAGCCGCCACCGGACACGAATGGACACCGAATGAAGAGAGGGGGCTCTTCAAAACCGTTGACGGGGGAAAATCGTGGACCAGGATTCTTTACATTGATGAGAACACCGGGGCTTATGACCTTGTTCTTGATCCAAAAGATCCTGGCACACTCTACTGTACAACATGGGAGCGCATAAGGCTGAAATGGAATGATCCACGGACTTACGAAACCTCTAAGAACAGCGGGGTATGGAAATCAACCGATGGAGGCAAAACATGGAAAAAGATAAACAAAGGATTGCCTGAGCCCAACAGGCTTGGCCGCATAGGTATAGATGTAGCCCTCTCAAATCCCAGGGTCCTTTATGCTTATGTCGACAACTATGAGGTGGCCTATCCTGCAAAAGAGGGAGAAATGGATTCTTACGGCCGCCAGAGAAAAGATATAATAAAGGGAGCAACTATTTACCGGTCAGACAATTCAGGTGAATTATGGACTCAGGTCAGCGGGCTCACGCCGGAACAGAAAACCTTTATGGAAAGGCATTCAGCAACATATGGATGGGTATTCGGTCAGATAAGAGTCGATCCCAATGACGAGAATACCGTTTATACTATGGGACTGATGCTTAACCAGTCGACTGACGGAGGGAAGACATTTAAATCGCTTCGCGGACCCCATGTCGACCATCACGGACTGTGGATCGATCCCGTAAATTCAAATTATCTCCTTAATGTTCAGGATGGAGGTCTGGGCATTTCGTATGACAAGGGTAAAACCTGGAAATTCCCTATTGAAGAACTACCTCTTATCCAGTTCTTTAATCTGGGATATGATTTCAGCACACCATTCAGGGTCTTTGGCTCCATCCAGGATCACGGAAGCTACATCGGAGAGGTTGACCTTTCAGACGGCCGTGATAAAGTCCCGGCAAAACCTTTTCTTGAGACTCTTGGAGGTGAAGGAACCTCTCATAACATGAATCCGGTCGATAATAACACGATGTATGCAAGTGGTTTTTATGGTCAGCTGGCCCGTGCAGAGCTCGATAAATATCCTCAAAATACAAAAGATTTATTGCCAAACATGTTGCCTGAGGAAACACTTTTAAGGGGAGAATGGGTCGCACCTTCGCTTGTTTCGCCTCACAATCCTGATATTATTTATCACGGGATGCAATACCTGATGAGATCCCGCGACCGGGGTGATACCTGGGAATTTATCAGCCCTGACCTTTCCTTTAATGATACACTGAAAATGGGGGATATAAGCTACCAGACCATATCTGTTTTTGAAGAGTCACCACTTCGTTTCGGACTTCTTTATGCCGGAACTGATGACGGCCGGATATGGAGAACCAAAGACGGAGGTAAAAACTGGACAGAAATCAGGAATGGGGCTGTTCCTCAGAAATTTGTCTCGCGCTTAACAGCTTCCAGATATGATATCGGAACTGTTTACATGACCCAGAGCGGGCGCAGAGATGATGATTTCCAGGTTTATATATGGAAATCAACGGATTTCGGAGACTCATGGCAGGACATTTCCGGAAACATACCAGTAGGGCCTGCCAATACGATCAGGGAAGATCCTGTAAACAAAAACATTCTTTATGCCGGCACTGACGGAGCTGTATTTGTCTCAAAGGATGGCGGCCAGAAATGGGAAGTATTGGGAACCCTGCCCTTTTCATATGTGCATGATCTTATCATTCACCCAAGGGATAATATGATAGTAATTGCCACTCATGGCCGTGGTATGTGGGTTATGGATGCAAATCCCATAAATGAGAAGGAAAAGCAGAGTACCAGGAGGTAGATTCGTAGGGGCGTTGCATGCAACGCCCGTACAACAAAATCATGCAACGCCCGAACAACAATATATTATAATTAATCCTCCAGATACAAATATTTTTCCTTCTTTTCAGTAACCCTTCCTATTACAGCTGATTGCGCCAGACCAGCAAGATGCAGATCTGAAATGACCTGATCAGAAATCTCCGGACGGAACACACATTAGTAATCCTCCTGAAGTCTGGGCGTCCATTGCAATCATTTTAAGGTTGTAATTAAGATCAGTGCTGAAGGATGTATCATTTTCAATAAAATCAAGGTTACGGAATGAGGCCCCGGGGATGCATCCTTCATCAACCAGGCTGTATGTACTACCGATAAGCGGCACCCGGCCCAGATTGAAATGCATAGAGACATTACTTGCTTTTGCCATTTTAAGGGCATGACCGGCAAGTCCGAATCCTGTAATATCAGTCGCCCCTTTTATATTGAATTTCTTCATCACCTCAGCTCCTGTTTTGTTGAGCATTTTCATCAGCTGTTTTGCCTGATAAACATCATCATCAGAAGCCATTTTCAGCCGCTGACCTGCAAGGATAACTCCTGTCCCGGCTGGTTTTGTGAGAATAATCACATCCCCCGGCCTTGCTCCTGCATTTGTTATGATCTTTTCAGGATGAATATACCCGACAACAGCCAGTCCGTACTTGGGAGGGTAATCATCAATGGTGTGCCCCCCTATTATCCTCAGACCCGCCTCAGCTGCCATATCAGATCCTCCTTTAAGGATTTCTGCATAAGCCTCCAGTGGCAGCTTTGATGAGGGGAACATCATTATATTAAGTGCAATGACAGGGGTCCCGCCCATAGCATAAACATCACTGATAGAATTGGCAGCGGCTATCTGTCCGAATTCATAGGGATCGCTGCATACCGGGGGAAAAAAATCAGTTGTAAAAACCAGGGCAAGCTCGTCATTAACCCTGTAAACACCGGCATCATCATGAGTATCAATACCAACAAGAATATTTGGATCTGAAGGCAGCGGAAGGTATTTCAGAAACTCCTCAAGCTGTTTTGGCGAAATTTTCGCGGAGCACCCTCCGGTTTCAACCATTTGAAGCAGGTCAATTTTCATCGCCAGACAGAGTTAATATTCAAGGCTTTACAATATTACTGGCTTTTGCCATCACCTGGGCTATCTCAAACATATTGCTCACAGTGCCAATTTTTATCTTATCTTCGAGTGAATAGAATTTTACACACGTGCCACACAGAAGCAGGGTTACTCCCATTTTTTCAATCTCCTTTAAATGGAATATCACCGGAGAGTCCTCTGTCCCAAGAGCTACCCCCTTATTGTAGAAAACCATTTTCGAAGGAAGTGCATCAAGATCTTTTATTGCTTTAATAAAATTGTCCATTAGCAGACGGCCAAGATCATTGTCTCCCTCACCCATTTTATCAGAGGTAAATGCAATTATAAAATCTCCCTGAGTGAAATGGGGAATTTCTGTGGTACAGTATTCTTCTGGTCTGGGTGCAATAAGATCAGCCCTGTTTTTTGTAATGGTCATTGTCCAGATACCCTCCGACTCTACCCATGAAAATTCTGTATTATTATCCTTCAGAAAGCGTGAAATATTGCTGAAAGAGGTTTGACTATCGGTGATTAACTTAAATGAATCTCCGGTTTGTGAATCTCTTAAGGCATGTTTTGTGGCAATCAGAGGTGCCGGACATTGCTGTCCTGAAGTATCAATAATTTGCATTCATGTGATTTTAAATGATCTCCAAAAGTACAAAAAAGAATGATTATAAGAACTAACACAGAGTACACAGAACACAGAGTACACAGAGAAATCCATTCTTACCTGTGAATGAATCTAAATGCAAATAAATTTCTGTATTTTTGAGCTTCAATAAAAAACACATGAAAAAAATAACACTGCTGCTCCTCATTTTATTTGCAGCTTCCCGGTCTGAATCAGGCCCAGGCACAAAACAAGATTGATAAAAACTCTGTTACCGGATCATGGCTTGGCAAATTAGAGGTCAGCGCAATATCCCTCAGGATTGTTTTTAACCTGTCAGTAATTGAAAAAGACTCTCTTGTTGCAACCATGGACAGTCCCGACCAGGGGGCTAAAGATATCAAGCTCGGCCCCGTAAATATTGATAATGAGAATATTAAAATATCTGCACCCCTTTTGCTTGGTGAATATACCGGAACAATAAAGAATGACACATTAATTGAAGGCACATGGACTCAAAGAGGGAATACTTTGCCTCTTAATCTGACAAAACTCAGGAAGGCATTTACTTTGAACAGGCCCCAGGAGCCAAAACCTCCTTTCCCATATACAATAGAAGATGTGAAATTTACAAATGAGAAAGCAGGTATAAATCTTGCAGGTACTTTAACCATTCCCCAGGGAGAAGGCCCGTTCCCTGCTGTTATTCTTATTACAGGATCAGGCTCACAGAACAGGAACGAAGAATTGTTGGGACATAAGCCATTCTGGGTCATTGCCGATCATCTTTCGCGGAATGGCATAGCAGTTCTGCGTTATGACGACAGGGGTGTAGGTCAGTCCCAGGGCACTCCGGTTAATACCACTTCTGCCGATTTTGCTGATGATGCTGAAGCTGCATTACTTTATCTCAGAACAAGAAAGGAGATAAGATCAGGATCTGTAGGATTTGCCGGTCACAGCGAGGGAGGATTAATAGCTTCGATTGTTGGCTCAAAAAACAGTGAAACTGCTTTTGCAATCTCTCTGGCGGGGCCTGGTGTAGCGGGAGATCAGATAATGCACCGTCAGAACAGGGATATCAGCCTCCTTTCAGGAGCCGATGAAGCTGAGGTAAAAAAATCGATCTCGACCAATAAAAAGCTTTTCAATGTTCTGAAAAAGGAAACAGATAATAAAAAAGCCGAAGCTCAGATTGCAGAAGTGTATAAGAAAGCCCTTGCCAAAGAAAAAAAATCACCCGATGAGATCGATAAGGCTTTGAAACAGCTGAACGCAAGTTTGAATCCAGTTGCATATGACTGGTTAAGGTACTTTATCATAACTGATCCCGCCGATTACTGGAAAAAGGTTAAATGTCCGGTGCTTGCCCTGAACGGTGAAAAGGATTTGCAGGTTGCTGCCGATGTAAATCTGCCTGCTATTGAAAAAGCCCTTAAATCAGGTGGAAACCTGAATGTAAAGACAATGAAATTACCCGGATTAAACCATCTGTTCCAGCATTGTAAAACAGGTTTGCCGGCCGAATATGGCGAAATTGAAGAGACATTCGCCCCTGAAGTCCTTAAGATTATGTCGGATTGGATCCACGGTCTGTAGAAATACCTGCCAGTTTTTTCAGGATCAGATGACCCCTTGCCAGAATACCTGCTGATCCCTCACCCTGAAGCATTTGAATTGTTCCTGAAAGTTCATTTGCCAATTCAGGATATAAGATCGCAAGCTTATATATAATCTCCATTGAATAAGCTTTTACAGCAATTGCTGAAAATCCTGATTTCAGCATTTTAAAACAATGGTCAGCAAGTATTCCATGGTGCCTGGCACTGACCATATTCAGATCGCTCATGGAGATCATTCTCAGAAATGAACGCTGAACGCTTTCATTGTCAAGATTATCAAGTGTCTCGATAATCCGCTGAAGATCAGGATTTATCATCTCCGGATATTTATCAAAAATCTTTGAGAGTGTCCATGAGGCCCGGAATGCCAGCTTTCTGTCATCTGAAAACGAATATTCAAGAAGCTTCTTAAGAATTTCCCCGTTTGCGATTGCCGATTCTGCAACCCATTCAGCTTCTTTTATCCCCATCATGCTGCCCACCATCGTTCTGAGATCCTCTTCATTATATGTCTGTTGAGCCGACTCTGAGATATCAGCAATTTCTGCCTCCGTCATGCCGGTATTTTTAAGATATTCGTCAGCAACCAGAATATCAGCTTCTGAAAAATCAACATCTTTAAGACCTGCGGGGCTGAGCCACTTAAAAGCTATATGTTCCGTAAGAAAAGGTAAATCATCAAGAGTATCGCAGACAAAAGGGATAAGCTTTATCTGCTTGGTGCCATAATCATAATCAGTTTCCGGGAGCCGTTTGCAGATAACGATATCAATCGACAACTCCTCCTTTATTTCCCGTATAACAGACTCTTCCTCCGTTTCATCTGCATCAATCTTCCCACCAGGGAACTCCCATTTGAGAGGATGATCAGTATTTTCGCCCCTCTGGACAACAAGAACCTCGTTCTCTTCATTCCTGATAATTGCACAGGTGACTCTGATCATGGTTACTCAGGTTAAAAGATCTTCATAAAGAGGTATTTCCAGAATATGCTCATATTGCTTCTTTTCAGCATTGAACCTGAAAGCATAATTGTCAATGCCGTTTGTGACTATTGCATATGGCACTTTGTATCCCATGTTGTACTCGCCTACCTGATCATACACTTTATCCTCATAAAAATCAGAAATTCTGATATCAGGCGATTTGCACTCAACTATCATAACTGGTTGTCCGTTTCTGTCGTGAACCAGGATATCAACCCTCTTTTTCATGGTATTGAAGCTGAACATCATTTCAATTCCGATAAGTCCTGCCGGATATCCTCCCTGTTTGATAAGGTACTGCACAAAATGTTGTCGTACCCATTCTTCCGGAGTCAGCTTCACCCATCTTTTCCTTTGGGGATCGAAGATCATCTCCGATCCTTCCTTTCCTGTTATCCTGAAGGAATATGAGGGAAGATTCAACTGTTTCAACTTACTTTTGTATTTTTGAAACTGGAATAATTAACTTATTTAATTCTTCCTTTTTCTCTTTGTGTTACTTTGTGCTGCCCTTAGTGTTACTTTGTGGTAAAATTCTTTTTCACCACAAAGGGTCACAAAGGATATCACAAAGGTGCATCAAGGGAGAAATGAATATACAAATATATTGAGATAAATTTCACAGTTTTGTAAATATGAAGACCAAAGAAGAAATTGTTAATAACTGGCTGCCAAGATATACGGGAAAGAGCATTGGATACATTCGGCAAATATTTCCTTCTTACCAACTACCTCTATTATGTTGAACTCTTTGCAAAATGGCATAATGTTGAGGTTGAAGGCAGGGACAAGAATATGCCCAGCGCAACTGCTGACGGAATAACAATAATCAGCTTTGGAATGGGAAGCCCCAATGCAGCAACCGTTATGGACCTGCTTAGTGCCGTAAGTCCTGCCGCTGTACTCTTCCTCGGTAAATGCGGTGGTTTAAAGAAGAAGAACAAGCTTGGGGACCTTATACTCCCGATAGCTGCCATCAGGAGTGACGGGACTTCAAATGATTATCTGCCCAACGAGGTCCCTGCTTTGCCTGCATTTAAGCTGCAGAGTGCAATTTCAGCTTCAATTACGCGGCTTAACAAGGAATACTGGACCGGGACCGTTTATACAACCAACCGCCGGGTATGGGAATATGACGACAGGTTCAAAAAGTACCTGGTAAAAACCAGGGCAATGGCAATTGATATGGAGACCGCTACAATCTTCACAGTAGGTTTCGCAAACGAGATACCTACAGGAGCCCTGCTTCTGGTTTCCGATCAGCCAATGATCTCGACCGGAATTAAAACAGAAGCCAGCGACCGTAAGGTTAACAGTAAATATGTCGAGATGCATCTTAGAATCGGAATGGATGCTTTGCGGGAAATAAAAGACAATGGTATTTCAGTTAAACATCTTAGATTCTGAATATGCCGGCAGCTTTCGAAGAGATAATGTCTGACCTTAAAAAAAGGATTTTCAAGCCTGTCTATTTCCTGGCAGGAGATGAACCCTATTATATTGACCTGATAACTGAATATATTGAGGAAAAAGTTCTGCCGGAAGCCGAAAAAGCTTTCAACCAGTTGATTATCTACGGAGAAGAAACATCGGTCAGCTCAATCATCGAAACAGCACGCCGTTTCCCAATGATGGCGAGCCACCAGGTTGTAATTGTAAAAGAAGCACAGGCTTTAAAGAAGATCGAGGATCTGATGTTTTATCTTGATAAGCCCCTTTTATCAACAATTCTTGTACTAAACTATAAATACAAGGTAATTGATAAAAGGACAAAATTATACAAAACGCTTGATACACAGGGTGCATATTTTGAATCGATGAGGTTACGCGATTACCAGGTCCCGCCATGGATCGAGCGTTACCTTATGACAAAAGGCATAAAGACCGATCCCGATGCTTCGGCAATGCTGACAGAATACCTGGGTACTGATCTTCATAAAATAGTAAATGAGCTTGATAAACTGTTAATTACCCTTCCTGAAGGCAAGCCTGTGATAACCAGCTCACTGATTGAAAAGAACATCGGGATAAGCAAGGATTACAATAACTTTGAACTGCAAAAGGCCATAGGCGAAAAGAACATTTATAAAGCCAATATGATTATTTATTACTTTGCAAATAATCCAAAAGAGAATCCGATAACTCTGACTATTGCTTCCCTGTTCAGTTTTTTTACAAAGATCCTGACATATCATTATCTCACTGACAAGTCAAAAAACAATGTTGCTTCTGTACTCAAGATAAATCCTTTTTTTGTAAAGGATTATGAGACATCAGCAACAAAATACAATGCATCAAAGACAGTTCAGATTATAAGCCTTTTAAGGACATTCGACATGAAATCAAAAGGTTTCGGGGATATAAGCACAGATCCGGGTGATCTGCTGAAGGAGCTTGTGTACAAAATCTTGCATCTTTAGCAATTCCCCCTTTGAAGGGGGACAGGGGGATGTAATAAATGATATGCAGAAATTTAGTTCATATCCGGTGATTCCGGAAAGTCAGCCCAGACTCTGTATTTATTTTTTAAGGAACGCAGCACTCTTTTCCAGCTGTCGCTGCCCCTGCTGCTCATTATTGTATCAGATTTAACCCTGGTAATTACCCAGGAGTTCTCCTGAATCTCCCGTTCGAGCTGACCAGCTGACCAGCCTGAATAACCAAGGAAGAAACGTATCTGTTCCGGGTTGACCGATCCCGTTTTGATCAGATCCCGTATAGCGTCAATATCTCCTCCCCAGTAAATATCCCCCTCAACCTGTACACTTTTTGGTACAAGATGGCCAAGATTATGAATATAATGAAGTGTATCAGGTGCCACCGGCCCTCCCATATTAAGATATTCATCCCAGCCTTCAAAACCAGCAACGGTGTCAGATATCCTGATATCGAGCTTTTTATTAAGAATGAAGCCTACTGATCCTTCCGGATTATGGTCAGTCAGAAAAACCACGCTGCGGTTAAAGAAAGAATCCGGGAGGAAAGGCTCAGAAAGAAGTATTTTTCCTTTTTCCGGCTATCTTATCCTCAGGAAGTATTGCGAACAGATCAATTTCCGGTTTCATGATGTAAATTTAACAATCAAAATTTAAACAACTATACTAATAACATATAAAAATCATGCCAAATGCAATGTAAAAAAATAAAGCTTAATAATAATTTTGATTGAATAATGTAATATTTTTGACCAGTTTTGTTAATTAATATGATGCAGAAAAGTACTTTAAGGATTATTGGAAATAAAGCAGTTCTGAATATACGTGAACGTATGTGCGAAACTGCTGAGGAATTGATGTCAAGTGAAAAGTTCCGGGCCGTACTGGATCATTGCATCAATCAGCTGCAGCGAAAGGATTCTCCCCTTCTTGAAATTTTTGAGGGTGGAATTATTGAACAATCATCAACTGATGATCTTGTAAAAACACTCTCATTGCTTTATAAATATGAGGGTGCCGTGGTACCGCATATCTTTGACAGATCCGCATCATTTATAAGAAATACCCAGCTGCTGAACAATTTTGTTGAATATCTTTACGACTACTGGCGTCATTTTGACAGGGTCATAATTAATGACTCCGAAGGTGACCGCCTTGATAAACGTCCTTACCGTACATTCAATGAGACCATAGAGCATCTGACCCATCTGATCCGGACAGTTTACAGACACATTCAGGAGAATATTACCGGAAGCCATCCTTCTGTTTACAGACAGGTCCCTGCCGGTGCAGAAATTGCCGTTATCTCACTCCGGAAAGACCTCTCCTGGACCGACGATAAATACAACAAGCTGAATAAAGTACCCATAATCAGGCAGATTCTTATCTATCCGCCCCTTGTGATTCAGCAGCCAATGAATAAAAGGACAGGAGATTTTAAAAAAATCGGACAGAATCCTGTCGATCTGACAGAGCTCAACTCCGAAGACTATATTTGCTATCCTGCAAGAGTGGGGAAATTCATTATTATGGTTTATTTCCACCTTAATTTCTTTGAGCTAGGTTTGTCGATGTGCAATCTTTTCCAGATAGCTGATGATTCAGACCTCGACAAAAAACCTGATGGAATTTTTATATACGGTGTTGAAGGGAACAAGCTTGACAACCTGTCATCTTATCCAACAGTTTTTTATCACGACGAGCAGAATTCAATGTTTGTTGGTGCAATACCTGACAGACTTGAATTCGGGTACTTCGGGTATTTGAAAAAAATGATCCTTACACTGCATAATTCTATTGTAATGAGATCAGGCAATATGCCCTTTCATGGTGCAATGGTAAAAATACTTCTGCACGGGAACAAGGAAGCAACTATACTGATGATGGGAGATACCGGCGCCGGCAAGTCAGAAACACTCGAGGCTTTCAGGGTCCTTGGGGAAAAGAATATCCGGGATCTTAAGATAATAGCTGACGACATGGGATCGGTTGAACTTGATCCTGATGGTAATCCTGTCGGCTTTGGTACAGAAATAGGAGCTTTTCTCAGGCTTGATGACCTTCAGCCCGGGTATGCGTACGGTCATCTCGACAGATCAATAATCATGAATCCCAGCCAGGTAAATGCGAGAATTGTCTTCCCGGTAACAACGCTTGAAACAGTAACACGGGGACATAAGATTGATTATATCCTGTATGCAAACAATTATGAAGAGATTGACAATGAACATCCTGTAATTGAAAAATTCAGTTCGGCAGAACTTGCCCTGAAGGTGTTCCGTGAAGGTGCGGTGATGAGCAAAGGTACAACAACAACAACAGGACTGGTTCATTCCTATTTTGCAAATATTTTTGGCCCCCCGGAGTACAGGGAAGTTCATGAGGAAATAGCTGAAAGGTATCTTTGGCTCATTCTTCAAAACAGGCGTGTTTGTTGGTCAGATGAGGACAAGGCTGGGTATACCGGGCAATGAAACATCAGGACCAAGGGAAGCTGCAAATGAATTGCTGAAAATAATTACGAATACACCCTCAACCCCTCACGCTGACTCCGATTTATAATAGGTTCGGGGAAAATACGTAATAGCAAAAAGGACGATTATAAAAATCTGCAAAGGGGCATATTTAAGAGATTTTAAACCACAGAGTCTCACTGAGTAAAAACGGAGTTACACTGTTTTTAACTCCGTGAAACTCCATAATACTCTGTGCAACATCGTGGTTAATGGATTTAATCAGTACTTTTCAGGTACAGCTTCCTTCATCATAGAGTATACAGCGTCGAAAATATCCTCTGCACTTGGTTTTGAAAAGTAGTCTCCGTCAGTAGTATAGGCAGGACGATGTTCCTTGCCTGTGAGTGTTTTAGGAGGTGAGTCGAGATAATTCCAACCCCCCTGGGTCTCAAGAACTTCCTGCATCATATATGCTGTGGTCCCTCCCGGCACATCCTCATCGAGGAAAAGCACCCTTCCGGTCTTTTTAATTGAATTCAGTATCATTCTCTTCCTGTCGAAAGGAACAAGTGTCTGTACATCAATAAGTTCAACAGATATCCCATGTAATGAAAGCTGTTTTATGGCATCTGCTGCGATCCTTACTGTCGAACCATATGTCACAAGTGTCAGATCAGTGCCTTCAGAAAGTATTTCGGGAATACCAAGCTCTATCCTGAATTCACCGAGATTGTCGGGAAGTCTTCTCCTTAAGTCTGTATCCGTTTAGCGGTTCGATAACAATTGCCGGATCTTCACCTTCGAGCAGAGTATTGTAAAAACCCGCTGCCCTTGTCATATCCCTTGGTGAACAAACATAAACTCCTCTTACTGAATTAATAAGCATGCTCATTGGAGATCCTGAATGCCAGATTCCTTCGAGCCTGTGGCCGCGTGTACTTATGATCAGGGGAGCTATCATCTTCCCGGCAGTCCTGTAATGAGTTGTTGCCAGGTCATCACTCAGAATCTGAATGGCATACATGAGGTAATCGAGGTACTGGATTTCGGCAATGGGCCTCATACCCCTGAGAGCAAGTCCGATACCCTGCCCCAGGATTGTTGCTTCCCTTATTCCCGTATCTGTTATTCTCAGCTCTCCGAATTTTTTCTGCAGTCCTTCAAGCGACTGGTTTACTCCTCCTATATGGCCGGCGTCCTCTCCGAATGTCACCAGCAGCGGATACTTTGAGAATAATCTGTCATAGTTATCCCTCAGTATCTGACGTCCTGGCACCTCCGGTGAATTCTCACTGTATACCGGTGGTACGGGCTTTACATTAAGCACCGATGTTGGCATTTCGTTATAGAGAAATGTATTATAGCTTTCAGCTGCATCCTGATAGTTGCGTTTAAGCCATCCCTGAAGTTCTTCCTTCAGATTATCAGATTTGGCACATGTACCGCAGATATTCCTGAGGATCTTCCTGGCAGCCATAAAATTATCCTTCCTGATCGGCAGGAGAATCTTCTGAAGGTCTCCGTTAATATCATCAACAGCAGCCTCCTTGATTTCTTCAGCACACCTGCAGGTACGGCTGTTCAATAATTTTTGCCAGTGCATCTCTCTCTGTTTTGATAGGATTCTGGAACAATTCCCACGCTTTTTTCCTTGATTCCTTTGCTTCCTCTTCTGCTTCGGCTCCCAAGCTGTCAAGCTCTTCAGCTGATGCAATTCCCTCGTTAATGATCCATTCGCGCATCTTTTTTATCGGATCAAATTCAACCTCCCATTTTAATCGTTCTTCACTTTTATACCTTTCATGCGAACCTGAGGTTGAATGTCCCAGAGGCTGGGTAACCTCTTCGATATGAAAAACAACCGGTTTATGGTCGCGGCGGCAAATCTCTATTCCCTCGCTGTATAGCTTCAGCAGACCAGGGTAATCCCAGCCTTTTCCCTTAAAGATCAATATTCCGGGTTTTCCGGGTTCATCTTCAAACCCTCTGAGGATATCAGAAATACTTCCTTTTGTGGTCTGGTATTTTTTTGGAACAGATATGCCATACCCATCGTCATAAACCGACAGAGCCATCGGAACCTGAAGTACACCAGCCGCATTTATCGTTTCCCAGAAATGACCCTCCGATGTACTTGCATCGCCAATGGAACCGAAGGCAACCTCATTACCCTGAACTGACAAAGTGGTAAACTGATGAAGGTCTTTGTTCTGCCGGAAGAGTTTTGATGCATATGCCAGTCCCAGCAGTCTGGGCATCTGGCCAGCAGTGGGAGAAATATCTGATGATGAGTTCTTTTGTTTTGTCAGATCGCGCCATGTTCCGTCAGAGTTAATATTTGGTACCGAGAAATGATTATTGAATACCCTTCCTCCGCTTCCCGGATTAAGTAATCTGTCAGTATTGCCATATAGCTGATGAAAGAATTCGACAGAATCGTACAGGCCCATTGCCATCATCCAGGTCTGATCCCTGTAATATCCCGAACGCCAGTCCCCATTTCTGAACTGCTTTGCCAGTGCTATCTGGATAATTTCTTTACCATCACCAAAAATACCGAACTTGGCTTTGCCTGTCAGCACTTCACGGCGCCCTATAATACTAAGGTTTCGGCTGAGATTTGCCAATCTGAAATCAGCAAGGATAGTCTCCTTATTAATTTCTGTTCCTTCTGAAATTGTGTTGTGATTCATAATAATGTTCGTTTTATACTGACAGAGATTAAACAAACTAAAGGGGCTGTTGTTTAATCAATATGAGAATAAATGATTATCTATCTTTGTGATGTCATGAAGATACGAATAAACAAAAAGAATATAAAATGTTAATCAAACTACTGATTATATCAATAATATTTCTGCTTATTTCCATCCTCTTTTTAGGAATCAGGATTTTGCTTAAAGGTAATGGCCGGTTCCCTGAGACCCATGTCGGACGTAACAAGGAAATGCAGAAACGGGGGATATCCTGTGCACAGGATACCAATATCGGGTGTACCCCGTCTGATGGTTTCGACAGCTGCACAACCTGTGGCAAAAGGCTGAGGGCTGAAGGCTGAAGCAGGGCAGGGTGTAAAACCAAATTCACCCTTTGAAGAGCCTGCCCCGCTTCGGCAGGGGGGTTAGGGGGATGTATGTAATTCTATTAATTCCTGTTCCGAGATAAACCTCTTCAGATTTTCAGAAGTCCAGGTCAGATAATTTCCACTCTCGTCGGAGTAAACCAGGAAAGCATCAAATTCAGGGTGAAACCCCAGGAATTCAATAGTTTTTTCTTTACCCATTACCATGCAGGCAGTAGCAATGCCATCGGCTGTTGCACAGTCATCGGCAATTATGGTTGCACTTAGCAATTGATTTCTGGCCGGATATCCGGTTCTGGGATCAATTGTATGAGAGTATTTTATTCCGTTTTCAATATAGAATTTCC
The DNA here is from genome assembly GCA_963753495.1 of uncultured Bacteroidales bacterium. Classification (GTDB taxonomy): domain Bacteria; phylum Bacteroidota; class Bacteroidia; order Bacteroidales; family VadinHA17; genus LD21. The sequence continues at coordinate 652,599 of CAVWCO010000025.1, forward strand.
TGTAATTGCCGGAAGTTGCAAGTGACCGGTCCTTCAGGCTTATAATTGCCTGAAGATCATTCCCCGGAAGCATGTTATCATCTGAAGGCCTGTCAATTCCAACCCTCCACAAGACACCTTGCTTGTCGCCCTTAACCCTAACCTCGCCACCTATTTCCACCAGATAGCTTTTAATTCCCTTACTGTCGAAATAACCACAAATAATATCAACCGAATATCCCTGCGCTATTGCATTAAAATCGAGATTCACACCCGGATCTGATTTTAACAACTTTCCCATCTTCAATCTTTACCTTATCCATTCCGACGAAACTCAGCAAGAGAGTCGCGTTTTGATTCGGTAAAATATTTATGTAGCATCAGGGCCAAAGCCCCATGCCTTGACAAGCGGTCCGACAGTGATATCAAATGCTCCATCAGTAATTTCCGATATTTCCTCTGATTTTTTAAATGCTTCCAGAAAGTACGAATCCGGAGTTACATCCTCATTGCGGTTTACCTTTGAAAGTACGGAGGAATCAACGTAAAGTGACAATGACATGTCAAAATCGCGAAGGATCTTTTCAACTTCAGCTTTAAGTTCCTGTCCATTTAAGCTGCCGTCATTTTCGAACACCATGCTGTATGTTGTGCCCTGAGCGAAACCGGCAAAATTATCGTAGGTGACTGTCCTTTTGCAGCAAGAAAAGAACAGAAGAACAAAAAAACTGAAAATCAAACGGCTTTTCATTTTGTAAAAGATTAATGAATCTATCCTCATGAGGCTGTTGAAATACTCTGTGATCCTTAACCGTGGTCAAATCTTAACACTGAATCGCAAAGGACTTACATCAATAGTTTACACAAAGTGTGCACAGAGGAATTTCTCAGAAAAGACTTTTAAACAGCCGTTTATTTAAAAAACTTATTTAAATCCCGAAATCATCAAAGGAAATATTTTCCTGAGGCACACCAAGGTCATCAAGCATTTTTATCACAGCATTATTCATGACCGGTGGTCCGCAAAAGTAGTATTCAATATCTTCCGGTTCTTCATGTTTACTAAGGTAATTATCGAGAAGCACCTGGTGTATAAATCCTGTGAGTCCGGTCCATTTGTCTTCAGGCAGAGGTTCCGACAGTGCAAGATGAAATTTGAAATTCGGGAATTTCTTTTCGATTGCCCTGAATTCGTCCTCATAAAAGACCTCCCTCATTGAGCGTGCCCCATACCAGTAAGATACTTTCCTGCTTGTCTTAAGGGTATGGAAAAGATGGAATATATGAGACCTGAGAGGAGCCATACCTGCACCACCTCCGATATACACCATCTCGCTGTTTGTATCCTTTATATGAAACTCGCCGTATGGGCCTGAGATCATTACTTTGTCTCCCTTCTTGAGGGAGAAGATATAAGACGAGCATATTCCGGGAGGGACATTCATAAACTGTTTCTTTGAGTTGTCCCATGGAGGAGTTGCAATCCTGATATTCAGCTTTATCAGGTTCTTTTCGGCAGGATAATTGGCCATAGAATAAGCCCGGAATGTTTCGGAAGTGTTTTTTATGCTGAGATCCCACATTTTAAATTTATCCCAATCGCTTTTATACTCCTGTTCAATGATAAAATCCTTGTAGCTTGTTTCATATTTTGGCACATCGATCTGTATATAGCCCCCTGGTTCAAAATTTAATACTTCCCCTTCAGGAAGCCTTACCACAAATTCCTTAATAAATGTTGCCACATTCATATTTGAAACGACTTCACATTCCCATTTCTTTATTCCAAGGACAGCTTCGGGAAGTTTTATTTTCAGATCTTCCCTGATCTTCACCTGGCACCCCAGCCTCCAGTGGTTATTCTGTTCTTTCCTTGTAAAAAATCCTGTTTCAGTCGGAAGAATTGAACCGCCTCCTTCCATTATCTGGCATTTGCACATTCCACAGGTCCCTCCGCCCCCGCATGCCGAAGGGAGAAATATTCCGTTGCCTGAAAGTGTTGTCAGAAGATTTGAACCTGGAGAAACAACAAGGTCGCGTTCGTTAATATGAAGAGTTACATCTCCTTTTGGGGAAAGCTTGTCCCTGGCGAAAATGAGCATAATCACCAGCAACATTATAATCAGGAGGAATACAATAATACTGTATAAAAGCGTGCCTAACGTAGTAACCGCAAGAACCATGATAAGTTATTTTCTTATAGTTTAATTCCCATAAATCCCATAAATGCTATTGCCATCAGTCCGGTTAGTATAAAGGTTATCCCCAAACCTTTAAGGGGGTCCGGTACATTGCTGTATTTCATTTTCTCCCTGATTGCAGCGATACCAACTATTGCCAGCATCCACCCTACTCCCGAGCCTACGCCAAAAACAGTAGCTTCAGCCACATTCTCATATTCCCTTTCCTGCATAAAGAGTGATGCGCCAAGGATAGCACAGTTTACAGCAATCAAAGGAAGAAAGATGCCCAGTGAATTATACAATGCAGGGCTGAATTTCTCGACCACCATTTCAACAAGCTGCGTCATTGCAGCAATAGTGGCTATAAAAACCATAAAAGTAAGAAAGCTGAGATCGACGTCGGCAAAACTTTCCCCCAGCCAGATCATAGCACCTTTTCTCAATAAGTATTTTTCCATCAGGAAGTTTACAGGAACTGTGATGAGAAGTACAAAAATGACTGCAATCCCAAGTCCAAAAGCCGTCTTAACTGATTTTGAAACCGCAAGGAATGAACACATGCCCAGGAAAAAGGCAAAGATCATATTATCGACAAAGATCGACTTAATGAATATATTCAGAAGGTTTTCCATAGCTTTCTGTCTCTATTATTTTTCAATCAGGCTCTTGGTTCTGCTTCGCTGGAACCAGATTATAAGGCCTACAAATATCAGCGCCATCGGAGGAAGAATGACCATGCCATTATTTTCATAGCCCAGATTAAAGATCCCGAGTTTTTCGAGGACAGGATAGCCGTAAATGGTCCCTGATCCAAGCAGCTCCCTGAAGAAAGATACCACAATAAGTATCAATCCGTACCCTGCTCCATTCCCGATGCCATCGATAAATGAAGGCCATGGCTTATTTGCCATCGCAAAAGCTTCGAGCCTGCCCATTATGATACAGTTTGTTATTATCAGTCCAACAAAAACCGACAGCTGTTTGCTAACATCAAAAACATAGGCTTTCAGCAACTGGTCGACAAGGATTACCATTGTGGCTATCACGACCAGCTGTACAATTATCCTGTATCCTGTCGGGGATGTATTTCCTTAAGGAAGCGATAACAAGGTTCGAAACAGCTGTAACTATGGTAACTGATAAAGCCATAACTAATGCCGGTTTAAGCTTTACTGTAACCGCGAGGGCTGAACAGATGCCCAGAACCTGAACAGTAATCGGATTATTTAATCCCAGGGGTTCAGTCAGAAGCTTTAAGTTTTTGGCCGAAAACATCGGTTCTTTTTCTTGATTATCCATATATTAAATCCTGTTTTTTAAAAGATACACATTGTATTTCTGAAGACAGTCAAAGATCATATTCTGAAGACCATTACTTGTTATTGTTCCACCCGATATGGCATCAACCCCGTGAATATCGCTCTCCGGGGCGCCTCCTTTGAGAACCTGAACCGAGATAAAACTGTCATTGTCAAATAATCTTTTGCCCTGGAACTGGCTTTCAAAAGGGGTTGTATTTATTTCTGCCCCGAGCCCGGGAGTTTCACCTTTATGATCGAAGTTGACTCCATAAATGGTATTCATATCCGATTTCAGTGATACATAACCATATATTGGTCCCCAGAGGCCCTTCCCTTCGACCGGAATAATGATAACTTTTTCCCCATCGGCCGGTTCTGCCCTGAAAACAGGAAGGGATTGCTCTTCAAGAGGTTTCTTCTGTTCATTCTTAATAACCACTGTGAAGGCATCAACACCGCTGACCAACTCGCCTCTGGAATTAAGCACAAAACTTTCAGTGATATATTTATCATAAAGTTCTTCGGTGTTTTCACGGGTTGCAGGAATATTGATTGATTCAAGCATATTCTTCTTTTTTTCAACCTCAAGGTTTCTTTCCTGCGCAGGCTGAAGCAATGTGGCAGCAAGCGATAATAATGCAGCCACTGCAATCACCATTACTATTGAAAAGATGAATATATATCTGTTAGAGAACTGTTTCATTTTACATTGGTGTTAATTGCAATTTTAGCCCTTCTAAGCCTCCTCTTTATATTAGACTGGATTACAAAGTAATCAATAAGAGGAGCAAAAAGGTTCATCAGAAGAATAGCAAGCATAACCCCTTCAGGATAAGCCGGGTTAAGAACTCTCAAAAGAATTGAAAGGATACCGATCAGTAATCCGTAGATCCACTTTCCCCTTTCCGTCTGCGAACCTGAGACAGGGTCGGTTGCCATAAAAACTGCACCAAAAGCGAAGCTGCCCATAACGAAATGATAATAAAAAGGCAGCTCCATATAAGCATTTGCAGAAACTGCATTGAGAAGCAGTCCCATGCCAAGCCCTCCCGCAAAAACGCCAGCCATTATTTTCCAGCTGCCTACTCCGGTGACTATCAGTATCGCAGCCCCTATCAGAATGGCCAGAGTGGAGGTCTCTCCGATTGAGCCCGGTATAGTCCCGATAAACATCTGCATAAATGTCGGGAGACTGGTTATGTCACCTGCAGCACATAAAGAAAGAGGTGTTGCACCTGAAAAGCCGTCAATAATATTTTTACCTGCTGTCAGTCCCTCTGTCCACACAGCATCGCCGGTCATCCATTTTGGATAGCTGAAAAACAGGAATGCTCTTGCCAGAAGAGCAGGATTGAAAATATTCATTCCCGTACCACCAAAGACCTCCTTGCCCAGTATAACCGAAAATGCAACAGCCAGTGCCAGCATCCATAACGGTATATCAATGGGCACTATCAAAGGAATAAGCAGCCCTGTAACAAGATATCCTTCATTAATTTCGTGACCCCTTATCTGGGCAGCAATAAATTCAATACCGAGCCCGACAACATAACTAACGATTATAAGGGGAAGTATCCTGAGGAAACCAAACAAGAAGGCCTGAAAAATTGCCGGTTCGATTCCGACTGATCTGAAATGCTGTAACCCGGTATTATAGGAGCCGAATAAAAGGGCAGGCAAAAGAGCAATGATTACAACAGACATTGTCCGTTTCAGATCGATGGAGTCTCTGATATGCGAACCTTTAAAAGTGACTTTGTCGGAAACGAAAATAAAGGACTCGAATCCTTCAAAAACTGATTGCAATTTTTCAAACCTGCCCCCTTTGATAAATTGGGGCTTAAGTTTATCTAACTTTTTTCTAAGGGAATTCATTATTATAAAAAATTCACAGGTTACCTAACTCATTTCTTTCCTCATCATATCGAGACCCCTGCGGACAACAGACTGAATCTCAATTTTGGAAGGACAAATAAACTCGCAAAGAGCAAAATCTTCTTCAGCGACCTCATAGATCCCGAGGTTTTCCATCATGTCGATATCCCCGGCAAGAATAGCCTTAAAAAGCTGCATGGGATAAATATCCATCGGGACAACCTTTTCATACTGTCCGGTCACGACAAAAGCTCTTTCACCTCCATGAAAATTAGTATCAAGCTTATAACTATGCTTTGGAAAAAGAGATGACAGAAAAGTTTTTGAAAAGCTGAACTTTTTGATACCGGGAGAAGCCCACCCGAACATCTCGTAATAGTTACCCTCAGGAATAACCGTAATCTGCGAATCATAGAATCCCAGATAACCGGTGGAGGTTATTTTTGTTCCCGTCAGTACATTTCCGCTTATATATCTGAGGTTTCCTGGTTTGACATTATCTGTTACCAGCTGGTTTACCGTTCCTCCCGAAATCATTTTATAATACTGAGGTTTAATAACTTCGGAACCAGTCAGAGCCACAAGCCTCTCTGGCTTATAAATCCCTTCCTCAAAGAGCCTTCCCACTGAAACAACATCCTGAAGATTTATGTACCAGACAACTTCACCCTTGTTTACAGGGTCGAGATGATGAATATGCACCCCCACATTCCCGGCAGGATGAGGTCCTGAAAAATAAGATATTTCAATACCGGGAGTATTTTCAAAGAACTTTCCGGGTTCAGAATCGCCCCTTAAAACAAGGTTGATTCTACCATCTGTAAGTTTTTTAAGAGCGCTTATACCGTTACGGAACAATGAAACAGGAAGGTTCTCCATTATAAAGTCAAAATCCGGGGCCAGAGGTGCAGTGTCGAATCCTGAAATAAAGATTGATTTTGGGCGGTCTGCAGGATTGGCTATTACATGGTATGGCCGCTGACGCATACACGGCCAGAGACCTGAATTAAGGAGCAGTATCTTTATCTGTTCTTCTGACAGCTTTTCAGGATCGGCTTTGCCGAAATTTACTGATCCGCTGCCTTTCCTTTCCACTATGATCTCCAGAATCTTTCTGCGGTCGCCCCTTTCGACTGATACAACTTTCCCGCTCACCGGTGAGGTGAATTTTATTTCGGGACGGATCTTATCATGAAACAGCGAAGTACCTGCCTCTACTTCATCCCCCGGCCTGATATCCAGCTTGGGTATAAGTCCCGGAAAATCAATGGGCTTAACCCCGTACATTAACGGATTTATTGTTCCGGCAAGACTCTTTTCAGCAGCACCTTCTAACCGGATGTCAAACCCTTTCTTTAGTTTAATTGATCTGGACATTTTACAATGGAACTTTTTGGAATAATTCTTGTGACAAGAGCATTGTTAATAATATAACAGCACCTGCAAATGTATAAATAGCTTATCATATTCTGTCAAAAATGATAAAAATGATGAAATTAAATTTATTCTATATGTAACTTCACAGCAAAATCAAATTTCATGTTTATCCCATATTTAATTGGATTAATTTTCCACTTTTCGCCTCAGTTATCAGAATATAATGATTCTCTTATTTTTACAAATCATGTTTTTAATGAGAATATTAAAACTGTCCAGCTGTATAATGAGGAGTGGAACCTTTCCTATCCTGTAATTAAGCTGCGGAGCAACGACAAACTTATTCTCCATTTCGACCTGCTCGGAAGCAGGACCGGGAATTATTATTATACGTTCATCCATTGTGACAAAGACTGGAAACAGTCGAACATATATCCGTCGGATTATATGGAAGGATTCCCTGAAAACCCGCTGGAAGAATATAATGCCTCATTCAATACAACCGTAGATTACATCCATTACAGGCTTACTTTCCCGAACGACAGAGTGCAGTTTAATTTGTCAGGAAATTACATTATACTGGTATTTCCTTTGAATGAGCCTGATAATCCTGTTCTCTCCCAGCGTTTTATTGTTACTGAAGAAACTGTTATTATTAATATTGCTCCTCACAGATCCAGAATGACAGCTGATTTATATACAAAACAGCAGGTTGACTTTACTGTAAATTTTTCAGCTGTAAAACTTGCTGATCCATACAGGGATGTTTATGCATTTATCCTGCAGAATGGCAGATGGAATAACGCTAAAAGGAATTTAAAACCTGAATTTATCAGCAGTGATGAACTTAAATACAGCTCATTATCTGACAAAACCGCATTTAATGGAGGAAATGAATTCAGGTATTTTGATATCAGAAGTACCAGGTATATGTCGCAATATGTTAAAAAAATCGATTTCCTTATTGCCAACTATCATGTTTATCTTGTCCCCTCTGAGAACAGGGAATTCAAACCCTATTTCCACTGGCAGGATTTCAACGGTAAATATTACATTGCGGTTCAGGAGCAGAAGAATCCTGATACCGATGCTGATTATGTCTATGTTTATTTTACCCTGCCATCAAACAATATACTCGAAGGGGGCAGAATGTATGTTTCCGGTGCTTTAAACAACTGGAAATACGACAACAATAACCTTATGATCTATAATCCTGCTGAGAAAGCATATGAATGTGTAATGCTTCTAAAACAGGGGTGGTATAATTTTGAGTATCTTTTTAAGAGAGAAGGGATTGAGGACGGTGTCGCAACCAGTTTTGAAGGGAGCCATTATGAAACTGAGAATGACTATACAGTACTTATCTATCACAGAAATCCACGCGAAAGATTTGACAGGGTTATCGGAGTTCAAACTGTAAATACTCTCAACCGCCTTACAGATTAATGTTTTTCGTGGGTATCGATCCCATATTGCATCAAAACAGTGTGTTTCAGGGTTTTCAGGATCTCCGACATATATTCTTCAACTGCTTTCAGGGAACCGGGAAGGGTATAAATAAGTGCTTTACCCATTACACCGGCTATTCCCCTGCTTAAAAGTGCGTTTGGCTTTACCGCTCCGTATTTCATCCTTATAAATTCCATTACTCCCGGAATTTCCTTATCCAGCAAAGGTTTGACAGTTTCGACTGTTATATCGCGCGGACCAATTCCTGTTCCCCCGGTAGTAAAAACCAGATTTGCCGATTTCGATGCCTTAAGAATAAGGTCTTTAAGTGAACCGGCGTCATCCGGTATGAGTATATTTCTGATTTCTGATTCCCATTTCTGCATGGCAAAGAACTCTTCCAGTCTTAACTTTATCGCTGGTCCGCTTAAATCGTTATATTCACCCTTAAATGCTCTGTCGCTCAGAGTAATGATCAGCACATTAAATTTAATCGGGAATTTCATTGTTTTGTTAAATCTGTCGTACACTTACTATTTCCCCTTTTTCAATAACCAGTTTCCCAACCGGAATCGCGATAATCCCTTTCGCATCAGGCAGCGCTGAAATATGAGCTGAGCCATGAAAATCAACCGGCGATACGGATCCTTCGTCTGTGATCGTAACAGGTATAAGGGCCATCCTGTCAGCAGACTTCCTTTTATACTTCTCATTCATTGGCAAGCTGACGATAAGCGGTTTCCAGTCGTGACCCATCATGTTATAAATTAACGGCCTGATGAGAAGCTCAAACTGAATGAACGAAGATACAGGATTTCCCGGAAGTCCAAAAACAACAGCATCAGGGTGCTGACCAAAAGTGGTAGGCTTCCCGGGCTGAACGGCAATCCTTGTAAAAAGAATTTTGACACCTGCCTTTTCAAGTACTGAAGGAACAAAGTCGAAGTCACCCATTGATACTCCCCCTGTTATAATTACTATGTCAGTCTCAGAAATTGCTTTTTGCACTATTGAAAGGGTCTGATCCTCGTTGTCCGCTGCGATACCATAATATTTTCCAAAAGCACATGACCTGGAAACCTGGGCCAAAAGCTGACTGGAATTACTGTTCCTTATTTGTGAAATAGCCGGTATTTCCGATGGTTCAACGAGCTCACTGCCTGAACTTATAACTCCTATGCGAGGCATTTTACTTACTGTTACTGAGGTATGACCTGCAGAGGCCATTACTGCAATGTCCTGCGGACTGATAATTCTGCCTTTCTTAAGGACTATATCCTCTTTATGCACGTCTTCCCCTTTCAGTGCAATGTTTTCCTTAGTAAAAGTACCCTTGAATCTCATATTACCATCAGAGGTTAAGACAGTATCCTCGACCATAACAACGCAATCTGCACCCTCCGGTACAGGGGCACCGGTCATAATGCGCGAGCACTGACCTTCAGCGATCTCCTTTGCTGGCCAGACACCTGCAGGAATTGTCTCGATTATCTCCATATCTGTTACCAGGTCACTCTTCCGGCAGGCAAATCCATCGACTGAAGCTTTATTGAAGGGAGGCATATCCATATCGCTGACAACATCTCCGGCAAGTACCCTGTTTAACGATTCGGTGAAAGGTATCACTTCCGTGTCCATTCCAAAACCCGAATTTATTACAATATCATAAGCCTTTTCGAATGAGATCATTTCTATTGTAAGTTTTGTACGATGTCAATAAATTCCTGGATGATCTTGCCGGTAAAACCTTTATTCAGCAGAGTCCGGGTGTGGTGCCCACTCATGATCTGCCTGTGGTGCGCTTTTATTGATGCTACATCCATGACATTATTTTAGTAATGCTTATAAATTTAAAAACAAAGGTAGTTTAATAAAATAATCTATAAAATGACAATAATCAAACTGATGTGGCTGACTAAAGAATTCAGGAATATGTTATTGTCAAAGTGTTTATATTTGTACCTGCTGATTCTAATAAACGAAATTGATGAGGTTTTCAGATATAGAAAATCATCTGAATAAATTTAAAGTGGGAATTGCCGGTGCAGGCGGATTAGGTTCAAATTGTGCTGTCTCACTTGCAAGGACCGGGGTAGGTACACTTGTGATTGCTGATTTTGATAAAATCGAATTATCGAATATTTCACGACAATTCTACTTCATTGACCAGGTTGGCATGATGAAGACAGTTGCCCTGAAGGAGAATCTGAAACGTATAAGACCGGAAATAAATGTTGTTACTCACCAGACTGTTCTAAGCGAAAAAAATATCACTTCGGTATTCCGGGAGTGCCAGGTTATAGTCGAAGCTTTCGACAGGTCTGATATGAAGCAGATGTTTATTGAGATTGTACAGAAAGAATTGGCCGGGATACCCCTGATAGTCGGGTCAGGCCTGGCCGGATGGGGTAACACTGAGGCTCTTAAATTCAGAAAAATTGATGAGACGCTTTACATTTGCGGCGATGAAATGTCGGAAGCTACTGATGATTACCCTCCCCTTGCCCCAAGGGTTTGCATTGTTGCCAATATGCAGGCTAATGCCGTGATTGAAATCCTGATGAGTAAACTATAATTAATCTGTAAGTAACTTGAAGATCATTTTAAATAACAGGGAAGAAGAATTTGACAAAGATTTTTTGACAGTAAGCGAGATGCTTGAATCGAAAAAATTTTCATTCAGAATGAGGATAATAAAAATAAACGGTGAACTTATTTCGAAAGAAAAATATGATTCAGCAGAAATAAAGGACGGAGATAATGTTCAGATGCTTTACCTTATGAGCGGTGGTTAAAAAAAAAGTTGTAGGTTTGTATCAGCATGATAAAGTTCAGATTCATAGAAAAAATGCCGCCTTTTCTCAGGAACAGGTACCTGCTTACCATCATTATTTTCTTTGTCTGGCTGTTGCTTCTCGATTCAAACAACCTAATATCAAGGATAAGGGAGATGAAAAATCTTCGGGAATTAAAGTCTGAAAAGGAATATTATGTTCAAAGGATTGAAGAGGACAAAAGAAAACTCTATGAATTGAAAACAGACAACCGGAATCTTGAAAAATTTGCCAGGGAACAATACAGGATGAAAAAACCTGAGGAAGATCTTTATATCATTCTTACTCCGGCTGAGAACCGCCGTATTACAAGGCAAAATAATTAACTTTCCAGTTCGAGGAGTCTGAAAAAATCAAGCATTTTTGCAGGATCCTTTGATTTAAATTCCTTTCCTGCAGCAATCAGCAGTTCTGAAGCGCTTTCAATAACAGGCTTTTTCACCATAAGTGAATTATGAACCGAATTCAGGTATTTGACTATCTTAAACATATTGAACCACCCAAAGAATCTCTTCCTGAATGACTCAATACCGGAAGTATTTCCCCTGATCTCCCTTATTTTATCTGCCCAATCACTCACACCGGTAAACTCTTTCAGACCAGCAGGCAGATCATTGAAAAAGAATTCCGGATCATCATATCCGGCAAAGAAGATCTTATCAATCAGGCCGAAAAGGATCTTTAACTCTTTGAATGCCTCAAAATTATATGTCAGAAGGGTCTCATTATCAGTCTCTGTAAGTCTCGAAATGACAGGCCCTGTTCCGAAGGGAACCCTGAATGATGACCTTGGTGAAGGAAAGACAATTGTCTGATTCAGGTTGAAAAAGCCTCCGGCAGGAATCAGTTTCTGTATGAAATAGAAATCCTCCCCAGCCATTCTCCTGTTCATTCCGCCAGCTTTCATATAAGGCAATGCTTTTACTGCAATTGCAGAGCCGACGGTATGGTGTACATAAGGGAATCCTGTAAAAGCCACTCCCTGGAAATAGTATCTGAGGTGAAGTTCATAAAGTACTATTGCTTTGTAAACAGAACCGGGAAATTCACCACCCGATGTTGGATGTTCAAAGTATATCGAGCAGGCTGACCTATCCCTTCGGTTATTCATTTCGCTGAAGACTGCAGTTAAATAATCCGACTTCACTTTACAGTCAGCGTCAAGGTTAAGAATTATGCCATCAGGGTTGTTTATTTGATTATAGCGGCGCAGAGCCTCATCCATCCCTGCTTTTCTGGCCATCCCAACGCCCCATCCCTTCATTTTCACGGATGTTAAATCGATAATAAAAACCCTGAAGAAGCATCCGGAATGTTCCTTTTTCCACGATTCGATTTTAAAAATGCTTTCGCGGTTATTCAGAAGGCTTTCCTCTCCTGCAGCTTCCGGTGCATTGACCATAATTAAAACTTCGATGCTGCATTCCGGTATGGCACACAGATTAAGCGAATCCAATAAATAAGTGATTTCCGGTTCGTCAAAGGAAGGAACTACAACTATGATTCCTGTATCCTTAAAAGGTGCCTCTTTGATCAGTTCAGGGAAAAGTGCTCTTTTTTCAAGATAGTCAGAGGCAAACCCCATTACGATTCTATTTTTTCTCTGTCTGATATTTAAGGTTCAGTCCTTCAAGCACCTGTTGTGTAATATCAAATGCAGAATTACCGTAGAGGACAACGCTTCCAAAGCTCTTACCGAAGATATACAGGTAATTATATTCCTCTTTATTTTCCTCAAGGTATGTAGTAATGTATTCAAGTATCTGCCTGTTCATCACCTGGTCCTCTTCGACAAGATCAGACTGAAGCTTGTCGCGCAGACTGACCAGTTCCTGCTGCTGCTGGTACAGCGATTGTTCAATTTCAGCTGCAGTAGCTCTTGTTACAAGTCCTTTGTTTACTTTATCCTGATAATCTTTGACTCCCTTCTCATACTGAGTGCCTTTTGAGTTTAATTCAGCTTCGGCTTTTTTCTGTTTTCCAAGAAGTTCTTCTCTTCTGTCGGAATACATATTGAATTTGAACACTACAGTATCAATATTTACGTACGCAATTCCACTTGCTGTGACGTTGGCCGATGTACCTGCCGGTGTACTTTTATTAACTTTTTTATTTCCCGAAAACTGAAGGAAAAACAAGGCAGCAACGGCCAGAAATAAAATAACAAACAGAGCAACAGATAGTTTCTTCATTGTAAAAAATATGATAAATAAATATTTGTCTGGCGCAAATATAAAAAAATTAATGATTTAGCCCACAGTTGAAGTGTAATTTTAAAATCTGCCCCTGGATGAGCACCCTGAATAATTAAAATTCGGGGCAGGGAATGGCACGGATACGGGTACGCTGACCCATAGTAAATGAGTTAAATTCGTACACCAGGGAGATCTCATGGGCACCTGAAGTTGAGGAGATAAGATTGGAAATCGTAAAATCGTAACTATATCCTATATGAAGTTGTTTTGTCTTGATTCCGATAAGGCCGATAATTGCATCTCCCGCCTGAGATGTGACAAATGGGATCCCTCTGTACCATACCCCGAATATTAAAGGATCCCTGTAGTAATACAATCCGATATCTGTCTGATAGAAATTAGCCTGTCTCTGAAAATTCAGGGCGACTGACAATACTTCATGATAGGTTTGCTTTAACCTGGTTTTCCTCATTATCTGAATTCCTCCAAATACATTCAGCTTAACTGGTAAAACAGATTCGTTGCCATAAAATGACTGCTTGGGATTTAACAGATGATCGAGTGTAAATCCTCCCCAAAACCTGTCGTTATAAACAAGAGCAGAAGCGGCAAAGTCAACGTCAGCAACTTCACTGAAAGGAGGAGGGTATACTGATGGTACAGTGCCGCTGCCAGTCATCTGGCTGGCAAATACAAGCTTGTAAATATCGAGGCCCAGATATGTAAATTTGAAATTAACACCCGGACGGATATGCCAGTCTTCATTTATTTTAAAATCGTAGGAATAAATCAATCCGATATTTGTAGTACTCAGCTCACCGGAGCCGGCAACATCATAGGTGGCAAGAACTCCTATCCCTGAGTTAAAGTTAAGAAGGGCTTTATCGAATGATATACTGTATGTATGGAAAACTCCCGGAATAGCCGGCCATTGATTCCTGTAATTGAGCGCAAACCTGTACTCCTCAGTTGCTCCCGCGAACGAAGGGGCAAGATAGAGAGGATTAGCATAGAATTGGGAAAAAGTAGGATCCTGGCCAACACTATCAAAAAAAATGATGCAAGATAGTAATAATGAATATTTTAACTTCTTTAGCAAATCAGGTCCAGTTAGGTTAAGTGTCGAAATTAATGCCTTGTTTTATATCTCAACTGGTATATAAACGCAGTTTTTATGAAAAACTGATATCATTGCCTAACATTTTTTCCATTTAACCCTGCCAAAAAGGAATTTTAATACGAATATCTGACCATAAACCAGTAGTAATTTTATGACTTAAATCTTTTTGCGCGGGTGACAAAGGTCATTTAAATATATTTTAGAATCAGTTTTATTTGCTACTCTTACTTCATAGTATTCTCTGAAAAATTGATTTTTTTGTTTTACTTATAAATTAAAGTTAAAATGTTCAACAAATTCATTGCTTCAATTCTGCCTTACTTTCCCAAAAAAATCATTTGGATATTTTCAAAATCCTACATCTCAGGTGAGACAATTGATGATGCAATGAGGGTTTCGAAAGAATTGAACCAGAATAAAATGGAGGTCACACTCGATGTTCTGGGAGAATTCATTAAGTCGCTTGAGGAAGCTGAAGAAAATAAAAAGGAATATCTGAACCTTATTGATGTTACCATCAGGTCGGGCATTAAAGGCAATTTTTCGGTAAAACCCACATCCTTCGGCCTCCTGATCGATAAGGAGGTTTGTTACAACCATATCAGGGAAATAGTGGGAAAGGCTGCTTCGTATAATGGTTTCATAAGAATTGATATGGAGGATTCACCTTGTACCGACATGGAAATAAAGCTGTTCCGCAGATTAAAAACCGAATTCCCGGGAAACGTGGGCCTTGTTCTGCAGGCCTATCTGAAAAGAACATTAAATGACATAAAGGGACTGGAAGATCTCAACAGCGCAAAGCATCCTTTGAATTTCAGATTGTGCAAAGGCATATATATTGAATCGGAAGAAATTGCATTCAAAAAATATGAAGAAATTAACCAGCATTTCCTTGAGGACCTCGAATATATGCTTAAAAACAAAATATATGTCGGTATCGCAACCCATGATAAACCTCTTGTTGACGGAGCATATAAGCTGATCGAAAAGTACAATGTACCTAAAACCATGTACGAATTTCAAATGCTTTACGGGGTTACTCCCAGGTTGCGTGAAAGCATTATAACCAACGGACATAAGATGAGAGTTTATGTTCCTTTCGGCAAGAAATGGTTCGGATATTCGACACGGCGCCTGAAGGAGAATCCCAAAATGGCCAGCCATATTATCAAAGCTATATTTGTTAAGGGATAAGAAAGGTACTGGTCTGGGTCCTGGGTCCTGGATCCTGAATCCCGGATGCCAGTTATAAGAATCCTGAAGCCTGATTCTTTTTATTTTTTGATATTCAGGCTTTCCAGATATTTCTTATGTATCTGATCGAGCTCCTGCCTGGTGAGGGTTGACTTCATGGGCGGAGCTTGTTCAGGAAATCCATATATCAGAAGATAGGCTGCAGGAATGAGTAATAAACGGACTTAAAGCCATACAATTGACCGGAAGGTATTCCTCCCTTATCGATGCATTAATAAATTGTCTGTTCTGCAAAACTGAATAATGTGTTGACGGATCGTCAAGCTTGCTCATGGCAATCCTCCCCTGATAAGCCGAGACAGCCATATTATATTTTGCATTTTCCATTTCGGCACTTGTGGATGGCGGAGTTTTAAGAATGTCGGATTTCAGATTTACGAGCCTCGGCATGATAATTACCTCTCCTATCGACACAGTATCGGTACTCATATACACACCGGCCATAAATTCAGTACCTGTTAAAGTATCACTCAGACTGAAACATACAGACTGGTAACCAAGCAGGCTGAATACCACAGTATCGTTCCTGCTGACCCGGATTGCAAAGGTGCCTTCTTCATCACTTGCCGAAACAAAAGATCTGTTGATTAATATCTGTGAATTCGGTAAAGGTGCAAGTGTTGAAGCATCCCTTACAATACCGCTGAAAAGAATTTTAGCGTTTGCCGGTTTCTCAACCTGGCTATATCCGTTGGAACTTACAATAAGGATCACTGACAATATAAATCCAATCCTCTTCATCCTGCTGACAAAGTTACACCTTTATTATCAGTTCGTCAAGCGGCCGTTTGGGGACATGATGTATATCACCGGCATCTCTCCAGTACTTAACATTATTTTCTTTTATTTCGTCGGTTACTACTGTTTCAGCAGGTTTCCCCAGGGCAAGAACCAGCAGAATTTCAAACTTTTCGGGAATATTCAGATCGTTCCTCAATGCCTCCCGTTTTATTGATGCTATCATACACCCGCCAAGCTCCTTCTCTGTTGCGCCCAGCATAATGCTCTGCGCAGCGATTCCGTGATCGACACTGAAGGATTCAGCAATTGATTTGTCGCCCAGAATAATTATATATGCAGAGGGTCTTTCCCCAGGGGCGGGACCATCCCATTCCTTAAGATATCCGGCCCAGGCAACAGAAACGAAAATCCTTCTCACAAAAATCAGGAGTATTATAAATAAGATATTTCAAAGGTTGCCTGTTGGCCGCCGAAGCCGACATCCTCGCAAGATCAATCAGTCCCCGGAGAACTTCAGTATCTATATGATGTGATTCGTCGAACCGCCGGTAAGAGCGGGTTTTGTATACCAGATCCTTTAAAGTCATTTGCTTATTCCGGTTAGTTTTCAATTTACTTCTTTACCTCATTTTCCAGATATAATCCGTCTCTTGAGAGCAGGTGATCAAGATTTGCCAATCCAAAAACCACAACCGCCGTAACAATAGAAGTGTGTTCCTGATATTCAGGTATGCTTTTGGTGTACAGGTCGTTCTCAGTGTGCCAGATCTCCTGGTAATTGAAATTATAGCCTTTGACATCAGGTGCATCAAACGCGAGAGTCGGAACCCCGTTAAGCGCAAAATGGGCATGATCGGATCCACCTGCACTGGTGGGTCTGGGGCGGGGAGGATTTGTGTTTTTGGTAAGCTTAAAGGGGAATTCGGGATTTATCCCGTTCAATGGTTTGCATACTTTTCAAAATCATCATACATTGATTCCGGCACATGTCAGTCCTGAGGCGACTGTTGGTCCTCCATCGCGGTTAAAGTAATTTGAGATCCGGGGAAGCTTTTCCTTGTTGGCTTCGACCCAGTGTTTTGATCCAAGCAGTCCGAATTCCTCTGCCGCCCATAAGCATACAAGGATAGTGCGTTTTGGTTTACCGCCTGCAGCCATAATCAGCCGTGCGGCTTCCATTGCCGGAGTAATGCCTGATCCGTCATCAACACCTCCGGTACCAACATCGTAGGCATCAAGGTGACCTCCCATCATCACATACTCATCGGGATATTGAGTTCCCTTTATCACCCCAATCACATTATGGTATTTGACCGGGCCCGGCTTGAAATGGTTGCGGATATCAAACTCGAGCAGGAAATAACGCCGTTCCCTTACCATCTTCTCAATAATCGCATACTGATTCTCATCAAGTTTGATATCGCAAACAGTTGGTAATGAATCGAATGTCATCTTATTAATATTTTTCCGGTCATAGAGTGCCCTGATCGGAACTTCAGCAGATTGTATTACACCAAGTATCCCCGCCTTGCACATCTGACGATAAAACAGTGCCGGTTCCTCCTTAAGGGGCAGAAGCTCCTTCTGTGGCTTATCACGGTTTAAATAGTTCTCCCGCGTGATCTCCCGGTTTATCCTGGCAACAGAATCATTATAAACTATTAGCTTTATTACGTGACAGAATCGGCCTGTGGCTGAAAAATCGACAGGGAATCCGTTATTTTTACCCCCGATTAGAACCCATGCCCCTTTAAGGGCTCCCTTCATCCTGTCAAACTCATCCTTGCTTTTTGGTTCCATCAGAACATGACCCCTCTGCAACACCTTTTGTTCCGGAAGTATATGACGGAGTTGCAAAATGAAGTATCATCCCCTCATCAGAAAGCATCCGTCCGAACCAGGGCCCTCTGTTAAAACCAACCGGGACAATTCCGGCTTCATCCATTATTACCTCCATTCCCCATTTGCGAAACTCTGATGCACACCATAAGGCAGCATTCCCGTAAGCATCAGATCCGACAAGACGCCCGCCAAAACGGTTTGTAATGATGTCCAGATGATGCATGGTCCGGTTATCGGATTTTCCAAGTTCAATGATCCGGTCAGTGATCTTTTTCTGCTGGGCTGAAATGCTGATCGGAACAACTGAAAGGATCAGGGTTAGAATAAAAGAATATTTCTTCATAGTGTCAGGATATCAGATGAATAATTTTTTAACAAAGCCGGAAGGTAAAGAATCATCAGACCAACGGAAACTTGTATCAGGATTATTATATTTTGAATTTCATAACGGTTCAACCAATGTTAGAAAAATATTAGCCGGGACTTCGGGAGTAACGCCTTTTTCATGAGCAATCTTAAAAAGTTGTTTTAAAGCATTCCTTCCTTCGGATCCCAAGATCAACAGTAAAATCATTTACGTAGAGCTTTATGTGACTGTTCATCACTGAACTGTCCATTTCCTTTGCATTGGAAGCAACAAAATCGCGGGAAGCCAGGGGTTCCTTAACAGCGTATTCAATGCTCCTCCTGAGGACCCGGTTAAATTTCAATGCGATTTCTTCGGGTACACGCCTGTGAATCACAATGGATCCAAGAGGAATGGGAAGACCGGTAAGCCTTTCCCAGAATTCTCCCAGGTCTGCAATTTTATGAAGCCCTTTACTCCGGTATGTAAATCTTGTTTCGTGAATCAGAAGTCCGGCGTCAGCTTCGTCCCGTAACAGGACATCTTCAATATCCGAAAATAGGTATTCTCTCTTGTTATAAGCTTCAGGCCATGCGATACTGAAAAGCAGGTTTGCAGTTGTAAATTTACCGGGGATCGCAATCGTGGCATTGTTCAGTTTCCCGGGATCAGATAAATGTTTGCTTATAAGAAGAGGTCCGTTTCCAAATCCGACAGCGCTTCCTGAATCGAGTATAATATAATTCCCGGCAATATAAGCATAAGCGTGACAGCTTATCTTGGTAATATCGAGCTCTGAGGAAAATGCTTTTCTGTTAAGTTCTTCGACATCGGCAAGAAAATAATCGAATTCGATACCTTCAGTATCGATCCTGCCATTTACCAGCGCATCAAAAATGAACGTATCATTTGGACATGGGGAAAAACCGAGAGTTAATTTCATCTGTTATTCAAACAATAATAGTACCTCCTTTAACTGATTCTGCAGGTTATTAAGAGCAAGCCGGATATCCCATTTTTCCCTGTTCCTGGGTTCTACCTTGTTGGAGATTGCCCTGAGAGCAAGGAATGGTATCTCTTCCCTGCTGCAAATATAGAAAAAAGTTGCCCCCTCCATTGTTTCGATATCCGGATTATATTTCCTTACAAGCCGCTCAATGGCATCCGATGAGCCGGTGGACGTATTTACAGTAATTGCCCTGACCGGCTCCAGCAGACCTGTGGCTTTTTTAAAATATTTGTTTTCAACGATAATCCTTCCTCCCCTGAAAGGAAATCTATCAGGATCTTCCAGTCCGGCCTCAGCAAGTGTCAGAAAACCTTTACCGGTGTCAATTCCTGCATCGGCAAAGCAGTCTGATAAAGGGACAACGACTTCGCCTGCCGGCAGATCATCTCTGAAACTTCCGGCTATGCCGGCATTAATGGCGAGATCAGGCTTAAAACCAGATGAAAGCTTTTTTGTCATTGCCCAAGCTGTGGCTATTGAACCTACACCGGTCACAAGTGAGCTTATTTCATGGCTTCCAAATGAAATCCCTTCCGGAGTACTTTTTATTCCGGGTAACATATTCAGAATTTCTGCTTCAGCAACTGTGGCTGCCACAAAAAGGATTCTCAGAGGCATGGATGTCAGAATGTATTCGTTAAGCGATTTACAGTATAAATATATTGTTTTCAGATTATAAAAGATCAACATATTTGGTTAATATTGCAGCTATATTGACTTGTTTTTATGATCTACATTACACGCAGAGAAAGATTTAGCGCTGCTCACAGAATGTTCAGGGAAGATTGGTCAGATGAAGAGAACTATAAGGTTTTCGGGAAATGCTCAAATCCAAACTGGCATGGACACGACTATGTCATTTATGTAACAGTAAGGGGTGAAATATCTGAAGGAATTGGTTACTTCATGAATATTAACACACTTAAAGAGATAATCAAAGAGAAGATCATTGATAAGGTCGATCATAAAAACTTAAATCTTGAAGTAGGTTTTATGAATGGGATAATCGCTACCAGCGAGAATCTGGCGGTAGCAATCTGGAATGAACTGAAACCGGCTATTGAGAAAGAAGGTGTTTTTCTTCACTGCATAAAAATCGGCGAAACTGAAAATAATACTATAGAATATTATGGCTAAGAAAATTGAATCAGTAAACAGCGGTGGAGGAGTATCCCCAAACGGCTACAATAAAATTGAATCGTGGGATTCTGAAAACATAAAGGAATTGTCATCTCTTTATTACAAGGTACTTAAGCTGCTCGGTGAAGATCCTGACCGTGAAGGATTGAAAGGAACTCCCGTAAGAGTTGCCAAAGCTCTTAATTTCATGACGATGGGGTACGATCAGAATCCTTGTGAAATAATAAATTCAGCAAAATTCAAAGAAGAGTACAAGCAAATGGTAATTGTTAAGGACATCGATCTCTACTCTATGTGTGAACACCATATGCTTCCATTTTACGGTAAAGCGCATGTTGCATATATCCCTAATGGATATATCACAGGGCTGAGCAAGGTTGCCAGGGTTGTTGAAGCATTTGCACGACGGCTTCAGGTTCAGGAAAGGCTCACAACCCAGATCAGAAACTGTATTCAGGACTGTCTCGAACCAATGGGGGTTGCTGTTGTTATCGAAGCCCAGCATATGTGCATGCAGATCAGGGGAATTCAGAAGCAAAATTCTGTAACGACAACATCAGCTTTCACAGGTATTTTTCTTGATAACCTTAATACACGAGAGGAATTTATTCACCTTATCGGTTCAAAACTCCATTAAAATCATTCATGAAAGCATATGTTTTTCCCGGGCAGGGGGCTCAGTTTGCCGGAATGGGAAGAGATCTCCATGACAGATCTCCCCTTGCAAAAGAGATGTTTGAAAAGGCCAACGCCTTACTCGGCTTCAGGATTACCGATCTGATGTTTGAAGGTTCTGACGAAGATCTGAAGCAGACAAAAGTGACACAACCGTCAATATTTCTTCATTCGACAATTCTTGCATCTGTACTTGAAGGGTCATTTAGTCCGGATATGGTTGCAGGCCATTCTCTTGGAGAATTTTCTGCCCTTGTTGCCAATAAAGCTCTCTCTTTTGAAGATGGACTGATACTTGTTTCAAAAAGAGCGCAGGCTATGCAAAAAGCTTGTGAAATATCTCCCTCCTCCATGGCGGCGATAATCGGGCTGGATGACAAAATGGTTGAAGATGTCTGCTCATCCATCGTGGAAACTGTGGTTCCTGCAAACTATAACAGTCCGGGTCAGGTTGTTATTTCAGGTTCGGAGAAAGGAATAGAAAAGGCAATAGAGATACTCAAAGGTAAAGGCGCAAAAATGGCTGTAAAGCTTGCTGTGGGAGGAGCATTTCATTCACCATTTATGGAACCTGCAAGGATTGAGCTTGAAGAGGCAATCAGGAATACAAATTTCAGAAAACCTGTCTGCCCTGTTTATCAGAATGTAAATGCAGCCCCGTCATCAAATCCCGAAGACATCAAAGCTAATCTTGTTGCCCAGCTGACTTCACCCGTTAAATGGACCCAGACTATCAGGAATATGATTTCAGACGGTGCAGTTTCCTTTACAGAAACAGGTCCGGGAAAAGTACTGCAGGGTCTTATAAAAAAGATAAACAGAGATATCGTTACAGCAGGAGCGGAATTCTAGCATAATTTTACTGTTAATTAATTAACAATCTTCTTTAGACTTCAGGCATTCTGCCCGGTTTCATTATAACTCCCTTATGGGTTTTTCCGTCGACCATTATCTCGAGGGGTTTTTCGAACCTTATGTGCCGGATGTGCTCATTTTCGTATGAAAAATTGAGATTGTTAAGATAATCAACATCATAAAACCCTTCCCTGATGAACGGATTTACGGTAAAATAACCTATTCGGAACGAAGTAAGGTTCTGAAAGAAATGAGTTCCCTGGCTTGGATCGATCCTGTAATTTTTCAGACCTGATTCTATTATTATCCTTGCTGCAGATATCTGGGGCCATCTTACCGGAATGCCAAGCCAGGGGTCGGTCGATCCCCAGCGGCCCGGTCCGATAAGCACATAACCCAAACCCTGTTTAACAAATTCATTATTTATTCTTTCAATAGCACCGGCAATATCTTTGTTTTTTGCCGGATTGAATGACTCCGGTTTAATATAAACAAGGTCGCGCACGCCTTTAAATGTTCCGTTACCAAGAGCTGATTCGGAATAAATAATAGTCGCTTCAGGCTTAATATTTGCCAGATTGATGAGGGAAGTCTCATCGGTATGAACAATCGGCCTTATTTGCAGAAAGTTAAATATCCGTGGAGTTCCTGGCGGAGTTTCAAGATTAGCGGCAAATTCGATCTCAATGGGATTATTCATTTCCCGCTGTCCCAGATCGAGCAGGGTGCTGAGAATTTCCGCAAGTGGAAAAAGCCTGTTCTGAAGCACATTGGCAAAAGTGATAATTCTTTTGCCCGGATGGTTAATTCCGTCCCGTAGTATATTGTTATTGTAATCGTATGTTGAAGCAACATACTTCATTGCACCATCATTAACAACATCATTTATTCCCAGCCTTAGGATGTTTACACCATCATCTGTTGATGGGACAAAGCTGTCGATCTTCATATCAAGTGCCCGGAATTCTTTCTGTGTATCTCTCAGAGCTGTTTCAGCTGATGAAAGCTGAAGTATTTTCTTATGGTGCTTTGGAGAGAACCTGAGAGATAATCCTCCTTCCACTATCAGTTTCCCCAGGCCAAATGCAATGTTTGCAATACCATCACTGGCTTTTTCAGATCCGATAGGATAATAATTAATCGACTGTGCCACTCCCGATAAAGTTGGATAGAATATATCACCATGACGGTTGCCGCAAATCTCCTGAAGGATTATACCCATTTTCTCCTCATCTATCACGTTTGCAGTAGCTGTCATATATGCTTTACTACCCTTATAATAAACAGAAGCATATACCTCTTTAATGGCATCCGAAAGCATTTTAACCATCATCTTATTATCCGGATGCCTTGGCATCATATAAGTGGAGTAGATCCCGGCAAACGGCTGATAGTGTGAATCCTCAAGTTTGCTTGATGACCGAACGGCTACCGGATGATTACGCGAAACAGCGAGAAATGCATAAAAATCCTGGTAAACCCTTCCAGGCAGTTCGGCATTCAGGAACCTGTTTAGTATTTCATCATCCGGAAGATCTGAAAGAGCAACCGAATAAAGGTTATTGTGATCCATGAATTCATCGAAGATATCGGTGCTCAGAACGACTGTCCTTGGTATTGTGATCAGCACATCGGGAAACTGATTAAAGAGTTTATGGGTCTTAATTATCCTGTTGATGAATGCGAGGCCGCGGGCTTTACCCCCTATGGAGGCATCTCCGATCCTCGAGAATACCTGGTACTCATCATAGCTGGTTTTATCAAATTTTGCTATGACCCCCCTACCCTTTCCAAGTCGGAAGCTTGAAATAGCAACATACAGGAATCGTCTCAACTCATCCATAGTTTCAAAATCCTCTCTCCTGATATACTTGAACATCTGGGCAACCGGGAAGAGAGCCCTGGCATTCAGCCACTTGGAAAAATGGTTCCTGGTGGCATGGAATTCAAGAGTTTTATCAGGTATTGTAAGGAGCTTTTGTTGCAGGCTTTGAAGATCCGTTGCAATCGCAATGGGTTCCATAGTTTCAGGATTCTTGAAAACAAATGGTCCGAAAGCGAGGTTCTGAATGATGAAATTCCTTAGTTCGAGCGATAATGATTTGGAATACTTGTTAATGAACCCGGCACCAAGTTCCTCGGCCATTTTTTTATGGACTGAACTTGAAGATTGAATAAGGAACGGCACATTGTCATCATCGGCCATCACAACTTTGCACAATTCTATTCCCGCATTTTCATCATTTACGTTGTCTTTCTTATAACTGATATCGGATATTACTCCAAGGACATTGTATTTGTATTTTTTATACAGATCGAGGGCATCATTGTAGTTATTTGCAAGGAGGATCTTTGGTCTGCCCCTCATCTTAAGCATTCGCTGATGCTCATTAAGTGCCTCGCGCTGGAAATCGAGCGATTGAAGAAGGACAATCCTGTAAATATTAGGAAGATATGATGAAATATATCTGATTGAGTTTTCCACAATAATGATTGCCTGGACACCAATATTCTCAATATCATGGTCAGCATTCATTTTATCCTCGATCAGTTTTATAATTGCAAGTATCAATGATGCATCACCAAGCCAGCAGAAAACATAATCTATTGCACTCAGATCCTCTCCCTCAAGCCTCAATGACACTTCTCTTGAAAAATAAGTAAGTACTACGATTGGGATCTTTTCGTATTTGACTTTGATCAGTTTTGCGAGTGCAAACACATCAGTTCCCCTGAGGCTTAGCATGGAGATTACCAGGTCGATCTTATCTTCCTGCAGTATCCTGAAAGCATCTTCAACATTATCTGTCTGAACGAAGGAGGGCGGATACCTGAGGTTCAGGGATACATATTCATTAAATATCTGTTCGTCAATTCTCCCATCCTCTTCCAGCATGTAATTATCATAGTTACTGCATATTACCAGTACCCGATGGATCCGTTTCTGCATCAGAAGGTCAAAGGAGGTATCAGTGAAATCGTATTTCTGAAGATCGAGTATTCCTTCTATGATTGTCATGAGATTACAGACTTTAATGATTCATTGATATTACAGCGATGCTTTTTTTACCATCCATCCTGATAAGCAGCGGGGCATCAAACCTGACATGTCTGATGTAATTACCTCTAGCAATCTCCTTCTGCCTGGTAATATTTTCCCAGTGTATCACATCCTGACCGGAATTCTGATTTACCGAAAAATAACCGACATTCATTGAGGTTACATTATGAAAGAAATGAGAACCCAGGGAGGCATCCGAGTTAAAATCCGGAAGAGAGACTTCCACAATAACCTTAGCGCCTGAAATCTGAGGCCATACCACCGGTATTCCAAGAAACCTGTCGCGTGTTCCCCAGCGGCCTGGGCCTATCAGTACATATTTCCTGTTTTCCTTAACCATTATCTCATTCATGGCGGCAATTTCTTCGGCCATCTCAACTGTCATCGTATTCTCAAATTTTTCAGGTTCTATATATACAATATCCACAATATAATCAATGATTCCATTCCCCATGCTCTTTCTGCTTAAAAGAACCAGGTCATCTTCATTTATTGTATCAGGATCAACATTGTAACCTGCTCCTGTTCCAAGTAATGGCTTTATCTGAAGAAGGTAAAATGATGCGTTTCCTGCCTCATCCATTGTGAGGTCTACTGCAAATTCAATTTCAACAGGAGTTCCGCAGGCTTCCGTTACAACGTCCAGAACTGTCTTAAGAGCAGGGGCCAGAGGAATATAATTATATTTAAGTATATCGGCAAAATTAACGACCCTTGGGCCGGGAGTATCAAGCCCCGGGGAAATTGTATCATTGTCCGGATTCAGTACTGATGCAATATGATCAAGAATACCATGAGTTTCAGCGATGCTGATATCAAGCATTTTAAGCCCTGCATTTTCCCCTTCAAGAAGGTTGAGATCC
The DNA here is from genome assembly GCA_963753495.1 of uncultured Bacteroidales bacterium. GTDB lineage: Bacteria > Bacteroidota > Bacteroidia > Bacteroidales > VadinHA17 > LD21. Next base: position 678,701 of record CAVWCO010000025.1, read on the forward strand.
CTCTTTGTCATATCTACTGCATAAAACCTCACCTGGGAGTTCTTGTAAAGATCTTTCTGTGAGATAATCTCCAGGGCAGGGTATGCGGGTGAAAACCTGTAAGCCATTTCGCCTTCCATCACATACTGACCCAGACCGACAGCAACAACTGCAAATCCATCTTTAGGGGTCATATGAGCAACCGGGTAAAAATTGAAAGACTGAGCTGATCCGCTGATATGAGGGTAGAAAGTATCATCATACATCTTTCCTACTACCTCCTGTATCACAACCGCCATCTTTTCAAGCTCTATTTTATAATTTATCGCTTCGAAGTATGCACGGGCGTTCTTCGAATAAATTGAGGCAAAAACCAGTTTGATCGCTTCCGATAGCTGTTTCAGCCTGGCATCCGTATCAGGATTATTATTGGGAAGGAGATACGTCCCGAAAATCCCTGAAAAAGGCTGACTCATTGAATCTTCGAAAAGGCTTGAAGACCTTACAGCGAGGGGTTTATTCATTTTCTTAAGAAAGACCCTTAGTTTCTTTTCAAGTGTAAAGCTCAGACTGCTTTCAATAAATGCCTGCTGGATGAGGCCAAAATTTTTTTCCTCCTTTACCAGCTTCCACAGATGATTCCGTTCCATGAACATATCAAATTCATCTGTGCCTATTATTGCAGGTTACCGGTGTTTTTATGTTTATCCCCGGAATAAGCCTGCCGAGCTCAAAACTATAAATCAGAGTATTAATAAAGGCAAGCCCTCTTCCTTTTCCTCCCAGCGATCCTGCTGAAAGGCTTACAACATTTGTTTCATCTATTACAGCAGACTCTTCAAAATTGATCACTCTTCCCTTGTTCAATTCCTGTCTTCGTCTACGGATTATATCCAGAAGAAATTCCCTTAGTTCCTTAAGACTTTTAAAATCGGATACCTTAATCGGATTTATGAGCTTTGCGATCTTTACCTCCCCTCGTGCCATAAGCCAGAGGGAGAAATGGTTTTTCATGGCGTGATAGGCAAGGGAATCTTCAGGAACAGTCTGAAGATAAGCTTCAAACTCCTTCATTGACTTTGCAACAGCTATCTGCCTGCCACTGTTATCCCTGTAAACAAAATGACCAAATCCCAGGTAATAGTTAATGAATGACTTAAGATCCTGCAACAGGCTCTCAGAATTCTTGTTTATGAAATTTGCTTTAAGCGTGAATGCATATCTTGCATTTTCAGGATCTGACGATTGAAGGACAGTTGGTAGATTTGGCAGGTGTGTCTTGATATGCTGAATAAGTTCAAATCCAGCCTTTTCATTCATGACCCCATTCTGTGGGAAAGCCATATCAGATATCACGCACAGCAGATTATTCCGGTAACTATTAAAAATAACCAGAGCGCTTTCCCAGGTGGAGGCAAGAAGTATCTTTGGTCTGGCCCTTAGTTTCAGAACTTTATACAGCTCATCGGTCGAAACATCCTGGATCAGGCTCTTGGTCTGGTCCATTACCAGGCTGTAGAGCATCGGCAGATAACTTGAGTAATAATCGGCTGAATCTTCAACCAGCAGGATAACCCCGGTCAGTCCCTTCTGTGTATCATTTTCAACATTGACTCTGTCTTCAAGCTGAGACACCATGGCAAAAAATACTTTCGACTCTCCGGTCCATACAAAATAATTATCATATGGCACCTTTTTAGCTTTCTGCCTCTTTACAAAATCCATATCCGACGGATTGTTCAGGAGAAGGTATGTCGGCAGATAGGGGTATTTGTCCTTAATCTTCTTGCATAGTTCCATCGGGCTTTCCTTGTCCACGCCTATCATGATGATGACCAGATCGTAATGCCTGGCTTTCAGCCTGTTGAATGCCTCATCCTCACTTGATACGCCTGTGACCCTTGGTATTGAAGTAAGACTCATCTGATAGTATTCCCCGAGGATATGATCAGCAAACCTTCCTTCTCCCTCAATAGAATATGCATCATACAGGTTTGCCACGAGCAGGATTTCCTTTACCTTGAATGGCTGAAGGTCATGGAATACATCCCTTTCCGCATTATGCCGGTCAAGAAATTTCTGCAGAAGTTTTTTGCTGGAAATATTTGTCAGGTCATAATCTTCTTTTTTGGGAACGGTTGAAGTGCGAATGAGATCCCTTGCCTTATAGCTGTTGACATAACCAGTTATCAGGCTTGCTATATTCTGGATAAGATCTCTTTCTTCCTTAAGGAAAGGACCTTCCTGTTCCTCCCTGAATTCCTTGGTATAGAAGATCTCAATAATTCCTGTCTCTTCATCAATTGTATTGAATTCCTGAATCATTTTCCATTTGGATTCCCTGAAATCCCGCGATTCGAAATCCTTATGCATGAAAGATATCCTGGCAACCGTGTATTCAGGATATTGCCATGCTGCAGGCAGGAGAAGTGCTATCTGCTGAAGAGTCTCCTCGATAGGTTTTCCTTCTTTAAGGATATAGGTGGTCTGATTTATGCAGCCAAGTTCCTTCAGCCTTTCACGTTGTTCATATACTAAGCGTTTGAACTCAGGAGAAATATTTGTATCGTCAACCATCAAACGGAGATTTAAATTGATCAGAATTTAAAATTAGTAAAATTCCGTTACCCGGTTAATCAAATACAGTAAGCTGCCGTAAGACATTTATGCGCCTGCCGGTTTGGTGCAAAAAAGATTAATCAACGCTCCAGACTGATCCGCTGTTGAGCAGATCATCCATATTTTTTATTTTCGATGCTTTCTTAACTTCTTCGATCTGATTCGTGAGATCAGTTTCATATGTTGGTCCGGAAACTGCCCTTATCACTCCCAGTGCAACAGGGTATTCGGGATATCTCATGTTTGCCAGCATGAAATGGATTCCGGAATTGGGTTCGTAAGCGTCGTGTATAAGGATATCTTTTTCAGTAATGCCATTTTCACCCAGTTTAACTACCCTGAGCTTCAGTCCATCAAGGATCAGTCCTTTGTCATTTTCTTTTCCAAATATCATTGGTTTGCCATGACTCAGGATCAGCGTCCTGTCGTCCCTTACCTCTTTACCGGTTACATTTTCATGAATTCCGTCATTGAAAATCACACAGTTCTGAAGCACTTCCACAACTGAAGTGCCTTTATGCTTTGCTGCTTCAATATAGATCTGGGTGGAAAGCGACACATTTGAATCGAGTGTTCTGGCAAAGAACTTACCTCTTGCCCCTATTACAAGTTCCCCTACCGAAAAAGGCTCTTCAACTGTCCCGAAAGGTGATGTTTTAGTTACCAGGCCCCTCTCGGATGTCGGAGAATACTGACCTTTTGTAAGGCCATATATCTCATTGTTGAAGAGTATAATATTTATATCTATATTGCGGCGGACCACATGGATGAAATGGTTTCCTCCGATTGCAAGTGCATCACCGTCGCCTGTTATCTGCCATACTGAAAGTTCGGGATTTGCTATTTTCACTCCGCTGGCTATTGCCGAAGCCCGGCCATGGATTCCATGAAATCCGTAGGTATTCATGTAATAAGGGAAACGGGATGAACAGCCGATCCCCGAGATAAAGGCGAATTTTTCCCTTGGTATCCCCAGTTCAACCAACGCTTTCTGAACAGAATTGAGTACTGCATGGTCGCCGCATCCCGGACACCAGCGTACCTCCTGGTCGCTTTTAAAATCCTTGAGAGTTAACTGAGTTGAAATTGTTTCGGTCATAGTTTTACTTTTCCAATAGTTTTAAGCACTTTTCCTTGATTTCCCTGATTGTAAATGGAAGTCCCTGAACTTTATTTATTTGTTCATAATGGAATTCAGGATACTTCATCCGCAGATAGTTGGCGAACTGACCTAAATTCAGTTCACAAACCACTATCTTTTTGAATCTGCTGAAAACCTCTCTGACATTTCGGGGCAGAGGATTGATATAGTTAAAAGTGACATTACTTATTTTATGGCCTTCTGCCTGTAATTCACGGACTGCCATAACGCGGTAACCATAGGAACCGCCCCATCCTACTACCAGAAGGTCGCCTGAATCTTCGCCGCTTACTGTCAGATCAGGTACTTTCTGAACAACCCTGGCGATTTTCTCCTCCCTTAGATTGACCATCAGTTCATGGTTATCAGGTGTATAAGATACAGTCCCTTTAACAGTCTTTTCAAGTCCTCCAATACGGTGCTCGAGACCTGCTGTACCCGGAACAGCCCAGAATCTTGAAAGTCTCTCAGTATCCCTTTTATAGGGAAGATAAGGAAGCTCCCTGGTTGTTGCAAAAGGAGGCTTGATTTCCGGCAGATCGCTCATTGCCGGTATTCTCCAGGGTTCTGTTCCGTTAGCAAGATATCCGTCGGTAAGGAGAATTACCGGAGTCATGTGCTCAAGAGCAATCCTGGCTGCCTCAAAAGCACAACGAAAACAGTCGGAAGGAGTACTTGCCGCAAGAACGACAACAGGGCATTCTCCGTTCCTGCCGAACAGCGCCTGCATCAGGTCGGCCTGTTCTGTTTTTGTAGGAAGACCTGTCGATGGACCTCCCCGCTGGACATCAATAATGACTATCGGCAACTCGGTCATTACAGCAAGGCCAATGGCTTCCGATTTCAAAGCCAGCCCAGGACCCGAGGTGGATGTTACCGCCAGCATTCCGGCAAAACTTGCCCCAAGGGCAGTGCAGATACCGGCTATTTCATCTTCAGCCTGGAAACTTTTTACACCTAGATCTTTCCTTGCGGCAAGCTCTTCCAGTATCCCGGTTGCAGGAGTAATCGGATAGGAACCAATATAGAGCTGAAGTTTCGCTTTTTCTGCAGCAGCCAGTAATCCCCATGCCGTTGCGGCATTCCCGGAAATGCTCCTGTACTTGCCTTTGGCTATTGGCGCGGGATTTATCCTGATCGGAGCAAGAGCTTCAATTGTCTCAGCATAATAATATCCGGCCCTGAGTGCAATTTTATTTGCTTCGGCTATCTCTGGTTTATTGCTGAATTTCTTTTCAAAATACTGTTCAGTGTACTTTAGCTTACGGTCAAAAAGCCAGTAAACCATCCCCAGGGCAAACATGTTCTTAGTTCTGAGAACGGTTTTGGGATCAAGCCCAAAATCCTTAAGGGCCTCCTTCACCATTGATGATATGGGAGCCGCAATAAGGTTAAACTGATCAAGATTATCCTCAACAACCGGGTCTTTTATATACCCTGCTTTCTCAATGTTCTTTTCAGTGAAATTATCCTTATCGTATATAATTGTGCCTCCCGATTTGGTCCACTTTATATTTGCACGGATGGCAGCAGGATTCATTGCAACGAGAACATCGGCATAATCGCCAGGTGTAAATATCTCAGTATGACCCATATGAATCTGATATCCGGAAACTCCACCGACAGTTCCCTGGGGTGCTCGTATCTCAGCAGGATAATCAGGGAATGTAGTCAGATCATTTCCAAATAAAGCCGCTGTATCTGAAAAAAGTGATCCGGTCAGCTGCATTCCGTCGCCTGAATCACCCGAAAACCTTATTACAACATCTTCCCGTTCAATAACCTTGGATTTTTTGCCCATGATACCTTTCAAATTATTAAAAGCAACTTATTTTATAGATTATTTTCAGTTTCTGCTCCTGACAAAAGTAAGTTAATTAATGATCGAATGATCATTTATTACCTGATAATCAAGTATGATTTTGATCATATTGAGCTGACTGCTTTGACCAGCTTTAAGGAGGAGGATTTGTGGCAAAATCTCAGCTCCATATATCAGCTTTTTTCAGGTTTATCTCGCCTTCAAAAAACATTCTGGCTATCTTCTCAAAATATGCCGTATAATCTGAAATAAAGAACTGGTCATGAACATTTCCTGTATCATTCAACATCTTGTTCTTTTCAAGCGTTTCCTTTAATACCAAAGACACTATTCTTGCCGAATCGACAACCTCAACATTAAAATTGAAAAATTTGCTGATCTGGTTTTTAATAATAGGGTAGTGTGTACATCCGAGTATCAGGGCTTCTATACCTGAAAGCGTCTTATCCGACAAATATGAACGTATTATCGCATTGCTGATATCATCAAAGATAAAGCCTTCCTCAATCATGGGTACAAGTAATGGTGTGGCCATCGAAACTACCGTTGTCTGGGGTGACCTTTCCTTTAACTTCTGATCGTAAGTGCCTGAACTTATTGTTCTCTTTGTTCCTATGACACCAATTTTCCTGAAATCCCTGGTACTCAGGTAATTTACAACAGGGTCAATAACGTCAATAAGTATTACCCTGTCCTGAAATTCCTTTTTCAATGTGTCAAATGCGGATGCTGATGCAGAGTTGCAGGCAACCAGAACAACTTTCGCATTCTGATTCAGAAGGAATTCAGTTATCCTGCCAGAGTAATATCTGATAGCTTCAGCTGATTTATCGCCGTATGGTAAATGAGCTGTATCTCCGAAATAGACCAGGCTTTCGCCCGGCAGTATTTGCTTTATCGCATGGGCAACTGTAAGTCCCCCGACTCCCGAATCAAAAATCCCGATAGGTTGTTCTTTCATCCTGCCAATATATTAAAAAAATGACCATCCGCCTTCCGGTGGATGGTCATCGGTTCATTACCCGGAATTTATTTTAAGCCAAGTTTTGCTTTAGCAAGCGTCATTATATCAGTGCTTTTAGTGTCGTCAAAATATATTATCTGGGGTTGGGAAAGATCAAATACATATATAAATCCGTTAGCTTTTCCAACTTCCTTGATAGCCTTGTCAGCTTTGTCGGTTACCGGAGTAAAAAGTGCAACCTGTTTTTCCTGCATCTGATTCTGGGCATTGGTCTGAAATTCAGTCAATCTTCTCTGGTAATCCTGAAGTTCCTGTTCCTTGGTCTGGCGGACCAGATCGGTCATGTTCTTGCCGTCCTTTAGATATACTTCGTATTTGTTATTCAATTCGACCTGTAAAAGTTCGGCCGCATTTTGAAGTTCAGTATTGAGTTTTTCGAGTGCCACTCTGGCTGAATCAAATTCAGGCATGGCCTGAATAAGTTCATTCCTGTTAATGTGACCGAATTTCAAATTCTGGGCGGAAGCGCTCCGCCCCGCAAACATAACTGCGATGGTAAGCGCTGTTATTGCGATAAATCTTTTCATTCTTGATTCCATTTTTTAAAATATTTGCAAAAGTAGTTAATTAATTCTTATAACCTAATTTTTCCAGTACCTGGTCGCTTATATCAAATTTCGGATTGGCAAACAAAATGTTGCCACCTGAAGCAGTATCAAAAATAGCAGCATAGCTTCCTTCGGCAGCGATGGTTTTAATAGCTTTCAGTATCTCATCCTGTATTGGTTTAACAAGCTCTTCCCTCTTTTTAAAAAGTTCACCTTCGACTCCGAAATATTTGTTCTGCAGTTCTTTCATCTCTTTTTCTTTGGATATTATCGCTTCTTCCCTTTTTGTTTTCATATCCTGTGAAAGAAGCACAACATCATTCTGATAAGATTTGTACATCTGCTCAACAACTGCATACCCGTCGGCAACCTCTTTTTCCCATTGTTTTGATAAACCTTCCAGCTGCTCCTGTGCTTTATTAAAAGCAGGAATATTCTTCCTGATATATTCGGAATCCACAAATGCATATTTCTGAGCTGCGGCAAAAACCGAAGTCATAACTGCAAACACAACAAAAACTACTATTCTTTTCATAACATTAATTTTAAAATTTAAATGACTAAAACTGCTGACCCATTGTAAAATGAAACTGCCCACCGCTTGCATCAGGGTAGCGGATCGGATCATCAACAGGATCGAAACCATAACCCCAGTCAACACCAAGCAGTCCGAACATCGGGAGGTTAGCCCGTACCCCAAAACCTATGGACCGGTGCATTTTGAACGGGTTGTATTCCTGAAGCTCATACCAGGCTTTTCCTGCCTCAAGGAAAGTGAGCAAATAAATTGTTGCCTGCTGATTGAGTGAAACAGGGTATCTGAGTTCAACCCCGATTTTAGAATATACGTTACCTGTTGGGGATCCTGTTTCCTTGTCAGTGGGAGTTACCGACCCGTCAATATATCCCCTCAGTGAAATTATTTCCCTTCCGTAAAGACTGTAACCGCTCATTCCGCTTCCTCCGACATAAAAATTCTCAAAAGGCGAAGGTCCTATATCCGGATTATAGTAACCAAGGTATCCGAAAGCAAATTTGGCGTTAAGCACAAGTTTGTCGTCCTGTGAGATAGGGTAGAAATAATCTGCTTTGAACACCCATTTGTGAAATTCAATCCAGTTGTACTTTTCTTCGTCTTCTGCACCCGCCATGTTTTTACCGCTGATCGCCGACCATGGAGGAGTCAGCTGAAGCGAAAGAGAAAATGTTGATCCGCTCCTCGGATAAATAAGGTTAGGACTTGTTGAAAACCTTGTGAGCCTTGTTGTGAGGGTCAACATGTTGGATATCCCGTTGGAAAAAAGGAAATTATAATAGGTGAAATCGTTAAGTTCATATCTTTGAAAAGCTAATTCGCCATACAGAGAAAAATAATCATCGGGCCACTCAAGCTGTTTTCCAAGTCCGATGCTTGCCCCGTTGGTTGTCATGGACTGGTAATTTTTGCTTTCCGGCTTCTGCCCGTTTGTGTTCAGCGACCTGTAATATGAAGTAGTAAAGGAATTTCGTTTTTTCCCTCCCAACCACGGTTCCATGAATGAAATATTATATGACTGATAAAGCCGGCCGTTCGATGATATTCTGAGGTTGAGCGACTGGCCGTCTCCCGAAGGGTAAGGTCTCCACTCCTTCAGGTTGAAGAAATTTCGCATCGAAAAATTGTTGAACCTGACACCTACCGTTCCCACAAGCATTCCGGCTCCCCATCCCCCTGAAATTTCAAACTGATCGTTTGCCCTCTCCTCAAGCTTATACAGCAGGTCCACCGTACCATTTGCCGGATCGGGAACTACATTAGGGTTAATTTTTTCAGGATCAAAATGACCAATCACCCCCAGCTGACGAATTGACCTTATTATTTTATCCTTGCTGAAGAGGTCGCCAGGCAGGGTATATAGTTCTCGCCTTGCAACATGCTCGTTGGTTCTTGTATTTCCGGCTATAATAATATTGTTAAGATATGCCTGGTCTCCCTCGAATATCCTTATTTCAAGATCAACCGAATCATTTTCAACTTTTGACTCCACCGGCGTCAGTCTTGAGAAAAGGTAACCGAAATCCTGATACAAATTGCTGACAGCATCCTGTGCACCGGATGATCCATTAAGCCTGTCAGCTAAATGTGACTGATTGTAAACAGATCCTTTCTCAACATTAAGTACCTTTTCAAGATCTTCCTTTCTGTAAACACTGTTGCCGACCCAGTTGATGTTTCTCAGAAAATACTGCTTCCCCTCGTCCAATTTAATCATAAGTCCAACGCGGTCCTCGGAGACCGGGTAAAGGGAATCACCCAGAATCTTAAAATCCTTATACCCGTTGTCATTATAATGAGTGTAGAGTTTTTCCTTGTCCTCTTCATATTTTTCCGAGATGAATTTTGATGCCTTGAAGAAATTAATGTTTTTCTGCTTTGTATTTTTCATCTTGCGCTGAAGCTGCTGGGTTGTGAAATTATCATTCCCGACAAATGTGATTTCAGCTATCTTCACTTTCTCCTTTTTATCGACTTCTACATTCAGGATTATATTGTTGGGCTGTGAAGGATCATCTTTCTGAATGAATTCGACTGTTGTATTGAGGAATCCCTTTTCAACAAAATGATCCCTGATAATCTTGCTTGTATTTGTTAACTGGTAAGAGGTAAGCTGCGATCCGACCGGCATATTTATCTTCTCAGAAAGATCCTGGATTTCCGAGTTTTTCAACCCGTTATACTTGACTGACGAGATCCTCGGCCTTTCCGCCAGCGCAATATCGAGATATACAGTATCAGAAACAGTTTTTACAATGTTGACCCTAACATCGGAGAAAAGGCCCTGCTGCCACAATTTCTTGACAGCATTAGTTATGGCATCGCCGGGTACAGAGACTGTCTGACCCGGTCGCAGGCCCGATATCCCAATCAGGGCATTAGTATCGAGAAACCTTACACCTGATACGGAAACTCCGCCAATAATATAATCGTAAGAATTAGAGTAATCGATGATCTCCTCTTTTTCCTGCGACAGCAAAGTGATGCTCGTAAGAATCAGTGACGCTGCCAGAAAAATACTTTTCATTTTATTAATCACCCTCATAAGATCATTTATCCAAAAGCTGTTCACTTGTTTTTCCAAATCTTCTTTCTCTTTTCTGGAAATAAATTATTGCCTTGTAAAATTCTTCCTTACCAAAATCGGGCCAAAGTATTTCCGTAAAGTACAACTCAGTATAAGCTAGCTGCCACAAAAGAAAATTACTTATGCGGATTTCCCCGCTTGTCCTGATCATTAATTCCGGATCGGGAATTCCGTAAGTGGTAAGGAATTTTTCGAAGTCTTCTTCAGTTACATTATCCGGATCAATCCTGCCACTGATTATTTCAGCCGAAAGCTTCTTTGAAGCTTCAGTTATCTCCCATCTCGAACTGTAGCTCATGGCTATAATGAGATTGAGTCCCCCTGAAGCTGAAGTAATATTGATAGTTTCCATCAGCCTCTTCCTTACATCACCCGCCAGCCGTTCAACATCCCCGATTGCCGTCAGCCTGATATTATTCTTAATCAATGTATCAGTTTCATCGTTCAGCGACTGTACCATTATGCCCATTAACGCGGAAACCTCTTCGTCAGGCCTCCCCCAGTTTTCAGTTGAAAAGGCATAAAGTGTAAGGTATTTTATTTTCAGTTCAGCGGCAGTCTCAATAATTTCCCTGACTGCTTTTACTCCCTGATGATGTCCAAATATCCTGTCCATCCCCCTCTGTCTGGCCCACCTTCCGTTACCATCCATTATAATTGCTACATGGGAGGGGAGTCTGTCAGTATTAATCTGTTCTAAAAAGGACATATTTCATCGTCTTCTTGATTCATCCTCATCCTTAAAGGCCGGACAACCTAACAGTTTGTTATACATTTTCCAGGTAAACGAAATTCCTGCAAATGAATACCAGTCGTTGTTGTAGAGCCTTAGTTCATCACCGGATTCTTGCCTAATTTTATCTTTTACGCCGTCAAAGTTATCATAAAAAGTCTTACGAAAACCATATTCGACCTCAAGTCCCAGATTTTTATAGATATTTATTTTAAAACCAATGGAGAATGGGATGACTGGTTGGATATTGTTTATATTCTAAGGGGGAATCTGTATTAAAATAGGCAATACCTAAGCCTGCGGCAAAATAAGGAGTATAATTCCACCTCTTGCCCTGTGTTGAATAAGGCAGAAAATTGAACTCAAATTGAAGGACTCCCTCACCAGCTATACCAGAGAAAGCAGAATTTCTCGCTTGCTGAAATGAATTATTGAAGTCAAAATCATTGCCCTTAATGCCTCCCAAAAAAATATTTGCTCTTATTGATTGCCTCGGATGAAGGTTATATCTGTAAAAGAGTCCGCCTGCCGGACCTGGAGAATAAAAAAGACGATTGGGGTTTATGTCTCCCATATATGAGGAGACACCGCCAAAAATACCATAATCAGCGCTACGCTGACCAGATACCGACAATGTTAATAAAATTGACAGAAGAAAACCGAATAGTCTTTTCATCAAAAGGATTACAGCTTATTATCACCTGAAAGAGGGCAGTCCTTTCGGACCTGTTTTCAGCTTATAAGTAACAGTAAAGTTCAAAAGATAATAAACGTCGTTATGCTCGGAATATTGCGAAGTGTAACCGTCAAGGTAATCAGTGAAAGCATATCTCCCGCCCAGCTCAACCCCGAAATTAATGTTGGGAGTGTAAATCAGTGTTGCTCCGATACCTCCCGGAATAACAGTCGAAAAACCGCTGGTTGTAAGATCTCTTCCCTCAAGGGCATCATTCCCGTTGACGCTGTAAGCTGCTCCTCCGATCCCTGCAAAAGCATAAAAATCGAGTGAAGAGAGTAAAGCCCACAATCCCTTGCCTTTCATAAAAAGGTAACTGCTCTCATATTTGTTTTTAATAAAAAAGTATTCAAATATCAGGGCAGGTTCGAAGATATTTGTTGTTGATTCAAATTGTCTTCCCTCATTCGATCCCCTGTCATCAGTGGAATGAAGCATTATATATGCCAGGCTCACTCTGGTATTAAAAGTCCTTGATAAACGATATGTCAGATTTCCATTGATGTCAAATCTTGTCTGCTTGTAGCTTAAGTCTTTGAATCCCAAAAAATTTTCACCGCTTGTATATCCCCCTACATCCGGGAAGGAAAATGTGGGACCTATCCCTGCCTTTGCTTCCCAGCGTCTTAGTTTCCAAAGCTGGGCATCAGATAACTGAACTGCAAAGCAGATTATTACAACGACTAAAAGTGACCGTTTCATTTTGGGGTAATTTAATTTGCAGATACAAATATAATAATCTAATATTAATCAATATGCTTTAAAACAATTAATTTAGTTCCTCTTGTCCGCTCCCCACATAAGTTTATTTCTCAGAGTGCTGTAAAAATCCATTCCATTTAACATAACACTTTTAAGCTTATCGGATGAACGTGAAATAGTTATTTCCTCACTGAACAGAAGTCTTCTGGATCTGAAATCGCATGTGGCAATATAATCTTTTGCACGGCCCTCAACAATCATTCTGAGGCTGCTTTCACCTGAAAGGATGATGGGACGGATAGTCAGGTTATGTGGCGAAATCGGCGAAATTATTATACTTTCATCCTCGGGCGAGAGAATCGGTCCTCCCACACTTAGATTATATGCGGTTGAACCGGTAGCTGTTGAGATGATCAGACCGTCGGCCCAGTATGTATTAAGATGAATCCCGTCGACAAATACATTGATGGTTATCATACCGGGATCACCTTTCTGTATTGTTATATCATTTAATGCTGCTGAAGATCCTTTATCGAACAATCCCACAGGCTTCCTGATTTCGATTAACGATCGTTCAACTATCTTAAATTCCCCCTCACATAAAAGATCTATAGAATGGCCTATTTCATCTTCAGAGATATTTGCCAGAAAACCCATTCTTCCCGTGTTGACTCCGGCAATGGGAATTCCAAAATCCCTGACTCTGAGCACTGTTTCAAGAAAAGTACCGTCACCACCAACACTTAAAACCAGGTCGGGAAGTGTTTTCAGATCTTTCAGATCGCTGAATTTTTCAATCAATCCGCCGCTCTGACATGTACCGGTATTAACAGATTTCTGATAAACATACATCCGGATGCCTCTTTTACAAAACTCACTGATCAGCCTGTTAACACCATCGGTGGTTTTGGGATTGTTCTCCTTACTATATATGGCAACTGTTCTTAGCATGATCTGTCAGATATTCAAATATTTCATCAGAAGGTCAAACCTCTCCGAATAGAACTTGTCCATCGAATCATCTGATGTAACCCAGGTTTTGACATCGTAATTGTACCGTTCGAAGGTTCTTATCACCGAAACCAGGTCATTTGTATTAACTTTAATTGTTACTTCAAGCCTGGTCGATTCGGGTGGAGAGGTAATATACATGCTCAAAACCCTGACATTGTTACTTTCAACAATCTGTGCTATCTGCGACAGTGAATAGTCTCTTTCGACAAGCTCAAGGACAATTATTCCGCCCTGCTGATCCATCGAAGAAATGCCTGCCAGATAACGGACCAGGTCGGTAGTTGTAATTACCCCCTTAAAATGGGATTTTTCATCAAGTACAGGTACAACTGTAAGTTTAAGCCGTGCAGCCAGTCCAATTACTTCAAAAAGATGCTGTTCGGTTGTTACAAAAGGCTTTAATAACGTAAGCGTATGATTTCCGATAGGTTCCTCAGGCTGATTCATATCATAAATATCAGTATCAGAGATCAGACCGAGAAAATCAAGATTGTTGACAATCGGCAGATGTGATATTCTGAAAATCTCCATCCAGTTTAGTGCGGTCTGTCCTGAATCAGATGTTTTCAACGAAGGAACCACTTCGGAAATTATGTCTTTTGCCTGCATAATGGAGAGTGTTCATTTAAATTTCATCTAAAATAAGAAAAAAAAGGTAAGTTGTTGTATTTTTGAACCACATTACAATACGGATAATCGTCAGTTTTATTATGACAAAGCTGAGTGTAAATATTAATAAAATTGCAACTTTAAGGAATGCCAGAGGCGGTAATATTCCAAATGTCAAGACAGCTGCAATAAATTGTGAGCTCTTTGGAGCTGAAGGGATAACGGTTCACCCGCGTCCTGATGAACGTCATATCAGGTATAAGGATGTACTTGAAATCAGGCCGATAATAAAAACTGAATTCAATATTGAAGGTTATCCTTCCGACAGTTTTACAGATCTTGTCCTTTCGGTCAAACCTGATCAGGTTACACTTGTACCTGATGCCCATGATGCCATTACATCAAATGCAGGCTGGGATATTGCCAGATACAGGCTTTTTCTTACAGATGTGATATCCACATTTAAAAAAGCAGGAATCAGAACCTCTTTATTTGTTGATACTCAGCGCATAAGTATTGAACAGGCTGCTTTGGTAGGGACGGACAGGATTGAATTGTACACCGAACCATATGCTTCAGCCTTTAACAGGAATGCCCCGGAGGCAGTCGAACCATTCGTGATTGCAGCAGTCATTGCACGTGATTCCGGACTGGGTATTAATGCAGGGCATGATCTGAATCTTGAAAACCTCAGATACCTCCATCAGAATATTCCATGGATCGATGAGGTCTCAATAGGGCACGCACTGATTTCTGACGCACTTTATCTGGGACTTGAAAATGCAATCCAGATGTACAGGAGACAGCTGACAGATTAATACCGTTTATGAAATTGTTTTACAGGAAATACGGTTCTGGTCCTCCGTTAATTATACTTCATGGCCTTTACGGATCCTCTGATAACTGGGTTTCTGTTGCTAAAAGCATAAGTGACATGTTTACAGTTATCCTGCCTGATCAGAGAAATCATGGACTTTCACCCCACAGCGACATTCATGATTATGATTCCATGAAAGAGGATCTGTATGAATTGGTTATGGATCTCAGGCTAAGCAGGTTTTTCCTTGCCGGTCACAGTATGGGCGGAAAAACCGCTGTTAATTTTGCTTTGAACTGGCCTGAAAAACTTTATGGCCTGGTCATTGCTGACATATCACCATTTTCAGAAAAATACAGGTTTAAAGAGGAATCCAAACAGAATTTTCGGATATTGAATTCGATGCTTAGCCTGAAATTGTCAGAAATTACTTCACGATCGGACATAGAATCACAACTTATAACAATGATCGGATCTGAAAAAGTGAGAGGATTAATTATGAAAAACCTGAGGAGGGAACCGGATAATTCTTTTTCCTGGAAAATAAATGTATCAGCTCTTCTTAAAAATATCGACAGGATATTGGATCCCGTTGACTCTGGCAGTGCAGATCAAAAGGAAATTACCGGATTCCCGGTTTTCGTCCTGAAAGGAGAGAATTCAGATTATATTCCGGAAAGTGATTTTGAAAATATCCGGAAAGTCTTTCCTGCAGCTGAATTTATAATGGTACCCCTGGCAGGTCATTGGATTCATTCTGACAATCCGGAAGCTGTGCGAAAATGCTTCCTGAGATTGCTCGACACTTGATTATCAGAACTGTGTAACTGATTCTATTCTGTCTGATTCGATCTTTGGAAGATTCATAAATCTCAGCAGGACCTGGGCAACGGCAAGGACATCTTTCTCACAATACCTTGCAATCCTTGTAATATCATGTTCTTCGTGATAAATACCGGCTACCATGCTCCCGTCAATGTCATCCTTTGGTGTAGGAATATTAAGTACGGATGTCAGAAGATCAAGGGAAGTGTAGCTCTTATAATCACCAAATTTCCATAAATCAAGGGTATCAAGCAATTTGACCTCCCATGGTTTTTTCCCTGCATTATCAAGGATATCAGGTATTATCATACCGTTTATTATCATTCTGCGCGCTATATACGGATAATCAAATTCTTTTCCGTTATGTGCACAGAGCAATGTTTCCCTGTTCCTGGTAAATTTAGAAAGCATAGCTGAAAAGTCTGACAGAAGAGATTTTTCATCATCCCCATAAAACGATTTTATCCTGAAAGTAAAAGGATCCTTCTCTTTGATCAATCCGGCGGAAATGCAGATTATTTTTCCAAACTCGGCATAAATTCCTGCCCTGTCGTACACATCTGCCGCCGACTGATCATCGCTCCTGAAGTGTTTTGATTTCTTTTCCCAGAGAGCCTGAAATGACGGATCGAGGGTGCCGTATGAGGATACTGAAGGTACAGTTTCGATATCGAGGAAGAGAATATCCTCAGGTTTAATATTTGCCAGCATATAATATTCTTTCTATAAATGCTTTTCTATTATTGAGATAAGAACTTCAATCCCTACCTGATTCTCTCCCCCGCCTGGTATTATGATATCGGCATACCTTTTTGAAGGTTCTATGAACTGAAGATGCGATGGCTTAACAGTGTCATGATATCTGTTCAGTACCACCGGCAGCGAACGCCCCCTTTCAATAATATCGCGCTGAATAACCCTTCCAAGGCGGTCGTCGGCATCAGCATCAACAAAAACCTTTATATCGAGAATATTCCTGAGACCGCTGTCTGCCAGTATTAAAATTCCTTCAACCAGGACTACTCTCGCAGGCTTCACCGTTATAGTTTCCTTCGACCTGAGGCAGGTGAGGTATGAATAAACCGGCATTTCAATGCTCTGGCCTTCCCTAAGCCTGTTAAGATGATCGATCAGCAGGCTGAATTCCAGAGAATCCGGGTGATCAAAATTTATCTTCTGCCGTTCTTCAAGAGGGATATCTCCGTTATCCTTATAATAAGCATCCTGAGGTATCACAATTACTTCCTCGTTTGGAAACCGTTCAATTACCTTTTTCACAACGGTTGTTTTTCCCGATCCTGTACCTCCAGCTATTCCTACAATCAGCATTTATTTATATTTTTGTATCATATACAATTTTCAAAAATAATAATTTACAGTGAAGAAGTGCCTATAGTGAGCTAAAGTTTGGAGTGCCTGAAATTATAAATCCGAAGAACTTTAAGTACTTAAGTCACTCTAGGCACTTTAGGCACTTATTATTAAAATGTAAATCCTTAACACGATACTTAATGTCTAAATTATACCCTTTAAAATTTGAACCGATATTAAAAGAAAAGATATGGGGTGGAAATTCTCTGTCTGATCATTACGGAAAGGTAGCCGGTAATCTGAAAAATATTGGAGAAAGCTGGGAGCTATCAGCTGTTTCAGATAACCTGTCGGTAATAAGCAACGGATTTCTTGCCGGCAATAACATCGAGGAAATAATTGAAGTCTATATGGGCGATATTACCGGTGAATCGGTATATGAAAAATTCGGAAATGAATTTCCTCTTCTTATAAAGCTGCTCGAAGCCAGGGCTGATCTTTCAATTCAGGTTCATCCCGACAACGAACTTGCAAAAAAAAGACACAATGCTTATGGTAAAACTGAGATGTGGTATATCCTTCAAAGTGACAAAAATGCAAAGATTTACACAGGTTTTGCCAACCCGGTTACCCGTGAATCATATACTAATGCATATAATAACAACACGATCCAGAATTTGCTGAATGTTGAAGATGCTGATTCCGGTGATGCATTTTTCACTCCGGCAGGAAGGATTCATGCCATTGGAGCAGGAATTGTCCTGGCTGAGATTCAACAGACATCTGACATAACCTACAGGATCTATGACTGGGGAAGAACCGATCAGAACGGGAAATCCCGTGAACTTCACAACGACCTTGCCATGGATGCTCTTGACTTCAAGGCATCAGGCAGAAACAAAATCAGAAAGGAACTGATCGAAAACAAGGCGGAAAATCTTGTCAGCTGTGAGTTTTTCGATACTAATATTATCCATTTCAATAAACAGATTAACAGGGATTACAGCCTTATTGATTCTTTTGTTACGTACATTTGTACGGAGGGCAGCTTCCTTATAAGATGGGATAACAAATCAGAAAAAGTGACAAAAGGAGAAACAGTGCTGCTGCCCGCTCTGATTGATGATGTTGCTCTTATTCCTGAACCTGAAGCAACACTGCTTGAAATTTACATCAACAATAAAGGGGTTAATTGATAATCATAAAAAACCATCATGAAAATTGTATATATTCCACTCATTGTCCTTCCATTCATGCTTTTAGCTTTCGGATGCACTGGAAAGGGTTCCTTAAAGAAAGGATCTGATATTGAGACTGATACCATTACGGTACCCGATACAGGTTTCACGGGAATTAAAAAATATTTATCCGGTGATCGCCTCTTCAAGGAAGTTACTTTTAAGAATGGAATTATGGAGGGAGAGATGAAGACTTATTACCCCGGGGGTCAGCTTAATCAGACTTACTGGTACAGGAACGGCCTGCGTGAAGATTCAGCAAGATGGTATTACCCTGATGGACAGGTATTCCGGTCGACGCCCATGAAGCATGATACCATCAACGGAACTCAGGTACAATATTACAAAAATGGCCGTAAAAAAGCAGAATTAAATTACAGCATGGGTTTTCGCACTCCTCTGATGAAGGAATATACAAGGGATGGAAAGCTTATTAGTAATTATCCTGAGATTATTTACAGTATAAAAGATAATTATAGTACCACTGGAAAAGTAAGGATCAGTCTGGAAATAACAGATAAAACAAAAAAGGTGAAATTCTTCCGGGGTGAATTCACAAACGGAGTATTTGACACCACTAAAGTTGCAAGGATTAACCCTGTTAACGGAAAGACTTTTCTCGACCTGAGTAAAAGCGGAACTCCCCAGGCCGACTCTATAGGCATAATTGCTGCAATTATAACTGAATTCGGTAATAATTATTT
The DNA here is from genome assembly GCA_963753495.1 of uncultured Bacteroidales bacterium. Lineage (GTDB taxonomy): Bacteria > Bacteroidota > Bacteroidia > Bacteroidales > VadinHA17 > LD21. The sequence goes on from CAVWCO010000025.1 coordinate 697,645, forward strand.
GTATTACAAAAAGATAGGTTTACCCTACAAAGACCTCAAATAAGGACCAGGGTCATGATAATCCATTCAGCTTTTTATGTAAAAAGCAGCGCAACTCTTAAACAGTGCCCTCCTGCCCTGCAGCCCGAATTAGGATTTATTGGACGTTCGAATGTCGGAAAATCGTCGCTTATCAATCTCCTGACAGGAAATTCACACCTCGCCAAAATATCAGGGAACCCCGGAAAAACAAGAACGATAAACCATTTTCTGATTAACGACAGCTGGTATCTTGTCGACCTGCCAGGGTATGGGTTTGCCAGAGTTCCTGTTAAAATGAGGGAAAAATGGGTTAAAGCTGTCGAAGACTATATTCTTACCAGGGAAAACCTTATCTGCTTATTCGTTCTTCTGGATTCAAGACATAAACCCCAGAATTCAGATATGTTGTTTATGGAGTTTTTGGGAATGAATCAGATCCCTTTTGCCAGGGTATTCACAAAAACTGATAAACTTACACAGGGGGCTCTAAGGAAATCAATACACAACTACGATATTGAGATGCTTAAAATATGGGAATCTCTTCCGGTCACATTTCTATCATCGACTGTAAACAGGACAGGAAGGGAAGAGATACTGGGCTTCATTGAGGAAACTATAAACAATTTATCAAATGCGGTATGATATGTTCCGGAATTTTTAAATTTGTGCCTGAGGAATTTCTAATACAAACCGGCTAAATCACAGTATAATGTTTGGTAAAGCACCCATGAAGGTTTTTTCCTGCAGGGCTTCAAAGCACCTGGCTGAAAGAATCGTAAAGGAACTTGGAATAGAGCTTGGAAAAAGTTCAGTAACAGAATTCAGGGATGGTGAATTCCAACCGGCTTTTGATGAATCTGTGAGAGGAGATATGGTTTTTATAATTCAATCTACCAATCCTCCGGCTGATAACCTTTTTGAACTTCTGCTGATGATTGATGCAGCAAAAAGGGCCTCAGCCTATAAAGTAATTGCAGTCATCCCGTATTATGGATTTGCCCGGCAGGACAGGAAAGACAGACCAAGGGTTTCAATCGGTGCAAAATTATCATCCGATCTGCTTGGAACTGCAGGAGTCGACAGGATAATAACAATGGACCTTCATGCTGACCAGATACAGGGATTTTTTAATGTCCCGGTCGACCACCTCTTTGGCTCTGCAATTTTTGCCCCCTATATTGAAAACCTTAAGCTGGAGAATCTAACTGTCTCAGCTCCTGATATGGGTGGGTCAAAAAGGGCCAATGCTTATTCAAGGCACCTGCAGTCTGAAATGGTTCTGTGCTATAAACTTCGTAAAAAACCTAACGTAGTTGAAGAGATGTCCATTATCGGAGAAGTTGAAGACAGGAACGTTGTAATTATTGATGATATGGTGGATACAGCTGGCACACTTGCACTTGCAGCACAAAAAATGAAAGAAAAGGGAGCAAGAAGTATCAGGGCATTTGCCACACATCCCATCCTTTCAGGAAATGCAATCGAAAGAATAGATCAGTCTCCGATCACCGAACTGGTGGTTACCGATTCAGTACCCTTCATAAATAAATCTGATAAAATCAAGGTCCTTTCAATAGCCGAAATTTTTGCCAATACAATACTGGCTGTTAATCACAATGAGTCTATCAGTACAAATTTTGTATTCTGAATCCTTTGTAATATATTTGCAGTCCAATTTTTTTATGTCGTACGTGTAATGGGGAGTTGTCAGAAGTACAACTCTGAGTAGCACAATAACTTTTATCAGATGAAGACACTTGAAATCAAAGGATCCCTAAGAACAGACCTGGGAAAGAAAAGCTCAAAAAATACAAGGAAAGAAGGCAATGTTCCCTGCGTGATTTATGGTAAAGAGCAAAATATACATTTTCATACCCACGAAAACAACTTTAAAAATCTTGTCTATACACCCGATGCTCATCTTGTTAATCTGAACCTCGACGGGAAGGAGTACAAAGTCGTACTTCAGGATATTCAGTTTCACCCTGTGACCGATAAAATTACACATGTTGACTTTATTGAGATCTTTGACAACAAGCCAATTGTAATAAGTCTTCCAATCAAAGTTACAGGCGATTCAGTCGGGGTAAAAGCTGGGGGTAAACTCAGGATCAAAAAGAGACACCTTAAGGTCAGAGGTTTTGCAAATGACATTCCTGAATTTCTACCGATTGATGTTACTGAAGTCAAAATACACCATTCAGTAAAAGTCGGTGATCTGTCATACGATAAGATAGAATTAATTGATCCTAATATCACAACAATCCTTTCAGTTGCCACTTCACGTGTTGTTCAGAAGGAGGAAGGCGAAGGTGTTGAAGGTGCTGAAGGCGCTGAAGGTGCTGCTGCAAAACCTGCAGCTGAAGGTGTAGAGGGTGCTGCACCAGCCGCTGCTCCAGCTGCGGGAAAAAGTAAATAACCCGTAAAATTTAATGAATCAGGCACAATGAAATATCTGATAGTTGGCCTGGGTAATATTGGTGACGAGTATACTGATACCCGTCACAATATTGGGTTTACCATTCTGGACGCTTTCGCGATGGAATCAGGTGTGGGTTTTTCCGATCGCCGCTACGGATCTGTATGTGAGATAAAATATAAAGGAAGGACTTTTGTTCTGCTTAAACCCTCAACTTTTATGAACCTCAGTGGTAATGCGGTCAGTTATTGGCTGAAGAAGGAGAAAATACCTGTTGAGAATCTCCTGGTCATTGTGGATGATATAGCACTGCCACCTGGAAGTATAAAAATGAAGCCAAAAGGTGGTGATGGTGGTCATAACGGTTTGTTGCACATCAATACAATACTATCAACTTCCGAATATTCCAGGATCAGGGTGGGAATTGGAAATGGATTCAGAAAGGGGGCACAGGTAAATTATGTTCTTGGGAAATGGAATACGGAAGAGAAAAAATTCATTGAGGAAAGAATAGCAATCGTGATCGAAATGATCAGGTCGTTCGGAACAGTTGGTACAGAACTCACTATGACCGCATTTAACAGGAAAGCAAAATTACAGGTCCGTAATGAGGGAGAAGATGACCAGGATCAAAAGCTAAAATAATCTTATCAATATCGGGAGATGTCAGATATTAAACCTGTAAGGATCGATAAATTCCTCTGGTCAGTAAGAATATATAAAACAAGAAGCATCGCATCAGAAGCCTGCGGAAAAGGTAGAATCATAATAAATAATGTCCAGGTCAAACCATCCAGAATAGTCCTTAAAGGTGAAATTATAACTGTCAGAAAACCACCTGTCGTGTTTACATACAGGATAACCGGGCTTCTCGAAAACCGTGTATCTGCCAAACTTGTAAGTAATTACATTGAAGATCTTACACCTGAACAGGAGAAAATAAAAATGGATATCAGACAAACAGGATTTTCAGGTTACAGGGAAAAAGGCTCAGGCAGGCCAACAAAAAAAGAAAGGAGAAGCCTTGACAGGCTAACTGACGATTTTGACCTGCCTGACAGGTGGTAAAAAGACTTATTATTTACCAGAAATAAAATTAATTTACTGCTTACTTAAAGACTGCAACCCATTTTTTTTAACTTGCATCACCCTTCCTGCACAGGATAAACCTGCCGGGAATTCCTAATTAACCTGATTGAATGGGCAAAGGAGATATTGAAAAATATTCGACACGCTATGCGCTTTTCAGGCGGGCTGTCGCCTTCTGGCATGACAATATTTTCTACAGGAAAATTATTGTTATGGGAGTTGAAAACATAAATCCTGACGAACATTTGATTTTTGCCCCAAATCATCAGAATGCCCTGATGGATGCACTGGCAGTTCTTTTTACACATAAGGGACAGCCGGTTTTCCTTGCCAGGGCCGATATTTTCAAAAAGAAAGCAATTGCCTCTATTTTGTATTTTTTAAAGATTCTCCCTGTCTACAGGATCAGGGACGGATTCAGCGCCCTTAAAGCCAATGATGAAATATTTCTTAAAACGATTGATGTCTTAAAAAATAAAAATGGTCTAATTATACTACCGGAGGGTGACCATGCCGGATTCAGAAGACTCAGGCAGCTTAAGAAAGGGATCTGCCGTGTTGCCCTCCAGGCTGATGAAGCAACCGGTTTTAAGCTGAAAATAAAGATTATTCCCGTTGGCATCGAATATTCAAGCTATTTCAGGTTCAGACAGGTGCTCACCGTAGTTTATGGCAAACCTGTGGAAGTCTCCGAGTTTCATCAATTGTATTCTGAAAGCCCTGAAATAGCCCTGAATGAGCTCAGAAACAAGATTTCTGCCGGTATCAAAAAAGTGATGGTCCATATTGAATCTGAGGATGATTACGAGGCAATTGATGAACTGAGAAGCATAATAAACGGACGATACAGCGATAGAATAAAGTATCCCAAGCTTTTGCGCGACAGAAACCTGATTGACAAGCTGAACCGGCTTAAAGTCTCTGATCCCCTGACTTATAAAAATATCTGTTCCCTAAGCCTAAAGATTAAAAATCAGGCGAAAAAACTTAACATAACCTACCGGCTGCTTGAAAAGAAAAAGCACCCGCCCGGCTGGCTTATAGCAGGAGTTGCCGGTATGCTTCTGACTTTCCCGGTATGGTTATTCGGAAATATATTTACTCTTACTTTCCTGTCATTGCCTGAGTTGCAGATACGAAAAACAAAAGACCTTCAGTTTCATAGCTCCGTCAGGTTTGGTATATCGCTTGTCCTGGCATTTATATTTTTACCGGTTTACCTGATCATCTCTTTTTTGATATTTTCTCCCTGGTGGCTGGCATTACTTATCTTTTTAACAATTCCGGTTGCAGGAATATTTGCCTGGAACTATAATATCTTGTTCCGTAGAATAATAGGAGGCTTCAGATTTTTAAATTACAAAAAGAAAAAAGATCCTTCCTTTCTTGAATTGAGGAAAGACTATGATGAGCTGATTTCACTGATCTCAATCCTGAAAGATGAGGAAAAATAATATGTTTAAAGGGAAAGTGGCCTGGATCACCGGGGCATCATCCGGTATAGGGGAAGCTCTTGTCCGTGAATTTGCAGGACGTGGTGCAAAGCTAATAATTTCCTCTAACGACCCGGCCGGGCTGGAACGTGTTAAAAAAACCTGCGGCGTTCAATCCGAGATGATAACATGTGCCCCGTTTGATCTTTCCGACACATCAGGAATCGATAAACTTGTTGAGAAGCAAATCAGCGAAGCAGGCAAAATCGATTACCTGTTGAATATCGGCGGAATAAGCCAGAGGTCAAAAATAGATGAAACACCGCTCTGGATTGACCGGAAAATCTTTGAAATCAACTTTTTCGGTACTATCTCCCTTACAAAGGCTGTTCTGCCTTATATGATAAAACAAAAATCAGGCCATATTCTTGCAACAAGCAGTATATCAGGAAGATTCGGATTTCCATTAAGGTCAGCCTATTCAGCTTCAAAGCAGGCCCTTCACGGGTTTTTTGAAACCCTTTACCTCGAAAACAAAATAAATAATATCAAAGCATCGGTCATCATACCTGGCAGGGTCAGAACCAAGATCTCTTTGCATGCTCTTGACAGTGAAGGAAGGGAACATGGGAAGCTGGATGACGGACTGGCAAAGGGGCTCTCACCTGAAAAAGCAGCAAAAATAATTATCAGAGGCATTTTGAGAGACAAAAGGGAAATCCTTGTCGGAGGGTCCGAATTAACAATGCTTTATATAAGGCGTATATGTCCATGGCTCTTTTTCAGAATCGCAGACAGGATAAAACCTATGTAATTTCTAATAATATTGAAATGAAAGAATATAAACTTGGAGGGATTCAGCAAATAGGAATCGGTGTAAAGAAATTTGAAGAAGCATGGGATTGGTACATCAGGATGCTGGGAATGGACTGCAGAATTTTTGAAGAAGAGGCTGAAGCAAAGCTTATGCTCCCATATACCGGAGGAGTCCCCCAGAAAAGGCATGCTGTTCTGGCACTGAACCTTCAGGGTGGCGGCGGCTTTGAGGTATGGCAGTACAAAGGCAGAGAACCTAAAGAAATCAATGAAGATATCAGAATCGGAGACCTTGGCATTCTCATTTGTAAAATGAAGGTAAAGAATATTGAAGAAGCGTATTCTTTCTTCAGTAAAAATAAAGCAGTTCTTTTAAACCAGCCGATACCGGATCCATCAGGTAAAAAGGTCTTCTATCTAAAGGATCCTTTCGGAAATATATTTCAGATGGTAGATGGAGAGGACTGGTTTATGAATGAGGATAAAGTCAATGGCGGAGTATATGGCGCAATTATCGGAGTGACAGATGTAGATAAATCAAGAGCTGTGTATTCAGATATTCTTGGCTACGACCACGTAGTTTATGATAGAACCGGATCTTTCCCGGATTTTGCCAGCCTTCCAGATGGTAAAAATATATTCAGGAGAGTTCTCCTTAAAAGATCAGAACCATTAACGGGATATTTCAGCGGTATCTTTGGTCAAAGTTATATTGAACTGGTTAGTTCAGCTGTAAAACCCGGTAAAAGGATATTCAGGGACCGGTTCTGGGGGGACCCCGGATTTATTCATTTATGTTATGATACCTTTGGTATGGATGAACTCAGGAAATACTGCAGCGATAAAAGATTCCCGTTTGTTGTCGACAGCCAGCAAAGCCATAATGGCAATAGTTTTGATATGGGTGATGCAGCAGGTCACTTTGCCTATATTGAGGACCCCGACGGTGTACTGATAGAATTTGTAGAGACTCACAAAATTCCTGTATTGAAAAAACTTGGGTGGTTTATTGACCTCAGAAAAAGAAATTCCTACAGGCCTCTTCCTTCCTGGATACTGAAAACATTTAAATTTTCAAAAGTAAGAAAAGTTTGATCTCTCCCCGGATAAGAATTAATTCAGGGATGTTATTCAGGCCGGAATCTCCTTTTTCTGTTCAACTTCATTTAAAACCCTCATAATATTTCCACCCCATATTTTGGCAATATCAGCCTTTTTATAGCCACGGTGCAATAATTCAATAGTTATATTCTTCATATCAGCCACCGTTTTGCATCCCTCCACTCCGCCACCACCGTCAAAATCGGTGCCGATACCAACATAATCAACTCCGATAACCTGGATAACATGGTCAATATGATCAACCACATCCTTCACTGTCGCCAGCTTCTCATATTTGTCCTGGATAACCCTGTATTCAGAACGCATCTCTTTCTTTTTATCATCCGGAAGATTAGCATAATCGCCATATTTTTCCCTTAACTCCCGGAGCTTTGCATCCAGTTCGGGATTTGGATCCGGGGTCTTTATATATTCACTCAGGATACATATCTGGATAACCCCGCCATTTTCTTTAAGTGCAAGAAGCATATCGTCATTCAGATTCCTTGGCGATTCGCAAAGTGCCCTGCATGATGAATGTGATGCTATCACAGGAGCACTTGATAACTGAATAACGTCATAAAATGCCTTGTCGGAAATATGAGAAACGTCTATCATCATGCCAAGGCGGTTCATTTCTTTAACCACCTCCCTGCCAAATGATGAAAGACCATTATGTTCGGTGCCTTTTGGATCGGTGGATGAATCGCAAATATCATTGTTACGGGTGTGCGACAGGGTAATGTATCGCGCACCCCGGTCATAAAACTCCCTGATTCCTGATATATCCTTCCCGACAGGATAACCGTTTTCTATCCCTATAAAAGCTGCAATTCTGCCTGCCTTCTTCAGTTTGTAGGCATCATCAGAGGTAATGGCTATCCCTGCAACATCCGAATTTTTTTCAACATTGCTGTGAATTGTCTCTAAAACTTCAAGTGCGTAACTATACACCTCTTTATAAGCAGAATCATTTCTTGGTCCCTGGCTGGTAAAAACCGCAAAAAATTCAGCATCAAGTCCGCCTTCGGCCATCCTTGGAAAATCTACGCACCCTTCTGAGTGATGCTGACCAAGGTCAAAATCTGATCTGACCATATCCATTGGGGTATCACAATGTGTATCGACAGTCAGTACTTTTTCATGGATTTTTTCTGCCCGTTTAAGCAATTGCTTTTCACTGTTGTTACAAGCCGGCAGAACAAGAATAAGCAGAGGAACAGAATAGTAAATTTTTCATTCCTGAATTGAGGTTATTTTGTGCTGCAATATAATTAAATTGAGATATCAAATCGCCTGATAACCTGCATTTAACACAATTTAACAATGCAAAAGCCCCTGACGAAGAGTCAGGGGCAGCCATGAAAAGAATGGAAAAATTGCTTTTGGACAGTAAAAGCTTCTTTATAAAGTATTACACTCTAAAATATCCTTGATTATTCTGCTTCGTTTTTTAAAATTATTACTTGGTTCTTAAGTTTTCAGGTCTTATAGCATGTAAATTTATAATATTATTTTGCAAAATACAATAAAATCGATATCAATTTAATACTCCGGCTAAAATGCGTGACTTATTTTTGTGGCCTGATCAAGAACAGACATGCCTGATGAATTGAATTTATGACAAACAAGCTTTAATGAACAGGTATATACTTATAGCCCTGTCATTGTGCGGTGGAATTATTTCCGGACTTGCATGGACCGGCTGGTGTACCGGACTTATCCTGTTGTGTGGTTTCGTGCCGTTTTTTTATATCGGGAACCACTTGTTCGAAAACAACAAAAGATATACTCCCAATGCCTTTTTCCTATTTCTGCTACCTGGTTTTGTTGTCTTTTCCATTATAACAATAGGGTGGATCAGGGTTGTCAGTATAACAGCAGCCATATGTATTATTCTATCTTCAGCATTCCTGATGTCATTCACAATGTTTGCGGCTCACAAAATAAGGCTGAAAGAGGGGAATGTTCAGGGTTTTGTATCGCTGCTGGCTTTCTGGCTGTCACTTGAGTTTCTTTGTCTGAAAGTTAACATACTCTCACCATGGATCAACATCGGGAACGGATTATCCAAAGACATTCTCTTTATTCAGTGGTATGAAGTAACGGGAACCTCAGGAGGTACTTTATGGATCCTTCTTTCAAACCTGTTCCTGTTTTTATTTCTCAGCCGATTATTGGCGAAAAAAAGCAAAAAATTAATTTACATGTCATTATGGCTGGCAATCGTAATTATTCCTTCTGCTGCTTCAATTTTAAGGTACAGAACAATAAAAATTTCAACTGGCAATGAAAATGAGGCTGTAATTATTCAGCCTAATTTCGATCCTTACGGTGAGAAGTTCACCACTTCCTTTGAGAAACAGCTTGAAAAAGTAATCTATATGGCCGAACCTTTGATTACAGAAAGTACCGACTGGCTTGTAACACCTGAAACAACAGTTGCTGACCCTGTTAATGAAAACAGTATGGCCAATAACAAATACATTGATATGATAAGAAATCTTACTGAAAAAAGGCCATTTTTAAGTGTGGTTACAGGAATGGTAAGTTACATTTCAGTTTCGCCAGGATTAGAAACGGAGGAAGATAATATAACCAGCATGCCCTCGCCAGAGGATCAGAATGTTTATTTCAATTCAGCTTTTAAGATTGACACAGGTGCAGAAATAGAAATATATCATAAATCACGCCTTGTGCCTGGTTTTGAGTTCATTCCGTCAAAGGGGATCTTCGGACGAATAAGCAGACTTCTTCCAAAACTCGGTGGAATTAACAGGGGTTATTCCACACAGGAAGAGAGAACCTGCTTTTCAAATTCAGACAAATCACAAATGATTGCTCCTGTAATTTGCTATGAATCGGTATTCGGAGAATATGTAACTGATTATATTCTGAAGGGAGCCGGGGCAATTTTCATCATTACCAACGACGGCTGGTGGAAAAATACAGAAGGTTACAAGCAGCATTTTTCCTATGCATCTCTCAGAGCAATAGAAACACGCAGGCCGGTAGTAAGGGCTGCCAATACCGGTATTTCCTGTCTTACAGATATCAGGGGTAAGGTAACAATGAAAACTCCATGGTGGGAGCCTGCAACCTTAAAATGCACTTTTAATCCTGAGACCAGGATTACCCCATATGTTAAATATGGTGATTTCCTGATGTTAACAGCTCTGTTTTTCAGTGCGGCTGTAATAGTCATGGTATTTGTTGTAAAACCGGTTCTGAAAAAATAAAATAAATTTGATCTGATTGTGCAACCCATGCATAATAATTTTGTCTTTTAACCAGGTAAGCTTATCAGGTGGATAATATAAACATTAATATACATGCCCAGCTAATAGAGAAGTGCAAAAAAGGCAATAGCCAGGCTCAGTTCAGTCTGTATAACCTATACAAAAAAGCTATGTACAACCTTGCACACAGGATTCTGAACAACAGGGAAGATGCTGAGGACATCCTTCAGGAAGCATTTGTTGATTGTTTCAGGAGCATAGGTTTATTCAGGTTTGAATCAACTTTCGGAGCATGGTTAAAAAAAATACTCGTGAACAAGTGTATAAACCATCTCAGGAAAAAGAAAATAGATCTTACACTATGCGATAACCTGCCACCAGTAGTTTATGAAGAAGAAGAGGAGGTGACTTATGAAACAAGTAAAATCTTTAAAGGGATTGAAATGCTTCCCGATGGTTACAGAATAATATTGACTCTTTATCTGCTTGAAGGATATGATCATTCAGAAATCTCTCAGATACTTGGCATAACCGAATCAACTTCAAAATCTCAGTATATGAGAGCAAAGGAGAAGCTAAGAAGAATAATTTCAGTAAATTAATTAAATGGACAAGTTTGAAGAACATATAAAGAAGGTCAGGCAGGATCTCGACATTTACAATCCGCCTTCGGAGCTCTGGAACAGAATTGAGAAGGGATTGAAAAAAGAAAAATCAATTAATTGGAAATGGCTCTCGATTGCTGCAACGGTAATTGTGGTAATTGGTTTCACAATTTTGCTGCTTAAACCATCGTTTAAGCAATCCAATAACAAAATAAGCAATGCTGAAGGAATTAATCCGGTCACTCCTCAGCTGAGTGAAACTGAAATCTACTACAACAATCTTGTCATCTCACTTTATCGGAAGGCTGCCCCACTGCTGACTGCAAATCCTGAAATTAATAAGGAACTGAATGAGGATCTTTTAAGGCTTGACAGCATCGGTTCAGATATTAAGAAAGATCTTAAAGATAATGTTGCAAACCAGGAGGTCGTGGAAGCTTTGATACAGAATTACAGGATAAAGATCCGCCTGCTTGAAGATATTCTGAATTTGCTGAAAGAAAATGATGATAATCCCGGAAAAAACAAAAAGTATGAGCTATAAATCGATTGTAACATCCGGTTTAATACTCCTGCTATCGTACTCAGCATCCGCACAGGGTGAGTCAGAGACCCGTAGCTTTATGAAAAGTATACCGGTAACAAAAGAGACCTCTCTTGATGTTTCAAATAAATACGGGAACATCTATGTTACCCCATGGAATAAGGATTCTGCATATATTAAGGTCGAAATCAAAGCATTTGCATCAAACCCTGAAAAACTGAAGAAGATGTTTGACGGGATAACTGTCAGCATAAATGAATCAGATAAAGTGATTAAAGCCCATACAGAATTCATTCAGAATATTGGTAATCTTTTCGAAGGATTTAAAGGATTGACGAATAAACTTATATCATATGAATCCCGCATGGAGATTGATTATTACATAAATGTCCCTGAATATCTTAATCTTATTATTAATAATAAATATGGAGATGTATATATCGAGAAGTGTACCGGTGATTTTTCAGTTTCGCTTTCAAACGGATCATTCAAGGCAGGTTACCTTGGAGAAAAATCTTCAGTCGAATTGGCTTTCTGCGATGCCTCAATCAGTTCTGTAATCTCTGGCACTATCGAAGCTTCTTTTTCCGAGTTTACAATAGAATCGGTACGAGATATAAAAATAACTTCAACGTCATCAAGGTATGATATCTCAAAGGCCGGAGAAATAAGGTTCGAATCACGCAGGGACAAATTCTTTATAGATACTGTATCATCAATGACTGGTAATTCCTATTTCACGGAGTATGATGTGAAATATTTAAAAAAGGATATCAATCTTAATACAAAATATGGCAATCTTGATGTGGACCTGATCAATCCTGAATTTGAATCGGTTATTTTGAACTGCGGCTATTCAGATATATCCCTTAATTTTGACGAAAACACATCTTATAGTCTTGATATCAGACATATAAATACATTTTTAGTATTGCCTTCAAAGAATATCAATACTGAACAGGAAACACTTAATGCAGAAAAGAAAGAATACAGAACTACTGGTACCGTCGGTAAAAACCAGGGATCATCTAAAATCAGGATTGATGCTGTCCGCGGAAATATTTATCTGAAATAATCTTTCCCCCTGCAACTATGAATTAAATTTAATGTCTTTATCAGTAAAGTATTCAAAAAAACTGAAGATGAAAAAAGAACTTTTGACGGTAATAACAGGGATCATACTTTTCCCTTCTTTTCTATCAGGCCAGATAGTTGTTCAGCAGGCAGGTTTCAGGCTTGGTTATAACAGTGGAATATTTTATCAGATGGGTTCCGAAGCAGGTAATGCCGAGATAGCCTATAATGCAATGTTGAGTTTTAGAAAAAACGGACTTCAGTTTACCGGGTTAAAGATAGTGTACGAAACAACCTTCAGCGGAATATCCCCTGATCTTATTTTCGGTTGGGGATACGGAGGTCATCTCGGCTTTATTTACTCTGATCATGTGAAATTCAGGGGTGAGGATTACTACTTTTATGGGGAACGATTCTCTCCTCTGCTTGGTATTGACGGATTTTTTACTGCAGAATACCGCATCCACGAAATACCGGTTAACGTTAGCCTCAACGTAAAACCATTTGTCGAATTTACAGCACCATCCTTTGTCAGGATAGTACCATGGGACTTTGCAGTCTCAATAGCTTATGTTTTTTAATATGTTGAAATTCTAAATAATTATAAAAATGAAAAAAACGGTCATTTTATCAACCCTGATAATTTTAATGGGTGCACCATCTTTCTCGCAGGAAAGTGATAAGGATGAATTTAAAACACTATTTGGTGATTATAATCCGCGTGGATTTTACGGAGCCTTCACAATAGGCTATTCAGAGATAAATGAACAACAGGCAGTTGTTTTCGGGGGTAGATTCGAATGGATAATAAGTCATTCAATCGGATTGGGATTTGGAGGTAATGGTTTTATTAATGAGTACCATTACGATCCAATTCTTAATCAGGATGTGTTTATTACAGGCGGATACGGGGGCTTTTACTGTGAACCAATAGTGATGCCCAAATTTCCGGTTCACATCTCTTTCCCAATCCTGTTGGGTATCGGAGGTGTTTCGTATATTACCAAAGAATCAAATGATTACAATAATATGATTGAAGATTCTGAAGTCTTCCTGGTGGCTGAACCTGCTGCAGAGCTTGAACTGAATCTCACAAGGAATTTCCGCCTGGCACTGGGTGCTTCCTACAGGTTTACGACTCCATTTGATTTGGGAACTACAGGATCATCGCTTGTCAGTTCCAAATCAATCCAGGGCTGGACATATATGGTAACCTTCAAATTCGGTAGATTCTGAAAAATTAATGTACTTACTCAGAGTATTCACCTTGAAGTACTATTTTCAAAGACAGCCAAACCCTCGTCGAGCCAGGCTTTGAATTCCCCGATATTCAGATTTGTCGGCATCGGCTTGTTTAAGGGATTTCCGTCATGGTCAGTTATGACATACAGTGGAAGGGCATTTGTTTTAAACCTGGATATCTCTATATCTTCGTTTATCTTTCCGATGGTTTTCTTCAACTTGCCATCAACTGAGGATGTGATCCATTCATTTTCAGGTAATAATGTCCGGTCGTCAGCATATAATGCGATTATTACAAAATTATCCCTTAACCTCCGGAGCACCTCAGGATCGGACCATACTTTTGCTTCCATAACTTTGCAATTGGCACAGGCGTGCCCTTTAAAGTCAAGAAGCACCGGTTTCCCCTGTTCTTTCGCACATCTTAATCCCTGGTTAAATTCATAATACCCTGTAAGACCAAGCGGCATATCAAAAATATCATCAAACCTGGGTGTTGAGCACATCTCACCTGAAAAAACCAAAGGGTTTGAAGGCGTTGTTGCAATATTCACTGAACCCATCCTGGTCAGGTTGAATTTTGATGTTTCAGGCGAGGGAAGCAGGGCAGATAATCCTTTCAACGGAGCTCCGAATAATCCGGGGATAAGGTAGACAACGAATGAAAACACTGCAATAATGAGAAACAGCCTGAAGGCACCAATATAAGGGAGATCACTGTCGTGATGAAATTTTATTTTCCCCATAAGATATAGTCCTGTCAGTGTGAATATTACTATCCAGATAGCAAGATAGATATCTCTTGAAAGGATCTTAAAGGAATAAACGCTGTCAATGGTCATAAGGAATTTCAGGCTGAAGGCAAGCATGATAAAACCCAGGACGACTTTCACCGAATTAAGCCACCCGCCTGATTTTGGTATCTTGCTCATAACCGAAGGGAAGAGAGCAAATATGGTGAAAGGCAGGGCAAAGGCAAGTCCGAAACCCAGCATTCCAATTGTAGGCCGTATCACATCGCCCGAGGCTGCTTCAACAAGCAGCACCCCGATAATAGGACCTGTACAGGAAAAAGATACTATTACAGTCGTCAGACCCATAAAAAATGCCGCAACCAATCCTCCCTTATCAACCTTTGAATCAGCGCTTGTCACCCATTTATTTGGCAGAACTATCTCGAAAGCACCAAAAAATGATATCGCGAAAATAACAAACAAGGCAAAAAACAGCAGATTGGGAATCCAGTGAGTACTTAGTGTGTTGGCAAAGCCAGCACCTGCACTGGTTAAGTGAGACAATTATGCCAAGCATGGAATAAATAATCACAATCGATATACCGAAAATAAGTGCTTTGAGAACCGATTTAGCCCTGTTTTCCGAGCCCTGGGAGAAAAATGCAACAGTCATCGGGATCATCGGAAAAACACATGGAGTAAGCACTCCGGCAAATCCAGCCAGCAATGAGAGAAGGAAAAACTTCAGTAATCCGCCTGAAGGTTTGCCGGTTTCTGCTGTAAGAACCTGGTTATTCTCTGAGACAGAAGTTACAATTTTGCCATTTTCTCCTATCTTAATAGAAAACTCAACATCTTTTGGAGGCGAGCAGGTTGTATTATTGCACGACATAAAGTTGACAACCCCTGTAACAGTAAAAGAGGCATTTTCAGATGTTACTTTTTGCCTGAATTCTGCTTTATCGCTGAAAGATTTTATTTTAAACCCGAATGCCTCATCAAATAATTCTTCAGGTTTTGTTACTTCATAGGTTTTGCCATCGAGGGAAAACCCTGAAGACTCATTAAATGAGAAAGATGTAGGGATAGGTCCTCCCTCCGGAACATCCATAGAATATATATGAGAGCCCTTTTCAACCGATGCCGTGAAAACAAGCTCATAGGTCTTATCTCCTGTTCTTTCGTAAATGAAATCCCATGATACAGGATCATAGATCTGACCTGTAAGATTTATATTCAGAAACAGAAAAATTGCGGTAATGTACAATACTCTTCTAAGCATAAAACTGGTATTAAATACTTTGCAAAAGTAATAAATTGAAGAGAAATTAACAGAAAATGGCTTCAGGTAGTTCAGAAGTACCGGAAGACTATGCCAGGTCTATTTCATTATCGTACCTGTCAAAGAAATGGTATTCAAGCATATGATAGGAAGTAACTGCCTGAATCTTTATGAAGATCCCGTACTTGAGATTCCATTTCCTGTACAGAGGTATTAATCCCTTTTTAAGAAAAGAGGCAACAAAAGGATGGACATTCAGAATTATTCTGCGTGTTTTGATCTTTCCAACAATGAAAGTGAGAGAGTTTTCAAGTTCGTCAGTGAAAAGGATTGTGGGTCTGGTTTGTCCGGTACCATTGCAGGAAGGGCATTTTTCATCTGTAACGATATCCATTTCGGGCCTGACTCTCTGTCGGGTAATCTGCATCAGCCCGAATTTCGAAAGAGGAAGAATATTATGTTTTGTCCTGTCGTTAGCCATAATTTCTTTCATCTTTTCAAACAGGATCTGCTTATTTTCAGATGTCTGCATATCAATAAAATCAACGACAATAATCCCCCCCATATCCCTGAGACGAAGCTGCCTTGCAATTTCTGCAGCAGCTTCCATATTTACTTCGAGTGCATTTGCCTCCTGATCGTTTCCTGATCTTGACCTGTTACCGCTGTTAACATCGATAACATGAAGCGCTTCGGTGTGCTCAATTATCAGATATGCTCCGTGTTTAAAAGAAACTGTTTTTCCGAAAAGAGCTTTAATCTGCTTGTTAACTCCAAAATAATCAAAGATCGGAAGGGTACCATGATAAATCTTTACAATCTTCTCCTTTTCAGGGGCAATTTCTCTTATATATTTCCTTATATCTTCTGCTAATGCAGGATCATTAATATGAATACTGTTGAAAGTAACATTAAGCATATCCCTCAATATCGTTGAGGTTCTGTTCATTTCGCCTATGAAAATACGTGGCGTTTTGGTCTCCTTTTTGAGTGAAGTGAATGCCGATTCCCATCTCTTAACCAGCTCTTTCAATTCAGCATCAAGGAGTGCCACCTTTTTACCTTCTGCTACCGTTCTGACTATTACTCCATAGTTTTTTGGCTTAATACTCTGAACCAAAGTCTTCAGGCGGTTTTTCTCCTCACCACTTTCAATTTTTGAGGAGACCGATACTTTATCAGAAAAAGGTATAAGTACGAGGTTTCTTCCGGCAAGAGAAATTTCGGATGCCAGTCTCGGGCCTTTTGTCGATATAGGTTCTTTTGTGATCTGGACAAGAACTGTCTGTCCGGTTGTAAGAACATCAGTGATTTTGCCATCCTTATCGATATCCTCCTCGCACTTTATTTTGTGAAGGGGATTGATGCGTCCCTGTTTCTGAATTGCAGTGGTATAGTATTTATGCTGTGTCCGGAACTGAGCTCCCAGGTCAAGATAATGAAGGAAGGCATCCCTTTCGAATCCGACATTCACAAAAGCAGCATTCAATCCCGGCATTATCTTTTTTACTTTGCCAAGATAAATATCGCCCACAGAGAATTGTACGTTGCTCTTTTCCTTATTTAACTCAATTAATTGCTTGTCTTCCAGTAATGCCAGAGTCACCTCAGAACCACCAACATCAATAATCAAATCCTTATTTACCACTTCACTATATTAATCTGAGCTAATATAATTCACCGCTATCCAATATACTTATACAATAAACCTAAAGATCGTAGGACCTTTAGGTTTAGTAATTTCAAATGCAGACTACCCGTTTAATCTACTTCTTCTTATGTCTGTTCTTCCGCAAACGCTTTTTGCGCTTGTGGGTAGCCATTTTATGTCTTTTTCTTTTTTTTCCGCTTGGCATAGTCAGTCTTACTTCTTAACGTGAGATTTAACTTTGGTTATGAATGATTTTGCCGGCTTGAATGAAGGAATATTATGGGCAGGAATTATAATGGTTGTGTTCTTGGAGATATTCCTTGCTGTTTTTTTAGCCCTTTTCTTAACAATAAAGCTCCCGAAACCCCTCAGATAAACGTTATTACCTGTAACCATCGAATGTTTTATAGTTTCCATTAAGGCTTCAACAGTTTTCTGAACCGTTACCTTTTCAATACCAGTGTTCTTGGCAATTTCATTTACAATGTCTGCTTTAGTCATTTTCGTGAAGTTTAAAATTCAACAAATTATTTTGAGTATTCTTTTTTTTCAACCCTGCAAATATAAAAATATTATTTGTTTATATTGAAACACTTGATGAATAATTTTTTTAATAAAAATAATATTATTGCCTAAAATACAATGAAATAGCAAAAGTATATCAATTAACCACACTGTAAACGGAAAGAATTTGCCGTGTCTGCTTATGAACCTGCTAAATTTGTAATTTATTGAAAATATGGATATTCACTTTATAATATACTACCGGATTGCAATAAGCCTAATTTTTATTAACTTTACGGTCAGGCTAAATGCGAATTTAAAACTATAACTATATGTCAATCAATAAGGTTATACTTGTGGGTAATGTTGGTAAAGATCCTGTGGTCCGTTATTTCGACAAGGGAGTTGCCAAAGTAACATTTCCCCTGGCCACGAGCGAATCCTACACCAACCAGCAGGGCGAAACAATTACATCAACCGAATGGCATAATATTGTCCTTTGGCGGGCACTTGCCGAGGTGGCTGAAAAAACTGTCAAAAAAGGTTCACAGGTATATATTATCGGGAAGATCAAGACAAGATCATATGTTGATAAGGATGGTAACAACAAATATATAACTGAAATCCTTGCAGATGCTTTTTTGGTGCTTGATAAAAAGCAAAGCCCTGTTTCTTCTTCTTCCCAGCCTGATCCTGGTAAAAACATTGTTTCCGAAAGGGAACCTTCCATGCCGGAGATAAACGAACCGCCATCAGGTTATCAGCCAACTAACGAAGACGATCTGCCCTTCTAGCAGGTTTCACTTAAAATTTTGCAATTGGAACCAGGATTATTATTTTCATCTGTAATGCTTATCCCGGGTGTGGCTGTCACTCCTCCTGATTTTAAACTGATTACCGGATTAGTCGTCCTTATCTTCCTGCTTTTCATATCTGGCTTAATGTCGGGTTCCGAAGTGGCTTTTTTCTCATTAAGACCAGAAGATATTGAAAAGCTCAAATCCAGTAAAACAAAAAAGGCTGATATGGTTCTAAAGCTGCATGGCATGCCCGACCGGCTGCTGAGTACAATTCTCGTCGCAAATAATACCGTCAATATAGCTATTGTCCTATTAGCTGCCTTCCTAAGCGCCAGGACATTCGATTTCAGTGCCACCCCATTTCTTGGATTTATTATTGAGGCTGTATGCATCACTGCTATTCTGCTGTTCTTTGGTGAGATTATGCCGAAAGTCTTTGCTACCAAAAACCAGATTCCGATGTCTCTCTTCATGGCATATCCAATGTCATTTCTGGAAACATTGTTCAAGCCAGTCACATCCCTCCTTGTATTCTCAACTTCATTTGTAAAAAAGAGGACAGGACACCATCATAAGAATATCAGTATGGATGATCTGTCGGACGCACTGGAACTTGCATCGGATGATATCAATGAAGATGAAAAGATTCTGAAGGGGATAGTTAACTTCGGGAATATTAACGTCAGCGAAATAATGACCCCGAGAATAGATGTAACTTCTATTGATATAAAACTTGGGTTCAACAAGGTAAAATCGATAATCATCGAATCAGGATTTTCAAGAATTCCGGTTTATGCGGGATCATTTGATGCGGTAAAAGGGATATTATTTGCAAAAGACGTTCTTCCATATACTAACAATCCGGATAATTTCAAATGGCAGTCGTTAATGCGCCCGCCTCATTTTGTACCTGAAACAAAGAAAATAAATGAATTACTTAAAGAATTTCAGATCAGGAAGATACACATGGCTGTCGTTATTGATGAATACGGAGGCACTTCAGGGATAATAACCCTCGAGGATGTACTTGAGGAAATAGTTGGCGAAATAACTGATGAAAGCGACGAAGATGAAACACTGTTCAGGCAATTAGATGAAAAAACATATATTTTTGAAGGTAAAATACTTTTGAACGACTTCTTCAAAATAATTGAAATTGAAGATGATCCGTTTGAAGATGTCAGAGGGGAATCGGAGACACTGGCAGGTCTGATACTTGAACTTACGGGAGAGATCCCCCAGAAAGGACAGGTAATTACTTACCGGAATTTCATTTTCAGGATAGAGTCGGCTGATAAAAGAAGGATTAAAGAGATACGGGTGGAAATAGCTGCAAAGAATGGGAAAATCATGGAAGGTTAATAGTACTGTGCTAATCGGTGTTTTGGCAATGGGTGGCTTATGCAGTTGCAGGGAAGTATCTGTGCCAAAACCAAAAGGCTATTTCAGAATTGATCTGCCTGCAAAAGAATATGCAGTGTTTAACAAAACCGGACAATATGAAGATATTCCGATGATATTTGAATACCCTGTTTATGGGACTATCTCCGACAAGACTGATAATTTGTCGGAATCCGGTTGGTTTAATATTGAATTCTCCCGATTCAAAGCCAGGATTTATCTTACATACAAAGACGTCGCTGGTGATCTTGCCGGACTTATCGAACAGACTTATACCATGAACGTAAAAAATCATATTACCAAAGCAGATGCAATCAATGAGCTGCTGATTGAGAATGAAGAGAACCGGGTTTATGGTATTCTTTATGACCTCAAAGGCAATACGGCCTCAGCTGTCCAGTTTTATGTTACCGACAGCACCGATCATTACCTGAGGGGATCATTATATTTTGAATCGGAACCGAATGCCGATTCACTGGAACCTGTGATTGAATTCCTCAGGGAGGATGTCATTCATATGATTGAGACCCTGAAATGGACTGAAAAGTAAAATCCTGACAGATTAATGGGCTGTATCTCTAAACATTACCTTAACGAATTCACAATTCTGGGTGTCTGGAAAATTGAGGAGGATCTTAACACCCTGCTTAAATCTGTTGTACTTGATAACGGTGATAAAAAGAAATATAAAGTGTTTGCCAGTACTTCAAGAAAACTTGAGTTCCTGAGTGTAAGAGCACTGCTGGCAGAACTTTTGGGAAAAGATGCCAGGATTGTGTATAATAAAAACAACAAACCTTTTCTGAAAGACGGCTCAAGATTCATAAGTATATCCCATTCCAACAAACTTACAGCTATCCTGCTTAGTACCAATGAGAAAGTTGGAATCGATCTTGAATATATGAGCTCCAATATCGGCCGGATTGCCTTTAAATTCCTGAACAGGAAAGAAAAAATCACAAAAGATCCGGAAACCCGTCGCTATCACCTCTACCTTCACTGGTGCGCAAAGGAGGCTCTTTACAAAATCTGCGACAAGGAAGGTATAAGTATAAAGAAAAATATTACTATTGAACCATTCGATGTTAAAGAATCAGGAGAAATAAAAGGGAAAGTCAGTACTGATAAAATTGATGATTCTTTTAACCTTTTTTATACAAGGTATGATAACTATGCTATAGTCTGGACAAAGAAAAATTATGATAACGGATAATTTCCCGGGAGATAAAAGTGTGGCTCTCCTGCTCGACCCTGATAAAGTTACTTCAGAAGGGCTTAATAATATTCTGGATATTGCTTCCGGATGCAAAACCGATTATATTTTCGCGGGGGGCAGCATTACCTTTAACAGCATTGATAACCTGATTGATACTATCAGGGAGAAGTGCGACATTCCAGTTGTTCTCTTTCCAGGAAATCTTCTGCAGCTAAGCCGTAAAGCTGATGCAATTTTGCTGCTTTCACTCATTTCAGGCAGAAACCCTGAGCTTCTCATCGGGAATCATGTAGTGGCAGCTCCTTACCTGAGGAGTGTCAGGGAAAGGCTTATTTCTGTAGGATATATCCTGATAGGATCCGGGAAAAAGACATCAGTTGAATATATAAGCCAGACTGAGGCAATACCGTCCGACAAATCTGATCTTGTTGTTGCCACAGCACTTGCCGGAGAGATGCTCGGACTGCATATGATTTATCTCGAAGCAGGAAGCGGGGCAGCAAATCCTGTACCCCCCGGAATAATAAGAGCAGTCAGGGAGAATGTTTCGGTTCCCCTTGCTGTCGGCGGAGGCTTAAAAAACGGCGAAGAAATATCAGATGCATTCAACTCCGGTGCAAACCTGGTGATACTGGGTAACGGCTGCGAAAATAATCCCGGACTATTGCTAAAAGCTTGCATTATCAGGGATAACCTGCTAAAAAAGTCAGCTATCTGAATAGCTCTGACATTGGTTCTCCCGTACATGCATTTGGATATGGCACCCTGCACAGCGATGAAAGGGTGGCCGCTATATCAGTCATATTTACCTTCCTCATTACAGTTGATCTGTTTACAGTCCAGCCATACCAAATCAGCGGAACATGGGAATCATATTCATAAGGCGAATTATGATTCGTCAGCTGATCACCTTCCCTGTCAATCCATCCCGGATTTAAAGTGACAATTACGTCTCCCGATCTCTGGGGACTGAAATTATTCACAATCCTCCTGAGATGACCGTTGCCGAAATCATTCGCCTCAAATGCATAGTACGGAAAGGCTGACGCAACACCGGTAAACTGGATCAGAAATCTTGATGTTTTCTTCTGTATATCCTCGATCGGAATCCTGGCATCTTCAATTAGCGTTCTGTTAAGAAAAATCTGTCTTTCAGAAAATCCCTTCACCCAGTCACCTTCCCCATAAATGGCATTAAGGTAACTACGGAGGAGCTGAAGAGCTTGATTCTGATTAAAATAACCTGCCGGGATCCTCATATCGGCCATGATGGAGGGAACCTCTGAAACACCATGAGCCGATGTAAAATAAATGAGTATATTTTTCTTCCCCAGGTTGTCATTAAGAAATGTAAGAAGCGATTCAATATTTTTATCAAGACGCAGGATCGCATCCGCTGTCTCAACTGAGGATGGTCCGAATCTGTGACCGATATAATCAGTCGAGGAGTAACAGATCGATAGAAAATCCGGTATCTCGTCTTTACCAAGACCCTCTTTTTCAATGAGTTTTATTGCAAAACTGGTAGTTAAAGCATCAGCGAACGGAGTCTCCCTCAAAAATGCATAATTACGCACAGAACCTCTTCCTTCTGGCTTGCTGAGCTTATTAATATCGTACGGGAAATAATTGACTCCGTTAAAACCTGTCTCAAAGCGATTCGAATCCGGAACACAAATGGAATAATCTGATGTCTGCCTTAAAAGGTTCCAGGTTGTATTCAGATATGATTCAGAATAGTTTGAGGCATTGAAATCGTTTACCCATGATGGAAGAGACCTCATATAATATGTTGATGACATCCATGTTCCGCTTGAGTTATCATACCAGAATGCCCCGTCAGCTGCATGTCCGGCCGAAAAAATTGCCGAATGCTCCCTGATCCCTACTGCAAACACTTTTGATTTCCTGCCCGATGAATTCTTAAGCTCATCGGAGAAGGTTGATGCATTGAGATTAACAGGAGAATGCAGCCCCGACTCGTAACTCCCCCCTACAGGATTGACCGAAACATCTTTCGTACAATAAATAAACTCGTTTTTCAGAGGAAGATACCAGTTGTCGGATGTTATGCCATGATAGGAAGGCTCTGTCCCGGTAGAAATCGTGGAAAATCCGGGAGCTGACTGTGTAAGCATATAATCGAACGAAGCATTACGGAAAAATGTCCCTTCATTGATCATCCTCTTAATACCGTTCTCTGAAAGCTTGTCCCGGAAACGTTCGATCTGATCAAACCTTAATTGCTCTACCACAATCCCGACAATAAGTGCCGGCTTATCAGGAGGCAGATAAGCTCCCTGTCCCGACAGATTGAAAAATCCGCATAATAAAAGAATTACTGCTATACCTGTTTTTCTTATCATTATTTAAAATCTCCCGTATATGTTAAAACACTTAAATACAACACATTATATTCATGAATATTTTAAGGGACAAAAATAAACTTTTCCCGTTCAGAAACAATAGGACATCATCTGTAACATTCAGAATCATCTGATAACAACAATACTTCCGTTGCACGACTGACTTGTACCAGTGCTTGTGAATACAACGTTGTACATACCTGCCGGAAGCAATCTGACGTCAATAATAACCGGATAAAAATCTGATGCCTCTGTCTCATAATCTGAAACCTTTGTACCTGCCAGGCTATATATTCTTATTTTAATCGTTCCTCTTATGCTTTCAGGTATAACAGCCTTTATAAAAGTATTGCCCGGATTAGGATAAAATAACGGACGAGCCGGATTTGTAGTATCCGGCGGATTTATTTCAGGTTGGATATTTATTAACAGTGTTGACTTTTCACCCGTTATTACAGGGACATTACTGATAATTGTGTCTCTGTAACCACTGGCTGTGATTTTAAGATCATAATAACCTGGTTCCAGGAGCCTTGTGAAAACACCATATACAGAATCTGAATATACATGTGAATTATCTTTATCGTGCCCGTCAATGAATATCATTGCCTTAACAGGTTTGTAAGTAAGCGCATCTGATATTTTCCCGTGTATTCCGTACAAGGCATTTTCGAGGTAGCCAAGCAATGAACGGCGGTTGTACTCCCAGATATCATCCAGGTCAGCTGATGGAGTGATAAAGTTAGTGTCAAGCTCGACAGTGATCTCACGACCAAACAGGTTATATGTTATATAATCCTGCCTGCCTCCATACACAAGATACCAGTCGTAACCGTTGGTGACCCCATTATCAAGAAAATCCATATAACCCTGCCTCGAATATAGGTGAGCGGTGTCAGCCCATGCTCTGGAAGCATCGTAAAACCATCCCTCATCGGCATGCGGAAAACTCCAGCGGTCCCATGGATAATTCACAACCTCTTCGCCCGAATGGAAGTTCGCAGAAAGAGTGAACCTGCGGCTCTTCATAAAACTCATCATATCAAGGGTCTCTTTCTGAAGAACATTATTTATAAGTTGCGGATCAGGAAAGTTACGGTTAAGATCATACCCGTTTGCATTATTCCTGACAGGTGAAATTATGAAGTTCCCGTCTCTGTATGTACCGTCAGGATTTGCAAGCGGGTTAATCCATATTTCAAGATTGTCAGTCAGGTTTTTTACCCTGCTGTCGGAATCGTAGTATTTGAGAAGGTACTCCGCAAGCCTTAACATAAGTATAAATCCGGCAGTCTCATCTCCATGCATTGAAGAAGAATAAAAGACCTCAGGCTCCGGTTCATCAGTATTACAGTTATCAGAGATTTTCAGCACCATTATCAGCCTCCCCCTTATGCTTGATCCGATTGTATCGAGCTTGCAGAGCGAAGGGTAATTCGAGGCAAAGAACCTCATTATTGAATCATACTGTGTATAGGATGGATAAGTGTCCCATTCCATCGCTTCCGAAATGTTTTTTGAATGGGTGACCCCTTTACTGTCAGGTTGCTCTGAAATCTGATAATCATATCCTTCCGAAAGGAACCATTCAACTGTGAGGGGTGAGAGGATAATTTTAACTGATTTGCTGTTCGCAGATCTTATAGAAACTGCCCGCGATAGCCTGTCAATTGATCTGGTTCCCGGATTGGCGATTATTACTTCTGCCTGTCCGTTCCTGGATATTACCAGACGCAATTTTTCATCATAAGATGTTCCCTGGGAGAAGCACAAATGAGGAATGAATGTGATTATTAAGAACGATATAAGTAAACGCTTTATCATTCACGATATTAAACATTGAACCGAATATGAAGGATATCCCCGTCTTCCACCACATAGTTTTTCCCTTCAATATTGAATTTACCAGCCTCCTTGCATGCATGCTCTGATCCAAGAGTTGTGAAATCAATGTACTTCATCACCTCGGCCCTTATAAAGCCTCTTTCAAGGTCGCTGTGTATAACTCCCGCTGCCATGGGCGCTGTCATCCCCTTTTTGATTGTCCATGCCCTTATCTCTTTAGGCCCGACAGTAAAAAATGTCTGAAGATTCAGCATCTTGTAAGCAGCCCTTACCATTTTATCAACTCCGGGTTCCTCCAGACCGGCATCCTTAAGAAAAGCCAGCCTGTCATCACCGTTTTCGAGCTCAGCAATTTCTGCCTCGACAGCTCCTTCAATTACAAGTACCTCAGCATTACTGCCTTTAAGTGCCTCTCTGACTTTTTCAACATATTTATTGCCTGTAACAGCAGATTTCTCATCAACATTACAGACATACATTACAGGTTTCATTGTAAGCAGAAAAAGGTCGTCGACATATTTCTTCTCTTCATCCTTGACCTTAAGAGTCCTTGCATTGTTAAAGTTGCCGATATGCTCCCTGAATCTTTCCAGAACCTCAACTCCATGCCTTGCATCCTTATCACCTGTTTTGGCAAGCTTTTCAAGACGTTGTAATTTCTTTTCAACCGATTCCATATCCTTTACCTGCAGCTCAAAGTCGATGGTCTCCATATCACGTACCGGATCGATCGAACCATCAACATGAGGCAGGGCTTCATTATCAAAGCACCTCAGGACATGTATCAAAGCGTCCGTATTTCGTATATCGCCAAGGAATTTGTTGCCGACACCCTCTCCTTTGTTTGATCCCCTGGTAAGGCCGGGAATATCTACAATATCAACGGTTGTATGGACAATTTTTTCTGTAACCTGATGCTTTTCAAGTTCGTAAAGCCTGGGATCAGGCACCTTGATTACACCTATATTCGATTTGGTAGCGCTGAAGGCAAATGCATTTATTTCGCCCTTCGTATTTGATATACAGTTGAAAATTGTTGTCTTTCCAACATTTGTAATTCCTATTATTCCGCATTGAAGAGCCATCAGGTTCCATATTACGTTACGGCTGCAAATTTATCATTATTCCCGGTTTTATTCAATCTGAAAGATGACAAAGGTCCAAATTCACTAATATCTTTAAACCTTTTCCCGTTTTATCTGTCAAAGGATCAAAACTAAATTTAGTTTGGGCAATTTAAAATCAGACAGCGATATTCTGGCCCTGCTTGAAACCGATATTAATAAAGGTTTCCGTGTTGTTGTTGAAAGATACAGCACCAGGCTCTACTGGCATATCCGCCGTCTTGTGATCCTTCATGAAGATGCCGACGACGCACTTCAGAATACATTTGTCAATGCCTGGCGCAATATTTCAAACTTCAGAAGTGAAAGTTCGATTTACACATGGCTGTATGCAATTGCCACAAATGAAGCTCTTTCGTTAATAAGCAAAAGAACAAGGAATTCAGCTGTATCGCTTGATGATCTTGGCTCATGGTTTGCTAATTCGATGGAGGGAAGCACATGGTTCGATGGGGATCAGGCTCAATTAAAACTTCAGAATGCAATTCTGAAGCTACCTGAAAAACAGCGGATTGTCTTTAATATGAAGTATTTCGAAAATATGACTTATGAAGATATGAGTATTGTCCTTAATACATCTGTAGGAGCATTGAAGGCATCATATCATCATGCAGTAAAAAAAATTGAAAATTTATTAACCGGCATTTAAACCATTAGCAATTTAAACCATCCAAATAAGTGATGAAAAAGAATGACCAAATACCAGAAGGAAATCCATTTAAAGTCCCGGATAACTACTTTGAGGAGGTAAACAGGAAAATAATTTCCTCAACTGTTGAAAAGGAGGTACGGTTTAAAAAATACGGACTTTATCTGAAACTAAGGCCGCTTATTGCAGTAGCAGCTTCTGTTGCTCTTCTCCTTATCTTAAGCTACGCCGGGATAAAGCTGTTTTCTCCCGGAAATAAAACTCTGTCACTTTCATCAATTCCGATTGAAGAGTATACAGAGGCGATTTTAAATGAGATAGATGTTCTTACTCTTGAGGAGAATGCTCTTCTTTTAGAGGTCTCATGGGAAGAGCCACAAACTGAAAAAGAAGATATTATTGATTATCTTTTAATTGAGAATATAGATATAAATGAAATACAGGATCAATTATAATTCATCAGCCATGAAAAGGAAGACTATTTGTTTCATCTTAACCGCGATATTCTTTACGATGAATATCGCTGCACAAAATGCTAATCTTGAAAAGCTCAATGCATATAAGATAGGGTTTCTTACAAAACGACTCAATCTGACTTCAAAGGAGGCGGAGAAGTTCTGGCCTGTTTATAATGAATTCCAGGACAACAAGAACAAAATTCAGGTTGAAAGACAGGAGATAAACAAAAACTTCAACCTCAACGAACTGAACATGAGCGACAAAGAGATGACTGAAACCGCTGACAGGCTTATCAGCCTGGAGCTCCGTGAAGCTTCCCTGGCACAGGAATTCCATAATAAAATAAAAAATGTTCTGCCACCGGTCAAAGTCCTGAGGCTCTACCAGTCAGAAAATCAGTACAGGCTCCAGCTGCTGAAAGAATTACAGGAAAGAAGGGAAGGAAGAGTCAATCAGAACATCCGTCAGCAATAAAAACTTATAACTGATTTCAAAAACAATAACAAATCTTCAGCAGTCATCTTTTTCTGCTCGCCTGACGACATTATTTTAAGAGTAACCATATTGTTTGCTATCTCCTCCTCCCCTGCAATTATAATGTAAGGGATTTTCCTCGAATCGGCATATGCCATCTGCTTTTTAAGCTTTACAGCATCGGGGTATATCTCTGTACTTATCTGCAGGTCCCTGAGCAGATCTCTTATTTTAAGGGCAAATCATGTTTCTTTATCTCCAAAGTTGAGGATCAGAACCTGTGTTCCAGGCCGTGTCCTGCTCATCAAACAGTTTCAGCTGACTCATGACATCATATATCCTGTCAGCTCCAAAAGAGACTCCAACTCCCGATACACCTTCCATATCCGAAAACTCCCGTCAGGTTATCATACCGGCCTCCGCCGCAGATACTCCCGATGCTGACATCTTTGGATTTAACCTCAATGATAGCCCCGGTGTAATAATTCAGTCCACGTGCAAGTGTAAGGTCAAGTTCAATGTCTCCCTGTGAGCCGGCTGCTTTCAAGGTAGGTAAACAGTGTCCTCATCTCCTCAATTCCCTTCTGACCGGTTTCGGATCCGGAGAGTATCTTTTCAAGATCAGCCAGCTTTTCAGCTGTGTTCCCCTTTAACTGTATGATAGGCTGAATCATGCTGATAGCCCCTGATGTTATCCCCTTACTTTTTAGCTCCTCATTAACTGCGTCAA
Source organism: uncultured Bacteroidales bacterium (assembly GCA_963753495.1). Lineage (GTDB taxonomy): Bacteria > Bacteroidota > Bacteroidia > Bacteroidales > VadinHA17 > LD21. Next base: position 726,463 of record CAVWCO010000025.1, read on the forward strand.
TTCCAATCTTATCAAGCTTGTCTATAGCAACCGTGATATCAGTAATTCTTTCCGGTTCGTTAATGATCTCTGCAATTCCTGTCAGAATCTTCCTGTTGTTTATTTTTATTACAACTGAAATTTTCAGCTGTTTAAATATATCGTCAATTATTCTTACAAGCTCATATTCATTAAGCAGTGAATCACTTCCTATAACATCGACATCGCATTGAAAAAACTCACGGTACCTCCCTTTCTGGGGACGGTCGGCACGCCATACCGGTTGAATCTGGTATCTTTTGAACGGGAAGACTATCTCATCCCGATGCTGAACGACATAACGTGCGAATGGTACAGTAAGGTCATATCTCAATCCGCGTTCGCAGATCAGCGATGAAAGTTTCGATGGGTCCCTTGTTAAAATATCCTGGTCACTGACCAATGAAAGATAATCTCCTGAATTGAGGATCCGGAAAAGGAGCTTGTCGCCCTCTTCCCCATACTTACCAAGGAGGGTCGACAGGTTTTCCATCGCCGGTGTCTCAATCGGCTGATATCCATAAAGCCTGAATACTTTTCTGACAGTATCAAAGATGATATCTCTTTTCATCATCTCTTCAGGCGAAAAATCGCGTGTACCTTTCGGTATCGATGGCTTCATTCCTTAATTACAAAGATAAAAGACAAAAGTAAAATGACAAAAGTAGGAATAAAAAAGGCGAAAGGCAAAAGGTATGTTTGTTATGCGGTTATGCGGTTATGCGGTTATGCAGTTATGCAGTTATGCAAGTTATGCAGGTTTTAATCCTTTAATAACCTGGTGAACTGCAAAACCGCTAAACAATTCTTAATATTTTTCAGGAACAAAAGTCTGATCTGTCATCGGTGGTCTGACATAAGCCAGATCGTGTTTTAGAGGAGGAAGTTTTATGGTTTTTTGAGTCAGATCCTTATAAGGTATCAGCGAAAGAAAATGGTCGATGCAATTAAGCCTTGCCCTTCTCTTATCATCAGCAGGAACCACATACCATGGTGATTGTTTGGTATCGGTATATGAGAACATTTTATCCTTGGCCATTGAATACTCTACCCATTTATCACGCGACTCGATATCCATCTGGCTGATCTTCCATCGTTTTGTGGGATCCTTTATCCTGTCCTGAAATCTGCTTTCCTGTTCTTTATCACTGATCGAAAACCAGTATTTAAAAAGTAATACGCCTGATCTGATAAGCATTTTTTCAAATTCGGGGCGTCGATCTTAGAAATTCTTCGTATTCTTCAGTTGTACAATAGCCCATTACCTTTTCGACACCTGCCCTGTTGTACCAGCTCCTGTCGAAAAGTACTATCTCCCCTCCCGCAGGTAGTTCCGAGACATACCTCTGAAAATACCACTGTGATTTCTCTTTTTCCGTGGGAATGCCGAGAGCAACTATCCTGCATATCCTGGGATTGAGGCATCCTGCAATTGTTTTTATGACGCCTCCCTTGCCTGCAGCATCGCGCCCTTCAAAAATCACAACTACCTTTAACTTATTCGCTTTTACCCATTCCTGGAGCTTGACAAGCTCAATCTCGAGCTTTAAAAGCATTTCAAGGTATTCTTTGTTTCCTAATTTCTCTTGTTTCTCAGCTTTGATATCATGATAAAGATCTTTTTTTTCAAAAACCTCCACCCTGGTCTTCTTTTTTCTTTGGGAATTTTCTTCATCTCAGGTATACTTAAATCAGAATAGAAATATACTAATTTCTGATCTGACAAGGAAATTTAGCGAAGGAAAATATTACTGTATGAAGGGAATAGTTACCGGATATCTGAATTCCTCGCCCTTTGAAGCTTTTACACTACCAATTATGATGCAGATGACTTTCAGAAAGATCAGGAATATGACTATCGGAATACCCACTAAAATGAAACATAAGGGAACTGCCAGAACTATATATAATAAAATGGAGATCTGGAAATTGAGAGCGGCTTTCCCGTTCTGATCGACCCATTGAGACTCATCCTTTCTGGACAACCAGCAAATAAGCGGACCAATAATTCCTCCAAAGGGGAAGAAAAATCCTGCAAATGCCGAAAGGTGGCATAACATCGCCCAGTTCCTTTCAGATTCTGATAATTCTCTGATCTCTTTCATGACTCAACGGTTTTAAATAAAAGACGTGTTTCTTTTTCTTATGCTGCATTATCAGAATTTTGCCAGGCGTTTCAGATCGGCCGGGAGTAATCCATTAGGATTGGCCTTGTCAATCTTATGCTGGTTATAGTAATACATATCTGAATCATCAGTCCCGATGAGCATCTTAAAACAAAAACCCGGAGAGTTTTCCCCTACCGGTCCAACTTTGTGAAGTATCAGAGTTTTGGGAGCTTTTTCCTGAATAGCTTTAACTATAATCTCTTCAGGGACAATCTCAATGCTGTAACTATAAATTGCCTTTATCTGGTCAATAGTCTCAATGGCAGGAGAAAGATCCTCCTGTTTTACCAGGATTTTCTTTGTTTTTACTTCAGGATTATTACGGTTATAATATTTAAGGTATTTCCGTCCCGTCAGAGAAGGATCATCTGATATCATCTGAGCATGCTTTTGCATAAAAGCGAGTATTGCCCCCAGTTTATAGCCATACTCCATATCATCTTCTCCGGCAAATGATAGCGGTACTGCACAAATTTCAGGCAACTCGCCTAATTCTGCGACGTCCTTGCCCTGCAGGAGATTTATGAAGTTAAATACAGAATTTGATTTGTCGCTTTCAAAATTGGTCTCAGTGAGTATTATAAAGGAAAATGAGGGATCTGACCTTCTTAAACTGAAATCGGATGTACCAATAAATTCAAACGGCGTGATTTTCCAGTATTCATTAATCGCCTTCCTTATATAGGCATTATAAACAGGATTACCCTCTTCCATTACAACACAGGTCTTCGAACCAATAAACTGTTTTATTTCGTCATCAGAGGGAAAGGGTGCCTGGCCTGATAAAAAACAGGATGGCATGAAAAATAAAATGACAGCAAGTAATTTTCTCATTTAAAAAGCCTGGCTTACGGGAATAAATAATGGGTTTCTTTCATTGTACTTTCTGATGTAAACAAACATCAGGTCCTTTCTCTGCTTACCGGGCAGCCTTACATATTCCTCATAAAGCTCACTGTCCTTCATAAGAAGAAGCTCAGTGTTCTCAACATCATACTCCATTATCTTTCCGCTTTCAAAATCGATAACATACTGAACAAGTTCATTGCGGGTAGTATTCCTGTTGTAAGGATAGCCATACGATCCGTATGGAGAGTAATAACTCCCATATGAGTAGGGATTGTAATAATAAGGAGAATAACCGTAAGGAGAATAACCATAAGGAGAATAACCATAAGGAGAATTGTAATATGAGTCGTCATAAGAGGTTACATTGGCTACAAAATGGCAGATATTACCAACAAAAGTGATCCGGTTGAAGGTCCCCTGGATCTGAATATAGATGATCCCGTTCTTTGAATATCCCCAGACGGAGGTTCTTTCAACTTCCTGCCTGATACCCATTGCATCAAAAAAATAGACCTTGTCACCCCCCATCACGTTCCTGAAGAAATCCTTGTCGTTATAATCGGTCGATGTAAGTATCTTGGCTTTTGGTACGGGATTGTTCATTCTGACCTGTTCGAAATCGAGGTAAATGCCATCTTTGAACCTGAAATCAGGTGTATATTTCACCATTCCCTCTCCTTCCTGGGCATTGATCATTAGAACCATTCCTCCGGAATCTATTGCCAGGAAAACAAGTAAAATCCTGAGTAATTTCTTCATATCAGTATCTTCTTTTTAACTCCGGTTCAAAAATTGTACCACAGAAACAAATTTAAACTTTTTCCTTTGAAGGTTGATAAATTCAACATATGTATATTTATCATCTATTTTAATTAATTTTACAAAACTGCAATTAATCAGTGAGAAAATATGGAATCAGATGACTTAATTCCCATGAATGATGATAATCATCCTTCGGACGATGTTTTCAACAAAAGGAAGCGACTGATTGAAAAATATTCTATTATCGCCATTCTGTGCCTGATTCTGGCAGTTATCTTTATTTCATTTGAACTCAGGCTCATAGCAGGTATGCTTGTTATTGCAGGCGCTTCATTATTTGTTCTGGTCACCAGGAAGTCTGCCCTTCTCATAAATACCGTTAAGGAATCCTTTTTTGATGCATCATCATCAAACGTAAAGAAAGATGATGTTATGGCCGACTTTTCCCACAGGATAAGAGAGCCTCTTAATAATCTCGTGATAATTTCTGATATGCTCATGAATTCAGGGCTCCAGAAGAAACAAAAAGATCTGATCGAGACTTTTGTTGCATCAACAAATAACATGGTTACCACTGTTAATGAATTAACAATGGAATCGGCAGGCAATATCAGCTTCGGGACGAGGAAACAAATAAGGTACAATATCCTTTCCACAATACAGAACACCATCGAGCTTTACAGCCTGAAGGAAAAAGCAAACCTCGACTTCATATTCAATAAAAAAGAGTATTACGAATATGAATGTAATGGTGATCCGATAATGCTGAAGCAGATCTTTCTTGACCTTTTTAATACTATAGAATCACAGAATTCCGACCGTCCGACCAAGGTAACAATCAACCTTAAAAAAGAAAAAGATACTGACCATGAAAGATTTATAACCCTTAGGATCCAGACTGACAGGAACATAGTATTTATAAATGAAGAAGGTACAGCCGGACACCTGGCCTCCAGGCTGATAACCCAGAACAACGGGAAGTTTAGCCAGGAATCAGGCGATAATTTCACGGTACTGAACATAACCATGCCATTTGCATATCCCGTTAATGAAATAAAACAAACCTCAGGGACAGAAACCGAGGTAGTAATTCCAAGGGACAGAGTTCATAAAGAATTGAAAGATATCAGGATACTTCTCGTTGAGGATAACCTTATAAATCAAAAGATTACACTTCTTACACTAAGGCCGCTTGTAAATAGTATCGATACAGCCTCTAATGGGAAAGAAGCCCTTGAAAAGCTTGGTGCCTCTGATTATGATATTGTTTTGATGGATATTCAGATGCCCATAATGAATGGAATTTCAGCTGCTGAAAAGATACGGGACCTTGAAGCCGGAACAGATACCCATATCCCTATTATTGCGATTACTGCCAATGCCATGATTGGTGACCGCGAAAAATGCTTATCTGCTGGTATTGATGAATACCTTGCCAAACCTTTTCAACCGTCAGTACTAATTGAAAAAATCAAGGAATTGTTATAATATCAGTAAATTATATCAGTCTTCTAATTGCCGATAAAATCTCCGTTTCCCCTGGTCAGCTGTATGTTTCTTAAAGATGGCGACGGAATGAAACTGTCAAAGCCGTATGTTTCCCACTTTTTATCAGTTTTTTCAATAGTCTGAGCGTCAGAACAGACAATATTCGGCCACCGGCGAGGAAATCCGCCTTTACGGTAATGCTTGATCGTCCCGTCAATAAGAATTGTATCATTTGATACAAAACAATGATCTCTCAGAGGGTCTGAATTGCCAAGAACCTGCCATGCCACCATAAACAGATCATCAGTATCGACTGTATGATCAACAACAATCACAAGCCTTAAGAGATCAGTAAATGACTCCTTCTTTAATAGTTCGCACACCATGGAGATGCATCCGGCATCCTCCGATGGATTAACTGACAGGATCAGTACCCTGATATTTTCATCAATAAGTCGTAGATTAAATCCTTTTATAAAATGCACATTAAGCTCCCCTGTAAAATTTCCTGGTGTTTTATCCAGTCCATTTGATACCAACTTTCCCCCCGGATTTCCTCCGGCAGCTTTATTGTAGCATCAATACCGGCCTTCCCCCCAAATGAATAACTATCGGAGGAATGATCAAGAACATCAAGTGGACCCCTTGTGAACATTATGTCAGTATCAAAGAGGGTGTTTTTCAGGACATGGATCATCAGTTCCTTATAATTTCTTATATCCACATTGCCGCTGACAACAATCAGATATTTTGTAAACATCATTTGTCCTGCTCCGAAGAGGGAACTGATCACTTTTGCTCCCTGTCCCGGGTAGCTCTTATTTATCCTTACAATAACAAGGTTATGGGCGACACCTGCCACCGGCATATGGAAATCTGCAATCTCAGGCTGAATGGCAATCCTTACAGGTGAAAGGAATATCTTTTCTGTGGCTTTGGCAAGCCATGCATCTTCCTGTGGAGGCACTCCAACTATTGTCGCAGGATAAATTGCGTTTTTCATGTGAGTTATACATGTGACATGAAAAACCGGATAAAGGTCGTCAAGAGAGTAAAAACCCGTATGGTCCCCGAACGGGCCTTCAGTAACAAGCTCTTCAGCTGTATCTACATATCCTTCAATAACTAAATCGGCATCTGCCGGCACATAAAGGTCATTGGTAATGCACTTTACCAGCTTTACCCTTTTTTTTCTTAAAAATCCTGCAAGAATATACTCGCTTATATTTTCCGGCAATGGGGCTGTGGCACAATATGTATAAACAGGGTCGCCCCCCAGGGTGACTGATACCGGCATCCGCTTTCCCGTTTCTTTCCAGGCTTCAAAATGATTTGCTCCTGTCTTATGCCTCTGCCAGTGCATAGCTGTTTTACCCGAACCAAGAACCTGCATCCTGTACATTCCAACATTTGTTTTTCCCGTAATGGGATGAATTGTATGAACCATCGGAAGGGTGATAAAGCGTCCGCCGTCGAGAGGCCAGCATTTCATTACAGGAAGGATTGCAAGATCCGGATCCCGGATAATGACCTGCTGGCAATCACCTTTTCCTCTTTTCCGGGCAGGCAGAAACCCTGATATTCTTATTAATTCAGGCAGCCTCTTAATTTTGTCAGAAAAACGCGGAGGCATATCCGTAAAAAGGTTATAGATTTCCTCGATCTCCTTACCTGCTTCAGAAATATCATTCTTGCCCAGGGCCAGGGCCAGCCGTTTATCTGATCCGAAAGCATTAATAAGGAGAGGAAATCCGGTTCCGGTATTTTCAAAAAGGAGTGCTTTCCCTCCGGTTTTGGTCACTCTGTCGGTTATCTCGGCTATTTCAAGCAAAGGATCAACAAATGTCTTTATGCGGTGGAGCTCTCCGTTTTTCTCGAGTACGGAGATAAAATCATTAAGTCCGGAATATCCCATTTACATTCATTAACGGAGATAAAGATATTGAAAAGAAATAGATGATAAAAGATAAAGATTGCATTCGTCGTCACGTTTAGGTGTGACTCCTCGCAATGACGGTACATATATAAAGCTCCCCCTTTGAAGCGGGAAAGGGTGATGTAAATCAGATAGGGTACTATTAAGAGGTATATAAAACAATAATGGGAACCATTCCGTAGAGTAGTTCCCATCCACCGTTTGCTGCCGAAGCTGCGTACGGTGTCAGATTACTGTTATTCTGACCGGTTGCATTTCCCGATTAAAAACCTGGATTTGCAGCCCCTGGCTTTCGGGTTTTGCCTGTTACAGCAGAACCTTCCGGCTGTCCTTTTGCCACGCCGAGGCGTGGTTTCCGGGACGAAGTGTCGTTCAGGCCCCAATTCATTTCCCGAAGGATCTGTATCAGTTTCAGATAATCCGGAGCCGAAGCTCTTTTTTTTCTGAAGCCCTGTGACTCAATCGCTGAAAGAACGTTTCCGGTTTCCTCGATTTTCTGAGTACCCTGGACCGGGGTCCATTCACTCAGACTTCGGCTCTTTTGATGCGCAGTCCCGAAGGTCTGAAAGAAGAGGATCGTGTTTCAATTAAGTAACCCTTTCCGGTTCCACATCTTTGGAGCAGTCTTTTATCGCTCACCTGATAGATCAAATATAATATAAGAAAACGATATAACCTTTATGGAACATTTCATAGTTGTACACGGGATATAAACAAGAGTTATCAACAATTGTTAATAACTACTTCTTGTACCCGTAAACAGCCAGATCGCCAAGCATCTCCTCGATCCTGAGAAGCTGGTTATATTTGCATATTCTGTCGGTCCTGCTGCACGACCCTGTTTTTATCTGTCCTGAATTTGTTGCTACGGCGACATCAGCGATTGTCGAATCTTCAGTTTCACCAGAGCGGTGCGATACAACTGTCGTCCAACCTGCCCTGTGGGCCATTTCAATTGCATTGAGTGTCTCGGTCAGCGTTCCTATCTGGTTCAGCTTGATAAGAATCGAGTTTGCGCAATCCAGTTCAATTCCTTTTTTCAGGTATTCAACATTAGTTACAAAGAGATCATCTCCTACTATCTGGATCTTCCTGCCAAGCCTATCATTCATTAACTTCCATCCATCCCAGTCGCTCTCAGCCATTCCGTCTTCAATTGAATCGATCGGGAACATGCCGACCAGTTTCTCAAAATATTCAACCTGTTCCTTGGAGGTTTTTCTCAGGCCTTTGGGTCCCTGAAATTTCGCATAATTGTAAATGCCATTTTCATAGAATTCCGAAGCAGCAGGATCGAGAGCTATTGTAACATCAACACCCGGCTTATAACCTGCAGCTGCAATAGCTTTAACAATAGTATCAAGTGCATCTTCGGGTCCTTCAAGATTCGGGGCAAAACCACCTTCATCACCTACGGCGGTACTTAATCCGCGTCCTTTAAGAACTTTTTTAAGAGCATGAAAGATTTCAGCCCCCATTCTCAGGCCCTCTTTGAAATTCGGTGCTCCGACTGGCCTGATCATAAATTCCTGGAAAGCAATTGGAGCATCAGAATGGGATCCTCCGTTTATGATGTTCATCATCGGTACGGGAAGAGTAACTGCATTAGCTCCGCCGATATAACGGAACAAAGGAAGTCCGTGATACAATGCTGCTGCTTTTGCAGCTGCAAGGGAGACTCCGAGGATAGCGTTTGCCCCAAGATTGCTTTTGGTCTTTGTTCCATCGAGATCAATCATCTTTTTATCTATCCCGGCCTGATCGGTAACATCCATACCAATAACTTCTTCGGCAATTACATTATTAACATTATGAACCGCTTTCAGTACTCCTTTACCAAGGTAACGCGACTTATCACCATCGCGGAGCTCAACCGCTTCATTTTCGCCTGTTGATGCTCCTGACGGAATTGCCGCCCGTCCCTGGTAGCCACTGGCTGTCTGAACATCAACTTCAATTGTGGGGTTGCCACGGGAATCAAGAATCTCACGTGCATGTACACTAACTATTTGTCCCATTATAATTTAGATTTTTATTAAACAATATTGCAATATATATAAAAAAAGGGATAAGTCTTTATGACTATATCCCTTTCCGTAAAAATTATTCTTTTATTTCTCTCCCTCTGCTTCAGATGCTTTATCTTCAGCTGCCTTTTTAGGAGCTTCTTTGGCTTTTATACTTTTCTTAGCCTTTACAGAAGCCGTTTTCCCTTCTTTTTCAGAAGCTGCTTCTGCCGTACCCTTTTTGGCTGATCGTCTTCTTCTTGTTGTTTTTGCTTTTGCAGCTTCGCCCCCGCCCTTCATTGCCTCGTTGAAATCAACAAGCTCAAGGATACACATTTCTGCATTATCGCCTATCCTGTTTCCGGTCTTCAGCAGCCTTGTATATCCTCCGGGCCGGTCTGCAATTTTTGGTGAGACCTCCCTGAATAGTTCTGATACTGCCGTTTTATCCTTAAGATAGCTGAATACAACTCTTCTCGAATGAGTTGAATCTTCCTTCGATTTTGTAATAAGCGGTTCCACAAATGTTTTAAGCGCTTTGGCTTTGGCAGTAGTGGTGGTAATCCTCTTATGAAGTATTAATGAAACAGCCATATTGGAAATCATCGATTTCCTGTGTGAACTTGTTCTGCCAAGATGGTTAATAACCTTTTGATGTCGCATTTCTCTATATCCTTAACCAGTTTATTTTAATCTTTGTCTAACTTGTACTTGCTTACATCCATTCCGAATGAGAGACTCATTGACTCGAGCAACTCGTCAAGTTCCGTGAGAGATTTCTTTCCGAAATTCCTGAACTTGAGGAGGTCGTTCTTATTGAATTTAACAAGGTCTCCAAGTGTTTCAACTTCAGCAGCCTTAAGGCAGTTGAGAGCCCTCACGGAGAGGTCCAGATCAACAAGCTTCGTCTTAAGAAGCTGACGCATATGCAGTACTTCCTCATCAAATTCCTCATTTGCCATCTTATCATCCGAATCGAGAGTAATCTTTTCATCGGAGAAAAGCATAAAGTGATATATAAGTATTTTGGCTGCCTCTTTCAAAGCCTCTTTGGGGTGAATTGATCCATCGGTATCGATCTCAACAAGAAGCTTCTCATAGTCAGTTTTCTGTTCAACACGGAAGTTTTCGACTGAGTATTTGACATTCCTTACCGGAGTGAAAATCGAGTCGATAGCGATCAGTCCGAATTCACTGTCAGCAGGCTGGTTCTCTTCTGCAGGTACATATCCTCTGCCCTTATTGATGGTCAGTTCCATCTGGAGCTTTACGTCAGGCTCCATTCTGAGAACAACCAGGTCGGGATTTAGGACCTCGAAGCTGCTCAGAACGTTATTAAGAGCTCCTGCCTTGAAAATCTCCTGGCCATTCAGCTTAAGCATGACCTTTTCATGATCGACCTCTTCAACAGTCCGTTTAAACCGAACCTGTTTCAGGTTAAGTATGATCTCGGTAACATCTTCAATAACACCTGTTATTGTCGAGAACTCATGATCGATACCTTCGATCTTGACCGATGTGATTGCAAAACCTTCAAGCGACGAGAGAAGAATTCTTCTCAGGGCATTACCAACTGTAATGCCATAGCCAGGTTCAAGCGGACGGAATTCAAATTTGCCGAACCTTTCGTTCGCTTCCAGCATAATAACTTTATCAGGCTTCTGGAATGATAAAATGGCCATAGTACTTTTCTTATAAATTATTTTGAATACAATTCAACTATTAACTGTTCCTTAATATCTTCAGGTATATCTGTACGCTCAGGCGCATTCATGAATTTTCCTGCCATTTGTGCATCGTCCCACTCGAGCCATGAAAGTTTCGAGTATTTTTTTGTTGTCAGTGAATCGACTATAATCTCGAGCGATTTTGATTTCTCACGAACCCCGATAATGTCGCCCGGTTTCACCTGAAATGAAGGCACATTAACTACTCCCCCGTTCACTGTGATATGACGATGCGAAACAAGCTGGCGGGCACCGGCACGCGAAGGGGATAATCCAAACCGGTAAACAACATTATCAAGACGTGCTTCGAGCATCTGAAGAAGGACTTCACCCGTAACTCCTTTGCTTCTTGAGGCTTTCTCAAAGGTGTTGCGGAATTGTCTTTCGAGAACCCCATAGGTATATTTCGCCTTCTGTTTTTCTCTCAGCTGAAGTCCGTATTCAGAGGTCTTCTTCCTTTTTTTGGTCATACCATGCTGTCCGGGAGGGAAATTCTTTCTGTCGAGGTTTTTATCGGGTCCATAAATAGGATCACCAAATTTTCTTGCAATTCTTGATTTTGGGCCTGTATATCTTGCCATTTTGTTTTAAAATTTGAACCTTAATTATTAATTAATATTTCGGATTGCGGATTTTTGGTTTCGGACATCCGAATTCGTAAAT
>CAVWCO010000026.1:0-12961 GCA_963753495.1 uncultured Bacteroidales bacterium
CATGTCGATTGTATTTTAACCCTGGTGTGATTACTCTTGCTACTATAACGAAAACTTACAACCCGCGATCCGTACTTATGCTGGGTAGAAATCCGATAGAACTGATCATCAAAACTACCTAAAACTTTTGAATGTAAATTAGTGTACATAAACAACAATTCATCAATTGACGGTAAAAACCAAAAGTCAATTTTATTTTAGCATGTCATTTCCTTTTCCAAAGTTCTGATAACTTTCCATCAAAGTCAATTATTTCTATTAATAATTCCTGGAGCATTATATTGAACATCCCTTCCACTACGGTTGTTAGTTAATTAAAAGTAAACAAAAAATCCATAAATGAATCTTGTTAATAACTCCGGAAGCAGAAAAGTTGTCGTAGTAGGAGCCGGTGCAGTTGGCGCCACATACTGCTACTCTCTCGCTCAGTCAGGTCTGGCCGATGAAATAGTTATAATTGATAAAAACACCGACCTGGCAACAGGTCAGGTCTCCGACCTCGTTCATGGACAACCCTTCTTCCCTACTGTTGAAATCCGACAGGAGCATCCGATGACTTTACCAATGCAAACCTTATTGTCATAACCGCCGGATCGGCCCAGAAACCTGGCGAGACACGTCTCGACCTTCTGAAAAGGAACGCGGCAATCGTTGGCGGCATTGCCAGAAGAGATCGCATCAAAGAAATCCAGGGGTGTGATGCTGATCGTCAGTAATCCGGTCGACGTACTTACATGGGTCGCCATTAAACGATCAGGCTGGACAAATAACCGCGTTATCGGCTCAGGAACTGTTCTCGACAGCGCCAGGTTCCGTCATTTCATCGCACAGCATTGCGAGGTCGACGTACATAACGTTCACGCATATATCCTCGGCGAGCATGGCGACAGTGAGGTGGCCACATGGTCGATGACAAATATCGGGGGGGTCCCAATCGACCGTTATTGTCCTTTATGTGGCGGATGCAAGGGATGGAAGCATGAGAGAAAGAAAATTGAACAACAGGTTCGCGAGTCGGCTTATCATATCATCAATGCCAAGGGTTCGACGCACTTTGCTGTCGGATTGGCACTTGTTAAGATCACATCATCAATTTTACGAAGACAGAACTCGGTGCTTACTGTTTCAGTATTGCTGTCGGGTGAATACGGCATCAACGATGTATGCCTGAGTCTGCCGGCTGTTGTTTTGCTCGACACAGGTATAGTGAGGATCGTCGATGGACCGCTTTCAGAGAGAGGAGAAAGAATTACTTCAGCATTCAGCAGCGGTACTGAAGGAAGCTATTGATTCGCTGAATCAGTAAGACTCTCCTTCAAAATTCCATCAAAGTCTGGTCTGAGAAAAAGCCAGCCTGCTGTGGTGGCATAAAAAACTATTCCTGACCCTGAGAAAAGGTCTTAAGTATTTCGGACCAGTGGTTAAAAATGCAATAATGCCCCTCTCCTTCATATAATTGGAAATCAGCATGTGGCAATCGTTGTGCCAGTCTTCTTCCCATTTCAGCAAAAAGCAGCTCATCTGCACTTCCATGGAAGATTTTAACAGGGTTTTGAATTTCTTCAGGGGTGAATCCCCAATTAATACCAGCAAAAATATCGTCTGCCCAACCTGCTGCTCCTTGTTTGAAAGCCTCTTTCATTCCGTCTTCAAACATTTTTCGTAAAGCCTGGTTTGTAAATAAGATTTTATCCGGTTCCGGAGATTCTTTAAGCCAGTTGTCAGCATATTTAGCAATATCTGAATTTGCTCTTTTTGCTTCGCTTTTGCCGGCTATTCGAATCAATGGTTTAAGCCACCTTAATTTCACTCCAAAACTAAAGCTCTTATGCATATTTTCAAATGCACCAGGAACATTTAATGGACCAATTGGTGAAACCAGTACAACCTTGTTGACTCTGTCTTTGAGTTTATAGGCGATTGCCAGTGCATAAGGCGAGCCCCCTGAATGAGACATTACACCAAATTTATCAATTTTAAGTTGATTAGCAAGTTGTTCAATATCAGGTACCCAATTCAGAAAAGTTCTTCCCGGATGCGGAGTTGATTCCCCATATCCAGGCCTGTCTACGGTTATTAGCCTTATTCCAGCTTCATTTGTAAGCTTATTATCGGGATGTCTGGCCAGTCGGGAATCGCCAAAACCATGTTGGTGAATTACAGGAATTCCATTTTCAGCTCCGTACTGTTCGAAGGCTAAAAGGCGGCCGTCCTTTAATTTTAGAGTATTCATATAATCTTAGTTTTTACATATCTTCAAGGTAATACATTATTTTTGACATGTTAACAACAGTAGTTTCCTATTTATCTGCTTCTCAAAGTTACTATCATTAATATTGGATTATTTGAAATATCTGACTCGGATATTAATTTCTCCAGTGCCTTTTTTTTATCTGGATATTTAGCAGTGATATCTCCAGATTTATTCTCAAGTTCTTTTTTCAAAGACACTATGTCTAATGGCCTATATACCTGATTATCATTAACAGCTCCGATTGGCCAGAAATCTATACCAGCATCGAAATCATTTATAAATCCTGTCGATGAGTTGGAACCATTATTTAACAAAGTACCAATTCTCTCCTGTTTATCATAAAGTAAGTACTTGTTTTCTCCTTTGCCAAAGCAATTAGATACAATGAACAATTTATTATATTTACATACAGGTCGCACCTACGGAGTTGAAACCAAAACAAAACCACACCATTTGTTTGTGGCTGTCATATAGTCTTTTCGTTGAGTTATTTTAAGCTTTTAATCCATTCGTTTATATATGTCGCTACTTCTTCCCAGTTTTGTTGACCACAGATATAATGTGTTCTATCTGCAAATTCCTTGAAATCAATTTTACTTTTCTTGTCTTTGTAAGCTTCAAAGTTTTTTTTGTTGAGTGAAGAGGGAATAATGTTATCTTTCTCACCTGCAACAATCAATAGCGGATTGTGCGGTTTTTTGAGATCAATTTTACCGTCATTTTTTATACTGCTTCTTGGAATGTTCCTACTTTCGGGGACTACAAATTTATTGTATTCAATTTCCGTTTGTTCAATTGTCATTGTATTGCAGAAAGCGTAGTGAAACCATTTTACACTTGGCAAATAAACTGAATTTCCTTTGAAAGGATTTATTGTCGCCAAGTTTGCTTTTAGAAAACTCCATTTAAAAGAAAAAATTCCTTTTGGCGCTCCGGGGTTAATACAAATTCCTGCAACTCCTTTATGCATTTCCAATAGCTTCTGAACTACTAGTCCACCTATTGAGTGGCCAATTAGAATTGGCTTCTCAGGTAACTTGTCAATGAATGCAGATATAGTTTCTGTGACTTGTCTAAATGTCAGCTTACTCAGGTTAGGATTGATGTTGTTACGTAGGTCAGAGGGGCTGCCTTCGTGAAATGCGTATGCAGGAGCATAACACTTGTAACCTTTTGCTTCGTAAAATTTTATCCAGTTGTTCCAGCTTATCGGGTTCATAAAAAGTCCGTGAATAAACACAATTGTTTTACTTGTTATTTTATCATCCATGATGAGCTCATTTGTTTAATTATTAAGGTTGTAGAAGGTAAATAAAGTCGTTTAATATTTTTTAAGGAGTACTAATACTTACCGTTGACCGGTGAGCTTTGCATCATCCGATTTTTTCACTTATTTTAGTCCAACTTTCTCTAATAAGATTGAGAATCTTGGATCATTACGAAGATTATCAAAACCAGGATCTACCTTGACCCATGCTACCCTTGATAATTGTTGTTCGCAGGCTTCCTCCAACAGTTGGAAAGCTATCTCCTTTTTATTTAGTAATGCATAACAATTAGCTAGATGGTAAGGCTGGTGGTAGATACCTTTTTCAAGACCTATACCTTCGTTAACTAGCCAAAGAAGAAATCCTTCTATTCCAGATCTTTTGAAGACATCATCAACAACGGGTACATATTTCTTGGTAAACTCATTTCTTAATAAATAGTTTTGATATTCCTCAACTGCCTCCGAGTACAATCCTTTTTGAATATAAGTTATTGAAATCCAAAAATAGACTATAAGAAAGCTATTATCAATTTCAAGCGTTTCTCGGAATTGTTTTATTGCCTCATCATATTTGTGGAACATATATAGAATCAAACCATTGGCATAATTGAAAACTAACGAAAATGGATCAAGCTCCAAGGCTCGTCTATTGTGTTCAATGGCATTATTGAAATCTCCTAAAAAAGTTTGGAATAGAGAATAAAAATGGTGAACTTCCGCTGATTTTGGATTAAGTTCAATAGCTTTTCTACTTTCCATCTCAGCTTTCTGCCAGTCCCATTCAAATACTGCATAATAGTACATCATTGAACTATGGTTCTCTGCGAGAGTATTATCCAGTTCGATAGATTTAATAAGTAATTCTTTAATCTTTGGAGCTATTCTTTTTGCTTGTATATATCCCCAATCAGATAAGGTTATGTATGCATAGGCTAATCCTGCATAAGCTAATGCGTAATCCGGATCAGTTTCAATTGCTTGTTCAAAACAATGAATAGTATTTTTGATGCCTTCATTTGTTCTACTATTATTCCAGTAGAATCGTCCTTTCAAATAATAGTTGAATGCTTTAAGATTTTCTGTCTTGCCTTTTAATATTTTAACTCTCTCTCCTTCAAATAGTTGTATTTTAAGTTCTTTTACAATAGCCAGTGAAATTTCATCCTGTATTTCAAAAACGTCTTTCATTTTACGGTCATACTTTTCAGACCATATATGAGAACCATCCGACACCTTTATAAGCTTAGCTGTGATACGAAGTTTATCACCTGATTTTCTCAAACTCCCCTCTAGTATTGTCTCTACACCAAGCTCTTTGCCAATTCTGCGAACATCCTCATATTTATCTTTGAAAGCAAAAGTGGTAGTGCGTGCGATAACCCTCAACTTTTCAATATGTGTCAATGTGTTTATAATTTCTTCGGTTATTCCATCACAAAAATAATCCTGGTCTTTCTCAGGACTTATATTCTGAAATGGCAGAACAACAATTGATTTCTCGTGATGAATCGCTGCAATAGGCATTGAAATGTCTGTAGGTTTCAAATGATCTGTTTGGTTTATATCATAATAACTGTCTGGCTTTGTCTTACTAATGATATGAGGATCCTTATATTTTAAATACCACCTTATAATTATCGCAAGATTATTTAGGACAGGTTTTACCTGTTCTGGATCAAAGTCTTTAGGATGAGTGCCATAGGTTGATAGACTATTCAGACTATGCATTGAGGTGATAATATGTGATGGAACTTTTTCTTCACTATAAAGCTTATCAATGATACCTTTGAGTGGTTCAGTTTTTCGGGGTCTTTTTAATTCGCATTCGCATAAGTCTGTAATAATTACCTCAAGGCACCTTCTCGAATAGAGCATAACGACATTTGCATCTTCAGTGAAGAAAAGTCGTTCAAGTTCTTTATCAAGATAAGGGAAATAGCCTTTAAGAGAATCATATAGATTCTCCAGCTCCTTTATTTCAATTGACCAGATTGTCATTCTGATAATTATAAGTTACATATTAATTCATACAGGTTTGATTATTGTATGTTTTCAATACTCCCTGAAATTGAAAGGGCAATTATGTAAATTTAGTCAATTTTGATTTTCAAATAAGCAGTTATCCATAAAGTAACATTATTAGTGTGGCTTGCTTATAACTTATTTTTATTTTACTTCGTGCGCCTTTGTGTTTTACTTTGTGATCCTCGTGGTTCAATGATTTGTTTTTTACCACAAAGTCAAAGGTCTATTATGAAAGTCAGTACCAAACAAGTTTTATTCGCCATAATGGCGGTTCCGTGTTTCCGGAGCTCAGGGTGGAAAGGATCTGGAGGAGAAGAGATAAAAAACACAACGGCATCATAAATGGCAACTGGAAAAACCTTATTTTAGATTTCTGGTTAAATACATAAATCCGATTAATGAAAATCACGGTAAATAATATCCCCCTGGAAATCCATAACGGAGCCAAAGTAAAGGATGCAATCCTGAAATATTTCTCACAGCATGGTAAAAAAATCCCTAAACAGCTCCCTCCTGTCGAAGATCGGTATGGAAATGAAGTTGCACCTGATGGAGAGCTGACTGATGGCAACATCCTTTTTATCAAAACAAAAAACGAAAAGAGATCTGTGTTTCACACTGTTATTCTTACCCTGCTTGCAATCGGACTTCTTTCCGCCTGCGGCACCGGAAAGAAAGCAATTTCATTCAGTCAGGGTGAAAAACAAGCTATCATCTTTGCGGTAAACGACATGCATGCAACAATCGATAATTTCCCTAAACTTGCTTTCATCGTCGATAGTCTGCGTATCATTTATCCCGATATGCTTCTCGTTGCTGCGGGCGACAACCAGACTGGTAATCCGGTGAATGATCAGTATCCCGAAAAAGGATTACCAATGATCGAACTTATGAATGCAGCTGGCTTTGACGTGAGTGCCGTGGGAAACCACGAATTCGACTCCCGTCCCGGAGGATTCAGTAATCTGACTCACAAAGCAGACTTTAGTTTTATATGCGCCAATATATCAGCTAATGATTCACTCAATATAAGATTCAGCCCATATAAAATAATCACATTGAGCAATGGACTGAAACTGGCGTTTCTCGGACTTCTTCAAATCAATCAAAACGGCATACCCGATTCTCATCCCGACAATACAAGAGGATTCACCTTCCGCTCACCTTTTGAGACGGCTCCTGAATATCTCTATCTGAAGGATCAAAGTGATATTTTCATTATACTAACTCACCTTGGCTTTGAAAACGACGTAAAGCTGGCTGAGACCATGCCGGCCGGTATCGATCTGATCATAGGAGGACATTCACATACGAAAGTCGCCAAAGAGCAGGTATTCAACACGGTGATGATCACACAGGCTGAAAATAAGCTGAAATACGGGACCCTTATCACCCTGACCGTTAAAAGCGATGGAACGCTTCAGCGAAAAATGGAACTCATCGATATCAGGAACTCGAAGAATGAAAAAGCTCCAATTCGTATCATGGTCGATAAATACAACGACAATCCGGTGCTGAAACAGGTTATCGCAACAGCTTCTGACGATTTTTCATCGTATGAAGAGGTTGGGTACCTCATGGCCGATGCACAGCGCGATGCTGCCGGAGCCGATATTGCACTCGTAAATCCGGGAGGAGTCCGTCTCGATCATCTTGCAAAAGGTCCAATAGCGATCATGAATGTTTATCAGTTCGATCCGTTTGGAAACGAACTTGTCTTAACAAACCTTACAGGCAATGAAATCCATGATCTGATGATTGCAGCCTTTCCTGTCGATGACAGGCTTCCTGTTTATACTTCCGGTATCAGAACAATGCTGAAAGTGAGTTCTGATCGTAATCTTGACAATGTCACACTTCTTACAGAAAGCGGATCGCCTCTTGATATGAACAAAACCTACACTGTAGCCATGAACAACTACATGACACAGGTTTACAAATACAATCACAGTGATCCGGGACAATCGTTATTTATATCAACTGCTGATGCCACAATCGCCTATCTCAAGAGAATTCAGAATATAAGGAGTTACCGTGGGGAAAAAAGGATACAGCTCAATTAACGAGAATAAGCTGTCATGCGGTCGTGCAGGTCGTGCGGTCATGCGGTCGTGCAGTCGTACAGTCGTGCAAGCTGAGGATCCGCCAGCTGGCGGAGACGAAGACCCGAGAGCGAAGCGACTCGGGATCATGCAGGTCATGCAGATCCTTATTCAATATTAACTTGCATAACCGCAGAACCTGCAGAACCGCACCGACGCTACGGTCGGGGTCTCCGTTTCACTTCGCCGAGCTCGCCGGAGTTTACCCCGCACGGAGGGGGCTCGGTTCGTCACTTCGATCCTCAACCTGCACTACTTGCATGACCTGCATGTTGACGAACGAAGTGAGGAAATCCAGCTTTGCTGGAACCGCAAGACAATGTATTGCACCCGGGAGCAGGAAAGTAAAAACCGTGACAACTTTGCCCCGAGAATTCGGGAAGCAACTTCCCTTTGACCGTGTTAGCTGGTGTAGCATTTAGTCAAGATCGAGTACAATTTTTATATTGTCTTTGACTTTTGTTTGAAGTTCTTTGGTTAATTCTCCAACTTTATTTACAAGTCTTCTGTTATCAATGGCTCTAATCTGATCGATCATTATATCAGAGTCAACCTTTAGATTTGATATCCCTTTTTTAATAAGTACCCTTAATATCTCGCTGTCTTTCTGTACATTGGTTGTAATCGGACATACAACAGAAGAAGGGTGCTGGTTATTTAAAAGATTTGTTTGGACAATAACTACCGGTCTGACTTTTCCAGTTTCAGTCCCGCGCTGAGGTTCCAGATTCGCAATCCAGATATCAAATTGCTTAATTTTCATCATGGAGGCTTTCAAATTCTGCAAGAACCAGAAGGGATTCTTCCCTCACTAGTTTTGATTCTTTAGCAAGTTTACGGGAAATAAGATTTCTCTTGTTAATCCTGTTATAGTAATCGACAGCTTCATTAATATAACGGTTTCTTGACTTTTTTACTTTAGTCAGGACTATTTCAGTCTCGTTAAAGATATTATCATCAAGTTTTAAGGAAAGTGTCTTCATTGTGTATTATTTAAGTATACTACAAAGGTATATACTTATATTATATCTGCCAAATTTTATTATGAGTCGGTTTGTCTATGAGAGCTGGTGGATCCTCAGCCTGCATGACCTGCACGACCTCTCCCGTAAGGCCGGACAACTTTTCTTTATTGTCCTGAGTACTTATTTAAAATGTTGTTGGTGAAGTTCTTCAGGTCATCTATTGATAAGATCTGGCCATGACCACCAATTACTTTTTCAATATTGTTCATCCGGTTTTCTATCCAGCTAATTGCCCGCATACATTTTACTGCATCTGTTATTGATGGATCACTGGTACCTGGTCTGCCATATTTTGAAAACAAATCTCCAATAAAAATAATACGAATTTCAGGTACATAAATCACTATATCACTATTAGAATGGAATTTACCGAAATAGATCATTTCGAAAGTAGTATCTCCAAGGTCAAGTTTCATGCTGTCAGAGAATGTAATATCAGGTAGTTTTACAGGGATATGGTTCTTTACATCAATATATGCACTCATGTATCTGATTTTTTGAGTGAAGAGATCCTCCCATTCAGGGGTATTTATAACAGACTGCTGCAGTTTTTGATCATAATCTTCGGCAATCTTGAATAAACTCATCATTGATTTCTCCGGATTAGTCCATCGTTCAGATACTTCCTTCCGGCAATTCTCATGCCCAACAACTTTAGCTTGTGAGAAGACACCATTCCCTCCAATATGGTCATGGTGACCATGCGTGTTGATCACATATTTATAATCATCCTGACGAAATATATTTTCAATGGTTTTTTTGTATTTGGCAGTTAGCGCTGTTGAAATTCCTGCGTCAACGAGAACAATACCCTGCTCGGTTTTTATTGCGGTTATAGCATCATATCCAAAATTTACTATAATAGTGCGGTCATTAACTTTCTGAACTTTTATTAATGAGTCAACTTTCTGTGATTCAATGTTGTTCAAGGTAATTTGTCTTGAACTGCATCCTGAGAACGAGTACAAATAAACGCATGAGAGGAAGATTATAAATGATCCTTTATTATTCATTGGTTTACCTGTTTTTTTCTGATATTTAGAATCAATTACTTGATTGGCTTTTGCAAACCCGCTTGTGCCTGAAATGTTTTTATGTTCATAAGACTTACAAATATCAGATTATCCGGCATGAAATAAGATTAACCAATGCAAATATAAAATTGAAAATTGTAAATTTACATCACTAAAGAGATTCTGTTATATTTTAAAACAACTGAATATGAAACGACTGATTCTGTTATTGTGCCTGGCCTCTTTATCCTTTGGCCTGTTAAATGGACAGCAGTCAGAAAGTGGGTTATGGTACAAGACCCCGGAAGAGCTGATCCGGGATATTTATGTTTCTGTCTCTGCTAAAAACAGCGAATCGGTCGACTGGCAAAAAGTGAGGTCAATGTTCAATGATGAAGCAGTTGTAATCCTCAGGACATCTACGGGATAAATCAACTCAGTTCACTGCCGACGGGTTCATACAGGATTTTAAGGATTTCTACCAGAATCCGGAGGTGAAAGCCAATGGTTTCGGGGAAAAGATACTCAGGATGAAGACGATGGTATATAAGGAAATTGCTTTTATCGCCACTGTATATTCGGCAGAGATCATCGGCAGCCAGCGCCCTCCCACATACGGAATTGACCTCTGGCTACTGGCTAAAAAGGAAGGACTCTGGAAAATAACATCTGTAGTGAACGAAGTAATTCCTGCCGGACAGGAACTTCCGGATGAACCGGAGTGGAAGTTTTGATTCCAGACATGCAAGTTGAGGATGCGCCGTCAGGTGGAGACGAAATCCCGCATCAGCGGAATCATGTAAGTCGTGTAAGACTTAACTAAAATAATAACGATAAACATGTCAGGCCTCCGTCCATCTTTCTGAATTCTGACATGTCAAGTTCAATAATGTTATATCCGAGTTCAACGATCTTCTTTTTTGATTTCGGAAATCCTTTGGGGATAAGCAGGAAATCATTTACCAGCAGGCAATTGGCGAAATAGTTTTCTTCCTGGTCTGAAATGATAATCCCTGAGGAGCCAACAATTTTTGAAAATCCTTCAACTGATATAAAATTACCCTTCCCCAGGTAGGCAAGCCCGGATTTAAGGTGGAGACCCGGCCCCACTTCTGTTTCTGATGCAGTATAACCGTATTTTGAAAGTATACCTGAAAGCTGCCTGGCACCATCCCTGTTCGTCCTTCCGGAGATCCCGATGAAAAAATGATCCTCCACCCTCAAAACATCTCCTCCATCCAGAGTGCCGGGAAGCTTAATGGTCTCAATCTTCCTGAACTCAGACAGGGTCTCTGATATTTCAGCTTCTTCACCCATCCTCGATGCAGCTCCGGGTCTGGTAATTACTGCCACTTCACCGGTTACAATTGCAGTATCTTCTACAAAACATCCATCCGGATATCTCTCATCAGCTTCCAGGACTATAAGCTCCAGGCCGCACCCTGTAAGTACATCACAATATGCTGAATGCTGATCAAGGGCTTTCCCAAAATCGGGTTTACCCAGGTTTGCAGTCGTAATCCCTTCAGCGAAATTTCTGCCGGGTCTCCGGACAATTGCTTTTGTATACATTTCTGATTATTAAAGAATCTCCCTGCTTTTCTGTTTCGGACCTATAAATATATGAAACGTCCGGGAATTATCGGAAGCAGTATGGGGTATGGGGTGTGAGGTATGTGGAAGAAGTTATGCAAGTCGTGCAGGCTTTGCAAGTCATGCAAGTCCTACTCCTAAGATATTTGATGCCATGCATTTAATAAATCTGAACAACTTGTGTCACATTTTGTTTTGTTTATGTAATATATTAAAATATTTACTTTGAGGTTTTTCAAGATAAAACGGTTGAACAGAATTCCTGATTTTGATGAAATTGTATTAGAGGTCAGGACAAGGAGTATGGAGCTTTTATTCTGCGGAAGAAGTATAGTCTAAATGTTAGCATATCGCTTCTGATTGGAATTATAATTATGACTGCCACAATCCTCATTCCTTACATTAATTCCAGGGCTTTTATAAATCAGAAGAAGCATTCTGAAAGACAAGTAGAAATCAAACTGGAAAACCTCGATCATCCAAATGAACTCATTGTTCTTCCCCCTCCACCGCCACCACCAGGTGGAGATAATATTCTGAAAGTTAAATATGTACCTCCGGTTGTTGTAGACTCGGTCAATCTTGAAGAATCAATACAACTTATGACTGCAGATGATTCACGATATAATTATGGACGAGAAAGTAGTTGAAATGGTGAAGGAAGTTAAGGAAGAGTTGCAGGAAGAAAAGACTGAATCCGAACCTTTTCTAACGGTTGAAGAGATGCCGGAGTTTCCCGGAGGTTTGCCAGGCCTTATGAAGTTCATTGCAGAAAATACAATATATCCGGCAGTAGCTAAAGAGTTAAACATCCAGGGAAAAGTATTTGTCAGGTTTTGTGTGACTTCCACTGGTAATATTGAACAGATCAGTATTTTACAAGGTACTGATCCTGAACTCAATGCTGAAGCGGTAAGAGTTGTAAAAAGATTTCCACCATTTAAACCGGGTAAACAGTATGGAAGGCCCGTTCCAGTATGGTATGTCGTGCCTCTTAATTTTCAACTTATATAAAATCAGATATACGAAAAATAAACTGAGGCTGACCCTTGCCTGTCGTTCTGTCGACTGCCTCGGTGTTTACAGTTCCCTCTTACTTCTTACTATTCATATCCCATAAAACGTTCACAATCATCCATTTTCCACCAGCTTTCGAGAGGTGGATGTAGTCGAAGAAGCCATATTTGGCATTCCAGGTTTTTACGCTGGCGTTAGTACCATCGATATCCAGGATTTTAATCTCCGGAACAAGCTCTTTCCCAGGAGTCAGATCCGGCATGCGAACGCCATTTGCATTTCCAAGAGCCGATGCACAGAGGAGGGAACGGCTCATATCCTGGGAGAATACCAGCTCCCCGGAAGCGGCTACTCTCCGTTTTGACAGTTCAGGTGAAACAGCATCCTGGATGCGTTCAACATTTCCGGTAGCCCATCCTACAATATAGCCGGTTACGGCTTTTTTTATGGCAAGGGTATCTTCCACTGTCTGTCCTAATGCCGGAAGAGCAAAAACAACTGCAAGCATTAAAATTATTTTTTTCATAATGATCCCGTTTGAGTGATTATTAATTCAGTATGAGGTAAAAGATCTGATATAAAGGTAAACAATGAGATGATGAGGGGCAATGTCAGGCGTAAAGTCAAAGGCGCCAGATGTAAAGTGAGGGAATTAAATTGGT